>NZ_JBICVG010000022.1:0-81643 GCF_043198875.1 Streptomyces sp. NPDC048718
CTGACCCTCTCGGGCTTTCCTCCGGGCGCTTCCTTCGTTTCCGACTCTATCAGATCTTTCCGATCCGATTTCCTCGGTGCTTTCCGGTCCCGGTCACTTTCGCTTCCGTTCCCTTCCGGCGTTTCGAGCTTATCAGACCCTTTCGGCTCCGATTCACTCTCCGCTTTCCAGTCCTTTTCGGCTTTCACCGTCAAGGCCCTTCGGCGAGGTCAAACAGTATCAGGCTTTTCCGTTCCCTCCGACCGCTCCCCACGCGCAGCGCAGAGTGCGGTCCTCTGAGGTGAGGATCCGGCTTGATGAGTGCTGCCGACCCGCGGTGGAACCGCTCTGGGGTCAGGCAGGAATTCGACAGTACATCTCTGTGTCCCCGGACGCAAACCGTCGCCGGTGGTCCCTAGCCTGCGCCAAGCGGTACGTCTCGTGGAGAACCGGGACTTTCTATGACATAGGCTGCGGAAACACTATGCCGTCCAGGACAGGCAGTGACGGCGCAACACGCATCTCCGCCCCCGGGAGGCTCCCCATGACCACCGTGACGTCGCCGCTCGCCGGACGCGCCATCGGTCTCGCCCACGTGCCCGACCCCGTCTTCTCCGGCGCGATGGTCGGTCCCGGCACCGCCATCGACCCCGTGCGCGAGCCCTCCGAGGCCGTCTCGCCCATCGGCGGTGTCGTCGTCTCCCTTCACCCGCACGCGTACGTCGTGGTCGACCAGGGGGGTCACGGGGTCCTCGTCCACCTCGGTATCGACACCGTCCAGCTCAACGGGGAGGGCTTCGAGCTCCTCGTGAACAAGGGGGACACCGTGACGCGCGGCCAGGCCGTCGTGCGCTGGAACCCCGTCGCGGTCGAGGAGGCCGGCAAGTCCGCCATCTGTCCGGTCGTGGCTCTGGAGGCCACCGCCGACGCGCTCTCCGAGGTCGTCGAGACCGGCGAGGTGAAGTCCGGCGACCAGCTCTTCGCCTGGAGCTGATCGACCGCTCATCCTGAGGGGTGAGCGCACAGAGGACATTCGACGCGACGGCACGGCCGTCGCACGACTCGGAGACGGGTGAGATGGAGACAACGCTGCGAGGCGTCGGGGTCAGCCATGGTGTGGCGATCGGCCAGGTCCGGCACATGGGGACGGCCGTATTGGAGCCGCCGGCCAAGCAGATCCCGCCCGACGAGGCGGAGCGCGAGCAGGGACGCGCCCGTCAGGCCGTGGAAGCCGTGGCCGCCGACCTGAACGCGCGGGGCCATCTGGCCGGCGGTGAGGCGCAGGCCGTGCTGGAGGCCCAGGCGATGATCGCCCAGGACCCGGAGCTGATCGCCGACGTGGACCGGCGGATCGCGGTCGGCAGTACGGCCGAACGCGGGATCTACGACGCGTTCTCGCACTACCGGGAGCTGCTCGCGGGCGCCGGTGAGTACATGGCGGGCCGGGTCGCCGACCTGGACGACGTACGGAACCGGATCGTGGCGCGGCTGCTCGGGGTGCCGATGCCCGGGGTGCCGGACAGCGACGAGCCGTACGTCCTGATCGCCCGCGATCTGGCGCCGGCGGACACCGCGCTGCTCGACCCCTCGCTCGTGCTCGGGTTCGTGACCGAGGAGGGCGGGCCGACCAGCCACAGCGCGATCCTCGCGCGGGCGCTCGGGGTGCCGGCCGTGGTCGCGCTGCCGGGCGCGGTCGATCTGCCGGAGGGCACGGTCGTCGCGGTGGACGGTTCCACCGGCGAGATCTTCGTGCGTCCGAGCGACGAGAAGCGGGCGGCGATGACGCGGGCCGCCGAGCAGCGCAAGGCCGCGCTCGCCGCGTCGACGGGTCCCGGGGCGACCTCGGACGGGCACAAGGTGCCGCTGCTCGCGAACGTCGGCGGTCCGGCGGACGTTCCGGCCGCGGTCGAGGCGGGGGCCGAGGGCGTCGGTCTGTTCCGTACCGAGTTCCTGTTCCTGGACGACAGCGCGAAGGCGCCGTCCGAGGAGAAGCAGGTCGAGGCGTACCGCGAGGTGCTGGAGGCCTTCCCCGAGGGGCGGGTGGTCGTACGGGTGCTGGACGCGGGCGCGGACAAGCCGCTGGACTTCCTGACACCGGCCGACGAGCCGAACCCGGCGCTGGGTGTGCGGGGTCTGCGGACGCTGCTCGACCATCCCGAGGTGCTGCGGACCCAGCTGACGGCGCTGGCGAAGGCCGCCGCCGGGCTGCCGGTGTATCTGGAGGTCATGGCGCCGATGGTGGCCGACCGTACGGACGCGAGGGCGTTCGCCGACGCGTGCCGTGAGGCGGGGCTGCGGGCGAAGTTCGGCGCGATGGTGGAGATTCCGTCCGCCGCGCTACGGGCGCGGTCGATCCTTCAGGAGGTCGAGTTCCTGTCGCTGGGCACGAACGACCTGGCGCAGTACACCTTCGCCGCCGACCGTCAGGTGGGTGCGGTGTCGCGGCTGCAGGATCCGTGGCAGCCCGCGCTGCTCGACCTGGTGGCGCTGTCCGCGGAGGCCGCCAAGGCCGAGGGCAAGAGCTGTGGGGTGTGCGGTGAGGCGGCGTCGGATCCGCTGCTCGCCTGTGTGCTGACGGGTCTCGGGGTGACCTCCCTGTCGATGGGCGCCGCGTCGATCCCGTATGTGCGGGCGACGCTGGCGAAGCACACGCTGGCGCAGTGCGAGCGGGCCGCCGCCGCGGCGCGGGCCGCGGACACCGCGCACGACGCGCGGATGGCCGCGCAGGCGGTGCTGTCCGGGGAGTGATCCCGGCCGGAGGGCAGGACTGAACGACGAGGCTGAAGGGGCTTCCCGCCGTGGACGGCGGGGAGCCCCTTCGGTGTCAGTGGGGGTGCGAGTGGGGGTGGTCGTCCGGGTCGAGGGGGAAGCCCGCGCGGTAGTCGGCGTGGGACTCGGGGGCGATGGGTTCGCCGGTGAGGGCGTCCGTGCAGTAGGCGTCGAAGACCTCGGCCTCGGTGAGGGGGTCGAGCCGGCCGTCGCGCAGGCGCCAGCCGTGCAGCCGGTCGGGGGCGCCGGGCGTGGCGGTGCGCAGGACGAGACCGCCGGGGGTGCCGCGGGCGATGCCGGCGGCGAGGACCGAGGCGAATTCGGCGGCCTCGGTGCGGTCGAGGCGGGCGGGTCCGGTGTCGTCGCGGGTGGCGCGCAGGACGGCGACGAGCTGGTCGTCCTCGGCGGGGACGCTGCACACGAGGTGGTGGGTGCCGGGGCCGGCCGCGTCGAGGAGACGCAGGAGCAGCCGGCCGGCCCGGTCGTAGGAGGCGCGGCCGATGTCCTGGCCGCAGTCGGCGCAGGTGCCCGCCTCGTCGAGCAGCGTCGTGGCGTACTCCCAGGTGGCGTGGCGGACGGCGATGTCGATCAGGAGGGGGACGAGGGTGTCGAGGGGTTGTCCGGTGTAGGTGACGCCGGCTCCGGTGGCGGCGGTGTCGGCGGCGTAGCGGGCGCGGCTGGTGGGGTGGTCGGGGTCGAGGCCGGTCGCGGCGCAGTAGTCGGCGTACTCCTCGGGGTCGAAGAGGACGACGGTGGTGTGCCCGCCGGTGGTGGCGAGGGACTTCAGGAGTGCTTCGGCGTGGGCGAGGTACCGGGGGTGGTCGTCGAAGGGGAAGGTCGTGTACCGGCGCATGGCGGCGAAGTCCTCCCCGTCGGCGAGGAGGGCGAGGGTGCTCGTGGTGTCGCGGCGCAGGGCGCGCCGGAGTGTCGCGGTGGTGTGGGTGCCGGTGCCGGTGCCGGTGTGGTTCCGACGGGTCATGTCTCCCCCTGAGCGCTGTCGATTCAGTGCTCACTCACCGTAACCTTCGCCACTGACAGTGACGGTGTGGGCGGGTCGACGGCGTCGACGCGGTCGCGGATCAGCCGGTACTGGGCCGCTCCCGCCGCGATGAGGGCGAGGCCGAGGACCGGCCAGGCGAGGGCGCCGACGCTCATCACCCCGGTGACGACCAGCGGGCCCGCGAAGCGCTGGCCGGACTGGGCGAGGCCGTGGACGCCGACGTAGGCGCCCTGGGCCTCGGCGGGTGCGAGGGCGACGGAGAGTTCCCAGGAGGAGGTGGCGTGGATGATCTCGGCGAAGGTCAGGGCCGTGACCGCGACGCTGAGCGCCGTGATGGCGACGGCGGGTCCGCCGGTGGCGGAGGCGGCGAGCGCGAGGGTGCCGAGGAGGAAGAGGCCGGTCAGGGGGATGACGAGGCGGCGGGCGGCGCGGGTGGTGGCGCCGAATCGGGCGAGCGGGACCTGGAAGAGGACGACCAGGACGGTGTTGAGGACGAGGAGGAGCGGGGCGAGTCCGACGGGCGCGGTGGTGGCGTGGATGAGCCAGAGCGGGATGGCTACCTGGAGGATCGTGTCGTCGAGGTAGAGGGCGGCGTCGGTGGCGACGTAGCCGAGGAAGGTGCGGTCGCGCCAGGGGTTGGCGGGCTTCGTCAGAAGCGTGTCGCCGCCGGAGCCGGTGGGGCCGGCCGAGCTGTCGGGACTCTCGGAACCGGTCGAGCCGGTCGAGCCGGTGACGACGCGGGCCGGGGCGGGGGGTTCGGCGCAGCGCAGGGTGAGGGCGGCGATGACGGCGTAGCTGACGACGTTGCCGATGAGGAGGAGTCCGTAGACGCGGGTGCTTCCGGTGGCGAGCGCGGCGGCGGCGCCGAGGCCGCCGATGGACCAGCCGATGTTGACGGTGGTGCGCTGGATGGCCTGGTAGCGGACCCGCTCGGAGCCGGCGAGACGGGCGGCGAAGAGCTTGACGAGGACGCTGCCGGCGCGGTCCGGGAGGGCGCCGAGGGCGGAGAAGAGGGTGAGGAGGAGAAAGTCGTCGGTGGTGAGGAGGGCCAGCAGGGCGGCGGCGCGCAGGAGTTGCGCGGCGGCGATGAGGCGGACGAGGGGGAAGCGGTCGGCGAGGCGGCCGGCGAGCGGGGCACCGGCGACTCCGACGCCTCCGGAGATCGTCATGAGGAGGCCGACCTGGCCGAGCCCGAGGCCGGAGACGTAGGTGAAGTAGAGGGCGGTGCAGCCGGCCCAGAGGCCGGTGCCGGTCTTGTCGACGATGCTGACGACGAGCATGCGGCGGCCGTCGCGGCCGCCGGGTATGCGGTCGAGAGCGGTGCGGTGCCATGCGGTCGGGCGGCTCACTCGGTTCCCCCTTGACGCGAGTTATGTATTGATACATAGTTCAGTACGTGGCAACACAATATGCGATCACAGGGACGACGGCCAAGGGGATCGCCGCGTCCATCGAGCGCGGCGTGACCGAGGGCGCGCTCGCGCCGGGAGACGCGCTGCCTCCCGTACGGCGGCTCGCCGACGAACTCGGCGTCAGTCCGGGCACGGTGGCGACGGCGTACAAGGAACTGCGCGGGCGCGGACTGGTCGTCACCCGCGGGCGGGGCGGCACGGTGGTGGCGGAGGCGCCCTCGGTGGCGTCCCGGCGACCGCTGCGCGTGCCGCCCGGCCTGGTGGACCTGGCCAGCGGCCTGCCCGATCCGGCCTTCCTGCCGGTGCTGCGCCCGCCCGCCGAGTGGCGCCCGGTCTTCGGCTCGCACCGGGCCGAACCCCGGCTCACCCGGCTGGAGGAGCTGACCCGGGACTGGTTCGCGCGGGACGGCGTCCCGGCGGAGCGGGTCACCTTCGCGCACGGGGCGCTCGACTGCATCGCCCGGCTGCTCTCCGTCGAACTGCGCCCCGGGGACGCGGTAGCGGTGGAGGACCCCGGGTTCCACCATCTCCTGGACCTCGTACCGGCCTTGGGGCTGCGGACGGTCCCGGTCGCCGTGGACGGGGAGGGCATCACCCCCGACGCGCTGCGGACGGCGCTGCGGGCCGGGGTACGGGCACTGGTGTGCACCCCGCGCGCGCAGAATCCGACCGGGGCGGCCTTCTCCCCCGCGCGACGCGACGAACTGGTGGCGCTGCTGCGGGAGTTCCCCGAGGTCCTGGTCGTCGAGGACGACTACACCGTGGAGATCGAGGGGCCGGCGGCGGCCACCCTCTCCTCGGCCGGTCTGGAGCGCTGGGCGCAGGTGCGCACCGTCTCCAAGCGGCTGGGGGTCGACCTGCGGTGGGCGGGGGTGGCCGGTGATCCGGTGACCATCGCCCGGCACGACGGGCGGATGCTGATGACCTCCGGCTGGGTCAGCCACATCCTCCAGGAGACGGTGGCCGGGCTGCTGGCCGATCCGGACGTGGCGCGGCTGGTGGCGGCGGGCGAGGCCGCGTACGCGGAGCGGCGGGATGCCCTGACCGGCGCGCTGGACGCGTACGGCATCCGCTCGGCCGGCGGGAGCGGCGTCAATGTGTGGGTGCCCGTGCGCGACGAGTCGGCGGTGGTGAACGGGCTGCGGACGCACGGCTGGTGGGTGGCGGCCGGCGCGCGGTTCCGGATCGCCGCGCCCACCGGCGTACGGATCACGACGGCGACCCTGCCGCCGGACGACGCCCGGCGGCTGGCGGCGGACTTCGCGGAGGTGCTGGGGGACGCGCAGGCGACGTACGGGGGCTGACGCCCGGACGGCCTGGGCAGTCCGTTCGCACCGAGGGCCCGCGCGGATCGCGCGGGCCCTCGGTGCGTGCGGACGCCGGTCAGCCGGTCTTGCGGGTGCGGGCCAGCTCCTCGTAGAAGTCCAGCAGGGCAAGGTTGTCGACCGAGCCCGGGTTGACGGCCTTGGCCATCGGGGTGCCCTGGAGGAGGCGCTTGACCGGGACCTCGATGCGCTTGCCCGTGAGGGTGTGCGGGATACCGGGGACCTCGATGACGGTGTCGGGGACGTGGCGCGGGGAGAGCTCGGCGCGGATGGTGGTCTTGATCCGGCCGATCAGTTCCTCGTCGAGGGTGGCGCCTTCGGCGAGGTGGACGAAGAGCGGCATCCAGTAGCCGCCGTTCGGCTCCTCCAGGCCGATGACGAGGGATTCGCGGATCTCGGGAAGGCGCTCGACCGCCTCGTAGATATCGGCGCTTCCCATCCGGACGCCCTGGCGGTTCAGGGTGGAGTCGGAGCGGCCGTGGATGACGACCGAGCCGCGCTCGGTCAGGGTGATCCAGTCGCCGTGCCGCCACACGCCGGGGAACATCTCGAAGTAGCTGTCGTGGTAGCGGCTGCCGTCCGGGTCGTTCCAGAAGCGGATCGGCATGGAGGGCATCGGCCGGGTGACGACCAGTTCGCCGACCTCGCCGACGAGCGGCTTGCCCGACGGGTCCCAGGATTCCAGGGCCGTGCCGAGGCCGGCCGCCTGCAGTTCGCCGATGTGGACCGGGAGGGTGGGGACGGCTCCGGCGAAGCAGGAGCAGACGTCGGTGCCGCCGCTGACGGAGGCGATCCACAGATCGGCGCGGACCTCGTCGTGCAGCCAGCGGAAACCGTCGGGCGGCAGCGGGGAGCCGGTGGTGGCGACGCACTTGACGCGGGAGAGGTCGAAGTCGCGGCCCGGGTGCACACCGGCCTTGGCGCAGGCCATGACGTACGCGGCGGAGGTGCCGTACAGGGTCGCGCCGGTGCGCTCGGCGACGCGCCACTGGGCGCCGGTGTCGGGGTAGCCGGGGCTGCCGTCGTACACCACCACGGTGGTGCCGGTGAGCAGACCGGAGACGAGGAAGTTCCACATCATCCAGCCGGTGGAGGTGTACCAGAAGAACACGTCGTCCGGGCCGAGGTCGCAGTGCAGGCCGAGCTGCTTGAGGTGCTCGATCAGGATGCCGCCCTGGGACTGCACGATGGCCTTGGGCAGACCGGTGGTGCCGGAGGAGTACAGCACCCACAGCGGGTGGGAGAAGGGGACCCGCTCGTAGACCGGCTCGGTGTCCGCGGCGGTCAGCGCGGACCACTCCAGGGTGCCCTCCGGGGCCGGGGTGCCGAGCAGCGGGATGTGGACGACGGCGCGCAGCGTGGGCAGTTCGGCGCGCAGCTCGGCGACGGTGTCGCGGCGGTCGTGCACCTTGCCGCCGTAGCGGTAGCCGTCGACGGTGAACAGGACGACGGGCTCGACCTGCTGGAAGCGGTCGAGGACGCTGCGGGCGCCGAAGTCGGGGGCGCAGGAGGTCCAGACGGCGCCGACGGCGGCGGCGGCGAGGAAGGCGGTGATCGCCTCGGGGATGTTGGGCAGATAGCCGCTGACCCGGTCGCCGGGCCGGACGCCGAGACGGCGCAGTTCGGCGGCGAGGGAGCCGACCTGGCGGCGCAGTTCGACCCAGGTGATCGGGGTCGGCTCCTGTGTCTCGTCCACATGAAGCAGTGCGGTGTCGTGGGGGCGCTCGTCGGCGGCGCGCAGCGCGTGCTCGGCGTAGTTGAGGGTGGCGCCCGGGAACCAGTCGGCGCCCGGCATGGCGTCGTCGCCGAGGACCCGCTCGTACGGGGTGGCGAAGCGGATGTCGAACCACTCGGCGACGGCCGCCCAGAAGGCTTCGAGGTCGTCGACGGACCAGCGGTGCAGGGCCGCGTAGCCGCCGTCGGCCGGGGCTCCGTGGCGCTCGGCCGCCCAGGCCTGGAAGCGGGTGACGGCGGCCGCGGCGACGCGGTCCTCGTCCGGCTGCCAAAGCGGCTCGGTCTGCGCTGATGTCATCGGTCGACTCCCTGGAGCTGTACACGGGCTAGGCGTGTGCCCCGCGCACATGCTGCGGTGTGCGCGCGACGCGGCTGACAGGACGATGCCATGGGATGCCCGTTCGCACCAGGGTTCGCCGCCCATGGTCCGGTAGGTGAATATGTGCTCTGACCATGGGTGAACGGCAGTTGAACGGTGCTCACCTGCCGCATCGGGGATGGCAGGGTGAGCCGCATGAACGGTCGTGAGCTGGTGCGCTCGGTGAAGGTGCTGGGGTCGGCGCAGGCGCTGCGCGCGGTGGGGGCGGCGTGGCGACGGCGCCGTACCGACGCGCGGGCGCTGCCGCCGCGGGGGCCGGAGCGGGCCCGGACCCCGGGACCGGTGTGGGCGGCGATCCCCCGGCCCGGCGGCGGGATCGTCCGTTTCGACCGGGCCGAGCTGCGGCTGTCGGTGGCGGCGGCCGGCATCGTCTTCTGGTCCTGGGACGGGGCGGCGGAGCTGCCGTCGTACGCGCTGGCGGGCGAGGCGCCCGCACCGGATCCGCGGGCCGTCCTGGAGCCGGACACCGACGGCGGCTGGCGGGTGGTGTCCAAGCGGGTGACGGTCGCGGTGTCCCGGCACGGGGCGGTGGAGGTGCGCACGCCGGGTGGCGTGGTGCTGCGCCGGGATCTGCCGCCGCGCTGGTGGGAGCCGGTGTCGGGAGAGGCAGGGAAGGCCGGGAGGTATGGGAGATACGGGAGGTACGGGGAGACCAGGCCGGAAGAGGCCGGGAGGTCCGAGGAGGACGGGGGTGTCTCGCCGGGCGGGGTGTCTGCGAGGGGAACGGCTTCGGACGGGACCGTCTTGGACAGGGTCACTCCGGACAGGGCCGCTTCCGGGGGCTCGGCGCGCTGGGTGCAGCGCAGCGAGGTGCCGGCGGACGCGCGGTTCTTCGGGCTCGGCGGCCGGGCCTCGGGGCCGCGGCTGCGGGACGGGACGTACCGGCTGTGGAACACCGACCCCGGCCCCTTCTCCCCCGGTGACGACCCGCTGTACATCACCATGCCGGTCCAGCTGGTGGTCGCGGACGCGGGGACGCATCTGGCCTTCTACGACAACTCCTGGGACGGCCGGGTGGTCCTCGCCGAGGGCGCGGAGGGCGCCGGGTCCGGGCACGATCGGCCCGGCACCAGCGAACTGCGCATGGACGGCGGCCCGTTGCGCTGCTGGGTCCTGGTCGGCACCCCCGCGCGGGTCCTGCACGGCTGGTCCGCGCTGACCGGCGCGCCCGCGCTGCCGCCGTCCTGGGCGCTGGGTCCGCAGCACGCGCGCTGGGGCTTCGGCAGCGAGCGGGAGGTCCGGCGGGTGGTGGACGGCTACCGGGACCGGGGGCTCGCGCTGTCCGCGCTGCACCTGGACATCGACCACTACGACGGCCACCGGGTCTTCACGGTGGACCGGGAGCGGTTCCCGGATCTGCCGGGGCTCGCGGCCGAGCTGCGCGAGCGCGGGGTGCGTCTGGTGTCGATCGTCGACCCGGCGGTGAAGGCGGAGCCGGGCAATCCGGTGTACGAGAGCGGGCGGGCGGCCGGGGCGTTCGTACGGGACGGCCGGGGCAGGGAGGTCCGCGGGGTGGTGTGGCCGGGGGCGTGCGTCTATCCGGACTTCACCGATCCCAAGGCCCGGACGTGGTGGGGCGCGCTGTACGAGGAGCGGCTGGCACAGGGCTTCTCCGGCATATGGCACGACATGAACGAGCCGGTGTCGTTCACCGCGTTCGGCGACCGGACGCTGCCGCGCTCGGCCCGGCACCGTCTGGAGGGGCGGGGCGGGGACCACCGCGAGGCGCACAACGTGTACGGGCTTGCCATGGCCCGGGCCGGGTACGAGGGGCTGTGCCGGCTGCGGCCGAAGGAGCGGCCGTTCCTCTTCTCGCGCTCCGGGTGGGCGGGGATGCAGCGGTATGGGGGGACCTGGTCGGGCGATGTGGCGACCGGCTGGCCGGGGCTGCGGGCCTCGCTGGCGCTGGCCCTGGGCCTCGGGCTGTGCGGGGTGCCGTACTCGGGGCCGGACATCGGCGGCTTCGACGGCAGTCCGTCGCCGGAGCTGTTCCTGCGCTGGTATCAGCTGGGGGCGTGGCTGCCGCTGTTCCGGACGCACGCGGCGATCGACGCGGGGCGGCGCGAGCCGTGGGAGTTCGGTCCCGAGGTCCTGGAGCACGCGCGCGTGGCGCTGGCGGAGCGGGAGCGGCTGCTGCCCTACTTCGTCACCCTCTCGCGGCTCGCCCGGACGACCGGCGCCCCCTATGCGCGGCCGGTGTGGTGGGGGACGCCCCAGGACCGGGCGCTGCGGGACTGCGAGGACGCCTTTCTGCTCGGGGACTCGCTGCTGGTCGCGCCGGTGCTGACGGCGGGCACGGACCGGCGGACGGTACGGCTGCCGCGCGGGCGCTGGTACGACACGGCGACCGGGCGGGCGTACGAGGGCCCGGGGCGGGTGCTGCTCGACGCGCCGCTGTCACGGGTGCCGGTGCTGGCCCGGGCGGGCGCGGTGATCCCGGTCCGGGGCGAGAACGGGGAATCCGAGGACGGTAAGGGCGGGGAGGGCGGTGCCGGGCCTGTCCTGGAGGTGTGGGCACCCGCGGCGGGGCGGACGGGCGGCGGCCTGGTGGTGCGGGACGCCGGGGACGGCTGGGCGCCGGAGCGGATCGAGCGGTACCGGTCGCGGCTGGTGGACGGGCGGGTCGTGGTGGAGCGGATGACGGAGGACGGGGCGGTGGAGCCGGACCTGCGGGTGCGGGTACGCGGACTCGAAGCCGACGGAAACGACGGAAACGACGGGGCGGCGGAGGCGACTGAGGGACGGGGTACGGCCGGGGAAGGGTGACGGCCGGGGGGTCACGGCCAGGGGGACGCGGTGGGGCCGGGGCAGCGCGCCCCGGCCGTACGTCCTCCCGCCGGCGCGTCAGCCGTACGTCCCCGCGAAGAAACGCCGTACCGCCTCCGTGTGCAGCGGGAACGCCAGTTCCTCCGGCCCGTACAGCAGATGGTGCCCGCTGGTCTCGTCGGTCGGGGCCGACGGCGGGAGCGCGGCGGCCGGGCGGGGCGGCAGCAGGCCGAAGAGGAGCAGATGGCCGCCCGGGGAGCTGAGCGCGTCGGCGAGCCGTACGTCTTCGGCGGCGGCCTCGATGCCGGTCTCCTCGCGCAGTTCGCGCACGACGGCCTCGTGCCAGTCCTCGCCGAAGTCGATGAAGCCGCCGGGCAGGGCGACGCGGCCGGTCTGGGGCGCGATGGCGCGGGTGATGACGACGAGAGCGGTGCGCCGGCGTTCGTCGGTCACCGGCAGCAGGGCGACGGCGACCGGAGTCGGGTTGCGGTAGGCGGTCGTGCCGCAGGCGGCACAGGGGCGGGGCCAGCCGGAGGCCTCCGGGTAACGGGTGCCGCAGGCGGAGCAGTGGCTGTGCGGCGCGGGATGCGGGATGTCGGTCACGCGTCGACCGTAGGGGATCGCCCTTCCCCGCCGCCGGCGGAACTGATAGATGGTGCACATGACAGGACTGACAAGGCCGATCGGGCCCGCGACCCCTTCCCCGCTCGTCTCCGCCGTCCGCTCCCTCGGTGCGCTGGCCGCCGCCGCGCTGCTCGCGGTGACCGCCGCCGCCCCGTCGGCGAGCGCCGCCCCGGAGCCCAAGGCTCCGGCGGAGTTCGTGGCCCTGGACCGGGTGGACCGGACGATCCTTCAGGAGATCCGTTACGCCACGCCGCACAACTTCGTGGGCGAGCCGGTGGACGGCTACCACCAGCCGATGTGTCTGCTGACCCGGCCGGCCGCCGAGGCTCTGCACCGGGCGCAGTCGAAGCTGGTGGCGCGCGGATACACGCTGAAGGTGTACGACTGCTACCGGCCACAGCGGGCCGTGGACCACTTCGTGCGCTGGGCCGAAGACCTGGGCGACGAGCGGATGAAGCGGGAGTTCTATCCGCTGGTCGACAAGACGCGGCTGTTCGAGGACGGGTACATCGCGGAGAAGTCGGGGCACAGCCGGGGTTCGACGGTGGATGTGACGGTCGTACGGCTGCCCGCCGCGCCCACGCGCGCGTACGAGCCGGGCGAACCGCAGGTGGAGTGCTTCCGGCCGCAGGCTGAGCGCTTCCCCGACAACTCGCTCGACATGGGGACGGCCTTCGACTGCTTCGACACGCTCTCGCACACCGACGATCCCCGGATCACGGGCGCGCAGCGGGCCAACCGGGATCTGCTGCGCGACGCGCTCGCTCCCGAGGGCTTCGTCAATCTGCCCGAGGAGTGGTGGCACTTCACGTTCAAGCCGGAGCCGTTCCCGGCCACCTTCTTCGACTTCCCGGTGGCGCGCCGGTCGGTGGGCGGGCACTGACGCCTCCCCCGGGGCCCCGCTGAGGGCCGCCCCCCTTCCCCGGCCGGGACGGTCGTGCCATCCTCGGGTCATCTGACGCTTCGTCAGGTGACCCGGGGTGTGGAGGGGGTCGCGGATGGCACGCACACGCAGGCCGGTGGTGCCCGGCTGGTTCACGGACGACACCGCTCCCGACGGGGAGTTCCGGCTGCTGGGGACCCGCTGCACGGTGTGCGCGGCGGTCTTCTTCCCCCGCGAGGACGACAGCTGCCGCAATCCTGACTGCCCGGGCGGGGGCGAGCTCGCCGAGACGCCGCTGTCCCGGCGCGGCCGTGTCTGGTCGTACACCGACGGCCGCTACCGGCCGCCCGCGCCGTATGTCTCGGACCCCGGCCGGGCCTGGGAGCCGTACACCCTGATCGCGGTGGAGCTGGCCGTCGAGGGCATCGTGGTGCTCGGGCAGGCGGCGCCCGGCATACGGCCGGCCGATCTGGCGGTCGGGGCCGAGGCCGAGCTGGTGCCGGGCGTCCTCCACGAGGACGACGAGCACATCTGGACCACCTGGCACTGGCGGCCGGTCGCGGCGGCGACGGACGCCGAGGGGGCGCCGGATACCGAAAGGCCGCGGGATACCTGGCCGCCCGGGGACTCCCAGGGGCCGGTGGACGTACGGGGGCCGGCATGACGGCCGACATCGCCGTCCTCGGCGCCGGGATGCATCCGTGGGGCAAGTGGGGCCGGAGTTTCACCGCGTACGGGGTGGCCGCCGCGCGGGCCGCGCTCGCCGACGCCGGTCTCGGCTGGCGGGACGTCCCCTCGATCGTCGGCGCCGCCACCGTACGGGGCGGCTACCCGGGCTACGTGGCCGGGGCCTCCTTCGCCCGGGCGCTCGGCTGGCAGGGCGCGCGGGTGACCAGCGTCTACGCGGCCTGCGCCTCGGGGGCGCAGGCGATCGCCGCCGCCCGCGCGCAGATCCTCGCGGGGCTCGCCGACGTGGTCCTCGTGGTGGGCGCGGACGCGGCGCCGAAGGGGTTCTTCGCCCCGGCGGGCGGCGAGCGCCCGGACGACCCCGACTGGCTGCGCTTCCGGGTGCTGGGGGCGACGAACCCGGCGTACTTCGGGCTGTACGCGCGCCGCCGGATGGCGCTGTACGGGGACACGCCCGAGGACTTCGCCCTGGTGAAGGTGAAGAACGCGGCGGCGGGCGCGCTCAATCCGCTGGCCCGCTACCGCGAGCCGGTGAGCGCGCGGGAGGTGGCCGCATCGCCCGTGGTCGCCGATCCGCTGCGGCTGCTCGACATCTGCGCGACCTCCGACGGGGGCGCGGCGCTCGTGCTGTCGGGCCTGGACTTCGCCCGGTGTCACGGGCATCCGGACCCGGTGCGGATCCGGGCGGTGTCGACCATCACCCCGGAGTATCCGCGCACGGTCCTGGATCTGCCGGACATCGCCACCGACCCGGCCCCCTTGGCGAGTCCGGCCGCAGCGGGTCCGGTCGCGGTGGGACCGGCCGCGGTGGGACCGGCCGCGACCGGCTCCCTCGCCGGGCGGCCCTCCCCTCCGTTCCGGGCGACGATCGCGCGGGCCGCGTACGAGGAGGCGGGGCTCGGCCCGGAGGATCTGTCCCTGGCCGAGGTGTACGACCTGTCCACGGCGCTGGAGCTGGAGTGGTACGAGGATCTCGGGCTGTGCGCGGCGGGCGGCGGCGCGGCGCTGGTACGGGACGGGGTGACCGCGCTGGGCGGACGCCTCCCGGTCAATCCGAGCGGCGGCCTCGCGTCGTTCGGCGAGGCCGTGCCGGCCCAGGCCCTCGCGCAGGTCTGCGAGCTGACCTGGCAGCTGCGAGGCGTGGCCGGGGACCGGCAGGTGCCGGGGGCGCGGGCCGGGATCACCGCCAACCAGGGCCTGTTCGGACACGGTTCGGCGGTGGTGGCGGTCCGCTGAGGACCAAAAACCGGGCCGGGGTCCTGGCTGGGGTCCCGGCCGGGCGCCGGGCCGCGAGCGCCCTTACGCCCCCGTGCGGGTGCGCACGGGGGCGTAAGGACTGGCGGAACCGGCGGGGCCGGTCAGCGGCCTGCCGGGGTGCCCGCCGTGGCGGGCGGCGGGTGCTCGGCCAGGACCAGAGCGTGCTGGACGACGGCCACCAGGACGTTCTTGACCGACTCCCGGTCGCGCGCGTCGCACATCACCAGCTCGACCTCGGGGTCGAGGTCGAGCGCGCCGCGCACCGTCTCCGCCGGGAAACGGCGCGCGCCCTCGAAGCAGTTGACGGCCACTGTGAAGGGGATGCCGCGCCGCTCGAAGTAGTCGATGGCGGCGAAGCTGTCCTCCAGACGCCGGGTGTCGGCGAGCACGACCGCGCCGAGCGCGCCCTGGGCCAGCTCGTCCCACAGGAACCAGAAACGGTCCTGCCCCGGCGTACCGAACAGATAGAGGACCAGGTCGTCGCGCAGCGTGATCCGGCCGAAGTCCATGGCGACCGTGGTGGTCGTCTTGGTCTCGACGCCGTGCAGATCGTCGACGGGCCGGCCCGCCTCGCTGAGCATCTCCTCGGTCCGCAGCGGCCGGATCTCGCTGACCGACCCGACCATGGTGGTCTTGCCGACGCCGAAACCCCCCGCCACCAGGATTTTCAGCGTCACCGGCTCGACCGGCGGCTGCCTGTGGCCGGCTCCGGTTCTAGAGCGCCCGAAGGCCATTGATCACCTCACGAAGGATGCTCACATCCGGCAGCTCGGCCGGCGGAACGGGGCGGGTCACGTGCACGAGCTCGTCGTCCACGAGGTCGCCGATCAGGACCCGTACCACCCCGAGGGGGAGGTCGAGCCCTGCGGCGAGTTCGGCGATCGACTGCGGCTGCTCGGAGCAGCGTTCGACGATCTCGACATGCTCGGGGGACAGCGTCTGATCACGGCCGGGGTCCTCGGCGGCCGGTTCCGGGACCACGATCGCGATCAGGTCGAGCCGGTGCCGGCTCGCGGCGCTGGTGCGGCCTCGGGTCATGGCGTACGGGCGGACCACCGGCCCCGCGTCGTCGTCGTACCAGTGACCGGCCGCGTCCGGCTCGGACTGGGCTGCGTCGCTCATGCCGTCCCCCTTACTCATCCTCCGGTGGGCAGCCCGGACCGGGGCGCCGTGGCGAGGTGCGCGCCGACCCGCTTGACCATGAGGGTCATCTCGTAGGCGACCTGGCCGACGTCCGAATCGGCGTCGGCAAGCACGGCCAGGCAGCTGCCGTCGCCGGCGGCGGTGACGAACAGGAAGGCGTCCTCCAGTTCGACGACCGTCTGGCGGACCTTGCCGGCCTCGAAGTGCCGGCCCACGCCCTTGGCCAGGCTGTGGAAGCCCGAGGCCACGGCGGCCAGGTGCTCGCCGTCCTCGCGGGTGAGGTCCTGCGAGGCTCCGGTGGCCAGGCCGTCGCTGGAGAGCACCAGGGCCTTGCGTATGGAGGCGACGCGCTGGACCAGTTCGTCGAGGAGCCAGTTCAGCTCTCCGTTGCCCTGGGCGGCGCTGTGGGTTGCTGCGGCGTTCGGTGCGGTCATCGACCGTCCCCCTCGGGTGTCGTTCCTGGTGCTGTCGTTCCGGGTCCTGCTGTTCCGGGTTCTGCGGCTCCGCGGCCTGCGGTTCCGGGGCGTACCGCCCGGATGTCCGTCGTACCGGAGTCTGTCGACGGACTTCCGGGGCCCGCCGTACCGGAGTCCGCCGCCTCGGCGTTCTGCCGGCGGCCGCGCTGCCAGCCGCGCTGCATCGAGGCCATACGGCTGCGCACCTCCTCGGCGTCCCGCTCGAAGGAGTCGGCCTCGGCGGCGGCGCCGACGGCCGTACGGTCCTCGTCGCGGGTGCCGTGCGCCCGCAGCTGCGGGGCGAGGCTGGCCTGGCGCACCCGGCGGGGCAGCCCGTCGAACGGTGACGGCTCCTCCTCCTGGCGCGGTACGGGGACGAGCGTGGGCGCGGGCCGGACACGAGCCAGTTCCATGGTGTCCCCGTCTCCCGGTCCGTGTCCGTGCCCCTGGTCCCGGCCCTGGCCTCGGCCCCGGCCGTGACCGTCCGCGCCCGTGTGCTCGGAGTCGTCGCCCGCGGTGCCGGGGCCGGCCGGACCCGGATGGGCGCGGCCCGGCTCGTCGAGGCGCCGGCCGTGGTCGACGACGAGCGTCGGCGTACGGCGGCGGGGCAGCCGGGTGACGCCGTCGGCGGAGTCCTGGCCCGCCCGACCGGCCCCTCCGGCCGGGTCGTCGGTGCCTCGGCGGCGGTGCTCCCGGGCCCGGAAGAGTCCGCCCCGCTCACTGTCGCTGTCGAGCAGGTCGGCCGCGCCGCCGAGCAGTTCGTCGAGGGAGTCGCCGTCCACCGGCGGTTCGAGTTCGACGGGGCCGTCCAGGACCGGGCTCGCGGCGGGCTCCGGGGCCGGGTCGGGGACCTTGGCGAGCGCGGGCCGGCGGCGGGGCAGTCCGGCCGGACCGGCGGTCCGCGCGTGGTCGCCGCCCTCGGCCGAGGCGCCGTCGCGGCCGTCGCGGCCATCCGTCCGGCGGGCCGCGCCGTCGCGGTCCAGCCGGAAGCCCGCGCCCTGCGTCTCGGGGGCCTCGGTGAGCAGGGTGGCCGGGATGAAGACGACCGCGGTGGTCCCGCCGTACGGCGAGGTCTGGAGCGAGACCCGCACGTTCTGGCGCTGGGCGAGGCGGCTGACCACGAACAGGCCGAGGCGGTCGGTGTCGGACAGCTCGAACTCGGGGGTCTCGGCGAGCCGGAGGTTGGCTTCGAGGAGCGCCTCGGGGTTCATGCCGAGGCCCCGGTCGTGGATCTCCAGGGTGAACCCGTTGGCGACCCGCTCGCCGAGCACCTGGACGGCGGTGTGCGGGGGCGAGAACACGGTGGCGTTCTCGAGGAGTTCGGCGACGAGGTGGGTGAGGTCGGCGACGGCGGGGCCGCCGACGCCGAGCCGGGGCAGCCGGCGGACCTCGATGCGCTCGTAGTCCTCGACCTCGGCGACGGCGGCGCGCACGACGTCCATCAGCTGGACGGGCTTGCGCCACTGCCGGGACGGGGCCGCGCCGGAGAGGATCACGAGGCCCTCGGCGTGCCGGCGCATACGGGTGGTCAGGTGGTCGAGCCGGAACAGGTCGGCGAGTTCGTCGGTGTCCTCGGTGCGCCGTTCCATGGTGTCGAGGAGGGTGAGCTGACGGTGCAGCAGCACCTGGTTGCGGCGGGCGAGGTTGACGAAGACCTCGGACACGCCGCGCCGCAGCTCCGCCTGCTTGACGGCGGCCTCGACGGCCGCGCGCTGGAGGGTGTTGAGGGCCTGGCCGACCTGGCCGACCTCGTCCTCGCCGTACGTCAGGCGGGGCACCTCGGTCAGGGTGTCGACGTCCTCGCCGGCGGCGAGGCGGCGCATCACGCTGGGCAGCCGCACGCCGGAGACCTCCTGGGCCTCCTTGCGCAGCCGCCGCAGGTCGCGGACGAGGCCCCGGCCGATGCGGACGGAGACGACGATGGAGACGAGGAGGGCGACGAAGCCGAGGACACCGGCGATGCCGGCCTTGAGCAGCACGCTGTACGCGGCGGGCTGGAGGCGTTCTTCGAGGCGCTCGCCGGCCGCGTAGTTCTCCTGGGCCAGGGCGTCGAGGACCGGGGCGGCCTGTTCCTGCCAGCGCTGGGCCGTGACGGCGGGGTGGCCGTCGGTGGCGCCCGCGGCGATCAGGGCCTCCTCCGACTTGCGCAGGGGCGCGGTCTCGGCGCCGGTCCAGTAGCGCTCGTAGCGGTCGCGTTCGGAGGAGGGCAGGACCTCCAGGTTGGCCTCGTAGTAGGCCTTGCGGGTGGCGACGACATCGGTGAGGGCGCGGATCTCCTCGGGGGTGATCCGTTCGGCGATGAGCATGGAGGCGACCAGCGCGTCCTCGCGGGCGACGATCTCGCGGGCGCGGGTGATGCCGACGAGGGCGCGGCCCTGCTTGTCCATCTCCACGTTCTCCAGGGCGTGGAGGGACATGAGGAAGCCGTAACAGGGGTCGACCAGGCGGTTGTAGAAGTCGAGCGCCTGCATCCTGCCGACGCTGCGCGTCTCCACCGAGCGGCGCAGCGAGTCGAGGCCGTCGAGCGCGTCGAGGAGCACGGTGAGCCGCTGGGCGGTGGCGGGCTGCATGTCGCCGCTCACGCCGGGATCGGCGGCGTTGCGCCGGATCAGGGCGATCTGCCGGTCGGTGGCCTCGCGTTCCGCGCGCAGCCGGGTCATGGCCTCGGCGGCGCGGGGGTCGGCCAGGTACACGAGGGATTCACGGCGTTCCTTCTGCAGGACGCGCGAGGTGTCCTCGATCGGGTAGCCGATCTTGTCCATGATGTAGCCGGTGTCGAGGAGGGTCCGGGCCTCACGGCCGGTCAGGACCGTGGCGAAACCCCACAGTCCGGTGAGGGAGACGAGCGGTACGAGGAGCAACGCCACGATCTTCCTGCGGATGGATTTCCCGCGAAAGCGCATGGCCTCCCCCAGCTCGGCCTCCGCGGCCGCGGGGGCTCCTCACGTCGTCCACGCCCCGGTGTCGTCAACACGCGGCGTCAACCTTCGGCTTCAACAGACGGCGGCGCGAGCCTACTACTGCATCACAGCCAACCCGAAGGCACGGCAGGTCTATTTTCAGCCGGTCGGAAGAGTGTTGATCATGAGTTGTCCCGGTATTCGGGGAGTTGAGTTGCGCCAATGTGGCACAGGACACCCGCTGGTCAGGGCTTTCCCGCCGCCGGGCGGATGGCTGGAACTACTTGTTCCGCTCGCGCTCGAACCACCCCCCGGCGAAACCTTTTCCCTCTCTCGTACGTCATTCTGTACCGGGGAGGCCCGTGTCCGCGTAAAGCGACTCAATACGGGCAGCCACTCGGAAGACATCGGTGGTGGGGAGTGAGCGCGCTATGGAACACGAGGCGCAGCCGGAACGGCAGTTGTGGGTGGACGACCGGCGGGGACGGCGCCGGATGCCGGATCCGGTGCGGGCGGCGGCGGTGCGGGCGGTGCTGATCGTCTCGGTGACACTGATCGTTTCGATGGTCGCGTTCCTGTGTTCGGTCGCGGGAGCATGGCCGGCGTTCCCGATGACGCTCGCGGCGATAGCGGCCACCGTGGTGGCGACCTGGTCGGTGCTCGACGTATGGATCACCCGTCAGGTGTGGCACCAGCGCCACGGGGTCGTCTCCGAGCCGAGCAGCGCGGCGCGGGCCCTGCGGCGCGAGCGGCTCCGTGAGGAGCACGCCGAGTCGGCGAGGTCCGCGGGGACGGCCGGACACGCGGGGACGGCCGGGCACGGAGAGCCGGGGAAACCGCTCACCGAGGCCGCTTAGGGGGTCCGGGCGGCAGGGCCCGGTCTTCTCTACCGCCGCTCCAGGTAGGCGAGGACCGCGCGGACGCGGCGGTTGGAGTCCTGGTCCTCGGTGATGCCGAGCTTGCCGAACAGGGACGTCGTGTACTTGCCGATGGAAACCACCCAGCACGGCACGCCCGGCACCGCCTTCCTCCCCACCTCGCGCGCCCAGGCCGCCCTCACCTCGGCACAGCGCTGCGTCGTTCTCTTCGGCGCGCTCGGCTGCGCCGCTCTGGCGGGGGTCGCGGCCGTGGCGGGCACCGGGCATCCGGTGAACACCTTCATGTGGGTCAGGGCGGTCCTGCTGCCGCTGGTCGCCCTGGTGGTCCACCGGACGGCCGCGGCCGCCGCGCGCGGCTCCCACCGGGCCTTCGACCGGCTGCGGACGCTCAGTGCCGTCCTGCCGGTCGCCATCGTGGGCGTCGATCTGATCCCCGGGGTCTGCCCGCCCTGGTACACGGCGGCGCAGACCGTCTGCGTACTGCCGGTCGCGGCCGTGGCGTATCCGACCCGGCGCCCGGCGTTGCGCGCCGTCTTCCCCGCTCCCGGGAAGAGCTGACGGGCCGCCGGGAACCCCCCGTCGACCCGTCAGCCCGTCAGCCTGCTAGCCCGTAAGCCTGTCCACCCGCGGCCGGGACCCGCCTACGCGTCCGCCGGGGCCACGGCCTCCACCGTGCTGCGGCGGAACATCCGGGTCGCCGTGATCTCGCCGTGGATGGTCTCGCCGCCCTCGGTTTTCACCTGCGGCAGACCCGGACGCAGGTGCTCCTCCACGCTGATGTACTTCAGGCCCGCGCGCAGGTCGGCGTCGTTGCGCAGCCGGATGACCAACGGGAACTCGGCGAGCGCCGTGGTGTCGAACAGACCGGTGGTGTAGAGCAGCTGGACGCCCAGCGCGTCCGACACGGCCCGCTGGAGCTCCAGCAGGTACGTGGCGTTGGCGCGGCCGATGGGGTTGTCGAGGAACAGCGTGCCCGCGTGCCGGTGCTTGTCACGGCCCCGGTCGTTGGAGCGCAGCGCGGCCATCGTGCAGTACAGGGCGATGGCGGCGGTCAGCAGCTGGCCGCCGGAGAAGACGTCGCCCATCTGTCCGACGGGGACCCGCTCGGCGCGCAGCACCGCGTCCGGCTTGAGGATCTCGACCGCGATACCGCGCGGTTCGAGCGCCGCCTGGACACCGCGCAGCAGCAGGGACATACCGTCGCGGCGCAGATCGGAGTTCTTCTTCACGGCCGCGCGGGTGGCCTCGTCGATCACCTCGCCGAGCCGCTCGGTGAGGGTGGCGGCGTCGGGCTCCTCGAAGCGGATCCGCAGGAACTCCTGGCCCGACCATTCCCCGAGGCCCTCGGGCAGCTGGGACAGCCGCTGCGCCGAGCGCAGGGTGGCGAGCGAGGACTCCACGAGGCCGCGCAGCCGGTCCACGATGGAGTCGCGGTTGCGCTCCAGCTGGGCCAGTTCGTCGGTGAGCACCCGCAGCCGGGGCGCGAACGCCTCGGCCCACTTCGCCGCGTGCTCGGGCAGCGCGGCGGCGGGCAGTTCCCGGATCTGCTGGCGGGCCGGGGTGCGGACCTGCTCGTAGCGGGTGGAGTTGGCGTGCCGGACGAGGATGTCGCCGGCCTCGCGGACGGCGGCGTCGGCGGCCGACAGGTCGGCGGCGCAGCCGCGCAGCGAACGGCGGGCCTCGGCGGCGGCGGTACGGGCCTCGGCGAGCGGGCCGGGGTACGGCTCCGGCTGCTCCTGCTCGGCGCCGGTGTGGTCGGAGTTGTCGCGGAGCAGGTCGCGCAGCAGGGCGGCGGTCTCGTCGAAGCCGCCGGCGGCGTCCTCGGCGGCCCGATGGCCCTGGAGCAGCCCGGCGTGGGCGGCGCGCGCGGCTTCCAGCGCGTCGGTGCGGGCGGCGAGTTCGCCGGTGGCGGTACGGAGCAGGCTCTGGGCGTGCTCCGCGTCGCCCGGGATCCGCTCCTCGGACAGCTCGGTGTGGGCCTCGCCCTCCTCGGGGGCCAGCCGTTCGGCCTCGCCGCGCAGCCGGCCCAGCTTCTCGCTGGCCTCGGAGGTGCGCGACTCCAGCTTGTGGACCAGTTCCTCGGCGCGGGCGGCGGCGGCCTGGCGGGACGGGCCGTCGGCGCCGTCAGTGGATTCGAGGAGCTGCTCGGCGCGGGTGCGGACCTTGTTGGTGAGCCGGTTCAGTTCGGCGAGGGCGGCGGACTCGTCGCTCTCGGCGCGGGCCTGCTCGGCCCGCAGGTCGGCGCCGACGCCAACCTTCTCGTACAGCTGGGAGGCGGCCCGGTAGGCCTCGCGGAGGACGGAGAGCGCGGCGCGCGGCGCGCCCGGCTCCTCCTCCGGGAGGTTCTCGGGGGCGCCGGCGATCTCGGCGCGCTCGGCGCGCAGGGCGCGGGCGGTGCGGTGGGCGTCGTCGGCGGCGCGCTGGGCGGCGCGGCGGTCCTCGTCGGCGGCCCGGGCGCGCTCCAGGCAGACCTGGGCGCGGGCCTCGTACTCGGTGGCGTCGTCGGCGAGTTCGCGCAGTTTGGCCTGCCAGGCGGAGCGCTCGCGCAGCCGGAAGGCGAGTCCGGCGAGGGCGTCGGCGGCGCGGCGGGCGCGCTGGGCGGCCTCCTGGCGCTCGTCGCGCACCGTGCGCGCCTCGGCGGCGGTCTCCTCGGCCTCGGCCCGGGCCGTACGGGCTTCGGCGAGGGCGGCGGTCGCGGTCTCGGCGGCGGTACGGGCCGCGGCGGCGGCCGACGCCAGCTCGGCGAGCATGCCGGACGGGCAGTCGGCGCGCCAGGCGCCGATGCGGGCGGCGAGGGAGCGGTCGCCGGTGAGCCGGCCGGCGAGGGTACGGATCTCCTCGTCGCGGGCGACGGCGCGGGCGCGCAGGGCCTGGCGCTCCTCGTCGGCGGCGTGCTCGTCGTGCATGGCCGGGTTCGGCGGCACGAGGAAGACGTCGGTGTCCTGCCCCGCGTCGGGCGCGGGCACCGGGGCGAGAAGAGCGGCGGCGGTGCCGACGGCCACGGTGGAACGGGGCAGCAGGGCGGCGCCGCCGAGCGCCTCACGGGCGCGGCGGTAGGAGTCGGGGTCGGTGATCACGACACCGTCGACCAGCTCGGGGCGGGCGGCGAGGACGGCGGCGTGGTCGGCCGGGGCGACGGACTGGGCGAGGTAGCGCCAGCCGGGGAGGGCGGGGATGCCCTGCTCGCCGAGGAACTCGACGGTGGCCAGGACGTCCGGGCCGGGCGGCAGCAGACCGCCGTCGCCGAGGGCGCCGAGGATGCGGTTGTCGTCGGCGGCGGCCGTGCGCAGGTCGAAGAGCTGGCGCTCGGCGGAGGCGATGGACTGGTCGAGCAGGGCGCGCAGTTCGTCGGCGGTCCGGTCGAACTCGGTGACGGTCAGGGCGCCGTCACCGGCCTCGGCGGCCTGACCGGTGGCGTCCTGGGCGGCGGCGCCGTCGCCGGCGCGCTGGCCCGGGAGCGGGGAGCCCGCGGCGGCGGGGGCGCCGGGCAGCCCGAGCAGCTCGGCCAGGCGCGGCTCGGCGGCCAGCGCCTCGGCGGCGCGGCGCTCGGCGTCGTAGGCGTGACGCGCGGAGTCGGCGGCGTCGGCGGCGCGGGCGGCGGCGAGTTCGGCGCGGGACTCGGCGGCGGCGGTCTCGCGGGCCCGCTCGATCGCGGTGCGGGCGGCCTCGCGGGCCGTGTCCCAGGCGGCGACGGTGGTCTTCTCGGCGTCGGCGGCGGCGAGCGCGGCGCGGGCCGGGTCGGCGTCGGGCGCGGTGTCGTCGAGCCAGCCGGCCCGGACGGCCTCGGCCGTCTCCTGCTCGACCTCGGCGAGGCGCTGGCGCAGGTGGCCGGCCTCGCTGCGGGCGCGCTGGGCCTCGGTGGCGGCGGAGGTGGCGTCGCGGTGCGCGGTCTCGCCGGCCTCCTGAAGGGCGGCGGAGCGCTCCTCTTCCTCGGCCGCGGCGGTCTCGCCGGCCTCGGCGGCCAAGGCGAGGGCCCGTACCAGGTCGGCGGCGGCCTTGGCGCGGGCGGCGAGGGCCGGCGCGGCGTCCCGCTCCGCCTCGCGGATGGCGGCGGCGACGCGCGCGGAGCGGTCGCTCGCGGCGCGGTGGCGCAGCACGGACTCGGCGGCCTGCCAGGCGGCGTGCAGGGTGCGGGCGTCGATGAGTTCGCGGCGCTGGGCCGCGGCGCCCTTCTCGGCGGCGGCGAGCGCCAGCGAGGCGTGCCGGTAGGCGAGTTCGGCGGCGACGAGGGAGGCGCGGCCACGGGCGGTCTCGGCCTCGGAGACGGCGTGGGCGGCGGAGGTGACCCGCTGGGCGAGTTCGGCGGCGCGGGCGCGTTCCCCGGCGGCGCGGGCGGAGAGCCGGCGGGCCAGGGAGCGGGTGCGGCGCTCGGCTCCGGCGTGGATGTCGCGGGCCCGGGCGCGGGACTCGGCGGCCTCCACGATCCGGGTGAGCAGGTCGACGGAGCCGGCGGTGAAGTCGCGCTCGGCGGTGAGTTCCGCGCGCCGGCCGAGCTTGTTGCCGAAGCCGCTGACCAGATCGGCGAGGCCGTCGGTGTCCCGGGTGTCGGTGACGGCGCGCAGCAGCAGGTCGGTGAAGTCGGAGTCCTTCTTGACCGCGAAGAGGCCGGCGGCCTCGCCCTCGTCGGCGTTCATCTCGCGCTGATAGCGGAAGAGCTCGGGGTCGAGGCCCAGTTCGCCGAGGTGCTCGTTCCAGCGGTCGTGGATCTCCTCCCAGGCGACCTCCAGGTGCGGGTACGCCTTGCCGGCCTCGGTGAGGGCGTCGCGGAAGCCCTTCATGGTGCGGCGGCGACCGGTGGCGCCGGAGGCGCCCTCGACGGGCGGGCGGACGGCGGTGGCCTCGGCGACGGGCAGGTTGTCGAGGCTGAGCCCGGGGCCCGGGCGGAAGGAGTACCAGGCCTCGGCGAACTTGCGCGGGTCGTTGGAGACCTGACGGCCGCGCCACTCGCTGACCTTGCCGACGACGACGAGCTCGCCGGTGAGGGTGTGCTGCCACTCCAGGGCGACATGGCCGCAGTCGTCGGCGAGCAGGAACTTGCGGAGCACACCGGAGCTGGCGCCGCCGAGGGTGTTGCGGTGGCCGGGGAGCATGACCGAGAAGATCAGCTTGAGGAGGACGGACTTGCCGCCGCCGTTCTCCAGGAAGAGCACGCCGGCGGGGGCGGGGCGGCGCGGCGGGCCGACCGGTTCCTCCTCGAAGAACTCCGCCTGCGTGGGCGCGGGACGGGGCACGGGTGCGCCGACTCCGCGCAGGTCCAAAACGGTGTCGGCGTAGCGGGCACCGGCCGGGCCGATGGAGTAGAGGCGGACCCGGGACAGCTCGTACATGTGCGGCGGACTCTCGTCGTGTCGTGCGGGGATCGGGCGGCGGGGCGGGGTTCAGGCGGTCGTGGTGGCCGCGCGAGGCGGGAGGGGCGGGGCGGTGGTCCGGACGGGCGGGGCGGGCCCGGCCGGACCGGGGGCGGGGTGGTCCGGGCCGGCCTCGTGGTCGGTCCGGACCCGCCCGGGTGGCTCAGGCGTGGAAGGGCAGGCCGGCGTCGGCGGCCAGTTCCAGGTCGTCGCCCTCGGGCGGCGGCAGGAGGGTGGCGGAGCCGTCGCTGACGGAGACGACGCCGAGTTCGAGGAGTTCGGCGAGCGCGGCGCTGCCCGCCATGTCACGGACCTGGAGCTGGTAGCGGGCGGTGGTGCGGTAGGCGCCGCCGGACTCGTCGCCGGTGCGCTGGAGGAAACCGGAGTCGGTGAGGAAGGCGACGGCCTTGCCGACGATGCCGGTGGTGGAGCCGGCCAGGCGGCGGGCGTCCTTGGTGGCGCCGGTGGCGCTGCGCCGGGCGTAGATCCGCCAGGCGGCCTCCAGGCCGGGGGTGTCGGTGGCCGGGTCGGTGTTCTCGCCCTCCTGCTCGGCGCGTTCCTCCAGTCGTCGGCAGGCCTGGCGGACGAAGGCGTCGACGCCGTTGACGGTGAGCCGGCCGATGTAGCCGTCGTCGGCCAGGTCCTCCGGGCGGGGGAAGGCCATGGCGGCCACGGCGAGGTGGGCGAGGCCGTGCAGGAAGCGGTCGGCGGCGTCGGTGGCGGCACGGCGCGCGTAGTCGCCCATGCGGACGGCGAAGACGGAGTCCTCGGCGGCGGTGACCGCCATGCCGGCGCGCGGGGAGACCTCCAGGACGACGAGCCCGAGGCCGGTCGCGACGGCGTCGGCGAGGCGCGCGAAGGCGGAGTCCTCGCGGTAGCGGCGCAGCAGTTCGGCGTACTCGGCGTCGCGCGCGGGCAGCAGTTTGGGCTGGAGTCCGAACGAGACGAGACGGGCGGCGTCGGCCGCGTCGGCGGGGGTGAGCGCGGTGGGCGCGGCCGGGGTCTCGGGGGCCTCCGGTTCGCTCCACGCCTCGGTGTGCTCGACGTGGTGTTCGCTCACGGCTGGGGCTCCTCGGTACGGCGGTTCGGTGACGCGGGGCCGGGCGGCGGCCCGGCTTGGGACAGGGGCCCGGGGGCGGGGGCTGTCCCGGGTTCGGGACGGGTCCCTGCTCCGGTTCCGGGAAGGGGCCCGGATTCGGGACCGGTTCCGGATCCGGCGGCGGTTGCGGGCTTCGGCACGGTCCCGGGTTCGGGCAGCGGCAGGCGTACGGGCGTCACGGCGACCGTCCGTACGGCGGGGCGCGCGGGCTCCGTGCCGGCCTCGGTGGCGCGGCTCCCGTCGCGCGGCAGCGGTACGGCCCGGACGTACGCCGCCGGTGCCGTGCGTCCGGTCCGCGCGGGCGCTTTGCCGGCGGTCCGGTGCGATGACCCGGCGCCGTCCGTCCGCTGGACGACGACATGCGTCACCCGCAGGGCGGGGGCCGGGACGCCGGCGGCGGGCGCGGGGGCCCCGGCCGGGGTGTCCGCGTCGGCGCGCGCCGGAACGTCGCCGTCCGGCGGGGGCTCGGGCGACGGCGGTCGCGAGGGCTCGGTCACGAGGCCTCCGTACGGTCGGCGGCCATGCCGACGGCGTCGAGGAGCGCGGTGCCGACGATGAGGTCGGCGCCGCCGAACTCGGGGTCGTCGAGCGAGGTGCCGTCGTCGACGGCGAAGAGCAGCCGCTCCTCGCCCTGCCGGTAAGCGGTGCCGACCGGCGGGCTGGCGGCGTGCACGGCGAGCAGGGCGACGAGATACGGCAGGTCGGGGTCGCGCCGCCGGGCCTCGGCGAGCAGTCCGGACAGCCGGCGCGGGGCGTCGTGCTCCAGGTCGAGCAGTTCCATGGCGCTCGCCAGCTGCTCCTCGCTGAAGCGGCTGTCGTCGGGGGTGGCGATCAGGTCCGGCTCGGGCATCTCCGCGCCGAGGTGCTGGCGTTCCACGGGCGGGGTGAGGAGCAGGTCGACGAGGTCGCTCATCCGGACGGAGGCGGGGGTGCGCAGTCCGGTGCCGTGGGCGAAGAAGGCGTCGGTGACCCGGGTGGCCCGCTCGGCGGGGAGCGGCAGGAGCGGGGCGACCAGCTGTCCGTACAGATCCAGGCCGGTGTACACGGTGGGCGCGGCGAACGCCTGCCGGTCCTGCTCGGCGCGGAACAGCGGTCCGGCCTCCAGGAGTCGGGACTGGAGCTGGGTGTGGCGGCGGATGCAGTCCTTGACGATGTCGACCAGCTCGGCGGCGCGGCGCTTGTGCTCCTGGTCCTCGGCCTCGTCGCGGGCCTTGCGGATGTTGGTGAGGATCGCGTTCTCGTGCCGGTAGCGGTCGGCGACGTGCTCCAGCGCCTCGGCGATCATGTCGGGGACGGAGTTCAGCCAGTCGACCGCGCGGACGTTGCGCCGGGTGGCCTCCAGGGTGCGGCGCAGGGTCTCCGCGTACTGCACGGTCCGGTAGCGGGCCTGTTCGGCGGCGAGCTGGGCGTCGGCGAGCCGGCCCCGGCGGATGAGGATCTCCAGCTTCACCTCGGCGGCGATCTGGGCGCTGGTGACGTCGGTGTCGAGGGCGCCGACGAGGACGTTGACGGCCTCGTCGGTGGTGCGCAGGCAGACTCCGCCGCCGTAGCCGGGGACCTCTTCGACGAGCTTGAAGTCGTAGTCGCGACGCGTGTAGATCCCGTCGGCGCCGAAGGTGCCGTAGACGGCGCGGAAGCCCCGGTCGACGCTGCCGACGTTGATCAGGTTCTCCAGGACCCAGCGGGCCACCCGCTCGTGCTCGGCGGCGGGGCGCTCGGGTGCCTGGGCGGCGACGCGGGGCAGCAGCCGGGCGACGACCTGGTCGTGGTCGGCGCCGGTGTCGAAGTCCATGTGGAGGGTGACGAGGTCGATCGCCGCGAGGGCGACCTCGGCCATCGCGTAGACCGAGTACTCGCCCAGCAGATTGGCCTTGCGCACGTCGAGGTCGTGCAGCGGGGCGGTGCAGGCGAGCGCGCGCAGCCGCCGCGCGAGCCCTTCGTCGGCGGCCGGGCCCTGCGCGGGGCGCGGCCCCGCGCTGAGCTGGGGCGGAGCGAGGTCCGTCGAGGCAGGCGAAGTCACGGTGCACAGACTAGGTCCTCGTGGTGACTACGGTCGAAACGGCCTTTGTGCCCCCTGTCCCGGTTTCTGCCCCGAGGCCCGGCCAAGGGGCTTAGCGGGAGGTAGGCGGGGTCCGGGGCGGAGCGGTCCGCGCCGGGCTTCGGCGGGGTGTTCGGGTCGGCCGGCGGGTGGACTCGGGGCGTGCGGCGGGTGGACTCGGGCGTGCCGGCCCGCCGGGGGTGGGGCGTGACTTTCGCCGTATCCCCTGGGTCGGACGCACCGCCGGCCGCGCGCCGGAGGTCCGTCCACCCCCGCCCGGACGACTACGCCCCCTCCGGGCCGCCCTCCCCCGGCGGCCCGTAGCCGCCCCCGCCCGGGGTGCGGACGACGAGAACGTCCCCGGGGCCGACGTCGGTGGTGTCGACGCCGTCGAGGCGGTCGACGGTGCCGTCGGCGCGTTCCACGGTGTTGGCGCCGAGCGCGCCCGGTTCGCCGCCCGCCATGCCGTACGGCGGAACGCGCCGGTGCCCGGTCAGCAGGGTGACGGTCATGGGCTCCAGGAAGCGGACGCGGCGCTCGACCCCGGCCCCGCCGTGCCAGCGGCCCCGGCCGCCGCTGTCCTCGCGGACGGCGAAGGAGTCGACGCGGACGGGGTGGCGCCACTCCAGGATCTCGGGGTCGGTGAGCCGCGAGTTGGTCATGTGCGTCTGGACGGCGTCGGCGCCGTCGAAGCCGTCGCCCGCGCCCGATCCGCTGGCGACGGTCTCGTAGTACTGCACGCGGTCGTTGCCGAAGGTGACGTTGTTCATGGTGCCGGAGCCCTCCGCCTGGACGCCGAGGGCCGCGTAGAGGGCTCCGGTGACGGCCTGGGAAGTCTCCACGTTGCCGGCGACGGTGGCGGCGGGCGGCTCGGGCGCGAGCATGCAGCCGGGCGGCACCCGGACGTCGAGGGGTTCCAGGCAGCCGCTGTTGAGCGGGATGTCGTCGGCGACGAGGGTGCGGAAGACGTACAGGACTGCGGCCATGACGACGGCGGTGGGCGCGTTGGTGTTGCCGGGCCGCTGGGGCGAGGTGCCGGCGAAGTCGAGGACGGCCGAGCGGTTTTCCCGGTCGACGCGGACGGCGACCTGGATGACGGCGCCGTCGTCGGTCTCGTAGCGGCAGGAGCCGTCGTTCAGGCCGGCGACGATCCGGCGGACGGATTCCTCGGCGTGGGCGCGGACGTGGCGCATGTAGGCGTGGACGACGTCCAGGCCGAACTGGTCGACGGTCTTGCGCAGTTCCTCGACGCCCTTCTCGTTGGCGGCGATCTGGGCGCGCAGGTCGGCGAGGTTGGTGTCGGGGTCGCGCGAGGGGTACGGGCCCGCGGCGAGCAGGGCCCGGGTCTCGGCCTCGCGCAGTCTTCCGTCGCGGACGAGGAGCCAGTTGTCGAAGAGGACGCCTTCCTCCTCGATGGTGCGGCTGAAGGCGGGCATGGAGCCGGGGGTGATGCCGCCGATCTCGGCGTGGTGGCCCCGGGAGGCGACGAGGAAGCGGAGTGTGGTGCCGGTGTCGTCGAAGACGGGGGTGACGACGGTGACGTCCGGCAGGTGGGTGCCGCCGTGGTACGGGTCGTTGATGGCGTACACGTCCCCCGGGCGCAGGTCGCCCCGGTCGCGGCGCAGCACCTCCTTGATGGACTCGCCCATGGAGCCGAGGTGGACGGGGATGTGGGGGGCGTTGGCGATGAGGTTGCCGTCGGGGTCGAAGAGCGCGCAGGAGAAGTCGAGGCGTTCCTTGATGTTGACGGAGCGGGCGGTGTTCTCCAGGCGGACGCCCATCTGTTCGGCGATCGCCATGAAGAGGTTGTTGAAGACCTCCAGGAGGACGGGGTCGACGTCGGTCCCGGCGGCCGTGCGGGCGGGGCGGGGGGTGACCCGGCGCAGCAGCAGATGGCCGCCGTCGGTGGCGGTGGCCGCCCAGCCGGGGTCGACCACGGTGGTCGCGTCGGCCTCGGCGAGCACGGCGGGGCCGGTGACGGTGTCACCGGGGCGCAGGTCCTCGCGCCGGTGGAGGGGGGTGTCGGCGCTCTTCCCGTCGCTGTACACGGGGACGGTGGCGCGTGGCACGAGGGCGCCTTGGCGGGTGCTCGCCGGGACGACGACGGGGCCGTGCGGGCCGGCCGTGCCGACGGCCTCGACGGTGACGGCCTCGACGACGAGGGGCGCGTCGCTGGTGAAGCCGTACCGCCGCCGGTGCAGCGCGGTGAACACGGCGGTCATCTCCTCGGCGGACCCGAGGGGCACCGGGAGGCCCGCGTCGGTGCCCGCGTAACGCAGCAGTACGCACGCGTGGGTGGTGATCGCCTCCCCGGGGAGTCCGTCGGTGCGCAGGTCGGCGCGGGTGCGGTCGGCGAGTTCGGCGCAGAGCCGGCGCACCCGGTCGGCGGTGCCGGCGTCGGCGAGTTCGGCCTCGACGGACCGCTCGCGCAGGGCGGTGGCGTCGGCGAGCCCGATGCCGTACGCGGAAAGGACACCGGCGAGGGGCGGGACGACGACGGTGTCGACGCCGAGCGCGTCGGCGACGGCGCAGGCGTGCTGGCCGCCGGCGCCGCCGAAGCTGGTGAGGGCGTAACGGGTGATGTCGTGGCCGCGCTGGACGGAGATCTTCTTGACGGCGTTGGCCATGTTGAGGACGGCGATCTCCAGGAAGCCGGCGGCGACGTCCTCGGGGGTGCGGCCGCCGCCGGTCTCGGCGGCGAGCGCGGTGAACTTCTCGCGGACCACCCCGGCGTCCAGCGGCTGGTCGCCGTGTTCGCCGAACACGGCCGGGAAGTGGTCCGGCTGGATCCGGCCGAGCATGACGTTGGCGTCGGTGACGGTCAGGGGGCCGCCCCGGCGGTAGCAGGCGGGGCCGGGGACGGCGCCCGCGGAGTCGGGGCCGACGCGGTAGCGGCTGCCGTCGTAGTGGAGGACGGAGCCGCCGCCGGCGGCGACGGTGTGGATGCTCGTCATAGGGGCGCGCATCCGGACTCCGGCGACCTGGGTGCCCAGTTCGCGTTCGAGCTCGCCGGCGTAGTGGGAGACATCGGTGGAGGTGCCGCCCATGTCGAAACCGATCACCCGGTCGAAGCCGGCCTGTCCGGCGGTACGGGCCATGCCGACGACGCCGCCGGCCGGGCCGGACAGGACGGCGTCCTTGCCCCGGAAGTGGGCGGCCTCCCGCAGGCCGCCGTTGGACTGCATGAACATCAGGCGGATGCCGGCGAGTTCGCGGGCGACCTCGTCGACGTAGCGGCGCAGGATCGGCGAGAGGTAGGCGTCGACGACGGTGGTGTCGCCGCGCGGGACGAGTTTGATCAGCGGGCTGACCTCGTGGGAGCAGCTGACCTGGGTGAAACCGGCGGCGCGGGCCAGGCCCGCGACGCGGGTCTCGTGGGCGGGATTGCGGTAGCCGTGCATCAGGACGACGGCGGCGGAGCGCAGTCCGGCGCGGTGGGCGTCGGCGAGGGCGGCGGCGACGGTCTCCTCGTCGAGCGGGTCGACGACCTCGCCGTGGGCGTCCAGCCGTTCGGGGACCTCGATCACGCGCGCGTAGACCGCTTCGGGCAGCACGATGTGCCGGTCGAAGAGGCGGGGGCGGTTCTGGTAGGCGATGCGCAGCGCGTCCCGGAAACCCGCGGTGACAAGGAGGACGGTGGGTTCGCCGCGGCGTTCCAGGAGGGCGTTGGTGGCGACGGTGGTGCCCATCTTGACGACGGCGATCCGGTCGGCGGGCACGGGCTCGCCGGGGGCGAGGCCGAGCAGGAGCCGGATTCCGGCGACGGCGGCGTCCTGGTCGCGGGCGGGGTCGTGGGAGAGCAGTTTGCGGGTGACGAGCCGTCCGTCGGGGCGCCGTCCCACGACGTCGGTGAAGGTGCCGCCGCGGTCGATCCAGAACTCCCAGCGTCCGGTCATGCCCTCATTGTGGCCTCGGCCGGCCTTGAGGGTCTTGGTTTTCGCCGTACCCGGGCGCCGCGCTGGCGGATCCGGACACGCGTACGGGGCGGCCCTGTGGGGCCGCCCCGTACGGCGGGAGCGGCGGCCGGGCCCGTAGGTGCCCGGCCCCGCCGGAGCCGCTTGGACCCACCGACGGCCGGACCCGCCGGAGGTACTCAGACCTGGAGGTCGAGGTCCGGACCGATGCGGTTGCGTACGGCCGTCTGGACCTCGGCCTCCTCGGCCGGGTCGGCGGCGAGGCGGCGCAGCCGCTCGGCCACACGCGCGTCGCCGGTCTCGGCGTGCAGGGCCGCCAGCTCGCGGGTGGTCTCCTCGCAGTCCCACAGACACTCGACGGCGAAGCCGGCCGCGAAACTCGGGTCGGTGACGGCGAGCGCCGTCGCGACCCGGCCGCGCAGCTGGGAGGAGGCCGTCTCGCGGTAGACGTGCCGCAGGACGGGCGCGGCGCAGCCGATGCCGAGGCGTCCGGCGCCGTCCACCAGCGGATAGAGCGCGGGTGCGTCGGGGCCCTGGGTCCGCACCGTCTCGCGCAGGGCACCGAGGACGAGGGGGGAGTCCTGGGTGCCGCCGCGGCAGGCGAGCGTCCCGGCGGCGGCGGCGCCGAGCGCGTCGGGGCGGTGGATCCACCGGCGGGCGCGGTCCACGGCCGCCTCGCCGGGCATCCGCTGGTACGCGGTGACGGCGGCTTCGGCGACGGTGCGCGAACCGTCGGCGACGGCTCGTTCGACGAGGTCGAGAACGTCGGGGTCCTGGGCCGCGGCGAGGTAGTGCAGGGCGGCGCGGCGCGCGCCGTCGGGTCCGCCGGCGGCGGCGCCGAGCAAGGTGACGCGGTCCTCGGGCGCGGCGACGGCGACCAGGCAGCGGGCGGCGGGCCCGCTCAGGTCCGTACCCCGTTCGTGGCCTTCCTGGGCCCAGTCGAGGACGGCGCGCACGCTCCAGCCGGGCCGGGGTCCGGTGGGGCGCAGCTGGCGCTGCCACCGGTCGAAGGAGCCCCGCTCGCCGGCGGCCCGCAGGCGGGCGCCGACGGACGCGCGGGGATCCTCGGCCCACAGCCGCCAGGGCCGGGGCTCGTAGGCGTCGCGGACGGTCGCGGCCAGGTCGGCCTCGCCCTCGGGGGTGGCCGGGAAGCGGGCGAGGACCGGGCCGGCGAGGGTGCGCAGGCCCGTGTCGTCGTCGCGCAGCGCCAGCTCGTCGAGGGCCCAGGCCCAGTTGGCCCCGGTGGCCGCGTAACGGCGCAGCAGCAGCAGCGCGTCGCGGCGTCCGTAGGAGGCGAGGTGGCCGAGGACGGCGAGGGCGAGCCCGGTCCTGGACTCCTCGGTGTCGAGCCGGTCCTCGACGTCGAAGAGGTGCGCCTCGATCTCCTCCAGACCGCCGTGCAGGTCCAGATAGAGCCGTGCGTAGTAAAGGGAGCGGTTCTCGACCCGCCAGTCCTGGCGGGGGTCGAGAAGGACGCAGTGGTTCAGGGCCGCGAGGGCTTCGTCGCGTGGTGCGGCGAGCGCGTGGAGGGTGCCGTCGCCGCGGCCCCTCTGCAGCAGACCGAGCAGGGTGCCGCTCGGCGCTATGACTGGATCGAACATGGAAGACGCCTCATATCAAGCTGTCGACACGACCGGGGGGAATCCGTGATGAACCGGGACAGGCTGTTCGCCTAGGCCGCGCGGCAACATGTCGGGCCGCCCGTCGTCCTGCGCTTGTCAGTGACCATCTTCCTCTGCCTCTCGTCGGTGGCCCCCTGCGGGCCCGACGTCATGATGACCCACCCATTTCGCCACCGCGACCACATTTACCGCGCCGTCTCACCTGGGGTTCAGCCGTTGTTCACCCGGATCCGGGGGGCTCCGGGAGTTCGATCTTGCCGAACACCCGTGCGGCCGCAGAAGCAGACGGAGTTCCGGATTCCGCCCCCGCCCCGCCGATCGGCAGGGCGCGCCCCGCGCCGGGCCCGGCCCCGGGGCCCGGAGGTCCGCATCCGCCCCTCACGCACCACACCCCCCACGCCTCTCGAACGGCCCGTGTGCGACGGGCGCCGCCGCACGAGTAAACCGACAGGGTACTGCCCACCGGGCATTTCAGGGCGGCATGTGCACAGCAATAGGGGTCCCCGGCTCCGCCTACCTCATCCGGCGCATTCCGCCACCGCAGAGGCCCCCGCCGTGCGCCGGGCCGGTGAAATCGTGAGCGATTCACCCATTGGAACCTTTAGTCACATAGATACCTGCCGTGAATCTGGAAGGACTGATGGTGACTGTCCCCTCAACCACGGAGAGCACCTCATGATCCTTTCCATCTCGGGCGTGGTCCTGCTCGGCATCATCTGCTTCCTCTTCTTCAAGAAGGACGGGCTCAAGGCGTCGCACGCGCTCGTCTGCGCGCTCTTCGGCTTCTACCTCGCGGGCACCGCGATCGCCCCGAGCATCACGGCCGGCGGCCAGAGCCTGGCGAGCCTCCTGGGCGGGATCAAGTTCTGAGGCCCCCGCGTTCCCCTCCCCCGGCCCCGGCTTCGCGGCGCTCTTGGCCCTCCCGGCCCGCTCTTCCGGCCGTCCCGGCCCTCCCCCGCCTCTCCCCGCGTCCTCTCGTCCCCCGCTCCCCGACTCGCATCCAGGAGTACGACGTGTCCCGGCGACCACTCCCCCGCATCCTCAGCAGCGGCACCGCCCAGATCGCCCGCGGCCGAGAACTCGCGCGCACGGCCGCCGACGGCGCCACCGACGTGCTGCACCCGCTGATCACCGTCTCGCGCGGCCTCGGAAAGCTGGCCGCCGCCGCGCGCGCCCGGTGGGCCGCGACGCCCAGGGAACGGCGCGGTCCCACGCTGTTCCTGGGCGCCGCCTGCGTCCTGGTCGTCGCCCTCCTGCCGTACGGGCCGCTGCTCGCGCTCGTCGGCCTGATGGGCGCGGCCGCCTGGAAGGGCCGGGAACGCCCGGTGGCGAGAACCGGTCCCGACCCGGTGGAGACCACCCGGCTCAAAGGGCTCTACGAGGCCCTGGTGCCCTATCTGTCGCTTCCCGAGGACCCCGCGCCGCTCTACGCCCACGGCGGCGACTGGACCGCCGTCTTCGGGGACCAGGCCTTCGACGAGGACGGCCGGCTCACCCGGCTGCGCCTCGCCTACCCCCCGTACTTCATGGACGGCGAACCCGCCGCACGCGCGCGCGTGGAGCAGGTGCTGCACGCCAAGTCGGGGCGGGGCCGCGAATACCTCTTCGACTGGGACGAGGAGGGCAACCGGCTCACCCTGCGGGTGCTGCCCGCGCTGCCCACGGCCATCGCCGCGCAGCGTTTCGTCACCGTCCCCGGCGAGACGGTGCTCGGCTTCACCGACGCCGGGGCCGTCCCGCGGACCGTGCCGGTGCGCACCGGCGACGGCGGGACCGAGGACGCCCCCGCGGTGGTCTGGCGCACCGGCCCCCGCTCCCCCGAACCGCATCTGCTGGCGGCCGGCCGGCCCGGCGCGGGCACCACGACCCTGCTGCGCTCGATCGCGCTCCAGGCCCTGCCGCACGGCGACGTGATCGTGATCGAGGGCGAGGGGACCGGCGAGTACGCGTGTCTGACCGGGCGGGACGGGGTCCTCGCCGTCGAGTGCGGGCTCTCCGGCGCGCTGACCTGTCTGGAGTGGGCCGCGCGGGAGACCGAACGGCGGCTCGCGGCCGCGAACCTGGCCCGGCAGGCCGGACAGCCCGCGCCCGCGGACACCCGCCGCCCCCTGTGGATCCTGCTCGACCGGCCCGCCGTGCTCGGCGCGCTGGCCGCCGCGGAGGGCCGCCGGGACCCGCAGGACCTGCTCGAAGTGCCATTGCGCCACGGCCGCGCCGCGCAGGTCACGGTGGTGGTGGCGGAACGGTTCGACGCCCTGGACACCCTGAGCGGGACGGTACGGAGCCACACGGGCGCGCGAGTCGCGCTCGGCCCCGCCGCCCCCGAGCAGATCGCCGCCGTCCTCGACGCGCCCCCGCACACCACCCCGGTCCCGCATATGCCACCCGGCCGGGGATACGCCCGCCTGGGCACCGACCCCGTCCTGCGCCTCCAGGTGCCCGCGACACCCGACCCGTACGACGACACGACCAGCGACGCGCTCTGCCAGGCGGTCCTGGACCTGCTGCCCCCGCGCCGGCCGGAGCCGGACGGCACCGGCACCACTGCCCCGAGGGCCGCGGCGGTGCCCCTGGGGCCGCCGTTCGAGCCGGATCCGGGCCTGGCGCCGGGAGATCCGGCCCCGGACCCGGACGCCGACACCGCGCCGACCCTGCGCAAGAATCCCCGCCCCGCGACGCTTCCGGCCCCGGCGGAGGGCTGACCCCCGTCCGTACCGGCGAGCCCCGCAGGGACACGGCCAAAGACCGCGGTGCGGCGGGGACGGCACGCTTCAGGAGCACTCCGCCGCCCTGGCCGCTGCCCGGTCCGTCCTATGCCACGAAGGACCGGGGCGACTCCACGCCCGCGCCGCCGCCCGCCCCGACCAGCCGCGCCGCGGCGGCCAGCCGGGCCGCCGCCTCCTCGGCGACCGGCCCGGCGACGGTGAACGGCAGCCGGACGTACCCCTCGAAGGCACCGTCCACCCCGAAACGCGGCCCCGAGGGAACCCGGATGCCGACCCGCTCACCGACCTCGGCGAGCCGCGAGCCGGACAGGCCCCCGGTGCGCACCCAGAGGGTGAGCCCGCCGCTCGGCACCTCGAACTCCCACTCCGGCAGCTCCTTGCGGACGGCCGCCACCAGCGCGTCGCGGTTCTCCCGGGCCTGGTCGCGGCGGAGCGACACGGCCTCCTGCCAGCCGCCGGTGCGCATCAGCCAGTTGACGCCCAGCTGCTCCAGGACGGGCGTGCCGAGGTCGGCGTAGGCGCGGGCGGCGACCAGGGAGCGGATCACGTCGGGCGAGGCCCGGACCCAGCCGATCCGCATGCCCGCCCAGAACGCCTTGCTCGCCGAGCCCACGGTGAGCACGGTGGCACCGGCCGGGTCGAAGGCGCAGACCCGGCGGGGCATCTCCAGGCCCTCGTCCAGGTACAGCTCGTTCATCGTCTCGTCGACCACCAGGACCGTGCCGGCGGAGCGGGCGGCCTCCACCAGCTGCCGGCGCTGGTCCTCGTCGGCGAGGGCGCCGGTGGGGTTGTGGAAGTCGGCGACGACATAGGCGAGACGGGGCGCCGCGTCGCGCAGCACCTGGCGCCAGCGGGGCAGGTCCCAGCCGCCGAGGCCCTCGGCCATCGCGACGGGCACGAGGCGGGCGCCGGTCTCCCGCATGAGCTGGAGGATGTTGGCGTACGAGGGGGATTCGACGGCGATCCGCTCGCCGCGCCCCGCGAAGAGATGGCAGATGGCGTCCATGGCCCCCATGGCACCGGTGGTGACCATGATCTGCTCGGGCATGGTCGGGATGCCGCGCTCGGTGTAGCGGTCGGCGAGCATCTGACGCAGCGCGGGGAGTCCGGCCGGGTAGTCCCCGTGAGTGTGGGCGTACGGCGGCAGCTCCTCCAGGGCGCCCTGGATGGCGCGGGTGAGCCAGGGTTCGGGGGCGGGCAGCGCGGCGCAGCCGAGGTCGATCATGGAGCCGAGGGACTCGGGCGGCAGCGGTTCGAGGCCCCGGGCGGGCAGCGGATTGCCGGCCGGGACGGCGGTCCAGCTGCCGGCGCCGCGCCGGGATTCGAGGAAGCCCTCGGTGCGCAGCGCCTCGTAGGCGGCGGCGACGGTGGTGCGGCTGACGGAGAGGGCGACGGCCAGTTCGCGTTCGGCGGGCAGCCGGGCGGCGACGGGGACGCGGCCCTCCAGGACGAGCAGCCGGATGCCGTCGGCGAGGGCGCGGTAGGCGGGCGGCTTGCGGGTACCGGGAACGGTCGGCCGGGCCCGCTGGGCCTGGATCTGCCGGGCGAGCTGGGCCGGACCCACAGCCGAAGTCCACTGAGCCATGGAAATCAGTCCACCTTCCGCGAATTGGCCATGGTTGGCCGGTGTTCTCCCGCCACAGAGTGGCATGAGCCAGTCCACTCGCACCACCCGGTGATCTCAGGGGGGAAGTCCGTGTCCATCGCCTCCGGCCTCCGCGGCCGTCATCTCACCCGCCGGCTCGTCCAGCTGTACGCGGGGCTCGCGCTGTACGGGGTCAGCGCGGCGCTGCTCGTGCGCGGCGGACTCGGTCTGGAGCCCTGGGGCGTGCTGCACCAGGGACTCGCCCGGCTGACCGGGCTGAGCATCGGGGTCGTGTCGATCATCGTGGGGGCGGTCGTCCTGCTCCTGTGGATACCGATGCGGCAGCGGCCGGGCCTCGGCACCGTCTCCAATGTCTTCGTCATCGGTCTGGCCATGGACGCGACGCTGGCCCTCATCCCGGAGCCGGGCGGTCTGCCGGTCCGGATCGCGCTGATGCCGCTCGGCATCATCCTCAACGGCGCGGCCACCGGTCTGTACATCGCGGCCCGCTTCGGGCCCGGCCCGCGCGACGGCCTGATGACCGGGCTGCACCGGCGGACGGGGCGGTCGATCCGGCTGGTGCGGACGGCGATCGAGGTGGCGGTGGTCGCGGCCGGCTTCCTGCTCGGCGGCTCGGTCGGCGTCGGCACGGTGCTCTACGCGCTGACGATCGGCCCGCTCGCGCAGCTGTTCCTGCGGGCGTTCGCGGTCACGGAGCCCGTCGTGAAGTCGGTCATGGAGTCGGTCGCCGAACCGGTCGCGAGGCCGGTCGCGGCGCCGGGGTCCGCCGGCGCCCCGGAGGTGCCGGCCGGCGCGCGGACGCTCTGAGCGGAGCCCTCCGAGCGGGCCCGGCCGATCCGGCCCTGATCCGCCGGACGGCCCCTGGGCGTTCCGGCCCGGTCACCCCGGCGACACCGGCCCGGTCCATACTGCGGCGGTGACTCGCGAACGCCACCCCTTCCTCGATCATCCGGCCCCTCTCCCCTTCGCCCACCGCGGCGGCACGGCGGACGGCCTGGAGAACACGGCGGCCGCCTTCCGGCGCGCCGCCACGGCCGGTTACCGCTACTTCGAGACGGACGTCCACACCACGGCCGACGGCCGGCTCGTCGCCTTCCACGACGCGACCCTCGACCGGGTCACGGACGCGGCGGGCCGGATCCGCGATCTGCCGTGGTCGGCGGTGCGGGAGGCCCGGGTGGCGGGCCGGGAGCCGCTGCCGCTCTTCGCGGACCTGCTGGAGGAGTTCCCGGAGGCCCGCTGGAACGTGGACCTGAAGACCGAGTCGGCGCTGGAGCCGCTGCTCGGCACGATCCGCGCGGCGAACGCCTGGGACCGGGTCTGTGTGAGTTCGTTCACGGAGGCGCGGGTGGCCCGGGCGCAGCGGCTCGCCGGGCCGCGCCTGGCCACCTCGTACGGTGTGACCGGCGTCCTCGGGCTGCGGCTGCGCTCACTGGGCATACCCGCGGCGCTGCGGTCCGGGGCGGTCGCCGCCCAGGTGCCGGAGCGGCAGGCCGGGGTCCCGGTCGTGGACCGCCGGTTCGTCCGCGCGGCCCACGCGCGCGGGGTCCAGGTGCACGTGTGGACGGTGAACGAGCCGGAGCGGATGCACGCCCTCCTGGATCTTGGCGTGGACGGGATCATGACCGATCATCTTCAGACGCTGCGCGGTGTCCTGACCGATCGCGGTCTGTGGATCTGAGCGCGCGTACCGCCACAGGGGCCAAGGGCATGAACGAGGGGGGCGCGGCGTTGACCGACGTCGACACGACCAAGCGGCCGGACGGCGATCCCGCCGACCCCGCCGGACCGGCCGTTCGCACGGATCCGGACGCACCCGCGGATCCGGCCGCGCGCCGCCGCGAGCAGCGGGGCTGGTACTTCTACGACTTCGCCTGCTCCGTCTACTCGACGAGCGTGATCACGGTCTTCCTGGGCCCGTATCTGACCTCGGTCGCCAAGGCGGCGGCCGACGCGGACGGGTTCGTCCATCCGCTGGGCATTCCGGTGCGGGCGGGTTCCCTGTTCGCGTACGCGGTCTCCGCCTCCATCGTCGTCGCGGTCCTCGTGATGCCGCTGGTGGGCGCGGCGGCCGACCGTACGGGCCGGAAGAAGCCGCTGCTCGCGGCCTCGGCGTACCTGGGCGCGACCGCCACGGCGGGGATGTTCTTCCTGGAGGGCGAGCGGTATCTGCTGGGGGCGTTCCTGCTGATCGTGGCGAACGCCTCGCTGTCGGTGTCGATGGCGCTGTACAACGCCTACCTGCCGCAGATCGCCGGACCCGACGAGCGGGACACGGTCTCCTCGCGCGGCTGGGCGTTCGGCTACACCTCGGGCGCCCTGGTGCTGGTGCTCAATCTGGTCCTGTACTCCGGCCACGACTCCTTCGGCCTGACCGAGGGCATGGCGGTACGCATATGCCTGTCCTCGGCGGGCCTGTGGTGGGGCGCCTTCAGCCTGATACCGCTGCGCCGGCTGCGCGACCGCCGGATCGCGCGGGCGGCGGGCAGCGATGCCGATGGTTCCGGCGCGGCCGGTACCGGCGCCGGTGCGATGGGGGGCGGCTGGCGGCAGCTCGTGTCGACCCTGCGGGACATGCGGCGCCATCCGCTGACGCTGGCCTTCCTGATCGCGTACCTGATCTACAACGACGGCGTGCAGACGGTGATCTCGCAGGCCTCCGTGTTCGGCTCCGAGGAGCTGGGCCTGGACCAGACGACACTCATCACGGCGGTGCTCCTGGTGCAGGTGCTCGCCGTGGCGGGGGCGCTCGGAATGGGCCGCCTCGCGCGCGTGTACGGCGCGAAACGCACGATTCTCGGGTCGCTGGTGGTGTGGACGGCGATCCTGGTGGCCGGATATTCCCTGCCCGCCGAGGCCCCGGCGTACTTCTACTGCCTGGCGGCGGCGATCGGCCTGGTGATGGGCGGCAGCCAGGCGCTGTCGCGGTCCCTGTTCTCGCATCTGGTGCCGCGCGGCAAGGAGGCGGAGTACTTCTCGGCGTACGAGATGAGCGACCGAGGACTGAGCTGGCTGGGTCCGTTGGTGTTCGGTCTCGCGTATCAGCTGACCGGGAGCTACCGGGATGCCATCATCTCTCTGGTGATCTTCTTCGGCGTCGGTTCCGTGCTCCTCGCGCGGGTGCCGGTGCGGCGCGCGGTGGAGGCCGCGGGGAACCCCGTACCGGCCCGGATTTAGACGTGGAAGTGAATGGGCGGTAGTGTACGCCTTTGGCCTGCCAGGCGGACCGTTACTGCGTACTCACTTGGTGAAGACGTTGAGTGACATCTCCTGCCAGATGTGACAAAACGGGCACTGGTGGGTACAAAAAGGGGCGGCACGACGGGCGACGCATGACCCGGAACGGGAATCTTTACCGCCGACCGGACGTTGACCGGATGACGACGACAGCGACACCTGTCCTGTGGGCGACAAGCCCGGGAGGCACGATTCATGAGTGAGCGAGCTCTTCGCGGCACGCGCCTCGTGGTGACCAGCTACGAGACCGACCGCGGCATCGATCTGGCCCCGCGCCAGGCGGTGGAGTACGCATGCGAGAAGGGGCATCGTTTCGAGATGCCCTTCTCGGTCGAGGCGGAGATTCCGCCGGAGTGGGAGTGCAAGGTCTGCGGGATCCAGGCACTCCTGGTAGACGGGGACGGCCCCGAGGAAAAGAAGGGCAAGCCGGCGCGTACGCACTGGGACATGCTCATGGAGCGGCGCACCCGTGAGGAGCTGGAGGAGGTGCTGGCCGAACGGCTGGCGGTCCTTCGTTCCGGCGCCATGAACATCGCGGTGCACCCGCGCGACAGCCGGAAGTCCGCCTGACGGACCCACGGTCACAAGAGATACGCCGCGGGGCCCGGTACACATCGTGTACCGGGCCCCGCGGCGTATCCGCGTATCCGGACGGAGGAGATCCGGAAAAGATCCGGAAAGTCCGAAGGGGCGCGGGCCACGGCCCGCGCCCCTTCGAGCGGAATACTCGGTCGGGATCCCGCCGCCGGCGCCCCTCGGTCCATAGGTGAGGACCGGGCGGCACCAGGCCGGGACCAGAGGTTCGCGTCAGGGCATCAGGGGCGGGCGGGGCTCGTGGGGCTCACGCGGCCCCTGGGGCCCGTCCTGCCGGATGACCTCGCCCTGCACCACCTTGCCGTCCGGGCGGCGCATACGGGCCTGCTGGAAGGCGTCCTGGAGGCTTCCGGGAGCGGCGGCGCTCATCCGGCGCTCCATGGTCTTCTCCATGTACCGCCCGGCGGCCGTACGGACCTGCGGGATCAGCAGCAGTAGACCGACCGCGTCGGAGACCAGGCCGGGGATCATCAGGAGCAGGCCGCCGAGCATCAGGAAGCCGTTGCGGTCCTCCGCGCCCGCCCGGTCGGCCTCGGTGGGCGTCTCACCGCGCTGGACGGCCTCCTGGGCGCGCTGGAAGGTGCCGGTGAGGTTCGCGAAGGCGCGCCGGCCGGCCCGTTTGATCACCGTGGCGCCGAGCACGGCGCCGCCGACGAGCAGCAGCAGGACGGTGACACCGCCCGCCGCGCCGGCCACGACGGTGAGCAGCCAGATCTCCAGAACCAGCCAGGCGGCGAAGCCCAGCGGCAGGAAGGTGCGCGCACGGGAGCGTCGGGGGGTGGAAGAGGGCGATGCGCCGGTCGTCATGCTTTCCAGTGTGCCTGGCGGCCCGTGGGAACGTCGTAAAGGAAGATCGTCCACGCGCGCGGGAAGCACCCGGCGCTCCGCACGTCCGGGCCGGTCAGGGCGGTAGGGGCCATCGGAACGGCCGACACGGCCGAGCCGGTCGAGGCCGCCGGAACGGCCGGGACCACCGGAATGGTCAGGACTGCGGAGTGGCGGTCGGAACTACGAAACGGTCAGGACTGCTTGCGGCCGAGCAGTTCGCCGGCCTTGCGCGCACGAGCGGACAGACCCCAGCCGGTGACCCGCCACAGCGCCTCGACGAGGATGTCCTTGCTCATCTTGGAGTCGCCGATCTCCCGCTCGACGAAGGTGATGGGCACCTCGACGACATGGAAGCCGGCGGCGACGGCACGGCGGGCCAGGTCGACCTGGAAGCAGTAGCCGGCCGAGGCGACGTCGTCGAGGCCGAGGCCCTCCAGGGTGCCGCGGCGGAAGGCGCGGTAGCCGCCGGTGACGTCGCGGATGGGGACATCGAGCATGAGCCGGGAGTAGAGGCTGCCGCCGCGGGAGATGAACTCGCGGGACTTCGGCCAGTTCACGATCCGGCCGCCGGGCACCCAGCGGGAGCCGAGTACCAGGTCCGCGCCCTTGAGGGCGGTGAGCAGCCGGGGCAGCTCCTCGGGCTGGTGGGAGCCGTCGGCGTCCATCTCGACGAGGACGTCGTAGCCGTGCTCCATGCCCCAGCGGAAGCCGGCCAGATAGGCGGCGCCGAGGCCCTCCTTGCCCTTGCGGTGCAGGACCTGGACGTGGTCGTCGTCGGCGGCGAGTTCGTCGGCGATCTTCCCGGTGCCGTCGGGGCTGTTGTCGTCGGCGACGAGCACGTACGCCTCGGGCACCGCCTCCCGTACGCGCGAGACGATCGGCTCGATGTTCTCCGCCTCGTTGTAGGTCGGGATGATCACCAAGACCTTGCCGAGCGGGCCGTAACGCCTCTGGCCACCGTCGTTCACTGCTGTCCCTTCGGGATACCTGCGAGAGCCCCCACCATAGCGAGCCTCGCGCCGGGGGTACGTACGGGACCGGGGACCGGTGCCCCCGGCCGGCCCGGAACCCTGCCGTCCAGGGCGCGCCCCGGACGGCGAAACCTTCCTTCGCGGCGCGATGGGGCTCCCCGCCGGGCCCCGGCACCCCCCTCGCCCGGGCCCGCTCGGCCCGCGGCGGCGAGAGGGCGGAGAGCCGGGGGCCGGTGGGGGCGGAGACCTTCGGAACGCCTCTAGGTCACTCGTTCGGCCGTACGAAAACAGTCTGCCCCGACACGACGGTCTCCAGACAGACCGGGAGCGCGGCCCCGGGGGTCAGATCCGGCAGGCCGGGCGTCCCCGAGCGCGGGTCGGTGGACCAGCGCGCCACCCGGTCGTCCGGCGCCTGGACGACCAGCTCGCCCGCGCGCCAGACCGCGTAGTCGGCGGGGGCGCCGGGCACCAGGGTGCCGGCGTCGTCGCGGCCGACCGCGCGCCAGCCGCCCCGGGTGTGCGCGGTGAACGCGGCCCGCACCGAGACCCGGTGCTCGGGCGTCCGGTGGAAGGCGGCGGCACGCACGGTCCCCCACGGGTCGAGCGGCGTGACCGGGCTGTCCGACCCGAAGGCCAGCGGCACACCGGCGCGCAGCAGGGCGGCGTACGGGTTGAGGGCGCGGGCCCGCTCGGCGCCGAGGCGGTCGGCGTACATGCCGTCCGCACCGCCCCAGTACGCGTCGAAGGCCGGCTGTACCGAGGCGGTCAGGCCGAGCTCGGCGAAGGCGGCGACCGACTCGGGGGTGAGCATCTCGGCGTGCTCGACGCGGTGCCGGGCGGCCCGGATCCGGGCCAGGCCCAGCTTCTCGGCGGCGGCCCGGACGCCCTCGACGACGGCGTCGACGGCGGCGTCGCCGATGGCGTGGAAGCCGCCTTGGAGGCCGGCCTCGGTGCAGGCGACGATGTGAGAGGTGACGGCCGCCGCGTCGAGGTGGGCCACGCCCGTGCCGGAGTGGTCGGCGTACGGCTCATGCACACAGGCCGTGTGCGAGCCGAGCGAGCCGTCGGCGAACAGGTCGCCGGCCGCGCCGAGGGCGCCGAGCTCACGGGCCCGGTCGATGTCGAGGTCGGCCCAGTAGCCGACGATCCGGGGACCGGGTTCGCTGCGGGCCAGGTCGAGCAGCCCGGTGAAGTCGTCCTCGGAGGAGATGTCGGGGCCGCCGCACTCGTGGAGGGTGCCGATGCCGAGCGAGGCGGCGTGGTGCCGGGCGGCGCGCTGCGCCTCGGTGCGCTGGCGCGGGGAGAGCGCGGCGTAGGCGGCGGCGCGTACGGCGTGATGGGCGGCGCCGGTGAGGGGCTGCTGCCCGTCGTGGAAGCCGTCGAGGGCGCGGACGCCGGGCACGAGGTCGAGCAGGGCGGTGGTGACGACGGCCGAGTGGACGTCGATCCGCGTGAGGTAGAGCGGACGGCCGCCGGTGAGCGCGTCCAGTTCGGTCCGGGTCAGCGGGCGGCGCTCGGGCCAGCGGGCCGCGTCCCAGCCGTGTCCGATGAGGATGCGGTCCTCGGGGCGCGCCTCGGCGTAGGCCCGGATCCGTTCCGCGGCGTCGGCGAGCGAGGCGGCGGACGACAGGTCGAGGCCGGTGAGGGCGAGGCCGGTCGCGGTGGTGTGCACATGGGCGTCCACGAACGCGGGGGTGACGAGCGCGCCTTCGAGGTCGACCACCTCGTCCACGCCCGCGGCGAAGGCGTCGGCGGCGCCCTCGGAGCCCACCCAGGCGACGTGCCCGCGCTCCACCACCATGGCGGTGGCGAAGGGATCGGCGGGGCTGTGGACTTCTCCACCGCGCAGCAGCACGGTGCGGTCTTCGTACACGCTCATGCGACCAGGCTAGGACCTGCCGGGACCCGGTTTGTCCCCCGGGCCCCGCATCGGGGCGCTCCGGCGGCCCGGGTGATCTTGGTCCCGGCCGCTTCCGGGCCCGGCCGGGACCGCCGGGAGGGTCCCGGACGAGCGTCCCGACAGCCCGGTCGAGAGCCTTGGCGAACACCCCGGCGGCGTACCTGACAGGGCTAGATACGGGGCGGTCTGGCCTCGTACGGAGTGGACAGGACCACGGTGGTACGGCTGGCCACATGCGCCTGTGAGCGGATGCGGCCGAGCAGGTGTTCCAGCTCCAGCGGGGTGGCGACGCGCACCTTGAGGATGTAGTTCTCCTCCCCCGCGACGCTGTGGCACGCCTCGATCTCGGCGATGTCGGCGAGCCGGTCGGGGGTGTCGTCGGGGGCGCTGGGGTCGAAGGGTTTCACCGAGATGAAAGCGGTGAGCGGCAGGCCGACGGCCTCCGGGTCGACGACAGCGGCATAGCCGCGGATGACTCCGCGCTGCTCCAGACGGCGGACGCGCTGATGCACAGCCGAGGTGGACAGGCCGGTGGCCTTGCCCAGGTCGGTGTAGCTCATGCGCCCGTCCTTGACGAGCAACTCGACGATCTGGCGATCCAGCTCCTCCATGCGGTGACCCTAGTGCCCCGGAAGGGGAGCGGAACAGTCGGGGAGGGCCTCTATGCTCCGGTTCGGGCCACCCTGAGGCACCTGTGACGCTCATGTGACGAACGCCACAGGTTTTACGGGGCCTTGGGCGGGGGCTCACGGTTATGCGGCGGGCCGCATGGGAATTGCTTGCTGTGGTCACGGCCGCAGATCCGGCCGGCCTGTTCGAGGGGGAGATTCTCCATGCAGGAGTCCGTTGATTCCGTCGACTCGTCAGACGAGCGCGACGCGTACGACACCTTTGAGATGTACCGGGTGATCTGCCCGGACTGCGTGCAGCCGATCGCGCTGCTCGCGGACGAGGACGCCTTGCCGGAGCACGCGCTCTGCCCGTCCCCGTGGAACCCCTTCGTCCTCACCGTCTGCTCCGGGACGGGGCGGCCCGCCGCCGACGCCCGGCCGGCGGACGAGACGCTGGAGGTCCAGGAGCAGGACACCGCGCTACTGCTGACGCTGCCGCAGGGGCTGGACTGGCGGATGCAGCCGTTCTCGCACGTGGGCGGGCCGGGCTCGCGCCCGATCAAGCCGGCCCAGCTGCGTCGCGCGGCCTGAGGCGGCGCGGGGCGCGGCGCAGGCCCGGGAGGGCGCCGGCCTGAGGCGGCGCATGCCCGGGACAGCGCCGGCCCGAGTCGGTGCCGGCCCGAGGGGCCGCCGGGGGGCGGTCCCGGGGCGGGCGACCGGGCCCGGGTGCCGCGCGGGCGTGGTGGGCACGGTGAGCGCGCCGGCGTGGCCGGTGCCGGGGCGGCGCGAGGCCGGCGGCCCCGGGCGTTCCGGCCCGCCGCGTCCTCTCCGTACTCTCCTGCCGCCCTTGTCGGCCTTGTCAGCCTTGTCGGCGGGATTCCGGTCCGGCGAGATGGCGGGCGATGACCACACGCTGGATCTGATTGGTGCCCTCGACGATCTGGAGCATCTTCGCCTCGCGCAGAAAGCGTTCGACGGGGAAGTCCGCGGTGTAGCCGTAACCGCCGAGCACCTGCACCGCGTCCGTGGTGACCCGCATCGCCGCGTCCGAGCAGAAGAGCTTCGCCATGGCCGCCTGCTTCGTGAACGGCCGTCCCTCGTCCCGCAGTCGCGCCGCCTCCAGGTACAGGGCCCGCCCGGCCTCGATCCGGGTCGCCATGTCGGCGAGCAGGAACCGCAGGCCCTGGAAGTCGGCGATCGGCCGGCCGAACTGACGCCGCTCCCGGGCATATGCCACAGCTGTGTCCAGTGCGGCCTGCGCGAGCCCCACCGAGCAGGCCGCGATCCCGAGCCGCCCGGAGTCGAGTGCGGCCAGCGCGATGGCGAAACCCTGCCCCTCCGCGCCGATCCGGCGCGCGTCGGGGAGCCGTACTCCGTCCAGGTGCACCTGGGCGGTCGGCGAGCCGCGCATGCCCATCTTCCGCTCGGGTGCGGCGGCGCTCAGGCCCGGCGCGTCGCCCGGCACCAGGAACGCGGTGATCCCCTTCGGGCCGTCCTCGCCGGTGCGGGCCAGCACCGTGTAGAAGTCGGCGATCCCGCCGTGGGTGATCCATGCCTTGGTGCCGTCCAGGACCCATTGCCCGCCGTCCCGGACGGCCCGGGTGCGCAGGGCGGCCGCGTCGGAGCCGGAGGAGGGTTCGGACAGGCAGTACGCGCCGAGCAGCCCGCCGCCCAGCATCGCCGGGAGATGCGCGGCCCGCTGTTCCTCGCTGCCGAACTCGGCGAGCGCGTGACAGGACAGGCTGTGCACGCTCACGCCGAGGGCGACGGTGAGCCGGGCGGCGGCCAGTTCCTCCAGGACCTGGAGGTACACGGTGTAGGGCTGGTCGCCGCCGCCGTACACGGAGTCGTACGGGAGGCCGAGCAGGTTGGAGGCGGACAGCAGGGTGAACAGCTCGCGGGGGAAACGCCCCTCGGCCTCCTCCTCGGCGGCGCGGGGAGCGATCTCGCGCGCGGCGATCTCGCGTACCAGCGCGAGCAGTTCCCGGGCCTCCTCGGTGGGCAGCCGGCGTTCCACGAACCGCCCCTGGGCGTGGTCGGGCATGGCGGGCGCTCCTTCCCCGCCGGGCCCGGGCGGCCCGGCACAGCGCCGATGCTGCCCCGGGGCGGGCCGCGCGGGCGGGCGGCAGGCGGCCGAAGGGGCGGAGTGTGCCCGTTCGGCGGGGCCGGAGTCCTCGGCCGGACGTCCCGGCAAAACCTAGGAGGTGCTCCGAACCACTCACGGGACGCAAACAAGTCCTTCCGAATATCCGTGGACCGCGTTTCATGAGCACGAGATGCCCACTCTCGGATTATCAAGATCCACATCTTGCGTTTTCCAGGACCCGCGGGCAAGATCCATAAGCTGGATGGCCTATAACCGGCACAACCTGGGCGCCGCGAAATCGCGGCGCGTCCCGCACCGGCGGTCAGAGGCGGAATCAGCCAATGTGCCGAACGCGCCCCCTCCCACCCGCACCGCTGCCGTTCCGCGAGATCACCGGTCACGTGATCGGACATTCCGATTTCAGGTGAATTGCCGTCACAGCCTATTTTTTGCCATGTCTTTGATCACTCCTTAACGCATGGTGCCCCTGTGCCTAGAGTGAACGCGCGCTCAGGGGCTCGGGTCATTGCCCGGTCCCCGTGTGTCGCCGGGACGAGCGTTGCTGACGCAGTACCACACGCGGCAGCCTTCCTCCCGCCGCGCCGGCACGAGGAGGGACGGGATGTCATAGCCGCGCCGTAGGCGGCAGCCGTTACGGCCGAGCTGTTTCGGCCACCCCGTCCGCAGCCCGCCACGTTGAGCCGACGTCATTCCACGGAACCGGAGTCCGAGTTCCCTTGTCGGCCGGTTCTCCGCGATTCCGGGGGAGCCGCGTGCCGGCCGGAAGCAGCCTCAAGAGAATTCCGGCCGACCCCCCTTGTCCCTACAGCGGCCCTCTCCGCCCCATGACGCACGCGCCTTCGCGTCGAGCGGGCGAAGACTCCGCCGTGCCCGCGCACATTCCCTCGCCCCGCATACAAGGAGTCGACGTTTTGAGACGGGTCAGCAGATACACGTACGCACGCATCCCGATAACGTGCGCCATTGCCACCGCGATGGCGTTCGGCACGGCGATACAGGCGCAGGCCGTCGCACAGCGGACGCCGACGCCGCCCCCGAACGCCGCCGAGGGCTGGTCGGGCCCGGCCACGCCCGGCGTGAAGGCGGACGAGAACGGCAACAAGGACCGCGTTCCCGCCAAGGAGCGCGGCAAGGTGCTCGGCAGCGACTACGCCACGTCCGCCGACACCGCGTGGACCACCATCGGCGACGCCACCGGCTTCCACCTCATGACCGCCGACGAGGCCGACGGCTACCGCTGGAAGACCGCGGCGACCCTCCTCGAACCCGGGTTCTCCGACACCGACACCTGGATCGGCAACGCCTGCGTCACCGCGTCCGGCGACCGTGCCCTCGTCGCCTACGCGCCGCGCACCTTCACCAACAAGCCCGACCTCATGGCCCGGGGCGCCTTCACGGCCGCCGTCGACCTGAACTCGGGGAAGGTCACCAAGCTTCCGTTCCAGGCGAGCCTCGCCTACTTCTCGCCCGGCTGCGGCGACGGCGAGCAGGCGGTCCTGTCGCAGTTCACCGACGAGAACACGTCCGCCCGGAACGAGACCCGCCTGATCGCCGTCGACGCCCGTACGGGCAAGACGACGACGAAGACCACGGTGCGGGGCCAGGTCACCTCCGCGGTCCCGACCCGCGACGGCATCGTCGCCGCGCAGGGCAACGCCATCGTCCGGATCACCCCGAGCGGTACGTCCGAGCTGGTCACGCGTACGGACGAGACGCCCTTCAGCCTGTCCGTCACCAAGGACGGCGGCATCGCCTTCCTGGACCGTACGCACCCCGCCCCGGCCGCGAAGGGCGTGCCCGCCGGCGCGAAGCCCGCCGAGGCCGCGTCCGCCGGCAGCACCTCCGAGGTCAAGTACCTGACCCGTGCCCAGCTCAAGGGCAAGGCCGTCAAGGCCCGGACGGTCGCCGAGGGCAACCTGACGGGTATGGACCTGACCCGGGCCGCCGACGGAACCGCGATCGTCACCGGCGTGGCGAAGAACGTCGGCACCCTGCCCGCGAACGTGCGCAACCCGGGCGGGATCGACAAGGAGGCCACCGCCTCCACCACGGCACGCGCCATGGTCGAAGCCTCCTGGGCCGACGGCAAGGACACCCGGATCCGCCCCTCCGAATACGAGACGGCGCGCACGGTCCGGATCGAGATGAAGCACCTGCCCACCGGCAGCGAGCCCGTACTCGAGGCCAACCCTTCCGCGTCCCCTGTCGGATCGGACCCGGCCGCGGGCTCGGGTCTCTCCCCGGCTCTCGGCCTGCCGCCCTCCGCCGGCGGTGTCACCGTGGGCGGCGACAAGGTGCCGTCGCTCAACATCTCCGAGCCGGAGTCCGAGCGCACCTGTGCCGTTGAGCGGGGCAACCCGCAAAAGCAGGCCTTCCAGCCGAAGCCGCGGCAGATCGAGTGGGCCGTCGACCGGGCCATCGAGGGCACTCTGGACACGCACGTGTACCGGTCCGCCAACTGGAAGAACATGGGCATGGGCGCCTACGCGCCGCAGGCCCTCGTCGGCGGCCTCACCTCGCTCACCGGCGGCGGACGCATCCCGGCACAGGTGTTCCTCGGCATCACCGCCCAGGAGTCCAACATGTGGCAGGCCACCCGCTTCGCCGCGCCGGGCACCACCGCCAACAGCCTCATCGGCAACTACTACGGACTCATCCGCGACGAGCACGGCCAGGTCGCCGACCCGTGGGCCATCAACTGGGCCGCAGCGGACTGCGGTTACGGCATCACGCAGGTCACCGACGGCATGCGGCTGCCCGGCAAGCCGTACCCGAACGGCGAGGTCCGGCCGTCCAAGCCGCGTGCCTACCAGGAGGCCGTCGCGCTGGACTACACCGCGAACGTCGCGGCCGGCGTGAACATCCTCGCCGAGAAGTGGAACCAGACCCGCGGCGCCGGCCTCACCGTCAACAACGGCGACCCCAAGAGCATCGAGAACTGGTTCTTCGCCCTGTGGGCCTACAACTCCGGCTTCTACCCCCAGGCGGACGCGGGCAAGAACGGGGGCAAGTGGGGCGTGGGCTGGGCCAACAACCCGGCCAACCCGACCTACAAGCCCAACCGCACCCCGTTCCTGGAGAACGCCGTCGGCGGTGACGACTACTCGCACGCCGCCACGCCGCAGTACTGGCCGTACCCGGAAAAGGTCATCGGCTGGGCCGCGCGTCCGCTGGAGGCCCTGGAGTCGCCGGGCACCCTCGTCCACGGCTACCGGGCCGCCTGGTGGACCGATCCCCTCTTCCGCACCACGGCCAAGCCGCCGGTCAACCTGTTCTGCAACGGCTCCAACGAGTGCGACCCGAGCAAGATCAAGGACGGCGCCACGAACGACTCGCCCGCGACGGGCCCGTGCCAGCGCACGGACTACCGGTGCTGGTGGGCCACCAAGGTGGAGTGGAAGAACTGCGCCGCCGGTGCCTGCGGCTACGAGCTGTTCCGCTTCGACAACACCTACGCGGAGGAGGCGGACGGCAACTCCCACCCGCCCCGGTGCAGTTCCGGTCTTCCGGTCGGCACGCCCATCGTCGACAACCTGAACTCCGGTCAGCCGATCGCGGGAGCCGACTTCAGGCGCTGCTCGGACACCGCGCAGTCGTCCGGGTCGTTCAAGTTCGACTTCGCCTCGCCCTCGGCGAAGATGGACACCCACCAGCTCGGTGTGGGCTACGGAAACCACATCTGGTTCGCCACCACGCACAAGGCCGGTTCCGCGGAGGCGCCGCGGCTGAAGGTCACCGGCACCTGGACCGGCCCCGGCACCGTCAAGGGCTGGACCCGTGTCCTGGTCCACATGCCGAACGTGGCCGCACGGTCCCAGCAGGCCAAGTACACGGTCTCGGGAACCGACTCGCAGTCCCCGCACCGGGTCGCCCCGCAGCGCATCCGCAGCAACGAGTGGCGGTCGCTCGGCGTCTTCAACTTCACCGGCACCCCGTCGGTGGCCCTGTCCAACATCACCGAAGAGAACATCGGAGTCGACATCTCCTGGGACTCCGTCGCGTTCCAGCACCTCGACACCAAGCCCACGCAGGTGGTCGGCATGGGCGACTCCTTCGCCTCCGGTGAAGGCGCCGACACCGAGAACGGCAAGGAGTACTTCCGGGAGACGGACTACAAGGAGAGCATCGGCAACGACGAGGTGGTCAACAAGTGCCACCGCTCCAAGCAGGCCTGGGTCCGGCAGGCGACCCTGCCCGGCAAGTCCCAGTCCATCGGCGCCATCTCCGACGCGTACGGCGATGTCGACCTGAGCTTCGTCGCCTGCTCCGGCGCCCGGACCTTCAACGTCAAGTCGGGCGGCAAGAACCAGGACAACTCGCTGCCGCAGATGGATCTCGGCTATCTCGACCAGAACACGAACATCGTGACGATCGCCATCGGCGGCAACGACTCCCTGTTCACGGACGTGATCACGGAATGCATCTACGCGGCGGGCCTGAAGCTCTGCCAGGACGCCGAGATCGAGAAGCGGAACCCGGACACGGGGGCCAAGACGGGTGAGATGAGCGGTCCGCTCAAGAACTTCATGCCCGGCTGGATCGCCAATGAGGTCAAGCCGCGGATCGTCTCGGTGCTGGGCGAGATCAAGACCCGTGCGCCGAACGCCAAGGTCTACCTCGTGGGCTACCCTCCCCTGCTGTCCGCGAACGGCCAGTGCATCCCGGGCATCGGAACCGAGGAGGCGCCCTGGCTGAACGACGAAGTCGCTCCGAAGCTGAGCCTGGAGATGAAGGCCGCCGCGACGTCGGCCGGAGCCACCTTCGTCGACCCCGCCCAGGACTTCCAGGGCAAGGCGATCTGCGGTGACCCCGAATCGATCAACGGTATCGTCCTGACCGGCAAGGCCGAGGCCGACAGCGGCGGGATCGAGCCGTCGATGAAGTCGTTCCACCCGAAGATCTCCGGTGCCCGGCTCTACGCCAACGCCCTGGAACGCGCCCTGTAACAGCTGAAGGACACGCGCCACTTCGTGGTTCCGTCCGCACAGCCGGCGGGCCCCGACGCATCCGTGCCGGGGCCCGCCGGCCTGCGAAGAACAAGGGTTCCCGCCATGCCGTACATACGACTCGTCAAAGGCGCCCTCGCCGTCGCCGTCGCCACCGTGGCCTGTCACGCCCTCATGTCCGCCGGCTACGCGTGGGCCCGCGACAGCGCGGCCGCGAACGGGGACACGCCCTTGTCCGGCGCCTTCGAGTTCCTGTTCGTCACGGCCGCTTCCTGGGTACTCATGCCGCTCCTGCTGTGGGCCGGCATGCGGCTGCTGCGGGAGCGCGGCAACACCGTGCTCGTGGTCGTCGGCGGGCTGGCCTGGGTGGGGATCTCCGGGTACTGCACCGACGACATCGACCGCCCCGGCGGACACATGCCGGTTCTCGCCCTCGTCGCCTATGTGCTCGTCGGCACGCTGCTGGCCACAGTGGGCCCGCTCCGCCGGCGCTGAGGCGCACATGAGATCCACCCGCGTACGCCCCACACGGCCCGCGCGACGAGCGGTCCACCGCGGCCCCGCCGAACGGTGTGCCCCTCGGCGGGATATCCCGCCGGTTCGGACGACGTTCGGTCAAGGTCACGGTGGACCGGTACGGCCGCCTCATGCGGGGCGGCCGGGAGTGGTGCCGTCAGGACGCGGGAGCGCGACCCCTCACAGCACCCCGAGCGAGCGCAGCACCCGGTGCTGTGTGCCGGTCGGCTTGAAGGGCCAGTAGAGGTAGCAGACTCCACCCGAACCGCTTCTGACCTTGCCGTTCGCGTCGTAGCGCTTGGTGCGCAGCCAGATGTTCTCCCACTCCCGCCGGCGGTAGACGCGGCGGACGGCCTCGTCGCTGGGCGAGGCGGGGTCGTTGGCGATCACGTCGCCGTCGGCCGTGAAGCCGATCACGGTCATCAGATGGCCCGAGGTGCCGTAGCCCGCACCGGTCAGCTCCGCCTTCAGGAAGGACTGGGAGGTGATGACCGGGATGCCCGCCCGGACCAGGTTCTCCAGGTCGGTGAGCGAGCCCAGCCGGGTCACCACCGCGTTCATGTCCGGGTAGGAGGCGGCGTAGGCGGCGTTGAAGGGCCAGTTGCCGCAGCCCTCGTACTGGCTGTCGTAGGTGGACCGGGCGGCGTGGCAGACCTGGGGATCGGCGTACTCGGGGTTCACCCAGGCCAGGTCCTCCGGCGCGGGGTGGCGGCCCCAGTATTCGATGATCATCTGCGAGGAGGTGGGGCTGCACCAGGCCTCGCCGCCGTTGTCGTACTCGGGGTACTGCCCGACGTGGATGTTCTGCGAGTAGCGCGGCACGGTCAGCTCGCGGGCCGCGCCGGGCGTGGAGGCCGGCACCGTGAACCGGTCGGGGACGTCGGAGGCCATCGCGCCGATCCGCCACACCGTGGGGGTGAGGGTGGTGCCGGGCGTGCGGTGGAGGGTGAGCCGCAGCCGGTACGAGACGAGCCGCAGCCCGCTCGCCGGGTCGTCGACCGAGAAGGTGTCGGTCCAGATGGACGCCTTGCCGTCGCTCTGGTCGTCGACGGAGGTACGGCGGATGTCGGCGTCCCCGGCGGCCCAGCGGCCCATCACGAACCACGGCGTCTTGGTGCCGTCGCCGTAGGTGCCGCTCAGCTCCACCTGGATCCAGGTGCCGGCCGGGGTGTCGGCGTTCCAGGAGGCGATGACCTCGGTGGCCGGGACGGTGGAGGTGTGGACGGGCGAGGTCCAGCTCGCGTACTCCCAGGCGCTGGTCCGTCCGGTGTGCGGATCGGTGTAGTCGGCGGTGCCCGCCGGGGCGCCGATGACGAGACCGGGGCGGTGGCCGGAGACGGCGCGGGTGCCGGCGGGGGTGCCGCAGCGCCAGTCGGTGTACGTGTGCCAGAAGCGGTTGTCGACGAGTCCGGGTGCCGGGGCCGGGCCTCCGGCCGGGTCGGCCTGGCCGGTCGCGACGGTGGTGGCGGTCCCGGCGGCGGCGCGGGTGTCCCGGCCGGCGCTTGCGGCGGCGGCGAGGGCAGGGGTGGCGGTGGCCGCGACCGTGCCGGCGGCCGTCGCGAGGGCGGCGGCGAGGACGGTTCTGCGCGGGGTGGCAGGGGGCATGGGCGGGGACCCTCCAGTCGGGGTGGCGAAGGGACGGGCTGCGGGCCCCACTATCCCGGCTCCCGGAGGGCTTCTGCCAGCGATTCGGCCGGTGCCGAGCGAGCAATATTGGTCTGCTCCACTGGCGGCCCATGCCGCGCTGACCTGCGGCAGCCACGGCGGGGCCGCCGGATCCGCTCGCCTACCCTGGGGTCCATGGACGACCTCGACCGCCTGGCAGCCGAACTGCGCCGGCTCCCGCCCTCCTGCGGCCCGGTGCGGCTGGTCGCGATCGACGGCCACGCGGGCTCGGGAAAGTCGACGCTCGCCGCACGGCTCGCCGCCGCGCTCGGCGGCGCCGACGACGGCGGGAGCAGCGAACCCACCGGCCCCGGACCCGGCGGTCACACCGGCACCGGCGCCGGCCCCGCCGACCGCATCGGCGCCCGCACGGGCCCCGCCCCCGTCCTCCATCTCGACGACCTCGCCACCCACGACGAGCCCTTCGCCTGGACCGACCGGATGCTGCGCCAGGTGCTCGGGCCGCTCTCCCGGGGCGAGAGCGCGCTCTACTCCCCGTACGACTGGGACCTTCGCCGCTTCGGCCCGCCCCGGCCGCTGCCCCCCGCGCCCGTCGTCCTGGTGGAGGGCGTGGGGGCCGGCCGGCGGGCGCTGCGGCCCCATCTGGCGCGGCTGTTGTGGATGGAACGCGGCCCCGAGGAGTCCTGGGTGCGCGGGCGCCGGCGGGACGGGCTGGCGCTGTCGGATTTCTGGGACGGCTGGACCGTGGCGGAGACTCGCCATTTCGCCGGGGACCCCTCACGGCCGTTCGCCGACACCCTGGTGCGCGAGTGCCAGGAGGGGTACGTGTGGCGGCCCGGGCCTTCTGTGGCAGCAGGCACGCACCAGACCATCACGTACGGTGACAACTCACCGGCCGCAAACTGAGCCGTCGGTATTCCGCTTGCGCGAGTGCCTCAACTCGGCTTGACCCAAGGGGCGTACAGGTCTTACGTTCTCAATGTGCGGCTCGCGAAGCCGCCGCGGACGCGAAGCCCCCGGTTGTTCCCCCGTGATCGGGGGCTTCGTTCCGCCTCCGGGACTCACCGTCCGTAACCATCGGTGAACCAGCCATCGCCGCGTCGGGAACCAGCCGAGCGGCTTTTCGTGGATCCCCCTGATCGAGGGGATCCGCTCCTTCTCCCTCTTCAGACGCCCGTCCCGCCGGTACGATGCCCCTCGGTGTGGTCAATTCCCGTCCACGTGAAGACGGTTGTGGGGGACCGATGGATTTCGGCACACAGGGCGCGCACGCCCCCGCCGAACTCGCCTGGCTGCGCGGGGTCGACGCCTACACCATGGGCGCGTATCCGCAGGCCGAGGAGGAGTTCCGGACGGCGGTACGCATCGACCCCGGCATGGCGGACGGGTGGCTCGGCCTGCACGCGCTGCGGGTGGACACCACGACCGCGCTGCTGCGGATGTTCCGCCACCGGGAACGGTTCGGCGAGCAGCGGACGCGGCACCGGCGGACCCTCAACTCCTGGTACTGGCTGGGCTGGTGGGTGCAGCCGGTGCTGGAGACCCCGCGCGATCTGCTGCTCGCGCACGCCTCGCACTGGCTCGACGGCCGCCATGTGGCCGAGCTGGACCGGGCGTTGGCGGGTCTCCCACCGGTCGACACGGACTTACACGTGCGCTTCCTGCACGCCTGCCGGGCATATCTGGTCAAGGACTGGGAGCAGTTGGTCCGGCACACCGAGCCGCTGGTGGACGACCCCTTCCTCGGCATCGAGGCGGGCCTGTTCGGCGGCATGGCCCGGGTCCGCCTGGAGATGTACGGACAGGCCGAACCGATGCTGGCCGCCGCGCTGATGCGCTGCCGCAGCGAACAGCCGCAGCGCAAGGAACTGCGCTACTGGCTGGCCCGGGCCCACGAGGGCACCGGCCGGACGGCCGCCGCGCTCCCCCTCTACCGGGCCGTGCACCGGATCGACCCGGCGTTCATGGACACCACCGCGCGGCTGACGGCGATCGCCGAGTACGACGGTTTCGAGGGCCCGGACGATCCCCTGCCGGGCGCGCCGCTGTACGGCGGACTCGGCCAGGACATACCGACCGCCGCCGACACGGAGGCCGCGGGCGGCTTCGAGCCGGAGGTGCCGGCCGGCGACGGGCTGCTGGTCAGCACCGAGGCCGTACCCCCGTTCACGACTCCGGAGCCCCCGGAGCCCCCCGAGTTCGTCCGGCAGAAGGCCGCGGTGCCGCGCCAGCCGGTGCCGCCCCGCTTCCCCGCGAGCCCGACCGACCCCCGGCTGCTCGCCGACGCGCTGGAGCAACTGGAGCGGATGGTCGGCATGGAGCCGGTCAAACGCCAGGTGAAGGCGCTGTCGGCGCAGCTGGAGATGGCCCGGCTGCGCGCCGGGGAGGGGCTGCCCGTCCAGCCGCCCAAGCGGCACTTCGTCTTCTCGGGCCCGTCCGGCACCGGCAAGACCACCGTCGCCCGCATCCTCGGCCGGGTCTTCTACGCGCTCGGTCTGCTCGGCGGCGACCATCTCGTGGAGGCCCAGCGCGCCGATCTCGTCGGCGAGTACCTGGGCCAGACCGCGGTGAAGGCGAACGAGCTGATCGACTCGGCGGTCGGCGGGGTGCTCTTCGTCGACGAGGCGTACGCGCTCTCCAACACCGGCTACAGCAAGGGCGACGCCTACGGCGACGAGGCGCTCCAGGTCCTCCTCAAGCGCGCCGAGGACAACCGCGACCATCTCGTGGTGATCCTGGCGGGCTACCCCGAGGGCATGGACCGGCTGCTCGCCGCCAATCCCGGACTGTCCTCGCGCTTCACGACCCGGGTCGACTTCCCCTCGTACCGCCCGCTCGAACTCACCGAGATCGGCCGGGTGCTCGCCGCCGCGAACGGCGACGGCTGGGACGAGGAGGCGCTGGACGAGCTGCGCTCGATCAGCGGGCACGTGGTCGAGCAGGGCTGGATCGACGAGCTGGGCAACGGGCGGTTCCTGCGCACCCTGTACGAGAAGTCCTGCGCGTACCGCGATCTGCGGCTGTCCGGCTTCGCGACCACTCCGTCCCGCGAGGATCTGGCGACGCTGCGGCTGCCCGATCTGATGCAGGCGTACGGCGAGGTGCTGTCGGGCCGCGGCCCGGCCGGCCGCGGCCCGCAGGAGCCGCCGGGGATCTGACCCCGGCGGCCTCCCCGAGCCCAGGGCCCGTCCGGCGGCTCCTCCGCCCCGGACGGCGGCCCGGGCGCTGCCCCGGGCCCGGCCGGCACCTCGCGGACCGACCGATGCCTCGCGGACCGGCCGGCACCTCGCGGACCGGCCGGGGTTCCGGCTCGGCCCGCGAGGGCCGTCACCGGCCGTCAGCCCGCCAGGGCCTTCACCGGCCTCGGCTCCTGCCGCGCGTCCGGCCGCGCGGCAGGTGCCACGACCCGGTGGGCGGGGTCACGGACCTCGCCGACCAGCATCTCCAGGACGTCCTCCAGGGCGACCAGACCGAGCACCCGCCCGGAGGCGTCCGCGACCTGGGCCAGATGGGTCGCGGCCCGGCGCATCACGGTGAGCGCGTCGTCGAGCGGCAGCTCCGCCCGGAGCGTGGCCATCGGGCGCCACACCTGCTGGGGCACCGCGCGCTCCCGGTCCTCCAGGTCGAGGACGTCCTTGACGTGCACGAAGCCCATGAGGGTGCCGCGCCCCTCGGCGCGGACCGGGAAACGGGAGTAGCCGGTCCGTACGGTCAGCTCCTCGATCTCGCGCGGAGTGGCCGACGGGGAGACCGTGACCAGCGCGGCGGCGGGTATGAGGACATCCGTCACCGGGCGGGTACCCAGCTCCAGGGCGTCCTCCAGACGCTCCTGCTCGGCCGGGTCGAGCAGTCCCGCCTGGCCGGCGTCCTCGACGAGCCGGCCGAGCTGCGCACGGGTGAAGACGGCCTCCACCTCGTCCTTCGGCTCGACCTTGAAGGCCTTGAGGACCAGCCGGGCGCAGGCGCCCAGCGCGGTGGTGACGGGCCGGCAGATCCGGGCGAAGCCGACCAGGCCGGGGCCGAGGAGCAGCGCGGTGCGCTCGGGGTCGGCCATGGCCAGGTTCTTCGGCACCATCTCACCGATGACCAGGTGCAGCACGACCACCACGGCCAGCGCGATCACATAGCCGAGGGGGTGGATCAGACCCTCGGGTACGTGGACGGCGTGGAAGACGGGTTCGAGCAGCCGGGCCACGGTCGGCTCGGCGACCGCGCCGAGCGTCAGGGAGGCGACGGTGATGCCGAACTGGGCGGCGGCCATCATCTGCGGCAGGTTCTCCAGGCCGTGCAGGACCTGGCGGGCGCGGGCCCCGCCGAGCGGTTCGATCTGGCTGCGGCGGACGGAGACGAGCGCGAACTCGGCGCCGACGAAGAAGCCGTTGGCCAGGACGAGCAGGACGGCGAACAGCAGGGGCAGCAGACTCATCGGACCGCCTCCGCGGCGACGGGCACCGGGGCGGTGCGCATGAGGCGCACCCGTTCGGCGCGGTAGCGGTCGACCTGGCGCACCGAGAGGCGCCAGCCGGGCAGTTCGGCCCGGTCGCCCGGGGCCGGGATGCGCCCGAGCAGATCGGCGACGAGCCCGGCGACCGTCTCGTACGGTCCGTCGGGCACGTCGAGCCCTATCCGGCGCAGGGTGTGCACCCGGCAGGAGCCGTCGGCCTCCCAGATCTGGGAGCCGTCCTCCGAGGGCACGGGCGCGAGTTCGGGGCGCGCGTCGGCGGCGGTGTCGTGCTCGTCGCGGACCTCGCCGACCAGTTCCTCGACGATGTCCTCCAGGGTGACGACGCCGGCGGTGCCGCCGTACTCGTCGACGACGACCGCGATCGGCTGCTCACGGCGCAGCCGTTCGAGCAGGGCCTGGACGGGCAGCGACTCGGGGACGAGCAGCGGCGGGACGGCGATCCGGCCGACCGGGACCCGGTGCCGCTCGTGCGGGACGACCGCGAGGGCGTCCTTGAGGTGGACCATGCCGACGATCTCGTCGATCCGCTCGCGGTAGACCGGGAAGCGGGACAGGCCGGTGGCCCGGGTGAGGTTGAGGACGTCGGCCGCGGTCGCGTCGGACTGCAGGGCGCTCACCTTCACCCGCGGGGTCATGACCTGGTCGGCGGTGAGCCCGCCGAGGGTCAGGGTCCGTACGAAGAGGTCGGCGGTGTCCTGTTCGAGGGTGCCGGCCTGGGCCGAGTGGCGGGCGAGGGAGACCAGCTCCCCCGGGGTGCGCACGGAGTCAAGCTCGTCGGCCGGTTCGACGCCGAAGAGCCGGACGAGCCGGTTGGCGACGGTGTCGAGCGCGGCGATCACCGGCCGGAACAGGGCGGAGAACACATGCTGCGGGCCGGCGACGAAGCGGGCCACCTGGAGCGGCCGGGAGACCGCCCAGTTCTTCGGCACGAGTTCGCCGACCACCATCTGCACGGCGGAGGCGAGGAGCATGCCGATCAGTACGGAGATGCCGGAGACAGCGCCGGCCGGGAGACCGGTGGCGCCGAGCGGCCCGTCGAGCAGCCCGGCGATCGCGGGCTCGGCGAGCATGCCGGTGACCAGCGAGGTGATGGTGATGCCGAGCTGGGTGCCGGAGAGCTGGAAGGACAGCTCGCGCAGCGCCGTGACGACGGTGCGGGCACGGCGGTCGCCCTCGGCGGCGGCGCGCTCGGCGTCGGCCCGTTCCACGGTGACGAGGCCGAACTCGGCGGCCACGAAGAAGCCGTTGGCGAGGATCAGAAGGAATGCCGCGACGAGCAGCAGAAGGGAGACGATCATGCCGCCGCCTCGGACGAGGGGGCGGCGCGGGTATTACCGGACGATCCGTCCATTGCTGGAGGGAGTCACTCCTCGGGTCGAAGGTCGGCCCCGCGGGCCGCCGGCGGGCGGCCCTCACACGCGAGGCGGTGGTGCGCTCGGCACCACCGCCACCAGAGTAGTCACGCACGCCCCGTCCCGGGCAGGGGGTCGGCTCCGGATGGGGGACGGATCAGGGTTCTGTACGGGGACGGATCAGGGTCTCCCCGGACCCGGGTGCCCGGGACGGGGCCGGGCGCGGCGGGCGGACGCCGGGATCGGGCATGGCGGCCGGACGCCAAGGCCGGGGACGCGGCGGCCGGGGGCGGGAGCCCGGCGCGGGGATCGGACCCGGGGTCAGGAGGTCTCGCGCCCGGTGCCGTGGCTGTCGGCGAGGGCGCGCAGCGCGCGGGCGTCCTCTATGGCCCGGCCCTTGGCGATGCCGGGCTGGATGCCGAGTACCGGCATGCTGGTGCCGTCGCTCAGGTCGAGGAACACCCAGGGGTCGCCGGGGCGCAGGTTGACCCGCAGGATCTCCGCCCACGCGAGCCGCCGGACCCGGGTGATGTTGACGACCGTCACACCCTCCTCGTCGGCGACGACCTTGGGCCGGCTGAGCATGACCAGGACACCGGCGAAGAGCGCGGCTATGAAGACGAAACTCGTCCGCTCGCCCGGCGACAGCCCCTCCAGCATCATGCCGACGGCACTGATGACGAGGAACATCGCCACCGCGGAGGTCAGCAGGACGATCCGGGTGCGGGCCGGCCGGAAGGTGACCGGGAGGGCGGGTGCGCTGGTGTCGGTCATGCGGGTGATCCGGCTTTCGGTGCGGGCGGGACGAGCGGGCGAGCGGGGCGGGCGAGGTGATCCCGATCCGGACGATCGGTGCGACCCGCGCGTTCGGTGTGATCGGTGCGATCCGTGTACGAGCGGTGCGCCGGCTCGGGGCGCGATGACACCGGCACGGGCGCGGGCGCGCGTACGCGGGATCCGCCCGTGTACGCGCGGCCCGTGGCCGGTGTCAGAGCCGGCAGGCGTGGATGGCCGTGGTGAGGATGGCGCGGGCGCCCAGCTCGTACAGGTCGTCCATGACCTTCTGCGCCTCGCGGGACGGGACCATGGCGCGGACCGCGACCCAGCCCTCGTTGTGCAGCGGCGAGACGGTCGGGGACTCCAGGCCGGGGGTGAGGGCGACGGCCTGCTCCAGGTGCTCGGCGCGGCAGTCGTAGTCCATCATCACGTAGCTGCGGGCGACCAGGACGCCCTGGAGGCGGCGCAGGAACTGCTGCACCTTGGGGTCGTCGGTGGGGGCGCCGGCCCGGCGGACGACCACGGCCTCGGAGGTGAGGATCGGGTCGCCGATGACCTCCAGGCCGGCGTTGCGCAGGCTGGTGCCGGTCTCGACGACGTCCGCGATGATCTGGGCGACGCCCAGCTGGATCGCGGTCTCGACGGCGCCGTCCAGGTGGACGACGGAGGCCTCGATGCCCTGCTCGGCCAGGTGCTTGGCGACGATGCCCTCGTAGGAGGTGGCGATCGTCATGCCGTGGAAGTCCTTGGGACCGGTCGCGGTGCCCGGACGGGTGGCGTAGCGGAAGGTCGAGCGGCCGAAGTTCAGCGGCAGGATCTCCTCGGCGTCGGCGGCGGAGTCCAGGAGCAGGTCGCGGCCGGTGATGCCGATGTCGAGCCGGCCGGACGCCACGTAGATCGCGATGTCCTTGGGACGGAGGTAGAAGAACTCCACGTCGTTGTCCGGGTCGACGGTGACGAGTTCCTTGGACTCCTTGCGCTGCCGGTAGCCCGCCTCATGGAGCATCTCCATCGCAGGTCCGGAGAGGGAACCCTTGTTGGGGACGGCGATGCGCAGCATGGGGTGGGCTTCCTTTGCCTCAGAGGTCGTACGTCGGAACGGGTGGTGCGGGAGACGCGCGGTGCGCGCGGCCGGCCCCTTGCCGGAGAGACTCCTCAAGGGGCGGGCGGATCAGAGATGGGCGTACACGTCGTCGAGCGAGATCCCGCGGGCGACCATCATCACCTGGACGTGGTACAGCAGCTGCGAGATCTCCTCGGCGGCGGCTTCCTTGCCCTCGTACTCGGCGGCCATCCAGACCTCGGCGGCCTCCTCGACGACCTTCTTGCCGATGGCATGGACGCCCTTGCCGACCAGTTCCGCCGTACGGGAGGTCGCCGGGTCGCCGGTCTCGGCCTTGTTCTTGAGCTCGGTGAAGAGCTCTTCGAAGGTTTTGTTCGCCATGATGTCCTCAGGGTACGGGGTACGGGCTCGCGCCTCAGCGCCAGGGTTCGCTGACCGTGCGCAGCGTGGTCGCGGTGGCGACGGCGGCGGTCACGGCCTCGTGGCCCTTGTCCTCGTGGGACCCTTCGAGGCCGGCCCGGTCCAGGGCCTGTTCCTCGGTGTCGCAGGTCAGGACACCGAATCCGACGGGTACGCCGGTGTCGACGGCGACCTGGGCGAGGGCATGGGTGACGCCCTGGCACACGTACTCGAAGTGCGGCGTGCCGCCGCGGATGACGACGCCGAGCGCCACGACCGCATCGTAGCCGCGTCCGGCGAGCGCCTTGGCCACGACGGGGAGTTCGAAGCTGCCCGGGACGCGCAGCAGGGTGGGCTCCTCGATGCCGAACTCCTTGAGGGCGCGCAGGGCGCCGTCGACGAGGCCGTCCATGATCTTCTCGTGCCACTGGGCCGCGACGATCGCGACGCGCAGGTCGCCGCAGTTCTTCACGCTGAGGACGGGTGCGCCCTTGCCGCTCATGTCTCTCCTTGCTGTGTTCTTGCCATCCGGCCGGCGTGCTGTCGCGCGGTGTCATGTCGCCGCCCGGTGGCGGCTCTGTCCGCCGGCTCCGCCGGTGTTACTGGGGCCGGTGTTACTGGGGATGGGTGCCGGTCGCCGTGCCGTCCAGCCAGGGCAGGTCGTGCCCCATCCGGTCCCGCTTGGTGCGCAGGTAGCGGAGGTTGTGCTCGTCCGCCTGGACCTCCATCGCCTCGCGGCCGGTGACGTCGAGGCCGTGCCGGGTGAGGGCGGCGGTCTTGTCGGGGTTGTTGGTGAGCAGCCGCAGGCTGCGGACCCCGAGGTCGGCGAGGATCCGCGCGCCGGCCGCGTAGTCGCGGGCGTCGGCGGGCAGGCCGAGTTCCAGATTGGCATCGAGGGTGTCGCGGCCGCGTTCCTGGAGTTCGTACGCCCGGAGCTTGGACAGCAGCCCGATGCCCCGGCCCTCGTGGCCGCGCAGATAGACGACGACCCCTCGGCCGGCCTCGGTGATCCGTTCCATGGCCGCCTGGAGCTGGGGGCCGCAGTCGCAGCGCAGCGAGTGGAAGACGTCGCCGGTCAGGCACTCGGAGTGGATCCGGACCAGGATGTCCTCGCCGTCGCCGAGGTCGCCGTGGACGAGGGCGACGTGCTCGACGCCGTCGGTGGTGGAGCGGTAGCCGTACGCCGTGAACTCGCCGTACGCGGTGGGCAGCCGGACTTCGGCCTCCCGGCGTACGAGGGGCTCGGCGGAGCGCCGGTAGGCGATCAGGTCCTCGATGGAGACGATCGTCAGACCGTGCTTGCGGGCGAACGGCACCAGCTCGGGCAGCCGCAGCATCACCCCGTCCTCGCCCGCGATCTCGACGATCGCGCCGGCCGGACGGAGCCCGGCGAGCCTGGCCAGGTCGACGGCGGCCTCGGTGTGGCCGGGGCGGGTCAGCACACCGCCGGGCCGGGCCCGCAGCGGGAAGACATGGCCGGGGCGGACGAAGTCGCCGGGCTCGGACGTACCGGCGGCCAGCATCCGCAGGGTGGTGGCGCGGTCGGCGGCCGAGATGCCGGTGGTGACGCCGTGGACGGGGCTCGCGTCGACGGAGACGGTGAACGCGGTCCGCATCGCCTCGGTGTTCTGGTCGACCATCTGCGGCAGCCGGAGGCGGTCGAGTTCGGCGCCCTCCATGGGCGCGCAGATCAGGCCCCGGCATTCGCTCATCATGAAGGCGACGACCTCGGGGGTGACCTTCTCCGCGGCGATGACGAGGTCGCCCTCGTTTTCGCGGTCCTCGTCGTCCACGACCACGACGGGACGGCCGGCGGCGATGTCCGCGATGGCCTGCTCGACGGGGTCGAGGGCGAGGTCGGAGGTGTCCCAGAGCCCGTTCCCGGGAGCCTCGGCGAGCGGGTTCGGCACGGCGGAAAGGGGGCCGGCGGGCGTGGTGCGGGTGCTCATGCGTGGGCTCCTTCCAGGACGGGGGCGGTCCGCGACCGCAGCCACCAGTCGCGCATGCCCCACAGGACGAGGGCGAAGTAGACGACGTAGACCATGCCGGAGAAGGCGAGGCCGCTGTGGAAGGCGAGCGGGACGCCGACGAGGTCGACGAGGAGCCAGGCGAACCAGAACTCGACCAGGCCGCGGGCCTGGGCGACCATCGCGACGAGGGTCCCGACGAAGATGTACGCGTCGGCCCACGGGCTCCAGGACAGCGACGGGTAGAGAGTGAACAGGCCGCCGACGGCGAGGGTGCCGAGGGCCGCGCCGGCCAGCAGCAGCCCGCGCTCCTTCCAGGTCGCGAAGCGGACGGCGAGCGAGCCGTCCTGGGCGTGCTGCCTGCCCCGGTTCCACTGCCACCAGCCCCAGACGGCGACGCCGATGACGAGGAGCTGCTTGCCGACGCCGCCGGAGAGGTGGGCGGAGGCGTAGGCGCCGACGAGGACGACACCGGAGAGCAGCTGGGTGGGCCAGGTGAGGATGGAGCGGCGCCAGCCGAGGGCGAGGGCGACCAGACCGATGGTGTTGCCGATCATGTCGGACCACAGGATGTGCTGGCCGAGGACGGTGAACGCCTCGGAGTTGAGCCAGTTCACTTGACGTTCTCCTGGGCGTTCGGGCCGAGCAGCCGCTCGACGTACTTGGCGATGACGTCCACTTCGAGGTTGACCGGGTCGCCGGGCTGCTTGATGCCGAGCGTGGTCAGCGCGAGGGTGGTGGGGATGAGGCTGATGGTGAAGTGCTCGTCGCCGGCCTCGACGACGGTGAGGCTGACGCCGTCGACGGTGATGGAGCCCTTCTCGACGACGTAGCGGGCGAGCCGGGCGGGCAGGCCGACGGTGACGACCTCCCAGTGCTCGGAGGGCTCGCGCCTGAGGATGGTGCCGGTGCCGTCCACGTGGCCCTGGACGATGTGGCCGCCGAGGCGTCCGCCGACGGCCGTGGGCCGCTCCAGGTTGACGCGGGAGCCGGTCGTGAGGACTCCGAGGGAGGAGCGCTTCAGGGTCTCGGCCATCACGTCGGCGGTGAACTCGCCGTCGGCGGTCTCGACGACCGTGAGGCAGACGCCGTTGACGGCGATCGAGTCGCCGTGCCGGGCGCCCTCGGTGACCAGCGGGCCGCGCAGGCGGAAGCGGGAGGCGTCGGGCAGCTGCTCGACGGCGACGACCTCGCCCAGTTCTTCGACGATTCCGGTGAACACGGTCAGACTCCCTGGACGGTGTCGGGGGACAGTTCGGCGGGCGGTGCGGTGCGCGGTGCGGCGAAGACGGCGGCGCGGGTCGCGGCAGCGGGCCCGCTCGGCGCTCCGGCGGCGGTGGCGGCGCCGGTACCGGCGCTGGTGCTGGTGCTGGGCGCGTCGGCGCGGGGTACGGCGGTCGCCCGGAGGTCGGATCCGGCGTGCGCGGTCTCGCTCATGTCGAGCCGCAACGCGTCCGTGAGGGTGGTGATTCCGGCGCCGTCGAGGGCCGCGGGCGCCGCGGGTGCCATGACGGCGAACGGGCCGGCGAGGGCGGGGGCGCGGGATGCGAGGGTGACGTAGGCGGTGTCCCCGCAGGCCGGACGGCCGGGGGCGACACCGACGACACGGCCGACGACGGCGGCGGGGCGGGTGAAGCCGAGACCGCGGGCGGCGAGGGTGCTCGCGCGCCGCATGGCGGTGATGTCGGCCTGGGTGGCCACCGGGTCCTCCTGCCTCTTCGGGCACGGACTCCGGGGCCTGTCGATGACGACAGAGAGCGGAAGAGACACCTCGCGCAGGATGCGCCGAGGCCGGATCCCCTGGTACGCCTGATGGACCCGGCTGAAGAAGCGGGTACGGCGACCAGCGGACGTACGGCCGGCACACCCCTCGACCGAGGGGTCACCCGCCGCGCACTGCCTCCCATCCGGACTTTCACCGTCGGTCCAGGAATTTCGCCTGGTCAACCGGCCGCTGGCTGCGGACGGGTCGCGGACTATAACCGCCGGTTCGGAATTACACCGACCCCGGAGTGCGCTGCTGCTGATACAGGGCCAGTGTGCCACGCCCCGCGCCGCGTCCGACCAGACGGGCGACCCTTGTGGCGTGACTCACATATCGAGCGGATCCCTGACCCATCCCCCCGCCCGACCCGCACGTGCCACCTTTGGTCCAGACCTATTGACGCTCTGGTCTAGTCCTCTTAATCTCCGAGTCACCTCCGAGGAACGGCCCTGGCGGTGTGCGCACTCCGCGGGCCTCGACACGACCCACCCCCTGTTCGTTGTGTTCCGCCCGACCTCCCCTGGAGGAACCCGATCGTGTTCTCCCCCACGAAGAAGAGGGCCTCGCTGCTCGCTTCCGGTGCGGCCGTCGCCGGACTGCTCCTCGGCTCCCTCGCCTCCGGCGGTGTCTCGTACGCCGCCGACAACGAGTCCTGCCGCCCCGACGGCCTGTACCGGACCCCGGGCGTCGACGTCCCCTACTGCTCGGTCTACGACGCCGACGGCCGCGAGAAGATGGGCACCGACCACCAGCGCCGCGTCATCGGCTACTTCACCGGCTGGCGCACCGGCAAGAACGGCGAGCCCGCCTATCTGGCCTCCGACATCCCGTGGGACAAGGTCACCCACGTCAACTACGCCTTCGGTCACGTCGGCGGCGACAACAAGCTGTCGGTGGGCACCGACGGCCCCGACAACGCGGCCACCGGGATGACCTGGCCCGGTGTCGCGGGCGCCGAGATGGACCCCGCGTACCCGTACAAGGGCCACTTCAACCTGCTCAACAAGTTCAAGAAGCAGCACCCGAACGTGAAGACGCTGATCTCGGTCGGCGGCTGGGCGGAGACCGGCGGCTACTTCGACGACAAGGGCGGCCGGGTGGACTCCGGCGGCTTCTACTCGATGGCCACCAACGCCGACGGATCGGTCAACCAGACCGGGATCGACACCTTCGCGAACTCCGCCGTCGACTTCATCCGGAAGTACGGCTTCAACGGCGTCGACATCGACTACGAGTACCCGACGACGATGAAGGACGCGGGCAACCCGCTGGACTGGCAGCTCGCCAACGGCCGCCGCGCGGGACTCGTCCAGGGCTACGCGGCCCTGATGAAGTCGCTGCGCGAGAAGCTCGACCGGGCCGGCGCCGCCGACGGCCGGCACTACCTGCTGACCGTCGCCGCGCCCTCCTCCGGTTATCTGCTGCGCGGCATGGAGACCTTCCAGATGCAGAGGTATCTGGACTACGTCAACATCATGTCCTACGACCTGCACGGCGCCTGGAACGAGTACGTCGGCCCGAACGCCTCCCTGTTCGACGACGGCAAGGACGCCGAACTCGCCGCCGCCAACGTCTACGGCTCGGCGCAGTACGGAAGCATCGGCTACCTCAACACCGACTGGGCGTACCACTACTTCCGCGGCTCGATGCCGGCCGGCCGGATCAACATCGGCCTGCCGTACTACACCCGCGGCCACAAGAACGTGCAGGGCGGCACCGACGGCCTGTGGGGCCGGGCCGCCGCGAGCACCTGCCCGGCCGGCTCCGGCCTGACCAAGTGCGGCGACGGCGCGTCCGGCATCGACAACCTGTGGCACGACAAGGACACCGCCGGCAAGGAGTCGCCCGCCGGATCCAACCCGATGTGGCACGCCAAGAACCTGGAGAAGGGGATCGTCGGTGACTACGTCACCCGGTACGGATTCCCCGCCGACACCAAGCTGACCGGCACCTACGCCCGCAAGTACGACGCGACGCTGGTCGCCCCGTGGCTGTGGAACGCCGAGAAGAAGGTCTTCCTGTCCACGGAGGACGAGCAGTCGGTGGCCGCGAAGGCCGACTACGTCGTCGACCGGGGCATCGGCGGCACGATGGTGTGGGAGCTGGCCGGCGACTACGGCTGGAACGCGGCCAAGGGCCAGTACGACATGGGCTCGACGCTCACCTCGCTGATGTACGACAAGTTCAAGGCGGCCACCCCGTACGGCGCGCGAAAGGCGGGCGGGACGACGCCGGACCGGGCCGTGAACGTGGCCGTGGAGTTCGGCGGCTTCAAGCTGGGCGACTCCAACTACCCGATCACCCCGAAGCTGAAGATCACCAACAACACGGCCACGACGCTGCCGGGCGGCACGGAGTTCCAGTTCGACTACGGCACCTCGGCGCCGGACAACGCCTCCGACCAGTCCGGCTTCGGTACGAAGGTGATCAGCAGCGGCCACACGGGCAGCAACGTGGGCGGGCTGAAGGGCGACTTCCAGCGGGTGTCGCTCAAGCTCCCGGCGTGGCAGACGCTCGCCCCCGGCGCCTCGGTGGACCTGGCGTTCAACTACTACCTGCCGGTGTCGACGCCCTCGAACTGGACGGTGACGATCAACGGGACGGCGTACGCGCTCGCCGGGGACCTGGCGCGCGGCACGACGACGGTGGAGCCGGGCACGACGCCCACCACTCCCCCGACCACGCCGCCGACGACCCCGCCCACGACCCCGCCGACGACGCCGCCCACGACCCCGCCGACCACGACCCCGCCGACCACTCCGCCCGCGGGCTGCGCCGCGGCGGCGTACACGGCCGGCACGGTCTACAACGCGGGCCAGACCGTCTCCCACAAGGGCCACACCTGGAAGGCCAAGTGGTGGACCCAGAACGAGGAGCCGGGCACGACCGGCGACTGGGGCGTCTGGCAGGACCTCGGCGCCTGCTGACGACGCCGGCTCACTGAAGGCCCCCGGGCTCTTCGCCGAAACTCCCGGCGGCGGTTTCACGGCCCTTGCCGCCGCCGGGCCCGACTCGTCCGCACCCCGCGCGCCCGCGCCGCATCCCTCCTCCCCGGGATGCGGCGCGGGCGCGCGGCGCGTCTTCACCCCTGCGGGCAAACGGACATACGGACATACGGCCGGCCCTTCGGCCTTACGGGAAGAGGGCTTCCTGGGCCGCGTCGCGCGCGGTGAGCAGGGCGCCGCGCAGGATCGCGGTGTCGCCGAGGGCGGTGGCGCGGACCTCGGTGCGCAGCGGGGAGAGCGTGGCGAGGCGGGCCTCGACACGGGCGGCGAGGTCCGGCCCGCCGCGGTGGCCGGTCTCGCCGGCGAGGATCACGCGGCCGGGGTCGAGGACGGCGGCGACCGAGGCCGCGCCGAGGGCGAGCCGGCCGGCGAGCTCGTCCAGGAAGGCCGGATGCCCGGACTCCAGGGCCGTGGCGGGGTCGAGGCCGTGGGTACGGGCCAGGGCGTCGATGGCGGCGGCGCAGGCCAGCTCGTCGAAGCCGCCGTCGCAGCCGTGTGCCGAGGGCAGCCCGGAGGTGCCCGGCACGGGCAGGAAGCCGATCTCGCCCGCGCCGCCGGAGGCCCCGCGGCGCAGCCGTCCGTCGAGGACGACGGCGGCGCCGATGCCCTGGCCGAGCCAGAGCAGGACGAAGGTGTCGCGGCCGGGGCCGGCCGGGGCGCCGCTCTCCCCCCTGCCGTCACCGCTGCCGTCACCGCTGCTGCCGTCGCCGTCGCGGGCGGCGCCTTCGCGGAGTTCGGCGACGGCGGCCAGATTGACCTCGTTCTCCACCACGACGGTGGCGGGCAGGCGCTGCTGGAGCGCGGCGACCAGGAGCCGGTGCCACTCGGGGAGTTTCGCGGTGTCCCGCAGCTGGCGGGTGGCCGGGTCGATCAGACCGGGCGCGCCGACGGCGACACTGTGCAGCCGGGCGGCGCCGGCCGCGCGGGCGGTGCGTTCGAGGAGTTCCACGGCCCGCTCGGCGGCGGGTCCGGGGGCGCCGCCGTCGATGGGCAGGGTGGCCTCGGCGAGGGTGGTGCCCAGGAGGTCGGCGACGACGACGGAGACGGAACGGGTGCGCACATCCAGCGCGGCGAGATGCGCGCGGTCGGCCACGATCCCGTAGAGCCGGGCGTTGGGGCCGCGCCGCCGGACCCCGGCCTCGCCGACGACATGCACGAGGCCGCCGGTCTGGAGCCGGTCCACGAGGTCGGCGACGGTGGGGCGGGAGAGCCCGGTGAGCGTCTTCAGCTGGGTCGCCGTCAACGGGCCGGCGTCCTGGAGCAGACGCAGGGCGAGCCGGTCGTTGAGGGCCCGGGCGGTGCTCGGGGATGCGGCCATGCGGTGATCCTCTCAGATGCCCGTACCCCATCGGCGCTCCCGCGCTTCTATTTATCAGGCAGGGTTCCTGATAGTTTACGCGGCGCAGCGTCGACGCGGACGCGGCGCGGACCCGGCTCCGCTCGACCCGACTCGACACGGCTCGGCACGGCTCCCCGCACGGCACCCACTTCCGCACACCACGACACAGCACAGCTCGACTGCGACCGCGACCGCTGCCGCGGCACGAGCCCGGCGCGCGGCCGTGCCCCGCGCTGCGCACCCGCGCGTCCAGGGGTATCCAGGGAGGGAACGATGGACAGGACCGGCACCACACCAGGACTGCGGCGGGCGAGGTACGCCATCGCCGCCGTCTTCTGCGTCCACGGCGCGGTCACCGGAAGCTTCGCGACCCGGATCCCGTGGATCCAGGAACACGCGGGCGTCAGCGCCGGACAGCTCGGGCTCGCGCTGGCCTTCCCGGCGATCGGCGCCTCGCTCGCGATGCCGCTCGCGGGCGCGGTCAATCACCGGATCGGCGCCAAGACGGCCCTGCGCGGGCTCCTCGCCCTGTGGACCCTCGCCCTGACGCTGCCCTCGCTCGCACCGAACGTCTACACCCTGGGCGCCGCGCTCCTCGTCTTCGGCGCCACCGCCGGCATGTCCGACGTCAGCATGAACGCGCTCGGCGTGGAGACCGAGACCCGGCTCGGCCGTTCGATCATGTCCGGTCTGCACGGCATGTGGAGCGCGGGCGCGCTGATCGGCTCGGCCGCCGGCACCGTCGCCGCCCACCTCGGCACGGACGCCCGGCTGCACCATCTGATGGCCGCCCTGATCCTCACCGCGCTCGGTCTGGTCTGCTGCCAGGGGGTGCTCGACCTACGCGGCGGCACCGACGAGGAGGCCCCGCCGCGCTTCGCGCTGCCGCCGAAGTCCGCCCTGATCATCGGCGCCGTGGGGTTCTGCGCGGTGTTCGCGGAGGGGGCGAGCATGGACTGGTCGGCGGTCTATCTGAAGGGCGAGCTGGGTACCTCGGCCGGCCTGGCCGCCGCGTCCACCACCGCCTTCGCCCTCACCATGGCCGTGGCGCGGTTCGCCGGCGACCGGGTGGTGGACCGGTTCGGCGCGGTGCGCACCGTACGGACCGGGGGCCTCGTCGCGGGCCTCGGCGGGGTGCTCGTGGTGACCGCCCCGCACGCCGTCCTCGCGATGGCCGGATTCGGACTGATCGGGCTCGGTGTCGCGGTGGTGGTCCCGCTCGCCTTCGCCGCCGCCGGACGCAGCGGGCCGAATCCCAGCCAGGCCATCGCGGGTGTCGCCACCATCACATACGCCTCGGGTCTCCTGGCCCCCTCCGCGATCGGCCAGATCGCCGACGCGACCAGCCTCGTCGTCTCGTTCTCGCTGGTCACACTGCTCGCGTTCGGTCTGGTACCGGCCGCCGGGGTGCTTCGGACACGTACCCGCGAGGCGGTCGGCGCGGCGCGGTCACGGGCATCGGAGGAGGTTGGCTGACAGGCTCCGGGCACAAGGCGGCCGACCACCGTACGCACCGGTCGGTCGGCCGTCTCGCGCGGCATTACCATATGGCTGATCTTTTTCGGTCCCGACACGACGGGGCCGGGAGTCACCGGACCCTGAGAACTGGAGCGACCACATGAGGCTCGGCGTGCGCTGGACCCTGCACGGCGACGGGAGGACGCCGGCTCCCGGGGCCGTCGTCCGGCCGGACGAACGGCTGACCTGGCCGCGGACGATCGGGCTCGGCGCCCAGCACGTGGTCGCGATGTTCGGCGCGTCGTTCGTCGCCCCGGTCCTCATGGGTCTGGACCCGAACCTCGCGATCATGATGTCCGGTGTCTCCACCGTGATCTTCCTGCTCGCGACCCGCGGCACCGTCCCCTCCTACCTGGGCTGCTCGCTCTCCTTCGTGGGTGTCGCCGCGGCGATCCGGGCCTCCGGCGGCAGCAGCGCCACCGTGACCGGCGCGGTGTTCGTGGTCGGCGCGGCGCTGTTCCTCGCGGGTCTCGCGGTGAAGAAGTTCGGCGCGCGGATCATCCACGCGGCCATGCCGCCGGTGGTCACCGGCGCCGTCGTCATGCTGATCGGCTTCAACCTGGCGCCGGTCACCGCGTCCGTCTACTGGCCGCAGGACCAGTGGACGGCCCTGTTCACCATGCTGTTCACCGGCCTCGCGGTGGTCTGTCTGCGCGGTTTCTGGTCGCGTATCGCGATCTTCCTCGGCCTGGTCTTCGGCTACGGCCTCTCCTGGGTCTCCGACCTGGTCTTCGGGAAGATCCATTCGGCGACCGGCGGCGGTGAGGTCGCCGACCACTGGCGGCTGGACCTCTCCGGTGTCTCCAAGGCCGACTGGTTCGGTCTGCCCTCCCTGCACGGCCCCAGCTTCGAGTGGTCCGCGATCCTGGTCGCGCTGCCCGTCGTCATCGCGCTCATCGCGGAGAACGCCGGTCACGTCAAGGCCGTCGGCGAGATGACCGGCAACCCGCTGGACGACAAGCTCGGCACCGCGATCGCCGCCGACGGCGTCGGCTCCATGCTGTCCACCGCCGTGGGCGGCCCGCCGAACACCACGTACTCCGAGAACATCGGCGTCATGGCCGCCACCCGGGTCTACTCCACCGCCGCCTACTGGGCCGCCGCCGGCTTCGCGCTGCTGTTCGGTCTGTGCCCGAAGTTCGGCGCGGTCGTCGCCGCCATCCCCGGTGGTGTGCTCGGCGGCATCACCGTGATCCTGTACGGCATGATCGGCCTGCTCGGCGCCCAGATCTGGATCAACGCCAAGGTCGACCTGCGCAACCCGCTCAACCTGGTGCCCACCGCGGCCGGCATCATCATCGGCGTCGGCGGTGTGAAGCTGACCTTCACCGACACCTTCGAACTGGGCGGCATCGCGCTCGGCACCCTGGTCGTCATCACCGGCTACCACGTGCTGCGCGCCTTCGCCCCGGCCCACATGAAGCAGCAGGAGCCGCTGCTCGACTCCGGTACCAGCTCGTACGAGAGCGGTTCCGAGGACACCTCGAAGAGCTGACGATTTTCGTCCGATCCGGCGAAGCCGGGCCTGTGGAGTCCCCTCCCGGGCCCGGCTGCTGTTTATCTGCCCCCATGGCACAGACCCAGCGGACCGCGGCGCGATCCACCGAACGGCTCACCCGGCGGCCCGGCGAACGGGCGGAGGGAGTGCCTCCCGCGCCGCCGGAGGAATGGAGCAGCGGGCCGATCGGGCCGTTCCGGTCGGTCGACCCCGTGGTGGAGCGGATGCGGGCGCTGCGCGGGACATGGAATCCGGCCGACGGGGTCGCCGTGTTCAACCGGGTCTATCTGACCGTCACCGAGGAGATCGGCCGGGCCATCGAGGCCGGTACCTTCGCCGACCCGGAGGCCGCCGCCACTCTCGACGTACGGTTCGCCGAGCGCTATCTCGCGGCCGTCGACGCCGTCCAGGCGGGCGGCGCGCCGCCCGCCTGCTGGCGGCCGCTGTTCGACCAGCGGCGCCATCCCGGGGTGCTGCCGCTCCAGTTCGCGCTGGCCGGGATCAACGCGCACATCGGACACGATCTGGCGCTCGCCGTGGTCGACACCAGCCGGGCCCTGGACTGCGCGCCCGCGGACCTGGAGGACGAGTTCGACCGGGTCGGCGACGTCCTCGTCCTCATGGAGGAACGCGTCCGGGAGGAACTGATGCCGGGCCCGGACCCGCTGGAGGTCGCGGACCCGCTCACCCATCTGCTCGGCTGCTGGAGTCTGGAGCGGGCCCGCGAGGGAGCCTGGGTCGCCGCGCGCACGCTGTGGCAGCTGCGGCGGCTGCCCGCGCTGGCCGAGGAGTTCGCCGAGCGCCTCGACCGCTCGGTGGGCCTGGTGGGGCGGATGATGCTCACGCCCCTCGCCCGGCGGCCCTGAGCCCGCGGCTCTCGGCTCTCGGCTCTCGGCTCCTGAGGCACGGCTCCCGGGCCGGGGCCGATCCCTCAGTCCTCCGGCAGCTCGACCGGGGCGATCTCGTCGTAGACGTCACCCGGTCCCGGGTTGGACGGATCGGTCGCCCCGCCAAAGTGGTGCATCACGCCCCACACCGCGTTGAGCGCCGTCTGCACCGCGCCCTCGGCCCAGCCGGCCGTCCACGAGATGTCGTCGCCCGCCAGGAAGATGCCCCGCTTGTCCTCGGGCAGCCGGTCCTGCATGAAGTGCGTGAACAGACGCCGCTGGTAGCGGTAGTGACCCGGCAGATTGGCCTTGAAGGCGCCCATGAAGTAGGGCTCGTTCTCCCAGGAGACCGTGACCGGGTTGCCGATGACATGCGACCGGATGTCGACATCGGGGTAGATCTCGCCGAGCGACTTCAGCATGACCTCCATCCGCTCGGCGGCGGACAGCGGAAGCCACTTGAGGCTGTCGTCGCACCAGGTGTACGACAGGCAGATGACGGCCGGCTTGTCCGGTCCGTCGTCCAGCAGGTACGTCCCCCGGGTCATCCGGTCGGTGAGGGTCATCGACATGACATCCCGCCCGGTCTTCTCGTCCTTGTCCAGCCAGAACGGCCGGTCGACGGGGACGAAGAGCTTGGAGCTCTCCATGTAGTGGGTGCGCTCGATCGCCGTCCAGTGGTCGATCGGGAAGAGCGAGTCGTCGCAGGCGATCTTGGACAGCAGCATCCAGGACTGGGCGGTGAAGACGGCCGCCCGGTACGTACGGATGTCGCCGGAGGTGTCGGTGACGGTGATCCGGTTCCCGGCGGCGCGGGTCAGCCGGGTGACGGCCGGCCGCGGTTCGCCGCGCTCGTGCAGCGACCGCAGGGAGGTGCCCGGCGCCCAATGGACGATCTTCGCCGGCTCGCGCTCCCACAGCCGCAGCGGCAGCTGCTGCGAGCCGCCGACGATGCCGCGGTGGTGGTCGTCCGCCTCGGTGTAGACGACCCGCAGGATCTCCAGGATGGAGTTGGGGAAGTCGGTGTCCCAGCCGCCGGTGCCGAAGCCGACCTGTCCGAAGATCTCGCGGTGGCGGAAGGACTTGAAGGCCTCGGACTCGCAGAGGAAGCCGTAGAACGTCTGATTGTCGAGCTTCTCGACGAGCCGGGACCAGATCTCGCGGATGCGCGGCACGTCGCGCGTGCGCAGGGCGCGGTTCATGTCGGAGAAGTCGGCGCCCTCCTCCAGGCAGTCGCTCCAGGCCCGGGCGACGTCCCGGTAGACCTGCGGCAGGTCGTCGATGGTCTCGGCGTAGTGCGACTCGCCCTTGAGATCGACGACGGTCGACGGGGTGGACTCGGCCAGCGGGTTCGGGAAGGGCCTGGTCGCGAGGCCGGCCAAGTCGATGTAGTGCTGGAGCGCGGTGGAGGAGGGCGGGAAGCGCATCGCGCCCATCTCGGCGGTCAGTCCCTCGGTCTCCGGGCCCTCGAAGCCGACGGTGCGCAGCCGGCCGCCGATCCGGTCGGCCTCGTACACGACGGGCTTCAGGCCCATCTTCATCAGCTCGTAGGCGGCGATGATCCCGGACAGACCGCCGCCGATCACGGCCACCTCGGCGCCGAACTCGGTCGCCGGGATCTGCCCCAGACCGGCCGGATGGGCCAGGAAGTCGTCGTAGGCGTACGGGAAGTCCGGACCGAACATGGTGATCGGCGGCTGGCCGTCGGTGTGCTGGACGGCGGTGGGCACCGTGGACGTCATGGGGTACGGACTCCTTGCACGGATACGGGTGAGGCAGGTGGAGCGGGTACGGGAAAGCGGCGCGCGGCCCGGCGCGGACCGGTGGCGTGCGGACGGTGAACGGGACCGGGAGGCCCGGAACCGGGCCGGGTCCGCGGCCGGGGACGAGGAGGGGCCGGCCCCGTCTCAGCCTTCGGCGAGGGCGCCGTACAGACCGGGTCGGCGATCGCGCAGGTAGGGGTTCTCCGCGCGGGAGACCGCCAGGAACTCCGGGTCGACCTCACCGAACACCAGGTCCTCGCCCCGTCCGGCGCGCGCCCGGGCCGTGCCGTCCGGCCCGGCGAGCGTGGACAGGCCGACGAACTCGAAGTCGCCCTCGGGGCCGGTGCGGTTGGCGTACGCCAGGTAGAGCTGGTTCTCGAAGGCCCGCACGGGGACGACCGATTCCGGCACGATCTCGGCCGGGTGCATGAGGGCGGTCGGCACCAGCAGGAGGTCGGTGCCGGCCAGTGCGTGCGCCCGGACGTTCTCCGGGAACTCCACGTCGTAGCAGATCATCAGACCGATCGTCAGGCCGCCGAGCCGGGCCTGGACGACGCTCGCGTCGCCCGGGGTGAACCACTCCCGCTCGCCGTCGCCGAAGAGATGGGTCTTGCGGTAGTGGGCGAGCGGGGCGCCGTCGGGACCGAAGAGCCACGCGGCGTTGTAGAGGACGCCGGGCCGCTCGGGGTCGCGCTCGGGGTAGCCGTAGCCGACGGCCAGACCGTGGCGGGCGGCGATCGCGGCGGCCGCGCGGGCGGACGGGCCGTCGGCGGTTTCCGCCAGCCGGGTCACGGCGTCGCCGATCGCGTAACCGGTGAGGAAGAGCTCGGGGGCGAGCAGCAGCCCGGCGCCGGCCCGCGCCGCGCGGGCCGCGGCCTCGTCGAGGATCTCCAGGTTGGCGGCCACGTCGCCGGGCTCGCCGGAACTCTGGAGCAGGGCCGTGCGCAGCGCGGGCATGGGCGGTCCTCGCAGGGTCGTGGGCAGGGCCGCTCGCTCGCGGAAACGCGAGGTCACGGGGAGGTTGGCTAGAACGGTACGTTTCCGCCTCCGACCCCGACAAGGCACGACTGTTGCGGACCGACCGTCGAACCGTTGCGTGATCTTCAGCCGTGCCGGTGATTCGTTGCGCGTACCCGGACGGGCCTGCTCCACCCCTGGCAGGAGCCCCTCCCCCGCCGTACGGGGGAGACCGGAACCGTCCCGCGGCGCGATGTCCGGACAAGGGCGGCGCGGAAGAGTAGGGGACGTCCGGGCGAGAGGTCGGACGGTCTCTTCGAAGGGACCGCGAGGCCATGAACCGTCGTACGAAAACAGCCGCCGGCACCGGTGGCTTACCAGCTCTGTCCAGCGGATCCGAGGGCCGGATCACCGCCCCCCGGCCCCGGCCCCGGATCCGCCGGACAGGCCCTTCAGACCGCCCCACGGGGGTGGGCGGGCGAGGACGGCGGTGCGGGAACCACGGCCCGCACCGCCTCACTCTCGCCCCGGCCCGACCCGGCGCGACTTACCGCGACTCGACGCGTTTCGACTCGCTTCGGCTCGCCGGGAACCCTGGTGGGGGCCGCATGACCGCATGACGAGGAACAAGAGGGCTACGGGAGTCGCGAGGGCTACGAGGGCGAGCCCGAGGAGAAGCGCCGCAGCAGCGGCGACAGCACCAGGACGGACTTGGTGCGCTCCACGAAGGGCTCGCCCGCGATGCGCTCCAGGACCCGCTCGAAGTGGCGCATGTCGGAGGCGAAGACCTGGACGAGCGCGTCGGCGTCACCGGTGACCGTCGACGCCGAGGCCACCTCGGGGTAGCGCTCCAGACCTCGCCGGATGTCCTCCGGCGAGGTGTTGTGGCGGCAGAAGATCTCGACGTACCCCTCGGTCTCCCAGCCGAGCGCCGCCGGGTCCACCCGTACGGTGAAGCCGGTGATGGCACCCTCGGCCCGGAGCCGGTCCACCCGCCGCTTGACGGCGGGCGCCGACAGGCCGACGAGCGAGCCGATGTCGGCGTAGCTGCGGCGGGCGTCTTCCGCGAGGGCGTGGACGATGCGTTCGTCGAGGTCGTTGAGTCGCACTACGGGTGGATCATTTCTCTGCCGTGGCCAGTTTCGAGCGGCGGATGCCGTACAGGAAGTAGACCACGAGACCGAAGGCCATCCAGCCGCCGAACCACTTCCAGGTGACCAGGTCGAGATTCCACATGCTGTACGCGCAGGCTATGAAGCCGAGGACCGGGAAGAGCGGTCCGAGCGGGACCTTGAACGAGCGGGGCATGTCCTTGCGGGTGTAGCGGAGCACCACGACGGCGACGTTGACCAGGCAGAACGCGAAGAGCGTACCGATGCTGGTGGCGTTGACCAGTTCGCCGAGCGGGACGGCGGCGGCGAGGGCGCCGCAGACGAGCGAGACGATCAGGGTGTTGACCCGCGGGGTCTTGGTCTTCGGGTGGACCCGGGCGAACACCTTCGGCATGAGGCCGTCGCGGGACATCGCGAAGAGGATGCGGGTCTGGCCGTAGAGCACGGTGAGGACGACGCTGGCGATGGAGACGACCGCGCCCGCGGCGAGCACGGTGCCCCAGACGCTCGTGCCGGTCACGTCGTGCATGATCGCGGCGAGGGACGCCTCCGAGCCCTCGAACTTCCGCCAGTCCCAGGCGCCGATGGCGACGACCGACACCAGCACGTACAGCGTGGTGACGATCACCAGCGACAGCATGATCGCCCGGGGCAGGTCGCGCTGGGGGTTCTTGGCCTCCTCGCCCGCCGTGGAGGCGGCGTCGAAGCCGATGTAGGAGAAGAACAGGACGGCACCGGCGATGCCGACGCTCTCCCGGCCGAGCGGCATGAAGTCGGAGAAGTTGCCGGACTTGAAGCCGAGGAAGCCGACCGCGCAGAAGAGCGCCAGGGAGGCGAACTTCACGAAGACCATGATCGTGTTGGCCCGGGCGGACTCCCGGGCGCCGCCGAGCAGGAAGAGCATGGCGAGGACGACGACGATCAGGGCGGGCAGGTTGAACACGCCGCCTTCGCCGGGCGGCGCGGAGAGCGCGGCCGGGAGGGTGACACCGAGGGTGCCGTCGAGCAGTTCGTTGAGGTAGTCGCCCCAGCCGACGGCCACGGCGGCGACGGACACGCCGTACTCCAGGAGCAGGCACCAACCGCAGATCCAGGCGATGAATTCGCCCAGCGTTGCGTACGCGTACGAGTAGGAGGAGCCGGCGACGGGGATCGTGCCGGCGAGTTCGGCGTACGACAGGGCCGAGAAGAGCGCGGTGAGTCCGGCGAGGACGAAGGCGAGGGTGACCGCGGGACCGGCCTTGGGGACGGCCTCGCCGAGCACGACGAAGATGCCGGTGCCGAGCGTGGCACCGATGCTGATCATGGTCAGCTGCCACATCGAGAGGGAGCGGCGCAGTGTGCCGCCCTCACCCTGGCCACCCTCCATGACCAGGCGTTCCACCGGCTTGCGTCGGATGAGAACGGCCAGCCACGAGGGGATGCGGGCAGGCGGGGCTTCGGTGTCCGCGGCCGATGGGACCGCGCCGGGGTCGAGCACTGCGAGGGCTCCTTCTTCACTGCCTGTCGACGAGGCGGAAGACCCGCGGCGGTGTCCGGGCATGCCGGGAAAGCCCATGAGGACATGGGGGGACCGCCGAGCAGACGGTCTTTCGTCACTCTTGGTACGAGGGATGAGCCTAAGCCCTCGCACTTCGCGGGTGTAACGCAGGGTTCTTGCAACGGGCCGGTCGATCATTGCGCGCGCGTCACACAGACGGCGAAACATTGCGCGGCTTTGCATGGATCAGTGCGTCGGGGGCTCGGCGGCCATGGGGCCGTGTCCGGGCCCGGACCGCGCCCGAACCGGGCCCGGACACGGCCGTGGGGGGGGGGGGGGGGGGGGGGGGGGGGGGGGGGGGGGGGGGGGGGGGGGGGGGGGGGGGGGGGGGGGGGGGGGGGGGGGGGGGGGGGGGG
>NZ_JBICVG010000023.1:0-78481 GCF_043198875.1 Streptomyces sp. NPDC048718
CCGGTCGCTTTCGCTTCCGTTCCCTTCCGGCGTTTCGAGCTTATCAGACCTTTTCGATCCGATCCGCTCCGCGCTTTCCGTTCCTTCAGGCTTTCGCCCTCGGGCCCTTTCGGCGCTTTCCGACTTTATCAGAAGTTCCGAGTCGGATTTCCGCTTCCCGGTTTCTCCCGTCCGGTCACACGCTGGTGTCCGGGGGTTCCCCGCTGGCGGAGCCGTAAACGTACTGGAGCGGGGCGCCCCGATGCAAATCGAGGCGCCCCGCTCCAGTGGCGGGCCCGCGGGCGGGCCGGCCGATCAGACCTCGACGACCACCGGGAGGATCATCGGGCGGCGGCGGTAGGTGTCGGAGACCCACTTGCCGACCGTGCGCCGGATCAGCTGCTGGAGCTGGTGCGGCTCGACCACGCCGTCCTGGGCGGACTTGTTCAGGACCTGGTCGATCTTCGGGAGCACCGCGTCGAACGCGCTGTCCTCGATGCCGGAGCCCCGGGCGTGGACGTGCGGGCCGCCCACGATCTTGCCCGTGGTCGAGTCGACGACCAGGTACACCGAGATGATGCCCTCCTCGCCGAGGATGCGGCGGTCCTTGAGGGAGGACTCGGTGACGTCGCCGACCGAGAGGCCGTCCACGTACACGTAGCCGGCCTGGACCTTGCCGGTGATGCGGGCGCGGCCGTCGATCAGGTCGACGACGACGCCGTCCTCGGCGATGACGATGTGGTCCTTGGGGATACCCGTCATCGCACCGAGTTCGGCGTTGGCGCGCAGGTGGCGCCACTCACCGTGGACCGGCATGAGGTTCTTCGGCTTGCAGATGTTGTAGAAGTACAGCAGCTCGCCGGCCGAGGCGTGGCCCGAGACGTGGACCTTGGCGTTGCCCTTGTGGACGACGTGGGCGCCCCAGCGGGTCAGGCCGTTGATCACGCGGTAGACCGCGTTCTCGTTGCCCGGGATGAGCGAGGACGCGAGGATCACGGTGTCGCCGGGGACGATCCGGATCTGGTGATCGCGGTTGGCCATCCGGGACAGCGCGGCCATCGGCTCGCCCTGGGAGCCGGTGCAGACCAGCACGACCTCGTCGTCCGGAAGGTCGTCGAGCGTCTTCACGTCGACGACGAGACCGGCCGGGACGCGCAGATAGCCCAGGTCGCGGGCGATGCCCATGTTGCGGACCATCGAGCGGCCGACGAAGGCGACCCGGCGGCCGTACTCGTGGGCGGCGTCGAGAATCTGCTGGATGCGGTGCACGTGGCTGGCGAAGCTGGCCACGATGATGCGCTTCTGGGCGTTCGCGAACACGTTGCGCAGCACATTGGAGATGTCGCGCTCGTGCGGCGTGAAGCCCGGGACTTCGGCGTTCGTCGAGTCGGTGAGCAGGAGGTCCATGCCCTCCTCACTCAGCCGCGCGAAGGCGTGCAGGTCGGTGAGGCGGTGGTCCAGCGGGAGCTGGTCCATCTTGAAGTCACCGGTGTGCACGACCATGCCCGCGGGGGTGCGGATCGCGACGGCCAGGGCGTCCGGGATGGAGTGGTTGACGGCGATGAACTCGCAGTCGAAGTCGCCGAACCGCTCGCGCTGCCCCTCGGTCACCTCGAGGGTGTAGGGGCGGATGCGGTGCTCCTGGAGCTTCGCCTCGATGAGCGCGAGGGTCAGCTTGGAGCCGATGAGCGGGATGTCCTGCCGCATGCGCAGCAGGAACGGCACGCCACCGATGTGGTCCTCGTGGCCGTGGGTCAGGACGATGCCGACGATGTCGTCGAGACGGTCCTGGAGGGTGGTGAAGTCGGGAAGGATCAGGTCGACGCCCGGCTGCTCCTCTTCGGGGAAGAGGACGCCGCAGTCGACGATCAGAAGACGGCCGTCGTACTCGAAGACCGTCATGTTCCGGCCGATCTCGCCGAGGCCGCCGAGCGGGGTGACGCGCAGGGCTCCCTTGGCGAGCTTCGGCGGGGCGCCGAGTTCAGGATGCGGATGGCTCAAAAGACTCTCCTCACCATGCGCGCCACGTACCGGCTCGGCACGTGGCGCGCATGACAATCGTGCACTTACTTGTCGTATTCAGTTACGGGTCTTCTTTTATGAAGTCGGTAGTCAGAGCTGTACCCCGCCGGCGGCGAGATCGACCCTGAGCTGGGCGGTCTCCTCGGCGGTCAGCTCGACGAGGGGCAGCCGCAGCGGCCCGGCCGGAAGGCCTTGGAGGCCGAGGGCGGCCTTGGTGGTCATGACGCCCTGGGTGCGGAACATGCCGGTGAAGACCGGCAGCAGCCGCTGGTGGATCTCGGTGGCCTTGTGGACGTCGCCGGCCAGGAAGGCGTCGAGCATCGCGCGCAGCTCCGGGGCGACGACATGGCCGACGACCGAGACGAAGCCGCAGGCGCCCACGGAGAGCAGCGGCAGGTTGAGCATGTCGTCACCGGAGTACCAGGCGAGATCGCTGCGGGCGATGGCCCAGCTCGCGCGGCCGAGGTCGCCCTTGGCGTCCTTGTTGGCGACGATCCGCGGGTGCTCGGCGAGGCGCACGATCGTCTCGGTGTCGATCGGGACGCCGCTGCGGCCGGGGATGTCGTAGAGCATCACCGGAAGCTCGGTGGCGTCGGCGATGGCCGAGAAGTGCCGGTACAGCCCCTCCTGAGGGGGCTTGTTGTAGTACGGCGTGACGGCGAGCAGGCCGTGCGCTCCGGCGCGCTCCGCGGCGCGGGCCAGCTCCAGGGTGTGCCGGGTGTCATTGGTCCCGATGCCGGCGACGACATGGGCGCGATCGCCCACGGCCGCCAGGACGGCCTCGATGAGCTGCGATTTCTCCGCGTCGGTGGTGGTCGGAGACTCACCGGTGGTGCCGTTGACGATCAGACCGTCGTTGCCGGCGTCCACGAGATGGGCGGCCAGTCGCTGGGCGCCGTCGAGGTCGAGTGCGCCGTCCGCCGTGAAGGGCGTGATCATGGCGGTGAGGACCCGCCCGAAGGGGGTCTGCGGAGTGGAGATCGGAGCCATGGGTAACACGCTACTCGCTGCTCAGGGCCGGATGCCCCTTAGGGGCTGACACAAAAGGAGCCCGGCACTGCCTGCTCGGGGGTTCAAGCAGTGCCGGGTCCGTTTGATCAGCCTAGATGAACTTCACGAAACGCCGCAATACGGACACCTCGTCGGCCGGGGTCGTCTGTGCGTCCCTTACGGGGCCACACGGCCGTTCTTGTTGAAGGCAGCGTGGGTCAGCGGCATCAGCCGGGCCCAGTGCTCCTCCATCTTCTCGCCGACCATCTCGATCTCCCGCTGCGGGAAGGACGGCACCGCGGCCAGCTCGTGCTGGGTGCGCAGGCCGAGGAAGTGCATCAGCGAGCGGGCGTTGCAGGTGGCGTACATCGAGGAGAACAGACCCACCGGGAGCACCGAGCGGGCCACCTCGCGGGCGATGCCGGCCTCCAGCATCTCCTGGTAGGTCGCGTACGCCTGGCGGTACGAGTCCTCCATGGCCCGGCCGGCCAGGTCGAACTGGGCCTCGGTGCCCTCGACGAAGACGTACTTGCCCGGGCGGCCCTCCTGGACCAGCTTGCGGTCGGCGCCCGGCACGTAGAAGACCGGCTGCAGCTCCCTGTAGCGGCCCGATTCCTCGTTGTAGGACCAGCCGACCCGGTGCCGCATGAACTCGCGGAACACGAAGATCGGGGCGCTGATGAAGAACGTCATCGAGTTGTGCTCGAACGGGCTGCCGTGCCGGTCCCGCATCAGGTAGTTGATCAGGCCCTTGGAGCGCTCCGGGTCCTTCTGGAGTTCTTCGAGGGACTGCTCGCCCGCGGTGGACACCCGCGCCGCCCACAGGACGTCGGAGTCGGCCGCGGCGCTCTTGACCAGCTCAACAGTGACGTCGCTCCGGAACTCGATCTTCATGTCCTCTGGGGGTGTGTCGGTCACCTGGGGTCCTTCCGTCGGCTCGCGCAGTAGGGGGCTGCGGTCGTCCACTGTATCGACGTCATACCCAAGAAGGAGATTCGGCCGGTTTGGTGAAAAACGGCACCTCTTCGTCGATTCGTTCGTCTGTACAGGTGAAGGCCCGTCGACCACGACCCGAGAAGCAGTCGAGACGACGAAGAAGACGACCTGGACCAAGGAGAGTGCCCTGATGTCGCCCCGGCGAGAGGCCGTACCGTTCGCGTTCGTCGCGGAGGCCGACGAATTCCGCAGTAACGTCACTCCCCCGCCCCGGGAACGGCCCACGGTTTCCCAGGTCCTGGGCCGTACGCTGCTCGGGCTGACCCTTGCCGCGGGGCTCGTCGGAGCCCTCGTCTTCGGCATGCCGTCCCTCCAGCCGGGGGACGCGAACGGGCACCAGCAGCAGTCCGAGGCTTCCGATAGCCGCTGAGGTAGCCTCACCGGGCACAGCCACCGAACGTGCTTGTGAGTGAGGACCTGTCGTGCCCCTGCCCTTCCTGACGGCCGACCGTGCTTTCGATGCGGACGACATCGCGCTGCCCTTCGACGACCACGATCAGTGGCGCAGACCGTACCGGCCCGGCCCGTGGCGGGTGGGGATCGCCGCGCTCGCGCTGCTGCTCGCCTCGTTCGTGCTGCTCGCGGCCGTGGTCATCGCCGCCGCCGGAGCGACCGGCGGAGCGCTGCTCACCTTCGGTGTCGCCGCCCTGGTCATCGCCGCCGCGCTGCGCACGCTGCGGATGGGCGTCTGGGTGAGCCGGGCCGGTCTGCGGCATGTCTCGTTCTTCTCCACCAGGACCACGTCCTGGCGGCAGACCGGCGCCGTCCGCACCGCGCAGCAGCCGGTGCGCTGGCTGGGCCTGCCGCGTACGGTCCAGGGCCAGGCCCTGGTCCTCGTCCGCGACGGCGGCGCGCCGGCCGCGCTGCTCACGGACCACAACGCGGACTTCCTCTCCCGGGTCGAGGCCTTCGACCGCGCCGCCGACACGGTCGAGGCCTGGTACACGGAGTACGCGACCGCTCCGGCCTTGGCCCCGGCCCCCGCTGAGAGCCGTGAAAAGGCCGTGACGAGGCAGTAGAAAGCCACGGACATGCGAAGGGGGCCCGGCGGTGACGCCGGGCCCCCTTCGCATGCGCTCTTACGTGTCCGCGGAACCGCCTACACCGCCGCGTCGCGCAGGGTGATCGCGCGCTGCATCGCCTTGCGCGCCCGCGGCGTGTCGCGGGCGTCGTGGTAGGCCACCGCGAGCCGGAACCAGCAGCGCCAGTCGTCCGGCGTGTCCTCGGTCTCGGCCTTGCGCCGGGCGAAGACCTCGTCGGCCGAGTCACGGTCGATCCGGCCGCCCTCGGTGCGCCGCAGTTCGTCGACGGGCAGGCCGCCCTCGGCCTCCAGCTCCGCGGCCAGCCGGTTCGCCCGGCGCGCGAAGACGGTGTTCTTCCACAGGAACCAGGCCCCGACCACCGGCAGCACGAACGCTATGGCGCCCATGCCCATGGCCGCGGGCTCCCCGGTCAGCAGGAGCAGGACCCCTTCCATCCCGACCACGCCGAAGACGAGGACGAGGACGGTGGCCAGGAAGACGTACGTGATCTTTCCGCCCATGGCCGTCAGCCCAGGTCCAGGAAGTGTTCCAGACCGAAGGTCAGGCCCGGGACGGCGCTCACGCGGCGGGCGCCCAGGAGGATGCCCGGCATGAAGCTGGAGTGGTGCAGCGAGTCGTGCCGCACAGTGAGGGTCTCGCCCTCACCGCCGAGCAGCACCTCCTGGTGGGCCAGGAGGCCCCGCAGGCGTACGGAGTGCACCCGGACCCCGTCCACGTCCGCGCCGCGCGCGCCGTCCAGGGCGGTCGCGGTGGCGTCCGGCTGGGTGCCGAGGCCGGCCTCGGCACGGGCCGCGGCGATCAGCTGGGCCGTCCGGGCAGCGGTGCCGGACGGGGCGTCCACCTTGTTCGGGTGGTGCAGCTCGACGACCTCGACGGACTCGAAGTACGGGGCGGCGAGCTGCGCGAACTTCATGGTGAGGACCGCGCCGATGGAGAAGTTCGGAGCGATCAGGACACCGGTGGCCGGGGACTTCTCCAGCCACCCGGTCAGCCGCGCGAGGCGCTCCTCGGTCCAGCCGGTGGTCCCGACGACCGCGTGGATGCCGTGGCGTACGCAGAAGTCGAGGTTGTCCATGACCGAGTCGGGGGTGGTCAGCTCGACGACGACCTGGGCGTCCGCCTCGACCAGCGACTCCAGCGAGTCGCCGCGGCCGAGGGCCGCGACCAGTTCCATGTCCTCGGCGGCCCGGACGGCCCTGACCGCCTCGGAGCCGATACGGCCCTTGGCCCCGAGGACCGCCACGCGCAGCTTGCTCATCTGATGCTTCCTTCTGGTGCGGATCTGTGCGGAGGAGAAGGTCAGCCGACCACGCTGTGGAGGCGGTCGGCCTGCTTGTCCTTCAGCGGGCCTATCACCGACAGCGAGGGCCGCTGCTCCAGGACGTCACGGGCGACCGCGCGCACCTCGTCGGGGGTGACGGCGGCGATCCGTCCCAGCATGTCGTCGACCGACATCTGGGTGCCCCAGCACAGCTCGCTCTTGCCGATGCGGTTCATCAGCGCGCCGGTGTCCTCCAGGCCGAGCACGGTGGACCCGGAGAGCTGGCCTATCGCGCGGCCGATCTCCTCGTCGGTGAGCCCGTCCTGGGCCACCTTGTCCAGCTCGTCGCGGCAGATCCGCAGCACGTCGTGGACCTGGCTGGGGCGGCAGCCCGCGTACACGCCGAACAGGCCGCAGTCGGCGAAGCCCGAGGTGTACGAGTACACGCTGTAGGCGAGGCCGCGCTTCTCCCGTACCTCCTGGAAGAGGCGGGAGGACATGCCGCCGCCGAGGGCGGTGTTCAGCACGCCGAGGGCCCAGCGGCGATCGTCGGTACGGGCCAGGCCCGGCATGCCGAGGACCACGTGCGCCTGCTCGGTCTTGCGGCCGAGCAGCTCGACCCGGCCGGCCGTGCGGATGGTGCGCCGGCCCTCGCGCGGGGCGATGGGGCCGGCGGTACGGGTCAGGGCGCCGGCGCGCTCGAAGGCGCGGCGGACCTGGCGTACCACGGTGGCGTGGTCGACGTTGCCGGCGGCGGCGACGACCAGGTGGGTCGGGTCGTAGTGCTTCTTGTAGAAGCGGGCGATCTGCTCACGGCTGAGCGCGTTGATCGTGTCGACGGTGCCGAGGACCGGGCGGCCCAGCGGGGTGTCGCCGAACATGGTCTGCGCGAACAGGTCGTGCACCACGTCACCGGGGTCGTCCTCGGTCATCGCGATCTCCTCCAGGATGACGCCGCGTTCGGCGTCCACGTCGGAGTCGAGGATGAGCGAGCCCGTCAGCATGTCGCAGACGACGTCGATCGCCAGCGGCAGATCGGTGTCGAGGACCCGGGCGTAGTAGCAGGTGTACTCCTTCGCCGTGAAGGCGTTCATCTCGCCGCCGACCGCGTCGATCGCGGAGGAGATGTCGAGGGCGGAACGCTTGGCGGTGCCCTTGAAGAGGAGGTGCTCCAGGTAGTGGGTGGCGCCGTTGAGGGTCGGGGTCTCGTCCCGGGAGCCGACGTGCGCCCAGATGCCGAAGGTGGCGGAGCGCACCGAGGGCAGGGTCTCGGTGACGATGCGGAGACCGCCGGGGAGGGTGGTGCGACGGACCGTGCCGACGCCGTCCTTGCCCGGCAGAAGCGTTTGGGTACGGGCGACGGCCCGCCCCTCGGTGGAGGGGCGGGCCGTCGTCACGGAACTACGGGACGTCACTGGTCGGTGGCGTCCTTGTCAGCGTCCTCGCCCTCGATCACGGGGATCAGGGAGAGCTTGCCGCGCTGGTCGATCTCGGCGATCTCGACCTGGACCTTGGAGCCGATCGCGAGCACGTCCTCGACGTTCTCCACGCGCTTGCCACCGGCGAGCTTGCGGATCTGCGAGATGTGCAGCAGGCCGTCCTTGCCCGGGAGCAGGGAGACGAAGGCACCGAAGGTGGTGGTCTTGACGACCGTACCCAGGTAGCGCTCGCCGACCTCCGGCATGGTCGGGTTGGCGATGCCGTTGATCGTGGCGCGGGCGGCCTCGGCGGCCGGGCCGTCGGCGGCACCGATGTAGATGGTGCCGTCGTCCTCGATCGTGATCTCGGCGCCGGTGTCCTCCTGGATCTGGTTGATCATCTTGCCCTTGGGGCCGATGACCTCGCCGATCTTGTCCACGGGGATCTTGACGGTGATGATCCGCGGGGCGTTCGGGGACATCTCGTCCGGCGTGTCGATCGCTTCCATCATCACGTCGAGGATGTGGAGGCGGGCGTCGCGGGCCTGCTTGAGGGCCGCGGCCAGGACGGAGGCCGGGATGCCGTCCAGCTTGGTGTCGAGCTGGAGGGCGGTGACGAACTCCTTCGTACCGGCGACCTTGAAGTCCATGTCGCCGAAGGCGTCCTCCGCACCGAGGATGTCGGTGAGGGCGACGTAGTGCGTCTCGCCCTTGATCTCCTGGGAGATCAGGCCCATGGCGATACCGGCGACGGGGGCCTTGAGCGGCACACCGGCGTTCAGCAGCGACATGGTGGAGGCGCAGACCGAGCCCATGGACGTCGAGCCGTTGGAGCCGAGGGCCTCGGACACCTGACGGATCGCGTAGGGGAACTCCTCGCGCGTCGGCAGAACCGGCACGATCGCGCGCTCGGCGAGCGCGCCGTGGCCGATCTCGCGGCGCTTCGGGGAGCCGACGCGGCCGGTCTCGCCGACGGAGTACGGCGGGAAGTTGTAGTTGTGCATGTAGCGCTTGCGGGTCACCGGGGAGAGGGTGTCCAGCTGCTGCTCCATGCGGAGCATGTTGAGGGTGGTGACGCCCAGGATCTGGGTCTCGCCACGCTCGAACAGGGCGGAGCCGTGCACGCGCGGGATGGCCTCGACCTCGGCGGCGAGCGTACGGATGTCCGTGACGCCGCGGCCGTCGATGCGGACCTTGTCCTTGATGACGCGCTCGCGGACCAGGGCCTTGGTCAGGGAGCGGTACGCGGCGGAGATCTCCTTCTCGCGGCCCTCGAAGGCCGGGAGGAGCTTCTCGGCGGCCAGCTCCTTGACGCGGTCCAGCTCGGCCTCGCGGTCCTGCTTGCCGGCGATGGTGAGCGCCTGGGACAGCTCGGAGCGCACGGCGTCGGAGAGCGCGGCGTACACGTCGTCCTGGTAGTCCAGGAAGATCGGGAACTCGGCCTCGGGCTTGGCGGCCTTGGCGGCGAGGTCCGACTGCGCCTTGCACAGGGCCTTGATGAACGGCTTCGCGGCCTCGAGACCGGCGGCGACGATCTCCTCGGTCGGCGCCTCGGCGCCGCCCTTGACGAGCTGGATGGTCTGCTCGGTGGCCTCGGCCTCGACCATCATGATCGCGACGTCGCCGTCCTCCAGGACGCGGCCCGCGACGACCATGTCGAAGACGGCGTCCTCGAGCTCGGTGTGCGTCGGGAAGGCGACCCACTGGCCCTTGATCAGCGCGACGCGGACGCCGCCGATCGGACCGGAGAAGGGCAGACCGGCCAGCTGGGTGGACGCGGACGCGGCGTTGATCGCGACGACGTCGTACAGGTGGTCGGGGTTGAGCGCCATGATCGTGGCGACGACCTGGATCTCGTTGCGCAGGCCCTTCTTGAAGGACGGGCGCAGCGGGCGGTCGATCAGGCGGCAGGTGAGGACGGCGTCCTCGGAGGGCCGGCCCTCACGGCGGAAGAAGGAGCCGGGGATCTTGCCGGCGGCGTACATCCGCTCCTCGACGTCCACCGTCAGGGGGAAGAAGTCGAGCTGGTCCTTGGGCTTCTTCGACGCGCTGGTCGCGGAAAGGACCATGGTGTCGTCGTCCAGGTACGCGACGGCGGAGCCGGCGGCCTGGCGGGCCAGACGGCCCGTCTCGAAGCGGATGGTGCGGGTGCCGAAGGAGCCGTTGTCGATGACGGCCTCGGCGTAGTGGGTCTCGTTCTCCACTAGCGGTTTCTCCTACGTTTCGTCTTTGCGTCCGCGGGCCCGTGTGGCGCGCGGACGGTGCGGGAGAAGCTGAATCGGCGGGCCGGTCTTCGATCGAAGCTCCCGGATCGGTGTCCGGGGGCCACTACCGAGGACCGGCGGCGGCCCGGCTGCTTCTCGCGCGGTGGGTACGGCGGGGTGTGTCGGTCACCAGACTATGCGCCGGTGCCACCCTCGCGCACGTACAGCAAAGGGAGCGGCCCCCTGAAAGTGGGAACCGCTCCCTTCACGGCGACTTACTTGGCGCCGCCGGCCGCACCACGGCGGATGCCGAGGCGGTCGACCAGCGTACGGAAGCGCTGGATGTCCTTCTTGGCCAGGTACTGCAGCAGGCGGCGACGCTGGCCGACCAGGATCAGCAGACCACGACGGGAGTGGTGGTCGTGCTTGTGAGCCTTGAGGTGCTCGGTCAGGTCAGAGATGCGGCGGGACAGCATCGCGACCTGGACCTCGGGGGAGCCGGTGTCGCCCTCCTTGGTGCCGAACTCGGCCATGATCTGCTTCTTGACAGCGGTGTCGAGAGCCACGCGGTTCTCCTCGTTGTGTTCGTGCGCCCGCGAGTGCCCCTGGTCTGAACCTCAGGGGGACTTCCATGACTCGTGGGCGAAAGGCCGATGAGCGCTGCTTCCCGAGGCCCGGGGCCTCCAAAAGCGCGTACACGAACGGCTGCCGCCGAGTCTACCAGGGGGTTAGGGGCTGCCTTCCGGGTCAGGCCGGATCAGGGAGCGGGGTCCGGTGCACTGCACTCGCTTCGCTCGCTCCGTCTCGGCGCATTGATTCATCCTTCGGATGCCGAGCGGCGATCGCAAGGCGGAGGAGGGAGACAACGCGGTGGGGGCACCTCCCGTGCCCGAAGGGCCACGGGGGAGTGCGTGCCGGGGCCCGCGAGCCCGGCGGGATCCGTAAGGGCAGGCCCCGGGGGCGCGCGCTCGGATCGATCAGGACGTGAGCGCCCGGATGGAGTGGTAGACGTCGAAGACCGCCAGGCACAGCGGCAGCAGCGTGAGCAGGACGAACGTCTCCGCGACCTCCAGGAAACGGCCCCAGAACGGGGTGACGCCCTTGCGCGGCACGATGAGGCCGATGGCGGTGAGGAGGGCGGCGACGCCCGCGATCGCGGCGGAGAGCCAGACCGTACGGATGTCGAGCGCCGTCCCGTCGCCCTTGAGCGCGGCGATCAGGAGGTCCGTGGGCGGGTTCAGGCACAGGCCGAGGCCGAGCAGGACCAGCGCGCCGAGGCCGGCCGCGAGGGCGCAGCCGACCTGCGCGGTATAGCGGAACAGGTGGGCGCGCATCAGCATGGCCACGCCGGTCGCGAGGGCGAGGAGCTGGCCCCAGACGTTGTCGGAGAAGCCGAGTACGGCGGCCGAGGCGACGGCGACGAGCGCGCAGCCGCCGACGAGACCGACCAGGAGTTCGTGGCCGCGGCGGGCCTGGGCGGCGATCCGGGCGGCGTCGACCGGTCCCTGCGGCTCGGTCTCGGCGCCGTATCCGCTGCCGCCGACGCTGCTGCGGGGCGGTTCGAAGCCGATCGGGAGGCGCGCGAAGCGGGTGGACAGGCCGGGCAGGAAGGCGAGCGCCCCGATCGCGAAGGGGGCGCAGACCGCGGCGGACTCGGCCGTGGTCAGCCGGGTGAGGATGGCCGCGAAGCCGACGATCATGCCGACGGCGGCGGCGAAGACGAACGCGACGAAGGGGCCGTCGCCGCGCGGGGAGACCACGGTGAGGATCACGGCGCAGACGAGGACGGCGGCGCAGGCGAGCAGGAACTGGAGCTTGCCGATGCCCTGCCCGTCGGCCAGCGGGAGCAGTCCGGCGCCCGCGACGGCGGAGTTCGCCAGGGCGCCCATGCCGAGGGCGACGGAGGAGTCGCGGTCGTCGTAGACCCGCGCGCGTACGGCGGCGAGGGCCAGCAGGAGGACGGCGGTGACGCCGGCCAGGATGCCGGACAGGCCGTGCATGTCGTGCCGGGGCGCAGCCGTCCACAGGACGAAGGCGAGCAGGATCAGCAGGACCGAGCCGCCGAAGAGGCCGGCGCCGCGCATCAGGGCGTCGGACCACAGGGTGCGGTCGCGCGAGACGGCGGAGGCGACGGCGTCGGAGACGTCGTCGAAGACGGCCGGGGGCAGCGACTCGGCGAACGGGCGCAGCGACAGCAGTTCGCCGTCGAGGATGCGCTGGGAGGCCAGCGACCGGCCGCCGTCGAGGACGGTGCCGTCGCGGCGTACCAGGTGGTAGCCGACCGGGGCGCCGGGCACGGGGGTCTGGCCGGACAGTCGGAGGATCTCCGGGTAGAGATCGGCGAGCGCGATGTCCTCGGGCAGTGCCACGTCGACGCGGCCGTCGGGCGCGACGACGGTCACCCGGCAGAAGCCGGTACCGCCTTGGAACACGGGCGCGGGAGCCGACTGACCTGCTCTGCTGGCCGTGGCTGGGGCCGTCATACTCACCTGCTGCTTCCCCTCGTGGTGATTCCTGGCCGGCGGGCCTGACCCGCGCCCCGGCAAACCGCGCTCGGGCACTGTGGACAATGCGTTCCGAAAGGCCCGATTTTTTGCGATAGTTCATGAGCGCGCAAACATGCCCGCTCACCCTACCGCCCGCTCCCGGCGCCGTACCAAAGTAGGATCCCTCACCACGGATGGATGCCGTCGCCACGGGGGCGTCTCCAGGAACTTTCCGTCCGGCAACGGGAATTGGTGAGCTGTGAGCCAGATCGTCGTCAAGCGCCCACCCCGGGCCCTGCCGTCCGAAGTACCCGACGAGCAGGTGCAGTTGCAACCCCCTCCGGAGCTGCCCCGCGGACAGCAGGAGGGCGCCCTGATGCAGCTTCTGCCGATGCTCGGAATGGGCGGTTCGGTCGTCTTCTTCTTCATGACGCCGAACCCGATCATGCGCATCATGGGCATGGTGATGATCGCGTCGACGGTCGCGATGGCCATCTCGATGCTGGTCCGCTACCGGCGCGGCACCCAGGGGCAGCTCGCCGACATGCGGCGCGACTATCTGAAGTACCTGGCGCAGACCCGCCGTACGGTCTTGAAGACCGCTCATCTCCAGCGTGACGCGCAGTTCTATCTGCATCCCTCCCCCGAACAGCTGTGGGCGCTGGTCGCCGAGGGCAGCCGGATCTGGGAACGGCGCATCGGCGACGCCGACTTCGCCCAGGTTCGGGTCGGTCTCGGCAGCCAGCAGCTCGCCACTGCGCTCATCGCCCCCGAGACCGCGCCCGTGGACGAGCTGGAGCCGCTGACGGCGGGCGCCATGCAGCAGTTCCTCACCGCGCACGGCACCCTCGACGGTCTGCCGATGGCCGTGTCCCTGCGCGCCTTCTACCACCTCACCGTGAGCGGCGACCCGGACGCCGCTCGCGCGACGACCCGCGCCATGGTCGGCGGGCTCGCCGCCCTGCACTCCCCCGAGGACATGGTCATCGCCATCGCGACGGACGACGCCGCGGCCGCCTCGTGGGACTGGGCGAAGTGGCTGCCGCACGTCCAGGCGTCCGGCCCCGGCGACGGCGCGGGCAGCCGGCGGCTGATCACCACGGACGCGCGCGAACTCCAGGACATGATCGACGGCAGGCTGGAGGGGCGCCCCCGGTTCCAGGGCGTCAACCATCCGCTGCTCGATCACCCCCATCTCGTCGTGGTCCTCGACGGCCAGTCGATCCCGCCGGCCTCGCCCCTCGCCTCGCCGGAGGGCATCCAGGGCGTCACGGTCATCGAGGTCGTGGGCGGCCGGACGTCCGGGCCGCGCGGCGATCTGTCGGTGATCGTGGACGCCGACTCGCTGCGTCTGGAGTCCGGCCACGGGCATGTGTACGACGGCAGCCCCGACAGCCTGAGCCTGGACGCCGCCGAGGCGCTCGGCCGCCAGCTCGCGCCGCTGCGGGCCGCGGACGGCTCGGACGAGGACGAACCGCTGCTCGCCAACCTCGACTTCACCGATCTGCTGAACCTCGGCGACGCGGCGTCCGTCGACGTCAAGCGCACCTGGCGGCCCCGGTCCCGGTCGGAGCGGCTGCGCGTGCCGATCGGCGTGGGCGAGGACGGCGTCCCCGTGATGCTGGACCTCAAGGAGGCGGCGCAGGAGGGCATGGGCCCGCACGGTCTGTGCGTCGGCGCGACCGGTTCCGGCAAGTCGGAGCTGCTGCGCACGCTCGTCCTCGGTCTCGCGGTCACCCATTCCTCGGAGACCCTGAACTTCGTCCTCGCCGACTTCAAGGGCGGCGCGACGTTCGCGGGCATGTCCCAGATGCCGCACGTCGCCGCCGTCATCACCAACCTCGCGGACGACCTCACCCTCGTCGACCGCATGGGCGACTCCATCCGCGGCGAGCTGAACCGCCGCCAGGAGATGCTGCGCGACGCGGGCAACTACGCGAACATCACCGACTACGAGAAGGCGCGCGCGGCCGGCGCCGCGCTCCAGCCCATCCCGTCGCTCGTCCTCGTCATCGACGAGTTCAGCGAACTCCTCACCGCCAAACCGGACTTCATCGAGATGTTCGTGCAGATCGGCCGTATCGGCCGCTCGCTCGGCGTCCATCTGCTGCTGGCCTCGCAGCGCCTGGAGGAGGGCCGGCTGCGCGGACTGGAGACGTACCTCTCCTACCGGGTCGGTCTGCGGACCTTCTCGGCCGCCGAGTCCCGCGCGGCGATCGGCGTCCCCGACGCGTACTCGCTGCCGAACGTCCCCGGTTCGGGGTACCTGAAGTACGGCACCGACGAGATGGTGCGCTTCAAGGCCGCGTACGTCTCCGGGGTGTACCGCGGCAACCGGCACACGGCCGTCCCGGACGGGCCGCAGCCGGTGGACCGCCGGCCGGTGGTGTTCACCGCGGCGCCCGTGCCCGTGCGCTACCTGGAGCCGGACGCGCGGTCCGAGATCCCCGAGCCGCGCGCCGAGGACGACGCGCTGGCCGACTCGGTGCTCGACGTGATCGTGCGCCGGCTCGAAGGGCGGGGCGTGGAGGCACACCAGGTGTGGCTGCCGCCGCTGGACAACCCGCCGCCGCTCGACGCGATCCTGCCCGGCCTCGCCGGGGTGGAGGGCCGGGGCCTGACCCAGCCCGGGTACGAGGGGGCCGGCCGGCTGGTCGTCCCGCTGGGTGTCGTGGACAAGCCGTTCGAGCAGCGCCGTGACACGCTCTTCCGCGATTTCTCCGGAGCCGCGGGTCATATGCAGATCATCGGCGGTCCGCAGTCCGGCAAGTCCACGCTGATGCGGACCATCATCTCGGCGTTCGCGCTCACGCACACCCCGCACGAGGTGCAGTTCTACGGTCTCGACTTCGGCGGTGGCGGCATGGCCTCGCTCGCGGGGCTGCCGCACGTCGGCGGTGTCGCGTCCCGGCTGGACCCCGAGCGGGTGCGCCGTACGGTCGCCGAGGTCTACGGCATCCTGTCGCGGCGCGAGGAGTACTTCCGCAGCGCGGGCATCGACTCCATCGCGACCTTCCGCAGGCTGCGCGCCCGCGGCGACATCTCGGTCCAGGACCAGCCGTGGGGCGACGTCTTCCTGATGCTCGACGGCTGGGGCAACTTCCGTACCGAGTACGAGGGGCTGGAGGCGGCCGTCGTCGACATCGCCGCCCGCGGTCTCGGCTACGGCATCCATGTGGTCATCACGGCCTCCCGCTCCATGGAGGTGCGTGCCAATCTCAAGGACCACCTGATGAACCGGCTGGAGCTGCGGCTCGGCGACACCATGGACTCCGAGCTGGACCGCAAGATCGCCGTCAACGTGCCGACCGGCGTCCCCGGCCGCGGTCTGACCCCCGAGAAGCTGCACTTCATGGCGGCCGTCCCGCGGATCGACGGCATCACCTCCGACAGCGACCTGTCCGAGGCGACCGCGGCCATGACACAGGAGGTCACCCGTCACTGGACGGCGCCCGGGGCCCCCGAGGTCCGGCTGCTGCCGCGCGAACTGCCCGCGCACGAGCTGCCCGCGGGGCACGCGGAGCCGCGGCGCGGCGTCGCGTTCGCCATCGACGAGAACAACCTGGAACCGGTCTTCGTCAACTTCGAGCGCGATCCCTTCTTCCTGGTGTTCGGCGACAGCGAGTCGGGCAAGTCGAACATGCTGCGGCTGCTCATCAAGCAGATCACGGAGCGGTACGACGGCAGCACGGCGAAGTTCTTCGTCATCGACAACCGCCGCGCGCTGCTCGACGTCACCCCGGCGAGCCATCTCGCGGAGTACGTGCCCATGTCGAACAACATGGAGCACCACGTCGACGCGCTCGCCGACCTGATGCGGCGCCGTACCCCGTCGGCGGACGTCACGGCGCAGCAGCTGCGCGATCGCAGCTGGTGGCAGGGGCCCAACCTGTTCGTGGTCGTCGACGACTACGACCTGGTCTCCACCTCCAGCGGCAACCCGCTGTCGAAGCTGACGGAACTGCTGCCGTTCGCGCGGGACGTCGGTGTCCGCTTCATCATCGCGCGCAGCGCGGCGGGGGCGAGCCGGGCCTCGTACGAGTCCTTCATGCAGCGAATGATGGAGCTGGGCGCCCAGGGTGTCCTGCTCTCCGGCGACCCGCAGGAGGGCGACGTCCTCGGCGGCGTCCGCATGCGGCCGATGCCGCCGGGCCGGGGCATCTACGTGTCGCGCCAGCGTGGCAACCCGCTGGTGCAGACGGGTCTGATGCCGGCCGACCAGTAGCGCCTCGCGGCGCCCCGTGGCGAGCTATGGCGACCCGTGGCGAGCCGTGGAGGGGGCTCCTGGGGCGGGGGAAGCGAGAGAGCAGGAAGTCCGCGCGCCGGCGTCACGGCCGGCGCGGGTACACCGACGACGCGACGACAGCGGGATGGAGGTCCCCGGATGGCCTGGGACGAGTGGGAGCAACTGAAGAACTCGGCGGCCGAGAAGGAATCGGCTCGCATGCAACTGAACGGGCTGCCGCCGGAGGACCGGCCCAACGCCGGCAGTGCTTCGGGGGGATTCCTCAAGGTCACGCAGCAGGATCTGGCGGCGATCGGCGACGAGGCGTTCAAGCTCTACAACCGGCTGTGGACGGAAGCGCGTGTCACCAGCACCGACTCTGCCGGTTCCAGCCTCACCGGCCAGGGCTTCGACCTCGGCTCCGCTCTGTCGCACGTCTCGACCCGTTGGGACAAGCAGCTGGGTTCGCTGATGGATGCCTGCGCGCTCATCTCCAACCACATGGACTTCACGGAGAAGGCGCATCAGGGCGACGAGATCTTCATCGAGCGCCATGTGAGCAGCATCCAGGCCCTGGACGCCGGATTCGACGAGGACTGGGCCGAAAAGGGAAAGAAGAATCCGATCTACGGCGAGAAGCCCAAGAAGGACAAGGACTGACCCACCCATGGACTTCGAAGCCCTTCACTCGGCCAACTTCTCCCAGCTCGACACCACCATCGGTGACTGGACGAGCATGATCACCAAACTGGAGTCACTGAAGACCGCCGCCGACGACGGACTCCACAAGAAGGCCCTCCATGCCGACTGGGCCGGCGACAACGCTGTGATCTCCCGCGCGTTCGTCGGCAAGACCGCGGGCGAGTTCGGAGACGCCGTCATCCAGGCGACCTCGATCCGCAACATCATGCGCGACACCTGCGACGAGCTGAAGACACAGCAGCGCCTCCTCAAAGAGGCCATATCCAACGGCCAGGGAAAGAACCTCTCGGTCAGCCGGAACGGCGGCGGATTCATCGTCCGGGAGAACCCCGACAAGAAGGCCCCCCACGGCCAGTCGGACGTCGACGCGCTGCGCGACGAACTCCAGGGCATCCTCGACAAGGCCACCGAGATCGACAAGTCCGGCTCCGCGTCCCTCAAGGCGCTGTCCGACCTCACCGACTACGGCTTCTCCGACAAGGCGTACAAAGACCGCGACCAAGCCGCCGACGCCCTCAAGGAAGCCGACCGGCTCGCCGCCATCGCCAAGAAAAAGCCCGAGGACCTCACCCCCGCCGACTTCGACGCACTCAACGCGGGCCTCGGCAAATACTCCGACGACCCGCTCTTCGCCGAACGCTTCGCCACCACCGTCGGCCCCAAGGGCACCCTCGACCTCTGGGCCGGCCTCAACGACCCCCACCAGGCATGGAAGGTGGGTCACGAGCGCGTCGACAAGTACGGCGAGCTCCAGAAGCACCTCGGCCTGACCCTCGCCACGGCCACGCAGGTGGACACCCCCGAGATGTCGCGCTGGAAGTACGACATGGTCAACCTCGGTGACCAGCCCCTGTCCAAGTACAGCCCCACCATGGGCTTCCAGGTCATGAGCAACCTGATGCGCGCCGGGGACTTCGACGACCGCTTCCTGACGGACTACGGACGCAAGCTCATCGAGACCGAGAAGAAGCTCACTGGCAACGGCCGCCACGTACCCATGGCCTGGCAGCACATGGGCATGGATCCGCTGCTCAACCGCTCCGGCTCGGATTCCGGCTCCGACCCGCTGACCGGCTATCTCAAGGCCCTGGCGAACAGCCCCGCTGCCGCGACCGAGTTTTTCAGCGATGACTTCGTCACGAAAGACGAGGACCACGACTTCAAAGAGGACGCCGACGGCAACGGCAAGAAGGAGAAGCGAGCGCTGACCAACTTCGACTACCTCTTCGAGGAGCGCGACTGGCCCCAGGAAATGGACGACAAGGGCAAGGACAGCATCGAGGGCCGCAACAACCTCGCCCAGGCCTTGGAAGCAGCCACCACCGGCCACCCCGCGGGCGAACTCCCGACGCAGGACACGCCCCCGCACAACGCCCGGCAGGCCGCGTTGATGACGAGCCTGGTCGAGTCGATCTCGGACGACAACGAACGTCTGACCAAGCACGGTTACATGTCGGACAGCATCGGCCAGATCGCCTCCGAGTACCTGCCGGACATCAACCGGGCCACCACGGACATCCCTCCCACGGACGAAAATTCCACCCAATCCGAGAAAGAGGCTCGCGCGAGGATCGAGAGGCTGTTCCCCGTGGCCGGCACGGAAGCAGTGATGGACCACCGGCATGTCTCCCGCTTCCTGCTCACCGTAGGCCAGGACCCGGAGGGCTACGCGGCGATCGAAGTGCGCCAGAAGGAGTACATGGCGAACCTCATGGACCACCATCTCCATCCGGATCTTCCGGCGAACCAGCGTTACAGCGACAACCATCAATTGGTCGTCAGCGAAATCAGCCACGCCGCGGGGGAAGTGTCAGGGACGCTCAACGTGGGCCGGCAGGAGGCCGTGGCCGGGCCCGCGGAGGAAGAGGACAAGAAGTACGAGCAATCCGTCGCCCAGTGGAAGAACGCGGTCTCGGGTGGTGTCGGCCTCGGAATCGGTGTGGGGGTCTCCTTCATCGCGAGTCCGGTCGCCGGTGCCGCCGTGAGCGGGGGCGCTTCCACGGTGAGCAGCCTGATCCTCGAGGGCCTCTTCCAGGACGCCGAAGGCCACGCGAAGGACGACGCTGGGCCGAAGATGGGCGAGAAATGGGAGAACGGCCTGGAAAGCAACATCAAATACTCCCAAAGCGCCGCTTCGGAGGCCGCCAGGACGCACAAGCTGGCGGATGCCGATGACATCGCCGAGTGGGCTCGTACGGGAGCGCGCGAGGGCTACCAGCAGGGAGGAACCTTCTCAGGCCGCGTGGCACCGGATCTACTGACGGACATCTGAATGCACGGGATCACCTTGAAGAGCCGCCGAACACCTGGCCCCGACACCGCCAGGCCCATGCGTCCATACGATGATCACGACTACACCGTGCCCAGCGCGTCGATACATGCCGCGAGGACGGGGAAAGTTGCCGCCGGCCTGGGAGTGGTGCTCGTACTCACCACCTCGTGCGCGTCGCCGGCCCGCGAGTACGCCGTCCCGACGGATCTCTGCGGGGTGAAGATCGCGCCCGAGGTACTGGCACCCGCCCTTCCCGCCGGCAAGGAGATCAGCGCCCATCCCCGGAACGCGCAGGATGTCGGCATCGTGCGGTGCAGGCTCCACGTCGACGGGGAGTCCGTGTTCTCCGCCAGCATCGAGCGGTGGGAGAAGGACACCTCCGCCGTCGATGTCGCGGTCACGGCACTGAACGTCGATCCGGGCGACACCCAGAGCGCGGACCACCGCTTCGTCTATTCCACGAAGGGAGCAGTAGGCCGCGTCGATTGCCCCGCTCCCACCACGGGAGCACTAGCGGGAGCGACCGTGTGGGCGTCGGTCAGGGTGACACGGGACGGCATAAGCGGTGAGCAGATGAAGGATCTCATCACCGCGTACGCCGCCGCCGTCAGCGCCTCCGGCCGATGCGGCGAGGTGCTGGTGAAGCCAAGCGACCTGCGCTGACCGCGGACGGGGCGGGCAAAGCACAGGGCGGGCTGCCGGAAGGAGCCCGCCCTGTGCTTTGCCCGGCCGCGCGTGTCGCGGGGCCGGGTGGGACAACGGACGGAGTGGGCGCCTCCCGCGCGCGCCCACCCCTCGTGCTGTCCGGCCTCGGCTTAGAAGAAGCCCGCGGCCCTCTTGTCACCGGCCTGGTAGGTCGGGCCGGCCTGGCGGACGGCCGACGAGATGCCCTGCAGCGCGGCGTGGATCGCGCGGGTCTCGTTGTCCCACTTGGCGTGCGCGGCGTCGGCGGCGGCCTTCGCCTCACCCTCCCAGGTGTTGGAGACCGAGCGGATCTTGGTCTGGATCGCCTCCAGCGCCTGGTCGAGGCGGTTCGCCTGCGTGTCGATCGTGTTCGCGGCGTCTTCGAGCGAGGCGTACGTGACAAGCATGACGCCGTCGTTGGCGGCCATGGTCCCTCCGGGTGTCAGTGGTGTGTTCGGGTTCGACTGGTGCGGGTTTCGACGCGAAGTCAGAGACCGGCGATGTTCGACGTGGCCCTGGTCTCGGCGGCGGCGTCACCGGAGAACCCCGCGGTCACGTCGACGCCGCGCAGGGCCGCCTCGGCCTGGTCGTCGCTGTCGCCGGAGCTCGTCCGGGTGACCTGGATGGCCTCCTGGAAGTTGAGCAGCAGCTTGGCGATGCGCACCATGCCCTGGTTGATCTCGTTCTGCTTGACGTCGAAGGCGCCGGCGCCGATGCCCTTCCAGCGACCCTCGAGGCTGTCGATCACGCCCTGGAGCGACTTCAGCTGCGCCTTGACGTCGTCGAAGTTTTCGGTGATCTGGTCCTGGAATTCCTTGAGACTCTGATCGCCAACCTTCAAGACGGACATGTGTCGTTCTCCCTTTCCCGGTTCTCATTGAGACCGCGTCCACGGTTCACGCGCACGCGGGTTGGTTGGTCTTGGGGCCCGATTCCGATCCGGCCGGTCGGACGGGCGGCTGGGGTGGGCTGCTCTGGGGCCGGTGGCTCTGCGGCTGCTGTCAGGCGGTTCGTCGCCGGCGCGCGACGACGAACGCCGCACCGGCGCCGACCACCACCACGGCCGCGGCACCACCGATGACGAGCCCCCACGGAGTGCCCTCGTCCGCGCTCCCGCCCGAGCCTGCCAGAGCGGGCGCGGCGGAGGAGTCGGCCGAAGGTGCTTGTGACGAACCTGGTGCAGAGGGCTTGGCCGACGCCGTGGACGAGCCGGGCGCGGTGCTGGAACCGTCCGCATCGGATGTGCCGGACGCGCCGGAACCGGCCGACTTCCCGCCGACCTTGGTGTTGGTCAGGGGGCTGACGTCGGGGTCGCCCGGCTTGCCGATGCCACGGGTGATGGCGGCGTTGGGGCGGACGATTCCGTAGCCGAGGTAGGTGCTGACGCTGCCGGGCTCCCAGTCGTCGCCGCGGGCGGCGGACTCGAACATGACCCGGAGCACCTGGTTCCCGGTCCAGTCGGGGTGCGCGGACCAGATCAGGGCGGCGGAGGCAGAGGCGATGGCGGAGGCGGCGCTGGTGCCACCGTCACCGCCACAGTACTGGGTGAATTTCGCGTCGCACCAGCCCGGAATATCACTGCCCGGGGCGGCTAGATCTACAAATTTGCCATGCTGAGAGTATCCGGAAACCTTGCCGTTGCGATCGGTCGAGGCAACAGCAATCGCCTCGGGATAAGCGGCCGGATAACTGTCCTGACTATTCCCCTTCTTTGCATCGTTACCCGCCGATGCAAAGAACAGCTTGCCCTTCGACTGAGCGTACTTGATAGCCTCTCGCTCGTCAGTCGAGTAATAACTGTTACCGAACGACGCGTTGATGATCTGAGCATCGCTGTCCGCAGCAGCTTTGATCGCCTCCTTCACGTCAAAGGCGTTGGTCTTCTCCTTGTTCTGCAACTCTGTATAGGCAATTCGATAGGGGACGACCTTGGCTCCAGGTGCCAGCCCCTTGAGACCACCACCGGAGCCCGTACCGACAATGAGCTCGGCGATTGTCGTCCCGTGACCGTCGTAGTCGTCGGTCTCGTCGCCCTTTGCTTCAGAGTTGTCCATTCCCTTCAGAATCTGCCCTCTGAGGGTTGGAGTGGATGAGTTGACCCCGGAGTCAATGACGGCGATCTTGATACCTTCACCTGTCGAGGTCTTCCAGATCTCCTCGGCGTGCATGGCGTCCAAGTACCACTGCTGCGACTGAATATCGGCGGCAACTGCCACCGGGGCGGTGCCGATGAAACCAGCTGTCAGCACCGCCGTCGCAGCCATCGTGCCGAGGAAACCTCGCCGAAGCCTGCGACCCTCGATCATTCCTGCCGTCATCCTGACTTTCCGAGCCTTCCCAGTGGTTAGTCGATCACCGGCGGCACGGCACCGCGCCGACGGTTCGCCCATGTCTCTTCGTCTTCAGTCAGGTAGTCGGGACGCGTTGAGCCCTCACGGTCCTGCTCGTCCCGGGCCGGGCGCTGGTTCCCCCGGCCGCCTCCCATGGGCGTGCCCGAACCACGGGTTGCACTGGTCCCGCCTCCACTGCGGGGAGTGCCGACAACACCGTTCGCGCTGGGAGTACCTCGCCCGGTCGGACGCGCCGACTGGTTACCGGAGTTCGCACCCACGACACCCGCCTGGCTGGGCCGCCCCGCCGATGCCCGGCCTGCGGCCGGTCCCTCGCCGCCGACGACTGTGCCCTTGGGGATGCGCGAGCCGGCGTGCCCACTCTGAGACCTCTGCTGCGTGCCGCCGACGATGGGGTTGGAGCGGCCGCTGCCAGGGCTGGCGCTCGCACGCCCGGTGGCGGGCTGTCCCGGCCCACCGGGACGGCCGACGACCGGGGACTGGCCACGCGACCCTCCAGGTGTCTGGCGCTGCGCTCCCGGTCCACCGGAACGGCCCATCTGCGGAGTCGAACGCCCGGCCTGCGTGCCTTGGGAGGGAGACGCGGGTCCACCCGAACGTCCCATAGGCCCGCCCGCACGGCCCATCTGGGGAGTGGAACGCCCGCCCTGCCCGCCCTGGGCGGCGGCCGACGGCCCGCCCGTCTTTCCTGTCGGGCCACCCGAGCGCCCCATGGCCGGAGAACTCGTCGGCCCTCCCGAACGGCCCACCACGGTCGGGCCACCCTTAGTGCGCGGAACACCCGGCGCACCGGTGCCCCACGGTCCTCCCGCACGCGGAGGGGTGCCAAGCCCGACCGTGGGGGGATATCCGGGAGGCGTCTGCCCGGGGTTGCCCTGAGGCACGGTCGGCGTCGGTGTATTGGGCGTGACCGTCGGCGGGGCAGGCGGCGCGACCGTATCGATCTGGACTTGGATCTGATGCTCTTGGCTCGGCATGGGCCGCTCAGAACCCACCACACGGTTGGTATCGGTCCCGTCGAGTCCTTCCGCTCGGGACACGGCCTCATACGCGCGCACGTTGCTGTCGCTGACGTGACCGGAGGACTCTCTTGCCAGAGAGCCATGGGACACCCCGGGCTTGAAATCGCCCCGCGAGTCCTCTCCGTCCCTCGGCGGCGGAACCGCCGCCCCGTACGTCTTCGGCGGCTTCGGCATGACCTGCGCAGCCAACGTCCCCTGGGACACCGCATAGAACGATGCCAGACGGTTCATCTGGTTGATGGCTTCCTGCCGGTCCTTCTCGACCTGCAGCGCCTTTTGATAGTCCGGGTTGTCCTGGGTCTTCTCCGCCGCGTGGAAGTCCTCGGGCTTCTTCTGAACCAGTCGACTGTCCCGCGGAGGCTTGGCGCTGCGCACCGAAGTCAGTCCGGTGGCCGCCTCCTTCATCTGGGCGCCGGCCGCGTTGGAGACCCTGCCGATGGCCCAGGCGTAGCTCACGACCTCGGAGCCGTAGCGCTGGAACTCCGTGGCGGCCTCACTGTCCCAGTCCGTCCTTCTGACGCACTCATCGAGCTCCTCCGCCGCCTTGTTGAGGGCGATTGTCGCCTCCTTCAGCGCGTCACCGGCGTCGGACAGATCGGCCGGGTTGGCGCTGTCCAGGAAGTCGAGCATCGCGTTGAGCCGATGATGATCGAACGCGGTCTTGCCGAAGACGCTTCCGGAGTGGCCCAGCCCGAAGACGCCGCCGAGGACGTCGTTGAACCGCTCCATCGCATCGGTGGCGGCGAACTTGCCCTTGATGAGGACCTGGTCCTCTTGCTGGGCCTGTTCCTGCTCCTGCGTGCGCTGCGTCGGATCCGGGTAGGACTTCGGCTGCTTCGTGTCACCCATTGGTCATCACCCCAGGTCCGTCTTGCCAGTGTCGGCTCCATCATGGCGAGGCGGCGCCGGCTGAGCGGGATCGTTGCTCCGCGCGCGCTCCTCGCGCTCGATGGCCTCGTCACGCTCGCGGTCGAGCCGGGCGCGGATCTCGTAGAACCGACGGCGCTGCTCGTTGTCCACGTTGTCGTAGCCCACGTCAGCCGCGTGAACCCCGATCAACAGCAGTTCGATCTGCCCGCTGAGCGACTTCGACAGCGAGACCAGGGACTTGTGGACGCGGTTGTACTCCGCGTAAAAGCCCTCCGCCTCGGCGAAGGGGATTCCGGTGCCGAACGACGCGCGCGTCACCCGTTCCATGCCCACTTTCCCGGCGCCGGCGTTGCCGCCCTCCAGGTCCGCGATGATGCCGTCGACCCGGTCGCGGAACTTCTTCAGCGCGCCGACGCCGACCTTCAGGTCACTCCCCACAGCGGCCCCCCACACCCTTCGCCTCGTACACGAGCCAATCCTCCCCGTTCACTACCGCTGTCCTACTTTGCGATCGTGGCGACTCGCCATCCACGAATTGCATCGCGTACCACTGTAATCATCGGGACTGACACCCCCAAGTCTCTTCTTCGTCACGAGACTTCTACAGTTCGACGTACATGCGTCGTGTGCGGCCGCAATCTTCGCTACACCGCCTTCGCCCCGCGTCGGTTCCTGCGCTGGGAGTCCCGTATCGCCACCGCGCAGCCCGCGATGGCCGCCACCAGGACTCCGCCGCCCACCACCACATAGGTCGCCAGCCGGGCCGACCGCTGGTCCGGGGTCTCGCCCAGGTGGACGGCGGCGGGGGCCGGGGCCTCGGCGTGGGTGACGCCCTCGCGGGCGACCGGGCGCTCGATGGGCTTGTCGTCCTCGGTCAGGGCCCGGACCGGGTCGACCACGCCCCAGCCCACACGGCTGTCGTGGCCCGCGACGGAGCGTTCGGCGGTCTGTTCGATCTGGGCGACGATCTGGGCCTGCGTCCACTTGGGGTGCTTGGCCTTGACGAGGGCCGCGAGGCCGGCGACGTACGGGGCGGAGAAGCTGGTGCCGTTGTCGGCGCAGTGGCCACCGCCGGGGACCGTGGAGATCATGTCGACGCCGGGCGCGGCCACGCCCACGAAGTCGCCGGACTGGGAGAACGCCGCGCGTTCGTTGTTGCGGTCGGAGGCGGCGACGGCCAGGACGCCCTCGTAGGAGGCGGGGTACGTGGGCTTGACGTTGCCGCCGAGGCCGTCGTTGCCCGCCGAGGCGACGACCACGATTTCCTTCTCCAGGGCCTTGTCGACGGCCTGCTGGAGCAGCGGGGTCGGCTTGACGGCGTTGGCCGTGTCCTGGGAGATGTTGATGACGTTCGCGTTCTTGGCGATGGCGTACTGGATCGCGGCGGCCAGCGTCTCCGCCGTGCCGCGGCCCTCGGCGTCGTTCTGCTGGATGGGGATGATCGTGGCGTCCGGCGCCAGTCCCACGAATCCGCTGCCCTTGGCGGGGCGGGCGGCGATGATGCCGGCGACCTTGGTGCCGTGGCCGACGGTGTCGGTGGTGCCGTTCTCCTTGCCGCGTTCGAGCTTGTTGCCGTTGGCGTCCTTGGCGTCCTTCGGAATGAGGTTCACCCCGCTCCCCGCGTCGACGGCCTTGGTCAGCTGCGGGTTCTTCACGTCGACGCCCGTGTCGATGACGGCGACGCGGACGCCCTTGCCGGTGGACTGCGACCACAGCTGGTCCAGCAGCACGCGTTGCAGGGACCAGGGGCGGCCCTCGTACTTCTTCCCGGGGAAGGTGCACTGGGTGCTGTCCTCGGCCGTCGCCACCGGCGCCGTGGCCAGGGGCAGTCCGACGGCACAGAGCAAAATCGCGGCGGACACGGCGAACAGGCGCCGGGAAGAACGGGTGGGGCGGGTCATCGTCGTCGTCCTTGCCTTCGTCCTTGTCCCTGGCCTCGTTCTCGTTCTCTTCCTCGCCGTTCACCCGGCGCCGGCTTCGCCCCCGACGTCGCCCTCACGAGCCCTGCGGCTGGCGCGCGGCACCGGTGGACAGGCGCGGGCCCGTGGGCAGGAAGGTCGACCACTCGGCGGGGATGGGCGTCGGGTCGACGTTCTTGTACCCGAGGCGGCTCTGGGCCTGCTGGGCTTCCTGCTCCCGTTGCTGCTTCTCCTCGGCCGAGCCGGTGGAGCCGATGCCCGCGTCGTCGCCGGTGGCCGTGTCGCCGTTGGACTGCATCGCGTAGCGCAGTCCGGTGTCGGTGACGAGGAAGAGGAAGCCGGTGGTGGTCGTGGAGCCCTTGAACTGACGGAAGAGCTGGCCCGATCCGGGGGTGACGTACGCGCTGCTGGAGCCGGTCGGCAGGGTGGCGGGGAAGTCCTTGCCCGCCCAGGTGCTCAGGGTCGTCGCCCCGTTGTCCCCGTCCACCTTGCGCAGCACGTTGCAGACGGTGTTCCTGCGGCCCGCGCCGATGCCCGCCTCGTTGACGGGTACGGGCTCGGCGCTCGGCCACTTCTTGTCCTGGCCGAAGGCCTGGCCGGGCTGGAAGGCGCCGCCGCTGACCGGGGTCGCCTGGCCTGCCTGGCCGAGGTCGACGAGCTGGCGGCTGTTGAGGAGCAGCTTGGCCGTGAAGTCGGTGACGGGGGCGACCCGGTCCTTCAGGACGACGTACATCTGCTTGCGGGTGCCGTCCGTCGCGGACAGCACCATCCCGACCTTGCCGACTCCGTCGGGCAGGCCGCCGACGTCGGCGGCGGCGCCCGCCTGGCCAGGGAGGGTGGGGAAGGAGATGGCGTCGCCCTTGTGGAGGGTGCTCAGCCACGCGGTGGAGACGCGCTGGGCGGCGCGGCCTTGGCCGACGAGCTGCCGCAGGAGCAGTTCGTCCTTCTCGACGGGGTACGCGGTGCCCTTGGCGTCGACGACGTAACGCTGGGCCTCAGGGCCGGGGCCCTCGACGTAGAGCAGTTCGCCGCCGGTCAGGCGCTCGGAGCCGTCGGTCTTGCCCTCCTCGCGCTGGGCGAGGACGAACGCCGCCTTCTGGATCGCACGGCCGCCCTCGCCCGGCCGCTCGCACACGGCCCAGCGCTTGGCTCCGCCGGCTTCCTTCTCGTCGGGGAGACGGTCGGGGGCGTAGGGGATGCCGAGGGTGGCGCCGTGCGGGATCCTGCCGTCGTCGAGGGCGGATTCGTCGACGTTGATGACCTTGCCCTTGGACGGGTCGAGGAGCAGCTTGGCGGAGGACATGTTGAGGACGGGGTGGAGCTGGACCTTGTCGCCGGTCTTGAGGACGACATAACGGGTGGTCGACTTGCTCGCGATGATGACGTTCTCGTTCGGGGTGTCCCAGCCCTTGGGAGCCACGGGCTTGAACATGCCCCACGCACCGAAGACCGCCAGGATCACCACACCGACGATGGCCCCCGGAGCGACCGCGCGCAGCGGGCGCGGGGCGCCCTCCTCCGAGCCCGTCGGGTTCGGCTGAACGAACTGTGCGATCAGTCTCCGCTTCGCGAAGGTGTAGGCGTTCAGTTCATCGCGTCGTGATGCCATCTGATTCGTCGTCCCTCTCCCCGTCGGGCGACCAGGTTCCCACATCGGGCAGGCCGCTCAGTCGCCCCGCCGACCCCTACTATGCCTGGCAGCACTTGCGTCTCACCGCTCAGGTAGGGTGATCGCCCGGTCAACGCCCATGGGAAATCGGCTATTACGGACACGAGGGGGCAACGCGGCGATGAGTACGACGACGCGTGCGCGAAGCGGGCGGCGGACCACCGGCCGGGAGCCGGAATCTTCCCGACGGCAACGCAGCAATGAAACGCGCGGCGGACGTCGCCGCGAGTCCCGATCGGAGGCGGCGTCGGGGGCAACGACGGCCGCTCCCCCGGCCGTTCCCGCGACCACGACGCTGCGCCCGCTGTCGCGTACCAGCCGGATCGGACCGGTCCAGCTGCGTCAACTGGTGCTCGTGGAGGCGGCACTCGCGCTGGTGGCGGTCGGATTCGCGCTGGGCGGGCTCTGGTTGGTGCCCGCGTGCGCCGTGGCGGCCGTCCTTCTCGTCCTGACTGTGATCCGGCGCCGGGGCCAGGCCGTGCAGGAATGGCTGTCGACCGCGGCCGGGCTGCGCTCGCGCCGGCGCAACACCGCGCCGGCCGCGCCCGATTCGGACCCCGCACTCGTTCCGGTGACCGAGAACGTACGGGGCTTCGGCGCCTCGCCGTACGTCGACCGTGACCATCGCACCGTCGGCATGCTGGGCGACGGCTCCTTCCTGACCGCCGTGCTGCGTGTCGAGGCGAGCGGTTCGGCGCTGCGGCCGGTCTTCGGCGCCCGCGCGTTCCCTCTCGCGCTGCTGGGTGACGCGCTGGAAGTCGACGGCATCGTGGCCGAGTCGGTGCAGTTGCTCCAGCAGGTCCACGCGGCTCCGGCGCCGCATCTTCCCCGCGAGGCCGTGGCCCGGCTCGCGTACACGCCGTTGCAGGAGAAGACGGGGGCGCCCGCCCTGCGGCTGACCTGGGTGGCCGTGAAGCTGGACCCCGAGCTGTGCCGGGAGGCGGTGGCGGCCCGCGGCGGCGGCCTCGAAGGCGCGCAGCGCTGTCTGGTCCGGCTCGCGGACCATCTGGCCAGCCGTATCACCGGTGCCGGTTTCCAGGCCGTCGTCCTCGACCAGGAGGAGCTGAACGCGACCATCGCGACAGCCGCGTGCACCAGTCCGCACGCCGCGGCGCGGGCGGGCCGGCCGGGCGCGGCGCCGCAGCGGCGGACGGCCGAGACCGCGCGGGTGTGGCGGTGCGACGACCGCTGGCACACCACGTACGCGGTCGGCCGCTGGCCGGAGCTCGGGCGGGGCGCGACGCCGCTGCCCCGTCTCGTCTCGCTGCTGACCTCGGTGCCCGCGTACGCCACGACGTTCAGCGTCACCGTCCGGCGTGGCAAGCGGCACGGGGACATGGAGGTCGCCGGCCACGTACGGATCACGGGCGGCTCCGACAATGAACTGGTCCGGGTGCGCCGGACCCTGGAGCAGGCGGCGCGGACCGCGAAGGTCGGTCTGCTGCGGCTGGACCGTGAGCAGTTGCCCGGCCTCCTCGCGACGATGCCGCTGGGTGGTGCTCGCTGATGGGGCTGCCGGGGTTGACGGGACGGGGTGGAGCGGTGAAGGGACTGCGCGGTCTGATCGGCCCGCGGCACGCGGGGCACAGCATGCCCGCGGACCATCTCGGGGCGCTGTCCCTGCCCGTCGGCGACGACGGTGTGGTCATCGGGGAGGACGCCGAGGGGCGGCCGCAGCTGGTGGGCTTCCACCGCTCGACGCCGTACGACGTGCTGCTCATCGGCGGTCTGTGGACGGCGCAGGTGCTGGCGCTGCGCGCGGCCGGCACCGGGGCCCGGGTCGTGGTGGAGACCGGCCGGCCGCGCGAGTGGGTCCGTCTCGCCCAGGCGGCGGGCGCGGGTCTGGAGTGCATGACGCTGCACGACGTGGGGCGGGTGCCGCCGCTGGGCGCGACCGTCGGCAGTCCGGTCGTCGTGGTGCGGGACTGTGGCATGCGGCCGCCGCGCGGGCGGGTCGTCTCGTCGCCGTGGCAGTCCGTCCTGACGCTGCTGCCGTATCTGAGCCCGGTGGCGCCGCGGTTGATGCGCGCCGCGACGCTCGTCGGGGTGCAGCGGGTCTCGCCGCAGGAGGCGCGGCAGACGGGTCGGATCCTGGGGCTCGCCCAGAGCGAGGTCGACGCCCTGCCGACGCTCGCGGACGGGGTGACGCTGTGGTGCGGCGGCGGTGAGCGGCACTGGGTGATGACGACGGCCATGGACGCGGAGACGGGGCTGCTCGGCACGGCCCGCCGGATGGACTGAGCGGTCGAACGGGTCCACGCGGGCCCGGCGATCCGCCTAGTATCCGTACGGTGACCCAGAGCGATCTCCAACAGCTCGGCGGCACGGGATACTTGGGCCACCCTCCGGTCGTAAGCGAAAGGAACCACCATGGGCAGCGCACAGGAAAAGGACGAGCTGTACGCCCTCGACATCTCGGATGTCGAGTGGCACGGCGCTCCCGGCACGAGCCCGGACGAGGAGCGGGTCGAGATCGCCCATCTGCCGGGCGGCGCGGTCGCGATGCGCTCCTCGCTGGACCCGGACACCGTGCTGCGGTACACCGAGGCGGAGTGGACGGCGTTCGTACTCGGCGCGCGGGACGGCGAGTTCGACCTGCGCTGAGTCCCGCCCCGGACGGCGTACGCACCGGCCTATCGCGGCCGATGCCGGACCGGCGGTCGCTCTCCGAACGGGGAGCGACCGCCGGTTCGTCATGAGCGGGCGCCGCACGGACGTATGGGCATATGGACAAACGAAGGTGTGGAAGTACGGAGATGCGGGGGTACGGGTGCACGGACTCGGTCTCCTTGACACCCCGTGCCGTCCACTCGTCCGATCGGATGAGTGCCTCCGGACGGGTGTACGGGCTTGGCGCACGCGGCTCTTCGAACGCCGTCGCACGGGAGTCACCGGAGCGCGGCACATGACGCAGGGGACAGCTTCCGGGGGTGGACGGGCCTGCCGCAGCGGTGTTGCGGACGTTTAGGGTGGGTCGGGGCGCGGCAGTCGACCCGCGGGCATGTTCGTCATGTTCCCGGGGTGAGCCGGGCCGATCGGCAGTGAACGGTGGCCCCGACGCACGACCGCACAGGGTGCTCGACCACACCAGGAGGCAAAGTGAACGGCGATCGCGACGACATCCACGGGGAATGGAACCTTCCCGTCGACGAGTCCGACGCAGATCCCGCCGAGATGACGGGTGAGTTCACCATCGACTACACCGCTCCGGCCTGGTACACGCAAAACGCGTCGGGCGGAACGGGTGGCGGGGTGCCCACGCCTCCCCCACCGACCGGTGCGCCTCTCGCCATCCCGGACGGCTGGACCTCGAACCCAGCGGCTCCGGCGCCCGCGGCGGAGCCGGCGGACGCTCCGGCCCCCGCGCCCGTTCAGGCCTCCACGCCCGCGCCGTTCGGCGGCGGGGACGTGGAGAGCGGGGCGACCATGCGCTTCTCCCCCGCCGCGCTGAAGCGCGAGATGGCGGAACGCGACCGGCAGTTGGCGGCCGAGGCCGGGGACGGGTCCGGGGGGAGCAAGGACGGGGAGAACCCGGCCGCTTCGAATCCCGGGACGCGGGACGAGTCCGAGGCCGCTGCCGGCGTGAGCGCGGAAGCGGAATCGGACGCGAACTCGGGTGCGGGTGCGGACGCCGCTGGGAACGAGAAGGCCGGCGAGGCCGACAAGGCCGTCGAGAACACCGCGAACATCGAGAACACCGAGGGATCCGGGACCTCCGAGGAGCCCACCCCCGCGACCACGGCCGCAGCCGACGCGCTGCCCGAGGCCACCGAGCCCCCCGAGACTCCTGAGAACACCACCACCCCGGCGGCGGAGGCTCCCGTGACCCCCGCCACCGAGGGCGCTCCGAGCGCGGTCCCGGGCGCCGTGGGGCCGACCATCGCCGGGCCGCAGGACGCGGCGCCCGCCGCTCTGCCGCCGGCCGCGCCCGGTCCCGTACCGCCGCAGAGCGGGGCGCTGCCGCCGCTGCCGCCGTCGTTCCCGCCCGCCGGACCGGCGCCCGCGCCGCAGTGGCCCGCGCAGGGGGCGCCCGGCGAGCAGCCGGTCCCGCCGGCGGCACCGCTGCCCGCACCCGCGCAGCCGATGCCGGCCGCGGCCGGACCGGTGCCGCCGTACAACCAGCCGATTCCGCAGGGTGGTTACGGCTTCCCGTACCCGGGTCAACCCGGTCAGCCCGGTCAGCCCGGTCAACCCGGCCAGCCCGGTCAGCCGGTCGAGCAGCCCGGTTACGGCTTCCCGCACCAGGCCCACCCCGCACAGCCGCCCCAGGCCCCCCAGCCTCCGCAGGCACCGCCGACCCCCCAGCCCGCGCCCGTGCCGCAGGCCGGCTACGGCTTCCCGCACCCCGGACAGCCCGGCCACCCCGGACAGCCCGCCGAACAGCCCGGCTACGGCTTCCCGCACCAGGCCCAGCCCCCGCAGGCACCCCCGGCCCCCCAGGCCGGCTACGGCTTCCCCCACCCGGGACAGCCCGGCCAGCCCGGTCACCCGGGTCAGCCCGCCGACCCCGGCCCCGTCGACCCGCGCACCGGCGCCGCGTGGCCGACGCCCGTGACGCACGACCAGCGGGAGCGGTCCGTCCCGGGCGCCCCGCTCGGCTACACCGCGGCCGTCGAGCTGTCCTCCGACCGGCTGCTGCGCAACACCAAGCAGAAGGCCAAGTCGAGCCGGAACCCCGGCGCCGCGTCCCGCTTCAAGCTGGGCGGCAAGAAGGAGGAGGCGGAGCGGCAGCGGAAGCTGGAGCTGATCCGCACGCCGGTGCTCTCCTGCTACCGCATCGCGGTCATCTCCCTCAAGGGCGGTGTCGGCAAGACCACGACGACCACCGCGCTCGGTGCGACGCTCGCGACCGAGCGGCAGGACAAGATCCTGGCGATCGACGCCAACCCGGACGCCGGCACGCTCGGCCGCCGGGTGCGGCGCGAGACCGGGGCGACCATCCGCGACCTGGTGCAGGCGATCCCGTACCTCAACTCGTACATGGACATCCGCCGGTTCACCTCGCAGGCGCCGTCCGGTCTGGAGATCCTCGCCAACGACGTGGACCCGGCCGTCTCGACGACCTTCAACGACGAGGACTACCGGCGGGCGATCGAGGTCCTCGGCAAGCAGTACCCGGTCATCCTGACCGACTCCGGTACCGGTCTGCTCTACAGCGCGATGCGCGGGGTGCTCGACCTCGCCGACCAGCTCATCATCATCTCCACGCCGTCCGTCGACGGTGCCTCCAGCGCCTCCACGACGCTCGACTGGCTGTCGGCGCACGGGTACGCGGAGCTGGTGCAGCGGTCGATCACGGTCATCTCGGGGGTCCGCGAGACCGGCAAGATGATCAAGGTCGACGACATCGTGCAGCACTTCCAGACGCGCTGCCGCGGGGTGGTCGTGGTGCCGTTCGACGAGCATCTGGCGGCGGGCGCCGAGGTCGACCTCGACATGATGCGGCCGAAGACCCGCGAGGCGTACTTCAACCTGTCGGCGATGGTCGCCGAGGACTTCGTACGGGCGCAGCAGGCGCAGGGGCTGTGGACGGGCGACGGCCAGGGCGCGCCGCCGCACGGGGCGCCGCCGATGCCGGGTCCGGGCCATCCGCAGCAGCACCCGGCCGGCCCCGGGGCCCCTGGTACGCCCGGCGCTCCTGGCGCTCCCGGGGTGCCCGGTCAGCAGCCCTATCCGTACGCGCGGCAGCCGGTCCCCGGCCAGCCGTACGGGGCACCGCCGCAGCCCGGTCAGCCGTACGGCACGCCTCCGGCGCCGGGGCAGCCCTACGGCACGCAGCCTCAGCCCGGCCCTCAGCCCGGTCCCCAGCCCGGTCAGCCCTATGGGGCTCCGCCGGCGCCCGGTCAGCCGTACGGTGCGCAGGAAGCGGGCCGGCCCCCGATGCCGCAAGGTTGGCAGCAGCCCCCGGCGCAGGCCCCCGGGCAGCCCCCGGCGCAGCCGCTGCCGCCGCACGCGGATCCGTACGGACAGCAGCCGCCGCAGGCCTGGCCCCCGCAGCAGCCTCCGCAGGCGCCGCCAGCCCCTCAACAGTAAGGCGTCACAGGAGTAGACCAATAAGGCCCCGTATCGGTGTTCCGGTACGGGGCCTTTGTGTATTCGCGCAGACCACGCGGGGTTTGGCGGATCGTTGACGACGGCAGACCAGCGCTGATACACCTTCGCTTCATCCATCGTCAGCCCAAGATCCACGGCATTGCCCGACGCACGCTTCCCTACGCGAGGTAACGTCCCATGCTCCTGGTCACGAAGGCTCCACCCCGTCCGCTCGCCGCCCGCAGACCGGTCCGGCTGCTGCTCGCCGCCGGTGTCACCGCCGCCTCCCTCGTGGCCGTCGTCCCGGGCACGGCCCAGGCCGCACGGGCCGAGGACGGCCGGCCCGCCCGTACGCTCACCGTCGCCATCTCGCAGAGCGTCGACTCGCTGTCGCCGTTCCTCGCGCAGAAGCTGGTGTCGACCAGCATCCACCGGCTGACGTACGAGTACCTGACCAACTACGACGTGAAGGACGCGCACACGGTCCCGGGTCTGGCGACCGAGTGGACGTCCTCGCCGGACAAGCTGACCTGGACGTACAAGATCCGCAAGGATTCGACGTGGTCCGACGGGCAGCAGGCCACCGCCGAGGACGCGGCCTGGACCTTCGGCAAGATGATGAGCGACCCCAACGCGGCCACCGCGAACGGGAACTTCACGGCCAACTTCAAGAAGGTCACCGCGCCCGACCCCGAGACGCTGATCATCGAGCTGAAGAAGCCGCAGGCGACGATGACGGCGCTCGACGTGCCGATCGTGCCCAAGCACATATGGGAGAAGGTCGGCGACTTCTCCAAGTTCAACAACGACCAGCAGTTCCCGATCGTCGGCAACGGGCCGTTCGTCATCACGGACTTCAAGGTCGATCAGTACGTCAAGCTGAAGCCGAACAAGAAGTTCTGGCGCGGGGCACCCAAGTTCGACGAGCTGGTCTTCAAGTACTACAAGGACACGGACGCGGCCGTCGCGGCGCTCCAGAAGGGCGAGGTGTCCTTCGTCCCGAATCTGACGCCCACTCAGGCGACAGCGCTGGGAACCCAGAAGAACATCAAGGTCAACGACGCCCCGGGGCGCCGCTTCTACGCGCTGGCCACCAACCCGGGCGCCCGCGCCAAGGACGGCAAGACCTTCGGCGACGGAAACAAGGCGCTGCTCGATCCCGAGGTGCGCAAGGCGCTGTTCCTCGCCGTGGACCGCGGCGCCCTGGTCGACAAGGTCTTCCAGAAGCACGCCGTCGAGGGCGAGGGCTACATCCCGCCGCGCTTCGCCTCGTACTTCTGGAAGCCGTCGGACAGCCAGAAGCTCGCGTACGACCCGGCCAAGGCGGAGCAGGTCCTCGACGCCGCGGGGTACAAGAAGAACGGTGACGGCAAGCGGGTCGGCAAGGACGGCAAGCCGCTGGACTTCCGCATCCTGTGCCACGCCACCGAACCCAACGACAAGGCCTCGGCCAAGTACCTCCAGGAGTGGTGGGGCAAGATCGGCGTCGGGCTCACGGTCGACTGCCTCGACAACGTCTCCGACCCGTGGCTGAAGGGCGACTACGACCTCGCCTTCGACGGCTGGTCGGTCAACCCCGACCCGGACTACGTGCTGTCCATCCACACCTGCGGCGCGCTGCCCGCGACGCCCAAGGACACCGGCGCCACCGACAACTTCATCTGCGACCCGAAGTTCGACGAGCTGTACGGGAAGCAGGCCGTCGAGTACGACCCCGCCAAGCGCGCCGGGATCGTCAAGGACATGGAGTCGCGGCTCTACGACACCGGGTACATGAACGTCCTCGCGTACCCCAACGCCCTGGAGGCGTACCGCACCGACCAGATCGCCTCGATCAAGACGATGCCCGAGGCGGCCGGCAACATCTACGGCCAGGACGGCTACTGGAGCTGGTGGTCGGCGGTGCCCGCCGGACAGGCGGCCGGCGACGACGCGGACGGCGGGTCGAACACCGGCGTGATCATCGGGATCGGCGCGGCCGCCGTGGTCGTCGTCGGTATCGGCATCGCCCTCGGCATGCGCCGCCGCACCACCGCCGAAGACCGCGAGTAGCCCGTGACCAGCGCATCCACGCCCGCCCCGGCGGCGCGGCCGGACGACGGTGCCACCCCTGGCACCTCTTTGGCCCGCGCCGCCGAGGGCGGCGCACCACGCTCCGGGGCGCGCTCCGGCGCGACGCTCGGCTATGCCCGCCACGCGGCGGGCAAGCTGGCCGGTGCGGCCGTGTCGCTGCTCGCCGTCCTCGTCACCAGCTTCTTCCTGTTCCGGATCCTGCCGGGCGACCCGGTACGGACGATGACCCGCGGCAAGGCGACGACACCCGAGCAACTGGCCACCTTGCGCCATCAGTTCGGGCTCGACAAGCCGATGTGGCAGCAGTTCGCCGACTATTGCGGCCAGGCGCTCCACGGCGACCTCGGCACCTCCTTCCAGTTCCACGCCCCGGTCGGCGAGTTGATCGCGCAGAAGGTGCCGGCGACGCTGCTGCTGACCGGCACCGCCGTGGTCCTGTACTCGGCGCTCGGTCTGTGGCTGGGCACCCGCTCCGCGTGGCGGCACGGCAGCCTCGGCGACCGGCTGAACACCGGGGTGGCGCTGACGCTGTGGTCGGTGCCGTCGTTCTGGCTCGGGCTGCTGCTGATCATCGTGTTCTCGGTCGGCATCGGCCCGATTCCCGGGCTGTTCCCGACCGGTGGCATGGAGTCCGGCACCGGCGAGACCGGATTCGGGTACGTGCTCGACGTGGCGCACCACATGGTGCTGCCGGTGCTCACGCTGATCGCGGTCGGGTACGCGCAGACGCTGCTCGTCATGCGGTCCTCGCTGCTCGACGAGATGGGCGGCGACTACCTGACCACGGCGCGGGCCAAGGGGCTGCGCGACGACATGGTGCGCCGCCGGCACGCCGTTCCGAACGCGCTGCTGCCGACGGTGACGATGGTCTTCATCAACCTCGGCCATGTGGCGGCCGGTTCGATCCTGGTGGAGACGGTGTTCTCCTGGCCGGGTCTGGGCGGGCTGTTCTACCAGGCGCTCAGCGTGCCCGATCTGCCGCTGGTACAGGGCCTGTTCGTGGCCTTCGCCGGAGCGATGATCGTGATGAACCTGATCGCCGATCTGCTCTATCCGCTGCTCGACCCCCGGGTGGGCCGATGACCTCTCCCTCTCCCTCTCCTTCCACGACGCCTTCCCCCTCCACGACACCCTCCGCCGCAGCGGCCCCCTCCGCCTCCGCACTGGCCTGGCAGCGGCGCCGCGACAGCCTCGGCCGCTTCTGGCAGCAGTACCGGAGCCGGCGGGCCGGCCTGTGGGGCCTGGCCGGACTCGCCCTGATCGCGGTCGTGGCACTCGCCGCGCCGCTCCTGGTCGGCTCCGGGGTGCAGTCCGTGACGAACGCGCCCGGCACCGCCCTGGAACCGCCGAGCGCCGCGTTCTGGCTCGGCACCGACCAGTTCGGCCGCTCGCTCCTCGGTCTGCTGATCTGGGGATCGCGGATCTCGCTGCTCGTGGGGCTGCTCGCGGCGGTGCTGTCGGTCGCGATCGGCACCCTGGTGGGCATCGTCGCCGGGCACTACGGCGGCTGGTTCGCCACCGTCGTCATGCGGATCACCGACTGGTTCCTGGTGATGCCGACCCTCGTCCTGGCCATCGTGCTCGCCACCGTCATGTCCCGCTCCGTGTGGACGGTGATCCTGGCGATCGGCGTGACGACCTGGCCGACCACGGCCCGGCTGGTGCGGGCGCAGACCATCGCGGTCGAGTCCCGGCCGTACATCGAGCGGGCCACCGCGCTCGGCGGCGGCGACGCGCACGTCATGACCCGGCACGTGCTGCCGAACGTCCTGCCGCTGGTGCTCGCCCAGACCACGCTCGGCATCTCCTCGGCCATCCTCACCGAGGCGACCCTGGCCTTCCTGGGGCTCGGCGACCCGACCGTGGTCTCCTGGGGCGGCATGCTCCAGGACGCGCGCGAGGCGGGCGCGGTCTCCTCCGGGCACTGGTGGTACCTGGCCCCGCCCGGGGTCGCGATCGCGCTGGTCGCGCTCGCCTTCACCCTGTGCGGGCGGGCCGTCGAGTCCGTCCTCAACCCGAAGCTGGGGGTGGGGCGTTGAGCATGGAAGCGCTCCTTGAGATACGGAATCTGAGCGTGACGTACGGCTCCGGGGCGAGCGCCGTCCCCGCCGTACGCGGAGTGGACCTCACCCTGCCCGCCGGGCAGAAGCTCGGCGTCGCGGGCGAGTCCGGCTGCGGGAAGTCGACGATGGCGCTCGCGCTGCTGCGGCTGCTGCCTCCCTCGGCGCGGCTGACCGGCGAGATCCGGCTGGACGGCGAGGACGTGCTCGCCATGAAGTGGGGCCGGCTGCGGGCGGTGCGCTGGGCGGGGGCGTCGATCGTCTTCCAGGGCGCGATGCACTCGCTGAACGCGGTGCGGCGGATCGGCGACCAGATCGCGGAGCCGCTGCTCGTACATGGCCGGGCCACCCCGGCGGCGGCCCGGACCCGGGTGGGTGAGCTGCTCGAACACGTGGGGCTGCCGGCCGCGCGGGCGGCGGCCTACCCGCACGAACTGTCCGGCGGACAGCGGCAGCGGGTGATGATCGCCATGGCACTGGCCTGTGATCCGCGGCTGATCGTGGCGGACGAGCCGACGACCGCGCTCGACGTGATGATCCAGGCGCAGATCCTCCGGCTGATCGAACGCCTGGTGGCCGAGCAGGACATCGGGCTGCTGATGATCAGCCACGACCTCGCGGTACTCGCCGACACCTGTGACCGGCTGGCCGTGATGTACGCGGGGCGGGTGGTCGAGGAGGGGCCGGCGAAGGCGGTGTACGAGTCCGCCGCGCACCCCTACGGGCGGGCGCTGTCCTCGGCGTTCCCGCGGATCGGCGACCCCGCGTCGCGGCGGGCCCCGCGCGGGCTGCCGGGCGATCCGCCGGACCCGGCGGCGCTGCCGGGCGGCTGCGCGTTCCATCCGCGCTGTCCGGTGGCGGTGGAGCGGTGTGCCGGGGAGGACCAGGAGCTGCGGGACGCGGGCGCGGGGCGCCGGGCGGCCTGCGTACACGTAGGGAGCACGGCATGAGCCCGGAGACGTCCCCTGGGACCTCCCCTAAGTCCGCGGCCCGATCCATCGCGAAGTCCACCGCGCGGTCCGCGGCGGATTCGGCTTCGACCGGGTCCGCGCGGGATCCGGGGCCAGGATCGGAGCCGGGACCGCTGCTGTCCGCCGAGGGGCTGCGGGTGGTGTTCCCGGGGCGGCGCGGCGCGCCGCCGGCGCGGGCGGTGGACGGGGTCGACCTGGACGTCGGCGCGGGCGAGATCGTCGCCCTGGTCGGCGAGTCCGGCTGCGGCAAGACGACGCTGGCCCGCTCGCTGCTCGGCCTGGTCCGGCCGACCGGGGGCACGGTGCGCTTCGCGGGCGCGCCGCTGGCGTACACGGGCAAGGCGCTCAAGGCATACCGCAAGCGCGCCCAGCTGGTGCTCCAGGACCCGAGCGGTTCGCTGAACCCCCGGCACACGGTGTACGACGCGGTGGCCGAGGGGCTGCGGATCCACGGGTACGCGGGGGACGAGCGCGCGGCGGTCGCCGAGGCGCTGTCGCGGGCCGGACTGCGTCCGCCGGAGCGGTTCTTCCTGCGGTATCCGCACGAGCTGTCCGGCGGACAGCGGCAGCGGGTGGTGATCGCGGGCGCGCTGGTCCTTCAGCCCGAACTCATCGTCGCTGACGAGCCGGTGGCCTCGCTCGACGCCTCGGTGCGCGGCGAGATTCTCGCGCTGCTGCTGCGTCTGCGCGACGAACTGGGCCTGTCGGCGCTGGTGGTGACGCACGACCTCGGGCTCGCGTGGAACATCGCGGACCGGGTGGCGGTGATGTATCTGGGCCGGATCGTGGAGACAGGGACGGTCGAGTCCGTACTGACGAATCCGCGACACCCTTACACCAAGGCCCTGTTGTCGGTGCTGCCGGAATCGGAGGGTGATCCGGTCGTGCTGTCCGGTGAGCCGCCGGACCCGGCGCGGATCCCCTCGGGATGCCGTTTCCACGTCCGCTGCCAGGTGCTGGCCTCGGGGGCGGCGGACACGGTGGCGGACCGCTGCCGCACCGAGGACCTGCCGGTCCTCGGCGGCAGGGGACGGGCCGAGGCGGCCTGCCACTGGGTGCGGCAGGGCTGAGCCCGGAAAGCGGACGCCGGACCCTCCACGCGGGAGAAGGGAGAGGGCCGGGGCCCGCCGGTACGAGCACCGGGCCGCGGTACCCGGATCCGGCGCCGCTCAGGCGGCGCCGGTACCGGCCCGCGCGGCCTGCCGGGGCGTGTAGCCGACGGCCCGGCGGTCGCCGCCCAGCTCGCGGGGGTCCTCGTTCGCGTCGGTCGTCCAGCGGCCCAGGCACATCTCGGCGGTGATGCCGGGCCCGAAGCCGGCCACGATGCCCCGGGCGCCTTCTTCGAGCCCGCCCTCCTCGAAGAGCCGGCGGACCGCGTCGAGCACGACGGCGCTGGCGATGTTGCCGTACTCCGTGAGGGTGGCCCGGCTGAACCGGAAGTCCTCCGGCGGGACTTCGAGGAAGTGGCTGAGGTCGTCGAGGATGCGCGGGCCGCCCGCGTGAATGATGTAGAAGTCCAGCTTCCCGGCGTCCCAGCCGTGGTCGCCCGCGAGTTCGCGCAGCGCGGGCGCGAGGGGCTCCATCGTCCCGGGCACCCGCTTGTCGAGGAGGAAGTGGAAGCCGGTGGCGCGCACGCTGTACGCGATCCAGTCCTCGGTGTCGGGCACCAGATAGGCGCTGTTGCGCTCCAGGGCGATGCCGGTGCCGCCGTGGCCGCGGACCACGGCGGCGGCCACCGCGTCGCCGAACAGACCGTTGGAGAGCAGGGATCCGACGCCGAGGTCGGTGGGCTGGTAGCACAGCGAGCAGAATTCGCAGGCGACGATGAGGACGTTGGCGTCCGGGTAGGCGGTGCAGAAGTCGTGCGCGCGGTTCACGGCGGCGCCGCCCGCGGCGCAGCCGAGCTGTGCGATCGGGACCTGCCGGGTGTGCCCGGGAAAGCCCATGGTGTTGATCAGCCAGGCGGTGAGCGAAGGCATCATGAAGCCCGTGCAGGACACATAGATGATCATGTCGATGTCGGCGGGGCGCAGTCCCGCGTGGGCCAGGGCCTCGTCGACGACGGCGGGGACACGGGCCTTCGCCTCGGCCTCGTAGAGCTCGTTGCGCTGCTGGAAGCCCGGGTGCTTGAGGGTCTCCTCGATGGGTTGCACGATGTGCCGGCGGGTGACTCCGGTGTTGCCGATCAGTCGCAGCGCGAGGCCGAGCTGGGGGTGATCGGCATGGCGTTCGCGGGCGAGGTCGAGGGTCTCCTCCATCGTGATCACGTATTCGGGCACGGACACCGCGGGCTTGCACAGAGTCGCCACGACGCGCGCTCCTTTGTCTCGTTCGCGTTGAACTGTCCTTCAGATTCACCCGGTCACCGGCGGCCCGCAACCGCGAGCGCGGCCCTTCTGCCACCCCGGGTGACGCGCGTTGCGTCCTCGAAAAGCGATGATTACTCCGAACGGGGGACTGTCGGCCCGGAGCAGCCTCCCGATCGGCGCGGAGCACGCGGCCTGGCTGGTCACCCGGTACGCGGACGTTTGGGCCGGGGAGTCGGTGTACGCGTCCCATTCGGCCGCCACCCGCGATCCGGCGGTCTTCGCCGACCCGCGCACGGTCGACTGCGCCCGCGCGGAGACCGCGCATGTGGGCTTCGGGGGCCACGGGCCGCACCACCACCCGGGCGCGACGCTGACCCGGATGGGGTCCGGGGCGACGCTCTCGGCCCCTGTTCACCCGCTGCCCGGGGCCGCGTCGCGTCGCGCGGGCCGCCCCGAGGACGTGCCGTTGCCGTCCAAGGGCCTGCTTCGGGGACCCAGGGAGCTGTACGTCACCCGGGGAGGCAGAACGTGCGGGCGGCGCGTACCCCGGTGCCACCGGCGCCATGGACCGTCACCGGGGAATCCGGCGACCGGTCCCCGGGAACGTCGCGCGGGAGGTCACACGGCGTGCGCGCTGTCGTACGTCCCGGTCAGCTCACGGCACCGCTCGACGTCGTCGGCCATCGCCACGAGCAGATCGTCGAGGGTCTCGAACTTCAGCATCCCGCGAACGTACGCGAGGAAGTCCACGGTCACGTGGAGGCCGTACAGGTCCAGGCCCTCGCGGTCGATCGCGTACGCCTCGACGGTCCGCTCGGTGGCGTCGAACTGCGGGTTGGTGCCCACCGAGATCGCCGCCGGCATCCGCTCCCCGTCCGCCGTCAGCCAGCCCGCGTAGACGCCGTCGGCCGGGATCGCGGTATGCGGCAGGGTCTCGACGTTGGCCGTCGGGAAGCCCAGCTCGCGGCCGCGCTGCGCGCCGCGCACCACGATGCCCTCGACGCGGTGCGGGCGGCCCAGGATCTCGGCGGCGCCCGCCATGTCACCGGCGGCCACCAGCCGCCGGGTCAGGGTGGAGGAGAACGGCTCGCCGCCGCCGGCCTCGCCGCTCACCCGCAGGTCGATGACCTCGACGTCGTAGTCGTAGGTGGCGCCCAGCTCGGTGAGGTAGGCGACGTTCCCGGCGGCCTTGTGGCCGAAGCGGAAGTTGGGGCCCTCGATGACCCGCCGCGCGTGCAGCTTGTCGACGAGCACCTTCACGATGAACTCGGCCGGGGACAGCTGCGAGAACTCGGCGGTGAAGGGCAGGACGAGGACCGCGTCCACGCCCAGCTCGGCCATCAGCTCGGCGCGCCGGTGGTGCGGGGCGAGCAGCGGCGGGTGGCTGCCGGGCCGGACGACCTCGGAGGGGTGCGGGTCGAAGGTGACGACGACGGAGGGAATGCCCAGCTCACGGGCGCTCTCGACGGCCCGTCCGATGATCAGCTGGTGTCCGCGGTGCACCCCGTCGTAGGAGCCGATGGTGACGACGCTGCGCCCCCAGTCCTGGGGGATGTCCTCCAAGCCTCGCCAGCGCTGCACTGTGACCGCTCCTCGTCCGCGTCTGCCCATGTCGCGCCTGCCCGGCGCAGGTCTAAGACTGCCATGAGCATGCGGCCGCGTCGGCATCGGCATGGTGTTCCGTACGTCTCGGGGCGCGGCGGGGCGAGGGCGGTACGGCCCGCGGGGGCGGGTCGTCCGGCCCCTCCTGGCGCCGCCCGGTGTCCGCACGCGTCTCCCGGCCGGCTCCAACGCCGGTGTCCGCGCCGGAATCGGGACCGCTGCCGGCGGCCGGATCCGAGCCGCCGACCGGACGGCTGTGCCTCCCCGTACCCGTCCTCGCGCCCGTACCCGTACCCGGCCCCGGCACCGGACCGGTGTCCGGACCTCCGCCGTCCCCCGCATCCCTGACGGCTCGCAGTTCCAGGCGCAGAAAGCGGGAGGCCCCGGTGCCAGGAGCGTCGAGAACCGGCGCGAGGGCGGCGCGCGGAGCGGGCAGCGCCAGCAGACCGACGACCAGGGGGTGCAGGACGCAGCGCGCCTCCGGCCCCGCCTCCAGCCGCCGGTCGACGAAGGCGGCGACCAGCTCCGCCCCCTCGGGATGCCGCTCGGCGTACCCGGCGACCAGAGCGGCGGCCTGCCGGGCGATCCTGGGCGTGTCCACGGCGGCGAGGGCCCGCAGCACGGCCCCGGGATCGGGGCCCTCCAGCCGGACGCGGAGCGCGTCGAGGACGGGCCCGGGCTCCGGGTGGGTGGCGAGCGCCGCCGCGAGGGCGTCGGCGGGAACGCCGGGGTGGGCGAGCGCGCGCGGCAGATACCGGTCGCGGCAGCCGGGGTCCTGGACGAGCAGGCCGAGCGCGGGACCGTGCAGCGCGCGGTCGCCGGGCCGGGCGAGCAGGGCGAGGGCCGCGTAGCGCAGGGTGGCCCGCTCGGCCTCGCCCGTCGCGTACGGGGCGACCATGCGGCCGTACGTGACGGCTGCCTGGCGCCGTGCGGGGCGGCCGTCGTCGTGCGCCCACCGTTCCACGGCCCGGGCGAGGGCCGTCGGCTCGTCCTCGGCGAGCGCGGCGAGCAGCCCTTCGGCGAGCGGGTGGACGGTGGCGACGAGGGCCTCGCACAGATCGTCGACGGCCAGGCCCCGGTGGGTGTGCAGCAGGGCCTGCGCCGCGTCGCCGACGGTGGCGCCGGGCGCCCCGGCGAGCTCGCGGTCGTCGGCGAACCAGCGGCACAGCAGCGGCTGCACCCCGCGCGGGTCGGCGTTCAGACGCGTGGCCACGACATCCAGGAACCTGGCCGGGCTGCCCGGGCCGACGGGGCCGGGCGGCGGGTCGGCGACCACGAGACGCCGCAGCAGATCCAGCCGCTCGCCCTCCGGGACGGCGAGCCCCGCCCAGAACTCCGGGCCGAAGACCGCGTATCCGGCGAAGGTCTCCCGGGCCTCCGGCCGGCGCCCGATGTGGTCCGCGAGGCGGCGCAGCACCGGCAGCCGGGGCCGCGCGTCGGTCAGCGGGGCCAGCACGCCGGCGAGCAGCCTCGACGCCCACCAGACGCCTTCCGCGCCGCCCGCCCCGGGCGTCCACGGCCCCGCCTCCGCGGCGCTGCCCGTGGCGTCGGCGAGGTCGGCGCAGTCCGCGAGGGTGTCGGCGAGCCGGCGGAGCCGGGGCCCGAGCCCGTCGGCGCCGTGGTCGCGGTGGAGCCGGCGCAGCGCTTGGAGGACCGGGCCGATGCGGTGGCGGGGCACCGGGAGGGCGGCCGGGTGGTGGACCAGGGTCTCCAGGGCGCGGTCCAGGTCGAGGTGGGCACCCTGAAGCCAGTCGGCGACCTCCTCGTGGGCGAAGCGGTAGCCGCCGCCCGCCGGGACGAGCAGGGCTTCCGTGAGCACGGCCGAGGCCCAGCCCGTACGCCACGGGAACAGCTCCTCGAAGGACGCCCGGTCGAGTTCGCCCTGGCCGGGGCCGAGGCATCGGCGGGCGGCTTCGTGGACGCTGCCGGCGACCCGCGCCGCGAGCCGGCGGACGGCCGCGCCGCGCGGGACCGGGCGCCGGGTGGCGGCGATCCGTACGGCGACCCGCAGACACATCAGGTCGAGATGCGCGGCGAAGATCTCCTCGCGGCCCGGCCGGCCCGGCAGCTCCCCTCGGGCGGCGGTGCGCAGCTCGCCGAGGAGCCGCAGCGCGAGCGGGTGCCGGGCGTCCGCATCGGCGATGGCCCCGTCGGGGACCCCGTGCCGCCGCCGGGCCTCGGCCGCCTCGTGTTCGGTCAGGTCGCCGAGTGCGATGACGCCCGGCGCGCACGCGTACAGCGGGAGGGTCAGCTCCGCGTGCTCGGGGCGGCACGCGACGATCATGCGGGCGCCGTGCGCGGTCAGCCACTCCTCGGTGGCGGCCACCCAGGGCCCGAGGCGGGGCGCGAGCAGCGGCGGCATCTCCTCGGGCGAGTCGAGGAGGATCAGCAGCGGGCCGCGCGCGGCGGCCCGCTCCGGGGTGACGGCGGCCGGGTCGCCCAGCGCGCCGCCGGCGGCGACGATCCGCCCGGCGCGCCGCAGGACGCGGCCGACGGCGTCGGCCACCGAGGCGTCGCCGGCCAGCAGGTCCGCGCCGCGTAGCCGGACGGTGGGGGCGGGCGCCGGGCCGTGGGCGCGGCGGGCGGCGAGACCGGCGAGGGCGGTGCTGCGGCCGGTGCCGGGGGCGCCGACGACCAGCAGGACGAGCCGGTCGCCGGGGTCGCGGACCCGTTCGCCCCAGGTCCCGGTCTCGCCGGAGCGGCCCGTGGTGGTGGCGGCGAGTTCGAGCACCCCGGCCGTATTGAGGTCGCGGCCGTAGGCGGGCACGGTGGCGGCGTTGCGGCGCAGCAGGACGGCGAGCGGGCCGAGCGGCGGGATGGGCAGGGCGCACGGCTCGGCGGGCCGGCCGCCTCGTCGGACGGCGCCGAGGATGGCGAGGACCGCGCCGGTGGCGGGGTCGAGGACGGGGCCGCCGGTGGTCGGGCCGCTCTCCAGGAGGGCTTCGGCGCCCTCCGTGCCGATGGCGAGCGGGAGGCCGGGCCCCGCTCCGTCGACGGCACCGAGCACCCGCGCCTCGCGCCAGCCGTACGCGGCGATCCGTACGTAGGTGCCGGGCTCGATCTCCGTCCGGCGGGCGAGCGGCAGCGGCGGGCAGGTCAGACCCACGGTGCGGACGAGGGCGAGGCCGCAGCCCGGGAACAGGGTGATGTCGGTGAGGCCCGCCCGCCAGGTCTGCCCGCCGAAGGTACGCAGACACAGGGTGTCCTGCCCGGCGACGACCTCGTGGCCGGTGAGCAGGGTTCCGTGGTGGTCGGCGAGAAATCCCGTGCCGAGCGGCCGCCCGGCCGGATCCTCGATCCTGACCAGTGCGGTCCGAGTCCTGCTCCCCATGATCAGAAGGTAAGCCGGTGATGATCTCCGGATAAAGCGGGAAAGCCGAACGCGCCCCCTCTCACCTCCGTTTTCGCCCCGAGCGCCTGCACGATGGGGTGAATTCCACGGGAAAACACCGATGGGGCGAGCACATACGTGCTCGCCCCATCGAACCGTCCGGCGGAGATCCGCGGACGAGGTGCTCAGCCGAAGACGGCCAGGCTCTTGGCCTTGCCCCGCTGGGCCTCGACCAGCGCGAGCAGCCGCCCGTCCGGCCCGTAGACCCCGACCGGGCCCGCGGGGTACTCCGGCATCTCCAGGCGTACGCCGTTGAGGAGCAGCCCGGCCCGCTTCTCGTCGACGTCCCAGCGCGGGAACGCCGCCGCGGCCGCGTCGGCGACCGGCATGACCGTCAGCTCCTCCTGGAGCTGGTCCAGGGTGCGGGCGCGGTCCAGCTTGTACGGGCCGACGCGGGTGCGGCGCAGTGCGGTCAGATGACCGCCCACCCCGAGCCCGGCGCCGAGGTCCCGGGCGAGCGCCCGGATGTACGTACCGGAGGAGCAGACGACGGAGACGACCAGATCGACGACCGGAGTGCCGTCCTCGGCCGTCGCCTCGCGCACGTCGTACACCTGGAAGGAGGAGACGGTGACCGGCCGGGCCGGGATCTCGAACTCCTCGCCGCCGCGCACGCGCGCGTAGGACCGCTTGCCGTCGATCTTGATGGCCGAGACCTTCGACGGCACCTGCATGATCGCGCCGGTCAGCTCGGCCACCCCCGCGTCGATCCGCTCGCGGGTGACCTTCGAAGCGTCGACCGACGCCGTGATCTCGCCCTCGGCGTCATCGGTGATGGTGGTCTGACCGAGGCGGATGGTGCCCAGGTACTCCTTCTCGGTCAGCGCGAGGTGACCGAGCAGCTTGGTCGCCCGCTCCACGCCGAGGACGAGCACGCCCGTGGCCATGGGGTCGAGCGTGCCCGCGTGGCCGACCCGGCGGGTCTTGGCGATCCCGCGCATCTTGGCCACGACGTCGTGCGAGGTGAAGCCCGACGGCTTGTCGACGATGACAAGCCCGTCGGGAGTGTTTCCGGTACTCATTCGGCGGCTTCGTCCTCGCCCGGCTTCTTGTAGGGGTCGGCCCCGCCGGCGAACTCGGCGCCCGAGGACGTCTCGCGCACCTTGGCGTCCGAGGCACGCGCCTGGTCCAGGAGGTCCTCGATGTTCTTCGCGGTCTCCGGGAGGGCGTCGGCCACGAAGGTCAGCGTCGGGGTGAACTTGGTGCCCGCGGCCTTGCCGACCGACGAGCGCAGGATGCCCTTGGCGCTCTCCAGGCCGGCGGCGGCGCTCGCGCGCTCCTCCTCGTCGCCGTAGACCGTGTAGAAGACCGTGGCCTCCCGCAGGTCGCCGGTGACGCGGGTGTCCGTGATGGTCACATGCGTGCCCAGGCGCGGGTCCTTGATGCCGCGCTGCAGCTTCTCGGCGACCACCTCCCGGATGAGGTCCGCCAGTTTCTTCGCCCGCGCGTTGTCGGCCACTGGTCCTTCTCCTTCTTTGCCTTGCTCATTCAGTCTTCATCAGTGTGGAGCCTGCGTCGCACCGAGAGCAGCTCCACCTCGGGCCGGGCCGCCACCAGCCGCTCGCAGCGGTCCAGCACGTCCGACAGGTACCCCGCGTCCCCGGCCACCAGCGCGACCCCGACCTGGGCCCTTCGATGGAGGTCCTGGTCGCCCACCTCCGCGGCGCTCACGGAGAACTTGCGCTGGAGCTCGGCCACGATGGGCCGGACGACGGAGCGTTTCTCCTTCAGCGAGTGGACGTCGCCGAGGAGCAGATCGAAGGACAGTGTCCCCACGTACATGTGGTGCCGGATGTCCCGCCGGTTCGGGTTCGACGGCCCGCCGTGCCATCGCTCGGCGGGAACATCAAAACGGTACACGCAACGGCCGGGGCCGATCGACGGAAATACTCCCGCCGACCGGCCCCGGACACGTCGTGCGTGGTTACGCCCGCGGCTTCTCGCGCATCTCGTAAGTGGCGATGACATCGTCGATCTTGATGTCGTTGTAGTTGCCGAGGTTGATACCGCCCTCGAAGCCCTCGCGGATCTCGGTGACGTCGTCCTTGAAGCGACGCAGACCCGAGATGGTGAGGTTCTCCGAGACGACCTTGCCGTCGCGGATGAGGCGCGCCTTGCTGTTGCGCTTGACCTCGCCCGAGCGGACCAGGACACCGGCGATGTTGCCCAGCTTGGACGAGCGGAAGACCTCGCGGATCTCCGCCGTACCCAGCTCGACCTCTTCGTACTCCGGCTTCAGCAGGCCCTTCAGGGCCGCCTCGATCTCCTCGATCGCCTGGTAGATGACCGAGTAGTAACGGACCTCGACACCCTCGCGCTCGGCCATCTGCGCCGCGCGGCCGGCCGCGCGGACGTTGTAGCCGATGACGATCGCGTCGGAGCCCATCGCCAGGTTGATGTCCGACTCCGTGACCTCACCGACACCGCGGTGGAGGATACGGATGTCGACCTCTTCGCCGACGTCGAGCTGGAGCAGCGAGGACTCGAGAGCCTCGACCGCACCGGACGCGTCGCCCTTGATGATGAGGTTGAGCTGCTGGATCTCGCCGGCCTTGAGCACCTTGTCGAGGTCCTCGATGGACACCCGGCGGACACGCTTGGCGAAGGCCGCGTTGCGCTCACGCGCCGCGCGCTTCTCGGCGATCTGACGGGCCGTACGGTCCTCGTCGACGACCAGGAAGTTGTCGCCGGCACCCGGGACGTTGGTGAGACCCAGGACGAGGACGGGAGTCGACGGAGTCGCCTCCTCGACGTTGTTGCCCTTGTCGTCGAGCATGGCCCGGACACGGCCGTACGCGTCGCCGACGACCATCGTGTCGCCGATGCGCAGCGTTCCGCGCTGGACCAGGACCGTCGAGACCGCACCGCGACCACGGTCGAGGTGGGACTCGATCGCGATGCCCTGCGCGTCCTGGTCGGGGTTGGCCCGCAGGTCGAGCGAGGCGTCCGCGGTCAGGACCACGGCCTCCAGCAGGGAGTCGATGTGCAGACCCTGCTTGGCGGAGATGTCGACGAACATCGTGTCGCCGCCGTACTCCTCGGCCACCAGACCGAACTCGGTCAGCTGGCCGCGGACCTTGACCGGGTCGGCACCCTCGACGTCGATCTTGTTGACCGCGACGACGATCGGGACACCGGCGGCCTTGGCGTGGTTGAGCGCCTCGACCGTCTGCGGCATGACACCGTCGTTGGCCGCGACCACGAGGATCGCGATGTCGGTCGACTTCGCACCACGGGCACGCATGGCGGTGAACGCCTCGTGACCCGGGGTGTCGATGAAGGTGATGCGGCGCTCTTCGCCGTTGACCTCGGTGGAGACCTGGTAGGCACCGATGTGCTGGGTGATGCCACCGGCCTCGCCCGCGACCACGTTGGTCTTGCGGATCGCGTCGAGGAGTCGGGTCTTACCGTGGTCGACGTGACCCATGACGGTCACGACCGGCGGACGGGAGACCAGGGCCTCTTCGCCGCCCTCGTCCTCGCCGAACTCGATGTCGAAGGACTCCAGCAGCTCGCGGTCCTCCTCCTCGGGGCTGACGATCTGAACGACGTAGTTCATCTCTTCGGCCAGCATGACGAGCGTGTCGTCGGAGACGGACTGCGTCGCCGTGACCATCTCGCCGAGGTTCATCATCACCGCGACGAGCGACGCCGGGTTGGCGCCGATCTTCTCGGCGAAGTCGGTGAGGGACGCACCGCGCGACAGACGAATGACCTCGCCGCCACCGCGGGGAAGCATCACGCCGCCCACGGACGGGGCCTGCATGGCCTCGTACTCCTGGCGCCTCTGACGCTTCGACTTGCGACCACGACGCGCGGGACCGCCGGGACGACCGAAGGCGCCCTGCGTGCCACCACGGCCACCGGGGCCACCGGGACGGCCACCGAAACCGGGACGACCGCCGAAGCCGCCGCCACCGCCGGGACCGCCCGGACGACCGCCGCCGCCACCCGGACCACCGGGACGGCCGGCGAAGCCGCCGCCACCGCCGCCGGGACCGGCCGGACGACCGGTGAATCCGGGACGACCGCCGCCGCCGCCACCGGGACGACCGCCGGGGCCACCCGGGCCACGGCCGCCGGGGCCCGGACGCGGGCCGGCAGCGGGACGCTGCGGCATCATGCCCGGGTTCGGACGGTTACCACCGGGCGCGCCACCGGGACGCGGCGCCTGCGGACGCGGCATGGAACCGGGGGTCGGACGGGCACCGCCCTGACCCTGCGGACGCGGGGTACCCGGGGCGCCGCCCGGACCCTGCGGACGCGGGGCGCCGGGGGCGCCGCCGGGACGCGGAGCGCCACCCTGCGGACGGGGCGCCTGCGGGCGCGCCATGCCGGTGGAGCCACCGGAGGTGAAGGGGTTGTTGCCCGGACGCGGGCCGGCCGGACGACCGCCCGGACGGGGACCCTGCTGGCCGGGACGGCCACCCTGCTGGCCACCCTGACCCTGCGCACGCGGGGTCTGCTGGCCCGGACGGGCCGGGCGCGGGCCGGGGGTCGCACCGGGACGCGGACCGGCGGCCGGGGCCGACGGAGGCGCGGTGAACTCCGGGGTGGTCGGAGCCGGGGCGGCGGGCGCCGGCTTGGGCGCGGGAGCCGCGGGCTTCGGACCCGGGGTCGGACGGGAACCCTGCGCCGGAGCCGAAGGCTTCTCGGCGGCGGGCTTGGGGGCTGCCGGACGGGCGGCCTGCGCCGGAGACGGCGCGGGGGCGCCGGGCTTCGGGGCGGCCGGACGAGCGGCCTGCGCCGGAGACGGCGCGGGGCCTCCCGGCTTGGGGGCGGGCGCCGCCTTGCGGGGCGCACCAGGCTTGGCAGCGGACTTGCCGGCGGAGCCGGGTCCCTGCAAAGCGTCAGTCAGCTTGCGCACGACCGGCGCCTCGATCGTCGAGGACGCCGAACGGACGAATTCACCGAGTTCCTGGAGCTTGGCCATGACGACCTTGCTCTCTACACCGAACTCCTTGGCGAGTTCGTATACCCGGACCTTAGCCACATCGCTCCTTTTAGGTCCGGTTACCGCCGGACCGTCGCTACTTCATGGGCGTACTCATCGCGTACTCATCGAGTGCTCATCGCAATCTCGACCTACTTCCGACTCGCGAGGTACCTGACCGCACGGGATTCCGTGCCGTTCTGCATTCACCGCGGTTGCTTCACCGCGGTGTCGTCCGCTCGACTTGGAGGCGCAGCGCCTCCGTGTCGAGCGGTCCCTGGACCTTGAAGGCCCTCGGGAACGCCCGGCGGCGGACCGCCAGGTCGAGACAGTGCGAGGCGGGGTGCACGTAGGCACCCCGGCCGGGCAGCGTACCGCGATGATCGGGGACGCACTCGTCCTTATTCATCACGATCCGCAGCAGGTCGCTCTTGGCCGCTCGCTCCCGGCATCCCACACAGGTTCGCTCAGGGCACACGCGGGCATGCGTCCGGCCAGACACGCTTAAGTCTACCTCCCCGTTCCGACCTCACCCGTTCGGGGTAGAAATCGAACAGTCGTTGGCTAAAAACGATCTCCGCCGGGTGGCGGAGATGCTTCAGCGCTCGTCGCCGGACGGCTCCGTGTCCGGACGGATGTCGATCCGCCAGCCGGTCAGACGAGCGGCCAGACGGGCGTTCTGCCCCTCCTTGCCGATCGCCAGCGACAGCTGGTAGTCGGGCACGGTCACCCGGGCCGAACGGGCGGCCAGATCGACGATCTCGACCTTCGACACCCGGGCCGGGGAGAGCGCGTTCGCCACCATCTCGGCCGGGTCGTCCGACCAGTCGACGATGTCGATCTTCTCGCCGAGCAGCTCGGCCATCACATTGCGGACACGGCTGCCCATGGGGCCGATGCAGGCGCCCTTGGCGTTCAGACCGGAACGCGTCGAACGGACCGCGATCTTGGTGCGGTGGCCGGCCTCGCGGGCGATCGCCGCGATCTCGACCGAGCCGTCGGCGATCTCCGGCACCTCGAGAGCGAAGAGCTTCTTCACCAGATTGGGGTGCGTACGGGACAGGGTGACGGACGGACCGCGCACACCCTTGGCCACCCGTACGACGTACGTACGAATCCGCAGACCGTGCGTGTACTCCTCGCCCGGCACCTGCTCCTGCACCGGCAGGATGGCCTCGAGCTTGTCGTCCAGCTTGACCAGGACGTTCTTGGGGTCCTTGCCCTGCTGCACCTGGCCCGCGACGATGTCGCCCTCACGGCGAGCGTACTCGCCGAACGTGACGTCGTTCTCCGCGTCCCGCAGCCGCTGCTGGATGACCTGACGGGCGGTGCTCGCCGCGATCCGGCCGAAGTCCGACGGGGTGTCCGCGAACTCCTTGGGCTGCTGACCCTCTTCCAGGTCGGCGGGGTCTTCCTTCGCCCACACCGTCACGTGACCGGTCGCCCGGTTCACCTCCACGCGCGCGTGGCGGCGGGCGGAGGGGGTGTGGTGGTAGGCGATGAGGAGGGCCGACTCGATCGCCTCGACCAGCATCTCGAAGGAAATGTCCTTCTCCTGTGCCAAGCCCTTCAGGAGCTTCACGTCGATGTCCACGGCTACGCCTCCTCTTCCTTCTTGTCCTTGCGGTTGAACTCGATCTCGACACGCGCCTTGTCGATGTCCGCGAACTCCACCCGGCGGGCGGTCGCCTTGCGGCCCTTGACGCCCGGCACCTCGGTGTCGAGGCCGTCGTCGTCCACGGCGAGGATGCGGGTGACCAGGTCGCCGCCCTCCTTCAGCCGCAGCTTGACCAGGCGGCCGGTGGCACGTACGTAGTGGCGGTGCTCGGTGAGCGGGCGGTCCGCGCCCGGGGAGCTGACTTCGAGGACGTACTCGCCCTCGCCCATCACGTCGGTCTCGTCGAGCTTCTCCGAGATGTCGCGGCTCAGCTCCGCGCAGACGTCCAGCTCGACGCCCTCGTCCGAGTCGACGACGACCCTCAGCAATCCGCGGCGGCCGGCCCGGGACACCTCGATCTCCTCGAGATCCAGATCCTTCGCGTGCACGAGCGGCTCCAGAAGACCGCGCAGCCGTTCGTTCTGGGTGGTGCTCATCCGGGTGACTCCTCGGCCGCGTGTGCTGTTGTGGGTTCGTCGCGTGTCAGATCAAAGGGTATCCGGTTCCGGAGGGTGTTGCCGCCCACCAGGCCGCTCGCCCGCGGGTACGCTCGCCTGCGGCGATCCAGGCTGACTACACAGACAATCCGACCATCCGGCGGGCGGGACCCTCCCCAGGCGAACCCTGGCACGCCGCGGTGGCGGCCGGTGAGGAAGTGGGCGTGACGACGGTGAACAGACGCGTGCTCCTGGCCGCGGGAGCGGCGGGCACGGCCGGCGCGGCGGCGACCCTGGCCGGCTGCGCCGCAGGCGGGGGGCGGGAACCGGGGAAGCCGGGCCCCGCCGAACGCGCGGCGCGCGCGGAGGCGGCCCTGCGCACCCGCTCGGCGGCGGCCGGCCGGGCCCTCCTCGCCCGGTACGACGCGGTACTCGCCGCGCATCCCGCGCTCACCGGCCGACTCGCACCCCTGCGCGCGGCGGTCGCGGCGCACGCGACGGCGCTCGGCGAGGGCGGCACCACCCCGGCGCCGCCCCTGCCCTCCTCGGCGCCCCCGGCCGCCCCGGGCTCCTCGGGCTCCTCGGGCTCACCCGGGCATGCCCCGACGGGCTCCGCCCCCGCGAAGTCCACGGCCACGGCTACCGCCACTGCCACCGGCCCCGCCGTACCGGCCGATCCGGACGCGGCGCTGCGGGAGCTGGCCGCCGCCGTCCGGGCGACCGCCGACATCCATACGGCCGCACTCGACACCGCGCCTCCCGAATACGCCCGGCTGCTGGCCTCCGTCGCCGCCGCGGGCGCCGCCCAGACCTTCCTGCTCACCACCGAGACCGAAGGGGACCGCGGATGACCGCCCTTGCCGCCGCCCAGGCCGCGCTCGCCGCCGAACACGCCGCCCTGTACGGCTACGGGGTCGTCGGCGGCCGGCTCGGCGAGGCCCGGCGCACCGAGGCCACCGCCGCCCACACCGCCCACCGCGCCCGCCGCGACGCGCTGCGCCGCACCGTACGGGACCTCGGTGGCGAGCCGGTCGCCGCGGCGCCCGGCTACGAGCTGCCGTTCGCGGTGCCGGACCCGGCCTCGGCCGTCCGGCTCGCCGCCGTCCTGGAGGACCGGGTCGCGGGCGTGTACGCCGATCTCGTCCGCTCCGCCGAAGGCGCGCTGCGCCACGACGCGGCGGCGGCCCTGCGCGAGGCGGCGGTCCGCGCCGCCCGCTGGCGCGGTGGCGGCGTAACCTTTCCTGGGCTCGCCGAACGGGCCTGACGGCCCGGTTTCCGGCGCCCCGCCTGGAACCACCCGGAGCGACCCGGGGCTCCCCCGCAGCTCGCCGGAGCTTCCCGTGGCTCCCGGGGTCTCCCTCGGACATCGGCCCGGACACCGCCTTGGACCCCGCCCCGGACATCGAAGGAAGCACGCACCCATGGGTTTCGAACCACCGCAGCGACTGGTGCGTGCTCTCGGCGAGACGTACGGGCAGGCCGCCGCGGCCGGGTGGCTCGACCGGCTCCCGGAGCTGGTCCCGGACGCCCTGGCACAGGCCGGGCTGACCGCCGAGCGGGTCGTGGCCCCCGGCGGACGCTCCAGCCTGGTCGTGCTCGTGCCCGGCGCCGCCCTGAAGCTGGCGCCCGCCGCCGCCCGGCCCGACCTGGAGCGGGACGCGCTCGCGCACTGGAACGGCTGGGGCACGGTCAAGCTGCTCGGCGAGGCCGGGGAGGGCGGGCTGCTCCTGGAGCGGCTGCACCCCGAGATGTCGCTGCGCTCGCTGCCGGAGGCGAAGGCCCTCCTGGAGGCCGCCGACACCATCCGCAAGCTGTGGGTGACCCCGCCCGCCGAGCACGGTTTCGAGACGGTCGCCGCGCGCACGGAGCGGCAGGCGGAGTCCATGGCCTCCTCTCGGGCGGACGCGGAGGCGGGCGCGCTGGTGACGGCGGCCCTCGCCGCCCGCGCGGAGCTGGTCGCGGAGAGTGCCGGCACGGGAGCGGACGGCACGGGAGCGGACGGCACGGGAGCGGACGGCACGGGAGCGGACGGCACGGGAGCGGACGCGGCGGTGGACGCTGGGGCGGGCTCGGAGGCGGAGGTAGGCACCGGCTCCGGCTCCGGCTCCGGCTCCGGCTCCGGCTCCGGCTCCGGCTCCGGCTCCGGCTCCGGCGAGACGTTTCTGCTGCACGGCGCCTTCCGCCAGGGCAAGGTCCTGGCCGGCGACCGTTCCCCCTGGCTCGCGGTCGGCCCCGAGCCGCTGGTCGGCGAGCGCGCCTACGACCTCGCCCGGCTGGTACGCGACCGGGTGGAGGACCTCGTGGGCGCGTCCGCCGGGGCCTCGGCGGCCCGCCGACGAGTGAACAAGCTGGCCGACTCGCTGGAGGTGGACCGGGAGCGGCTGCGCGGCTGGACCCTGTTCCGCGCGGTGGAATCCGCGACCCGCGCGCGTACGGCCGGACGGCGGACGGACGCCGAGTTGCTGCTGGAGTTCGCGAGCTGGCTGTGAATCCCGCGCCCTGAGGGGAATACCCTTGCTGTAACCCTTCCCCAGGGGGCCGTGATGATCCAGGAGCTGTTGACGGCGGCCGCCGCGGCCGGAGCCGTGATCGTGGTCTACGCGGGAGCGGCGGCGCGCGTGGTGAAGCAGTACGAGCGGGGCGTGGTGTTCCGCTTCGGCCGGCTGGTCGACGAGGTGCGCCAGCCCGGCATCACGATGATCCTTCCGGGCGTCGACCGCATACACAAAGTGAACATGCAGATCGTGACGATGCCGGTGCCGGCCCAGGAGGGCATCACCCGCGACAACGTGACCGTACGGGTGGACGCGGTGGTCTACTTCAAGGTCGTCGACGCGGCCGAGGCGCTGGTGCGCGTGGAGGACTACAAGTTCGCCGTCTCGCAGATGGCGCAGACCTCGTTGCGGTCGATCATCGGCAAGAGCGACCTGGACGATCTGCTGTCGAACCGGGAGCAGCTCAACCAGGGCCTGGAGCTGATGCTGGACTCGCCCGCGATCGGCTGGGGCGTGCAGATCGACCGGGTCGAGATCAAGGACGTATCGCTGCCGGAGACGATGAAACGGTCGATGGCCCGGCAGGCGGAGGCCGACCGTGAGCGGCGGGCGCGGCTGATCAACGCGGACGCGGAACTCCAGGCATCGAAGAAGCTGGCGGAGGCCGCACGGCAGATGGAGGACACCCCGTCCGCGCTCCAGCTGCGGCTGTTGCAGACCGTGATGGCCGTGTCGGCGGAGAAGAACTCGACGCTGGTGCTGCCCATCCCGGTGGAGCTGCTGCGCTTCCTGGAGCGCGGCGGCTCGGAGCCGTCGTCCACCGACAAGGCCGCCACGGCCCCGCACGCGTCCCCGGGCCCGCCGCCGGTGCCCCCGATTCTCCCGACCGAGGCGTATCTCGCGGGCCACGCGGCCGCAGCGGAGGCCATCGAGGACCTGACGGGCTCGTCGGTGGAGCCGGCCCCACGCGACGAGGAGGAGCGGGGGAAGAGCCGGGGGTAGACCGGGGCCCAGGAGGGGCGCGTACGGCGAAGGGGTGCGGGTTCCGTCTTGGAACCCGCACCCCTTCGCCGTACTACCGGCTCTACCGGCTACCGCTTCGGCTCGGCTTCGGCTTCGGCTCGGCTTCGGTCAGGCGGACAGGCGGGCGATCGCCTCGTCGACCGTCAGCTCCTCGCGCTCGCCCGTGCGGCGGTCCTTCAGCTCGACGACGCCCTCGCCCGCGCGGCGGCCGGCGACGAGGATCTTCGGGACGCCGATCAGCTCGGAGTCGGTGAACTTGACGCCCGGGGAGACACCGGCTCGGTCGTCGACCAGGACGCGCAGACCGGCGGCGGCCAGCTTGTCGGAGACCTCCAGGGCCAGCTCGGTCTGGAGCGCCTTGCCGGCGGCGACGACGTGGACGTCGGCCGGGGCGACCTCGGCAGACCAGCACAGGCCCTTCTCGTCGGCGGTCTGCTCGGCGAGCGCGGCGACGGCACGCGAGACGCCGACGCCGTACGAGCCCATGGTGACGCGGACGGGCTTGCCGTTCTGGCCGAGGACGTCGAGCTTGAGCGCGTCGGCGTACTTGCGGCCGAGCTGGAAGATGTGGCCGATCTCGATGGCGCGGTCCAGCTTCAGGCCGGTGCCGCACTTGGGGCAGGGGTCGCCGTCCTGGACGACGACGACGTCCACGTACGCGTCCACCTCGAAGTCACGGCCCGCGACGACGTTCTTCGCGTGCGTGCCTTCCTTGTTGGCGCCGGTGATCCAGGCGGTGCCGGGGGCGATGCGCGGGTCGGCGACGTAGGTGACCTTCTCCAGGCCCTGCGGGCCGACGTAGCCGCGCACCAGGTCGGCGCGCTCGGCGAAGTCGGTCTCGGTGACCATCTCGACCGTGGCCGGGGCGAAGTGCGCCTCGACCTTGCCCATGTCGACCTCGCGGTCGCCGGGGACGCCGATGGCGACGATCTCGCCGTCGACCTTCACCAGCAGGTTCTTCAGGGTGGCGGAGGCCGGGACCCCGAGGGAGGCGGCGAGCGTCTCGATGGTCGGGGTGTCGGGAGTGGGGATCTCCTCGGCGGCCGGGACGGCGGAGCCGTCGACGGACGCGAGCGGGTAGGAGACCGCCTCGGTGTTCGCGGCGAAGTCGCAGTTCGGGCAGTCGGCGAAGGTGTCCTCGCCGGCCTCGGCCGGGGCCAGGAACTCCTCGGACTTCGAACCGCCCATGGCGCCGGCGGTGGCGGCGCAGATGCGGTAGTCGAGGCCGAGGCGCTCGAAGATCCGCTGGTACGCCTGGCGGTGCAGCGCGTACGACTTGGCCAGGCCCTCGTCCTCCAGGTCGAAGGAGTACGAGTCCTTCATCAGGAACTCGCGGCCGCGCAGGATGCCCGCGCGGGGCCGGGCCTCGTCGCGGAACTTGGTCTGGATCTGGTACAGGGTCACCGGCAGGTCCTTGTAGGACGTGCACTGGTCCTTGACCAGGAGGGTGAAGATCTCCTCGTGGGTGGGGCCGAGGAGGTAGTCGCCGCCCTTGCGGTCCTGGAGGCGGAACAGCTCGGCGCCGTACTCCTCCCAGCGGCCGGTGGCCTCGTAGGGCTCACGGGGCAGCAGGGCGGGCAGCGAGACTTCCTGGGCGCCGATGGCGTCCATCTCCTCGCGGACGATCCGCTCCACGTTGGAGAGGACCTTCTTGCCGAGGGGCAGCCAGCTCCAGATGCCGGCGGCGGTACGGCGGACGTATCCGGCGCGGACGAGCAGCTTGTGGCTGAGGACCTCGGCGTCCGCCGGGTCGTCGCGCAGCGTCTTCGCCATCAACTGGGACATGCGCTGGACCGGTGCGTTGGCCATGGTTCTCGTACTCCTGCCGGAAAAGGGTGATGGCCCCGAGGTTAGCCGGGCGCCCCCGGCTCGGAGAAATCAGTTCCCCTCGCCGCTCCCCCGGCGCAGCGGCAGCGGGGCGCCCATCACGGCGTACGGGCGCGGCGCGCTCGGGAAGTGGACCCTGCGGGCGAGGTCGGCGTATCCGAGGGAACGGTAGAGCGCGCGGGCCGGACTCTCGGTGTCGATGGCGGAGAGGATGGAACGCGGCAGGTCGGACCCGTCGGTGATGCCGGTGATGAGCCGGCGGCCGACCCCCCGGCCCTGGTGGTCGGGGTGGACGTGGAGCTCGGTGATGACGAAGGAGTCGGTCAGCCAGCCCTCGCTGCCGGTGATGCGCAGATACGGCTCGACGACCGTGGACCACCAGTGGGAGCGGTCGTTGGGCATCCCGTACACGAAGCCGACGAGCCGCCCGTCGGGGGTCGTCGCGCCGAGTGCGCGGGCGCCGGGGCACAGGAGGTGGCGTACGACGATATGACGGCGTACGGCGACCTCCGCGTCATCGAGGCCGAAGGCGAGGGCCTGCACGGCGAGGGCCTCGTCGACCCGGGCTGCCAGGTCGACCGGCGCGATCACGACCTCGGTGTCATCCATGCGCGGCACCCTATAGGCAGGGGCGAGGCCACGGGACCCGGGTTCGGGGTTCGGGGTTCGGGGTGGGGTGCGGGTCGGTGCGGGGTCGGCCCCGGATTCCCTCGCCGGGTCAGAACAGCACGCTCATGAACGCACCGACCTCCTGGAAGCCGACCCTGCGGTACGCGGCCCGGGCGGGGGTGTTGTAGTCGTTGACGTACAGGCTGACCACGGGGGCGACCTCGGCCAGCGCGTAGCCCAGGACGGCGGCCATGCCGGTCTTCGACAGGCCCTTGCCGCGATGCTCGGGAGCCACCCAGACCCCCTGGATCTGGCAGGCCTGGCGGGTGGCGGCACCGATCTCCGCTTTGAACACGACCTTGCCGTCGTCGATCCGCGCGAAGGCCCGCCCGGAGCCGACCAGCTCGGCGACCCGCGCCTGGTACAGCAGCCCGCCGTCGCCGGCGAGCGGCGAGACACCGACCTCCTCGGTGAACATGGCCACGCACGCCGGCATGATCACATCCATCTCGTCCCTGCGGACCCGCCGCACCCCCGGGTCGGGGTCGACGTCCGCCGCCGGCTTCTCCGCGGCCATCAGCGGCTGCTGGGCGCGGACGTCCCTGGCCGGGCCCCAGTGGGGTTCGAGCAGGCTCCACAGCAGGGCGGTGGGCTCCGCGGGACCGACGATCGAGGAACAGCGGCGACCGACCCTGCGGGCCCGGTCGGCGAAGGCACGGACGGCCTCGGGGGTGGCACAGATGGGAACGAGGTTGGCCCCCGCGTAACACAGCGACCGCAGCCGGCCCTCGCTGTACCAGCCCCACATCTCCCCGCCCAGCCGCCACGGGTCGAGCCCGGCGGCCTGGACGCGCGCGGTGACGAAGGCGTTCTCGACGGGCGCGCTCTGCAGAACGGCGAGCGCCGCCCCGAGGTCGGCGGGCTCAAGGACCCGCGTCGATGATTGCGTCAACACGCCGACCCTCACCTACATCCGTTGATGCTCGAAACTGTACCTCGGGGCTTGCCGGGCGATTCCTGTGGCTGGAGGAGCGGCGGAGGGGGGTGGGGTGGGGGCTGGGTCCGCACGGGGGCGAGACGGCAGGGGCTCAGCCGGCGCGTAAGCGAGGCGGCGAGGCGGGGACCCGCACGGAGGCGAAACGACGAGGGGTGGGCCCGCACGAGCGTGAGGCGGCGAGGGCTCAGCCCGCACGGGTACGAGACGGCAGACGGGCGGCCCGCACGAGCGTGATACAGCGGGGGCTCAGCCCGCACGAGCGCAAGGCGGCAAGGCGCGGGCCCGCACGTGAGTGAGGCGGCAAGGGCCGGACCCGCACGAGCGCGAGACGGCAAGGGGCGAGCGCATGTTGCTTGCTTCACGTTGGCCTTTTTGTGGCTCCTTCGCCTCCGGGTGCCTGGTGCGTGTGTCGACGGTCGACCGTGCTCGGCCCACTCGTTCCTCGCGGGCCTGCGCGCGCTCTCCCTTTCGACACCCGCGGCACCCTTCGGCTCACTCGCCCGTAAAGGGCACCCCGCACGCCTTCGCAACGACAAGGGCGGGCGTGCTGATCTTGGGCAACCCAGGCACCGGACGTTCACCCCCGCCCCGCGCCGACAAGTGCGGGCTCACCCTGCCGCTTTGCACTCGTGCGGGCCGGCCCCCGGAGGCACCGTGAGTGCGGGCCGGGAACCTGCCGTTACGTCTGGGTGCGGGTTGTTGTGTACGGCCGAGTGAGCCGAAGGGGTGCGTCGGGGGAACAGTGCCGAACGCGCGCAGGCCCGCGAGGAACGAGTGGGCCGAGCACGATCGGTGCTGTGAGTCCGACTCCAGCACCCCGGAGGTGAACCGAGGTACAAAAAAGGCCAACGCGGCGCAAACAACATGTGCCCACCCGTAGCCGCCTCGCGCACGTGCGGGCCGCGCACCAGCGCCGCACCCACCCGCAAGCCCAGCCCCCGCCGCCCGCCGCACTTACGTGCGGGCCGGATCCCTGCCGTCTCACGCCCGTGCGGGCCGCACACCAGCCGCCTCGCCCACCCGCAGGCCCAGCCCCAGCCGCCTCGCGCACGTGCGGGCCACGCACCTGCCGCCGCACCCACCCGCAAGCCCACCTTGGCCACCACCAAGTGCGGGCCGCTTCCCTGCCGTTACGTCTAGGTGCGGGTTGCTGCGTACGGCCGAGTGAGCCGAAGGGGTGCGTCGGGGGAACAGTGCCGAACGCGCACAGGCCCGCGAGGAACGAGTGGGCCGAGCACGATCGGTGCTGTGAGTCCGACTCCAGCACCCCGGAGGCGAACCGAGGCACAAAAAAGGCCAACGTTGCCCAATCACACATGCGCTCGCCTGTAGCCGCCTTGCGCTCGTGCGGGCCCGGCCCTTGCCGTCTCGCTGACGTGCGGGCCCAGCCTCTGCCGTCTCGTACTCGTGCGGGCCCAGCCCCCGCCGCCGTATCCACGTGCCAGCCTCACCTCAGCCGTCTCGCTTACGTGCGGGCCCAGCGTGCGCCGCCTCGCGCCCATGCGGGCCGCACACCAGTCGTCTCGCTTACATGCGGGCCCAGCCCCCGCCGCCGTATCCACGTGCCAGCCTCACCTCAGCCGCCTCGCTCACGTACGAACCCAGCCGCGGCCGTCTTACGCTCGTGCGGGCCGCGCCCCAGCCGCCTCGCACCCATGCGCGCCCCGACCCGCCGCCTCCACCCGCCCCGACCCGCCGCCTCACACCCGTGCGGGGCCCGGCCTCAGCCGCCAACCTTCCTCGGCCTCTGCCCGCCCCGCACGTTCACGCCCCTCGCCCAGCTCAGTGCAGCAGCAGTTCTCCCGAGCCGCCGTCGGCTGCCTCGACCTCTTCGCGGGTGATGCCGAGCAGGTAGAGGACGGTGTCAAGGAAGGGCACGTTGACCGCGGTGTGCGCGGCTTCGCGGACCACGGGCTTGGCGTTGAAGGCGACTCCGAGGCCGGCCGTGTTCAGCATGTCCAGGTCGTTGGCGCCGTCGCCGATGGCGACCGTCTGTTCCAGTGGGACTCCGGCCTCCGCCGCGAAGCGTCGCAGCAGCCGGGCCTTGCCCGCGCGGTCCACGATTTCCCCGGTGACTCGGCCGGTGAGCTTGCCGTCCACTATCTCCAGGGTGTTGGCCTGGGCGAAGTCGAGTCCGAGGCGTTCCTTCAGGTCGTCGGTGACCTGGGTGAATCCGCCGGAGACCACGCCGACCTGGTAGCCGAGCCGCTTGAGGGTGCGGATCAGGGTGCGTGCCCCGGGCGTGAGCCGTACTTCCGTGCGGACCTTGTCCACCACCGACGCGTCGAGGCCGGCGAGGAGCGCGACTCGCGCGTGCAGGGACTGCTCGAAGTCGAGTTCGCCGCGCATCGCCGCGGCCGTCACCTCGGCGACCTTGTCCTCGCAGCCCGCGTGTGCCGCGAACAGCTCGATGACCTCGTCCTGGATCAGGGTCGAGTCGACGTCCATGACGACGAGCCGCTGGGCCCGCCGGTGCAGTCCGGCGGAGACGACGGCGACGTCGACACCGACCGTGTGCGCTTCGATGGCGAGCGCCGTGCGCAGGGTCTCGGTGGCGCAGCCCGAGACGGCGAACTCGACGGCTGTCACCGGGTACTTCGCGAGCCGGAAGATGCGGTCGATGTTGCCGCCGGTGCCGGCGATCCTGGCCGCTATGGCCGCCGTCTGTTCGGCGGTCAGCGGGTTGCCGAGCACGGTGACGTGCGAGCGGCCCTCGCCGCGTGGCCGGTTGTCACCGGTGCCGGAGATGATCTCGGCCTGGAGCTTCATGGACTCGGCCCAGCTGTGCACGGTGGCGCGCAGTTCGCCCTGGGTGGCCACCGTCGGCTCGGTGATCAGCGCGCACAGGACGAGCCTGCCCCGGGAGACGACCTGCTCGATGTCCACGACATCGACGGAGTAGGCGGCGAGGGTGTCGAAGAGACCGGCGGTGATCCCGGGCCGGTCCTTTCCGAAGATCTTGACCAGAAGGGTGGGTACGTCCGCGGCGGGGACGGCTGAGGTCTGCGATGCGCTCATGGTGCTTCCACCGTATCGGCACCCGGTGCCACCCGGCCTTCCGTCCCGACTGACGGACACGACGCTCCCCCCGGCCCGCCCGCTCGTGCCCCAGGCCCCCCGCCCCCCGCCCCGCCGTCCCCACCCCACCCCATCCCACCCCACCCCAACCGTCATCCGGGCCGTGTCCGACGGCGCCGGTACGGGGGCGGGTGTGGACGTACGCGAGATATCGGTCGTACGCAAGCCTCTTCGAGCGGCCCGACTTTCGAATTCGGGGGGCGGCCTGAAATAGTTCCCCCGGATGTTCATCATCCCTGGGCCCCCGGCGACGGGGGTGCATCGGGGGACACACAGTGGGGCGTGGAGTGCCAGAACTCGTACTGGAATTGAACGGCAGGACCTGGACTCTCGATCCGTCCAGGTCGTACACCCTGGGCCGGGACCCCCAGGGCGACCTGGTGATCGACGACGCCAGGGTCTCGTGGCGGCACGCCACCGTCAGCTGGGGCGGCCGGAGCTGGGTCATCGAGGACCACGGCTCGACGAACGGCACGTATCTGCAAGGGCAGCGGATCCACCAGGTGGAGATCGGCCCGGGCTCGGCCGTCCACCTCGGCAACGCCACCGACGGACCGCGCCTCAACCTCGTCGCCGCCGGCGCTCCGGCCGCGCAGCAGTCGGCTCCGCAGCAGCAGGCCCAGCAGCCGCAGCAGGCTCCGCACGCGGTCCCGCAGCAGCACGCCGCACAGCAGCCGGCCGAGCAGGCCGCCTATCAGGCCCCAGCCCAGCAGCCGCAGCCGCAGCCGCAGTGGCAGCAGCCGGCCGCGCAGCAGCAGGCTCCGCAGTACCAGGCCCAGCAGGCCCAGCAGGCCCACCAGGCCCACCAGGCTCAGCAGCCCCCGCACGCGGTCCCGCAGCAGCAGGCGCCGCAGGCCGCCGCCGGGTACCCGAAGGCGGCCGGCGCCCAGGGCGCGGCCCCGGTGCACGGCGACCGCAGCCCCACGACCTTCCACCAGCTCGTCCTCGACCGGGTCATGCGCATCGGCCGTGCCCTGGAGAACGAGCTGGTCGTCTCCGACCTCCAGGTCTCGCGTCACCACGCCGAGTTCCACGCGACCCCCGACGGCCGCTTCCAGATCCGTGACCTCGGCTCGCACAACGGCACGTACGTCAACGGTCAGCCGATCCCCAAGGGCGGCACCGCCGTCCTCGGTCCGAACGATGTCGTCGGTGTCGGTCACTCCACCTTCCGGATCGTCGGCAACCAGCTCGAGGAGTTCGTCGACACCGGTGCGGTCTCCTTCTCCGCCCGTCACCTCACGGTGACCGTCGACGGCGGGAAGCAGATCCTCAAGGACGTCACGTTCGGCGTCCCCGAGAAGTCCCTCATCGGTGTCATCGGCCCGTCCGGCTCCGGCAAGTCCACCCTGCTGAAGGCGCTGACCGGTTACCGGCCGGCCGACCAGGGCGACGTCCTCTATGACAACCGCAGCCTGTACAAGCAGTTCGCCGAGCTGCGCCAGCGCATCGGTCTGGTCCCGCAGGACGACATCCTGCACAAGGAACTCACCGTCCAGAAGGCGCTGCGTTACGCGGCCAAGCTCCGCTTCCCCGGCGACACCGCCGAGAGCGAGCGCGAGGCCCGGATCAGCGAGGTGCTGCGCGAGCTCAAGCTCGACATCCACAAGGAGAAGAAGGTCACCTCCCTCTCCGGTGGCCAGCGCAAGCGCGTCTCGGTCGCGCTGGAGCTCCTGACGAAGCCGTCGCTGATCTTCCTGGACGAGCCGACCTCGGGTCTCGACCCGGGTATGGACCGCGATGTCATGCAGCTGCTGCGCGGCCTCGCCGACGACGGCCGTACCGTCCTCGTCGTCACCCACTCGGTGGCCGAGCTGGCGCTGTGCGACAAGCTGCTCGTGATGGCGCCCGGCGGTTCGGTGGCCTACTTCGGTCCGCCGGACGAGGCGCTCAACTTCTTCGGCTACTCGACCTGGGCCGATGTCTTCTCCGCGTTCGAGAACTACCGCGACTACGACTGGGCGGGCCGCTGGAAGGGCTCGCAGCACTACCAGATGTACGCGGCGGAGATCGACGCCGTCGCCGCCCAGCCCGTGCAGATGCCGCAGCACGCGCAGCAGGCGATGACCAAGCCGCCCAAGCCGCAGGGCTGGGGATCCCAGCTGTGGACGCTGATCCGCCGCTATGCGTCGGTGATCGCCTCCGACAAGGGCTTCCTCGCCCTCATGGTGATCCTGCCGGCCGTGATCGGCTCGGTCTCCGTCGTCATCCCGTCCGACTTCGGCCTCGCGCCGCCCAAGCCGCCGTCCCGGTTCAACGGCGACGCGGGCATCATCATGCTGATCCTCACGGTCGGCATGTGCTTCTCGGGTGCCGCGAACTCGGTCCGTGAGCTGATCAAGGAACGGGTCATCTACGAGCGGGAGCGTGCCACCGGCCTGTCGCGCTCCGCGTACCTGATGTCGAAGGTGATCGTCCTCGGCCTCATCACGGCCTTCCAGGGCGTCATCCTGTGCGGCATCGGTTTCGCCATCCGCGATCTGCCCGCCGAGGGCCTGATCATGCCGCCGGCCCTGGAACTCTGCCTGGTGGTCATCGCGCTCGGCCTGACCTCGATGATGGTCGGCCTGGTCATCTCCGCGCTGGTGAAGACCGCCGAGAAGACGATGCCGCTGCTGGTCATGTTCGCCATCGTCCAGGTGGTGTTCACCGGCATCCTCTTCAAGGTCTTCGGCTCGCCGGGCCTGGAGCAGTTCGCGTGGCTGATGCCGTCCCGCTGGGCCATCGCCGGCGCGGGTACGACCCTGGACCTGGCGCACCTGATGGCTCCGTGGGACCCGAAGAACCCCACCGACCTGGACCCGCTGTGGGAGCACAGCGCCGGCCAGTGGGGCTTCAACGTGGGCGTGCTGCTGCTGATGGCCACGCTGCTCGGCATCCTGGTCGCCCGGCTGCTGCGCCGCCACGAGCCCGAGGTCATGCGAAAGTAACGGCCGCGGGACCCGTACGCGCGCGCGTACAGGTCCGGCAATGGTCCGGCCTCGGTCCGGCATATGCCGAAGGGCGGCACCCCTCGCTGGGGTGCCGCCCTTCGGCATATGCCAGGCCTGTACGGATCTCGCGGCGCGTGGGCCGGATCAGTAGGCGCTGTTGACGTTGTCGATGGTGCCGTAGCGGTCGGCGGCGTAGTTGCAGGCCGCGACGATGTTGGCGACCGGGTCGTACTGGTCGAACTTGGTACCGGCGATGTGGTACGCCTTGAACGTCGGGTAGATCACCTGGAGCAGGCCCTTGGAGGGGACACCGTTGACGGCGTTGACGTCCCAGTCGTTGATCGCCAGCGGGTTGCCGGAGGACTCGCGCATCACGTTCTTGTAGATGCCGTGGTAGGTGCCCGGGATGTTGTGCTTGTCCATGATGTCGAGGGACTCACGGATCCAGCCGTCGAGGTTGTTCGAGTACACCGGGGCGCGGGTGGCGGAACGGTTCGCCGCGGCCTCCTCGGCGGCCCGCTTCACGGCCTTGGCCTGAGCCTCGGCCTTGGCCTTCGCCTCGGCGGCGACAGCCTTGGCCTTGGCCTCGATGTCGGCCGTCTTCTTCAGCTCGGCGGCCTTGGTGTCGGCCTCCAGCTTCGCCTTCGAGGTGAAGGTGGTGTGCTGGTCCGTAAGGCTCGAGGCCAGGGCCTTCGCCTCCGGGCTGTGCGCGTCGTACGACCACGCGACCTGCTGGGTGCTCGCCAGAGCCTGGGGCTCGGGCTGGTTGCTGTCGCCGCCACCGTGGACGAGGGTGAGGCCGAGCGTCGTGGCGCTCAGTGCGGCCACGCCGGCGATCGCGGCCTTGTGGGTCTTCTTCAGACCACGCAGGGTGTTGTTCGCAGACATGCAGGACTACCTCTTAATCGCTGGGGGAGTCGCTCAGGCCGGGCGGCGCTGCGCCTGGCTCGGCGGCGACGAAGGCAATTCTTAGCGGCCGCAAAATGCTGAGGCAAAGATGTGACGTACGATCCCCGGTAGTGGATCAGGGGCCGCACCCGAACGGCCCAGAGTCGCCCCGCATCCGGTCCCATCGGCACGCATCCGGCTTTTACGCCTCCACTAGGGGCATTCGTAAGTGACCTGGGCCCTATGCCCGGCCTCACATCGGCCGCATGGCGGGGTCACTGGACGTTGCAGGAGCAATGCGTACGGTGAGCCAGTCGCGGGGCAGGCGCCGGAAGGCCCCATCGGCCCGGTCCCAGGGGCCCGCGTCCCCGTACGCGCCGCCGCCCCGCCCCCACCTCGTACGCGCGCGGGGACACAGGGGAGGCGGGGCTCAGGGGATACGAGAGAAGGGGTACGGCGACGACGCGCCCCGGCCCTCTCGCCCAGCTCCAGCCCCGGCGCCCGCCCGGCCCCCGGCCCGTCCCCCCTGCCCCTCGGCGCCCACCCGGGCTTCGCCTCCGCCCGCACAACGCCCAACCAAAGCCCACGCCCGTACAACGGCCTCCGCTCACGCCACGGCCTCCGCCCCCGCAACGGCCTCCGCCCCCGCAACGGCCTCCGGCCGGTCCTCCGGCGGGCCCTTCGGCGTAGGTCCCCGGCCCCAGGCCACCGCCGTCCCCCGGCGGATACGGACGGTCACACCCCACCGGTACGGTGAAACCATGAGTCACCGACCGAACTCCGGTCTCGCCGCAGTGAGCAGCGCGCTACTGGCGATGAACCGCCGGATGGAGGTGCGCGACGTCCTCAGGACGATCGTCGCCTCCGCCCGCGAACTCCTCGACGCCGAGTACGCGGCTCTCGGCGTCCCCGACGACCACGGGGGCTTCGCCCAGTTCGTCGTCGACGGCGTCAGCGACGAGCAGTGGCACGCCATCGGCCCGCTGCCCCGGCAGCACGGCATTCTCGCCGCCATGCTCGACAAGGACGGGCCCGAGCGCCTCGTCGACGTCCGCAAGGACCCCCGCTTCGAGGGCTGGCCCGCCGCCCATCCGGCGATGTCCGACTTCCTCGGCCTGCCCGTGCGGGACGGCGACGAGACCATCGCCGCGCTGTTCCTCGCCAACAAGCGGTGCCCCAAGCCCGAAGGCAGCTGCGGCTTCACCGCCGAGGACGAGGAACTGCTCGCCCTGCTCGCCCAGCACGCGGCCATCGCCCTCACCAACGCCCGGCTCTACGAGCGCAGCCGCGAGCTGACCATCGCCGAGGAGCGCTCCCGCCTCGCCCACGAGCTGCACGACGCCGTGAGCCAGAAGCTCTTCTCGCTCCGGCTCACCGCCCAGGCAGCCGCCGCCCTCGTCGACCGCGACCCCGCCCGGGCGAAGGGTGAACTCCAGCAGGTGGCCGAGCTGGCCGCCGAGGCCACCGAGGAGCTGCGCGCCGCCGTGGTCGAGCTGCGCCCCGCCGCTCTCGACGAGGACGGTCTCGTCCATACCCTGCGTACCCAGGTCCAGGTCCTCGACCGCGCCCACACGGCGCGCGTCACCTTCCACGGCTCCGGGATCCGCGCCCTGCCCGCCGCCCAGGAGGCGGCCCTGCTCCGGGTCGCCCAGGAGGCCCTGCACAACGCGCTGCGGCACTCCGGCGCCGGACTCGTCACGGTCTCCCTCGCCCGGGGCGCCACCGGCACCCGGCTCACCGTCGCCGACGACGGCACCGGCTTCGATCCGGCGACCGTCCGCAGCGCCGGCCGTCACCTGGGGCTGGTCTCCATGCGCGACCGGGCCGACGGGGTCGGCGGCCGGCTCACCGTGACCTCGGCCCCCGGCAGCGGAACCACGATCGAGATGGAGGTCCCCGGTGGCTGAGATGATCCGTGTCCTGCTCGTCGACGACCACCAGGTCGTCCGCCGCGGCCTGCGCACCTTCCTGGAGGTCCAGGACGACATAGAAGTGGTGGGGGAGGCGTCCGACGGCGCCGAGGGCGTGGCCCGCGCCGAGGAGCTGCGGCCCGACGTCGTCCTCATGGACGTCAAGATGCCCGGCACGGACGGCATCGAGGCGCTGCGCCGACTGCGCGACCTCGGCAACCCCGCGCGCGTCCTGATCGTCACCAGCTTCACCGAACAGCGCACCGTCGTCCCCGCCCTTCGGGCCGGTGCGAAGGGATACGTCTACAAGGACATCGACCCGGACGCCCTCGCGGGGGCCATCCGCTCCGTGTACGCCGGCCACGTCCTGCTCCAGCCCGAGGTCGCGGGCGCGCTCCTCAGTCAGGACGAGCACGGTTCCGGTGGCGGTACGGGGCGGGGCTCCGGCCTCACCGAACGGGAGCGGGAGGTGCTGGGCCTGATCGCGGACGGCCGCTCCAACCGGGAGATCGCCCGCGCGCTCGTCCTGTCCGAGAAGACGGTCAAGACGCACGTCTCCAACATCCTCATGAAGCTGGACCTCGCCGACCGGACCCAGGCCGCGCTCTGGGCCGTACGGCACGGAATGGTCGAATGACGGGATGACGCGGAGGCCGACGACGTACGGCCGTTCCCCTTTTCATACTGTCGGGCGTATATCCCCCGTTTGGCGCAACCTCCTGGGGGTGGCGGCGTTCTTCAGGGCGTGCTGCGGCGGACCGGCCGCAGCGATGACCAGAGGAGACCTCACGTGATCAACTTCAAGAAGGCCGCAGCCCTCACCATGGTCGCCGGTGGCATCGTCGCCGCCGGTGCCGGTGTCGCCTCCGCCGACTCGGGCGCCCACGGCAAGGCCGTCGGCTCGCCGGGCGTCGTCTCCGGCAACGTGATCCAGGCCCCGATCCACGTCCCCGTGAACGTCTCCGGCAACACCATCGACGTCATCGGCCTGCTCAACCCGTCCTTCGGGAACACCGCCGTCAACCACTGACGAGCCCAAACCCCCGGCCCCCGGACGATCCCCCGGGGGCCGGGCCCGTTTCCCCGCACGGCTCCGCGGCACCGCCGGGCGCCCCGCGCCTCGCGGGTCCGCGGTGCCCACCCCGGCCGCCTCCGTCCGGCAGGGCCAAGGAGCGAGTGAAGAGGGGGAACAGGGTGTCCGTCAGAAGCCCCGTTCCTTCTCGCGCTCCCGGTTCTCGACGTACGCGTTGTACGCCGCGACCCGCGCCCGCCGCGCGACCCGCTCCACCGGCCGCAGCGCCGCGCCGCGCGCCGCCATCTCCGCCGCGCTCACCGCGCCGCCGTGGCCGTCGTAGGCCAGGTCGACGAGCATCCCGATCCGCCGGGCCAGCTCCAGCACCCGGACCGCGCGCGGCGGATAACCCGGTGCCAGTACCTCGCTCCCGGCCTCCGCGCGAGCCCGGTAGGCGTCCCGCGCCACTTCGGCGGCCGGCCCCGACGCCGCGACGTCGAGCCGCACCAGCGCAGTCGTCGCCTCCCGCAGCGCCTCCGCCAGCTCCCGTTCCGCCTCGCCGAGCGAGGGCACGTCCGCCGGCGGAGCCTCCCGTACCGGCAGACAGTGCCAGACCACCGACACATGCCGGTCACCCGACGGGCCCGCCTCGGCGACCTCCGGCACCAGCCCGTACGGCGCGCCGAAACCGACCACCGCCTCCTCGGCCGCCAGCGCCCGCGCGTTGAACTCCGGCGGGCCGCTCAGCCCCAGCGGATGCCCCGGAGCCGGCAGCGCCACCCGCCACCCGGTCACCCCGAGCCGCCGCAGCCGCCCCAGCGCCAGCGTCAGGCCCACCGGCCCCGCCTCGCCCGGCAGCCCCTCCACGCGGTGCACCGCGTCCTCCCCGACAATCGCGAGCGCCGCGTCGTCCGGCGACACGGCCCCGGCCAGCAGGGCATTGCCCCAAGCGGCCAGACGTCCTGAGCGTGGTTCCGAATGCATCCCTCAAGCCTAGGAGATCCCGCACCCGTCGTACGGAGATCACGGCCCACCCCGACGAGTGGGGCTCCCGGGGAGACCCCCACCGTTCATGCCGGGGCCGCACCCCACCCCGACGACCCCACCCCGACGAGCGGGACACCTCCGCCCTACTCGCCCCGCCCCACCCCCTCGCCTCCCCCAACCACCCGCGCACTTCGGGGATATGCCCCTTTCGGCCCTGGCGCGAAGGCTCCGCCGTCCTGCCCGGCGGGCCTCGGTCGAACGGCATGAATCCCGCCCAAAGCAAGCCCTAGGGACCGGCCCGGCCCGCCGGTGGCGTAGGTTCTTACCTGGAAGCCGCGCCCATCGGCGCTCGGCGACGACACGACTCGACCGCAAGGGGAGACAACGCGCTCATGAGCGATGTACTGGAGCTGGTGGACGTATCCGTGGTCCGCGACGGACGCGCTCTGGTGGACGGCGTCTCCTGGTCGGTCAAGGAAGGGCAGCGCTGGGTCATCCTCGGCCCCAACGGCGCCGGCAAGACCACCCTCCTCAACGTCGCGTCCAGCTACCTCTACCCCACCACCGGTTCCGTCTCGATCCTCGGCGACCGCCTCGGCTCCGTCGACGTCTTCGAACTGCGCCCCCGTATCGGCGTCGCCGGCATCGCGATGGCGGAGAAGCTCCCCAAGAGCCAGACCGTCCTGCAGACGGTCCTCACCGCCGCGTACGGCATGACCGCCACCTGGCACGAGGACTACGACCCGGTCGACGAGGCGCGCGCCAAGGCGTTCCTCGACCGCCTCGGCATGACCGACTACCTGGACCGCAAGTTCGGCACCCTGTCCGAGGGCGAGCGCAAGCGCACCCTCATCGCCCGCGCGATGATGACCGACCCCGAGCTCCTGCTCCTCGACGAGCCCGCCGCCGGTCTCGACCTCGGTGGCCGCGAGGACCTGGTGCGCCGGCTCGGCCGGCTGGCCCGCGACCCGTACGCCCCCTCGATGATCATGGTGACGCACCATGTCGAGGAGATCCCGCCGGGCTTCACCCACGTCCTGATGATCCGCCAGGGCAAGGTGCTGGCCGCCGGTCCGATGGAGACCGAGCTGACCTCCCGCAACCTCTCCCACTGCTTCGGGCTCCCGCTCGTCGTCGAGCACGTCGGCGACCGCTACACCGCCCAGGGCCTTCCGCTCAAGTAGTCCGGGCCGCCACCCGCCGGCCCCTCCGGCGAACCCGGGGCTTCACGGGGCGCCGCACCCGCACAGTCCGGCGCCCACCCGCCCTGCCCCGGTCCACCGGTGCCATCCGCCCCGGTCTCCGGTGCCCACCCGGCCCGCCCAGCGCCGCCATGCCTGCCCGCTCGCCCGCCATCGGGCCGGGCCCGGCCGGGCCCTGTCCCCGGCTGCCCCACCGCCCTACCATGACCATGTGGACATCGACGCATGGATCTGGTGGCTGATCGGAGCGGTGGGGCTCGGTATTCCTCTCGTCCTCACCGCGATGCCGGAGTTCGGCATGCTCGCCGTCGGCGCGATCGCCGGCGCGGGCACCGCCGCGCTCGGCTTCGGGATCGTGGCCCAGGTGGTGGTCTTCGCCGTGGTCTCGGTCGCGCTCATCGCGGTCGTCAGACCCATCGCCGCCCGTCACCGCAGCGACCGCCCCGCCATCGCCACCGGCATCGACGCCCTGAAGGGCCGTCAGGCCGTCGTCCTGGAACGGGTCGACGCCGGCGGCGGCCGGATCAAGCTGGCCGGCGAGGTCTGGTCGGCCCGTACGCTGGACAACGGCCAGAGCTTCGAACCCGGCGAACAGGTCGATGTAGTCGAAATCGACGGCGCGACCGCCGTCGTCATGTGACCGAACCTCACCCATGACGCTCCGCCATCTGGGAAACTCGATCATCATCTGGTCCATCAACCGGCAGCGAAGGGCACAGGCAACACGATGTCAGCCATCATCATCGTCCTGATCATTCTGGTGGTGCTTGTCTTCATCGCCCTGATCAAGACCATCCAGGTCATTCCACAGGCGAGCGCCGCCATCGTCGAACGGTTCGGCCGCTACACCCGGACCCTCAACGCCGGTCTGAACATCGTCGTCCCGTTCATCGACCGCATCCGCAACCGGATCGACCTGCGCGAGCAGGTCGTCCCGTTCCCGCCGCAGCCGGTGATCACCCAGGACAACCTGGTCGTCAACATCGACACCGTCATCTACTACCAGGTGACCGACGCCCGCGCGGCGACCTACGAGGTGGCCAGCTACATTCAGGCCATCGAGCAGCTCACCGTCACCACGCTGCGCAACATCATCGGCGGCATGGACCTGGAGCGGACCCTCACCTCGCGTGAGGAGATCAACGCGGCCCTGCGCGGCGTCCTCGACGAGGCCACCGGCAAGTGGGGCATCCGCGTCAACCGCGTCGAGCTCAAGGCGATCGAGCCGCCGACCTCCATCCAGGACTCGATGGAGAAGCAGATGCGCGCCGACCGTGACAAGCGCGCCGCGATCCTCACCGCCGAGGGCATCCGCCAGTCGCAGATCCTGACCGCCGAGGGCGAGAAGCAGTCCGCGATCCTTCGCGCCGAGGGCGAGTCGCGGGCCTCGGCCCTCAGGGCCGAGGGTGAGGCCCAGGCCGTCCGTACGGTCTTCGAGGCCATCCACGCCGGCGACCCGGACCAGAAGCTGCTCTCCTACCAGTACCTCCAGATGCTGCCGAAGATCGCTGAAGGCGACGCCAACAAGCTCTGGATCGTGCCCAGCGAGATCGGCGACGCCCTCAAGGGCCTCTCCGGCGCCCTTGGCAATGTCGCCCCCGGGGCCGCGTCCGGTTTCACCAAGTCCCCTCCGGCGGCCGGTTCCGCCGAGCGCCGCGAGGTGCCCCCGGTCGACTGACCGGCGCCCCCCTCACCTTCACGGGCCCCTGCCTTGGTCGACGGACCGGGACAGGGGCCCGATGGGTGACACGTACACGTAACCTCGGGCATGATCGGGCGCGAGCCCCTCGACTCCGGCCGCAACGGGGCGGGGAGGCGACTCGACGACCCCCGAAGGAGATGGCGTTGTCCATCTGGGAAATGCTCGCGATCTTCGGCGCCGGCACCGCCGCAGGCGCCATGAACACCGTCGTCGGATCGGGAACCCTCATCACGTTCCCGGTCCTCCTCGCGACCGGCCTTCCGCCCATCACGGCGAACGTCTCCAACGCCCTCGGCCTCGTGCCGGGATCCATCAGCGGGGCCATCGGCTACCGCAGCGAACTCAAGGGCCAGACCGCCCGCGTGCTGCGTCTCGGCGTCGCCGCGCTCCTCGGCGGACTCGCCGGCGCCATCCTCCTCCTCACACTGCCGTCCGAGGCCTTCGACGCCATCGTCCCCGTTCTCATCGGCATCGCGCTGCTGCTCGTCCTGTTCCAGCCCCGCATCGGAGCGGCCGTCCAGCGCCGCCGCGAGGCCAACGGCACCGAGGCCCATCCGCACGGCGGCGCCGCCCTGCTCGTCGGCTTCTTCTTCGCCAGCGTCTACGGCGGTTACTTCGGGGCCGCCCAGGGCGTCCTCTACATATCGCTCATGGGTCTGCTGCTGAACGAGACCCTGCAGCGCATCAACGCGGTCAAGAACGTCCTCAGCGCCGTCGTCAACGGCGTCGCCGCCGTCTTCTTCCTCTTCGTCGCCGAATTCGACTGGACCGCCGTCCTCCTCATCGCCGTCGGCTCCACCATCGGCGGTCAGATCGGCGCCAAGGTCGGCCGCCGGCTGCCCCCCGCGCTGCTGCGCGGCGTCATCATCGCCGTCGGCATCGTCGCGATCCTCCACCTCACCCTGAAGTAGGGGCGGCTCCCGCGTACGGCGAAGGGCCCGCCCCCGAGAGGGCAGGCCCTTCGCCGTACGTGTCGTCCGGTGTGCCGCCGGGGCACATACGCCCGGTCACGTCGCCCGGTACGTCGTCAGGTCACGCCGCCTGGTCGGTCAGCCAGTCCGGCAGCCCGGCGCGCTCCGCCGACTTCATCGCCAGCAGCATCGCGTCCGCCGGAGTCGGCACGAACGGCTGGTGCAGCAACGGCATCCCCGCCTGCTCCGGCGTCCGGTCGGCCTTGCGGTGATTGTCCGCCGCGCACGACGCCACCGTGTTCAGCCACTCGTCCCCACCGCCCTGCGCCCTCGGCACCACGTGATCCACCGTCGTGGCACGGCTCCCGCAATACGCGCACCGGTGCTGGTCCCGGACCAGCACCCCCCGCCTCGACCACGGGGCGTGTCTTCGAAACGGCACCCGTACGTACCGGCAGAGCCTGATCACCCTAGGCACCGGCATGTCCACGGCCGCCGCCCGCAGACGCAGCCCCGGATGCTCCTGCTCCACGACGGCCTTGTCCTGGAGGACAAGCACCACCGCACGGTTGAGTGTGACCGTCGAAAGCGGCTCGAAGCTCGCGTTCAGTACCAGCGTGTCCCGCATCTGTGCCCACCTCCCGTGTGCCGGCCCAGCCGCCTCTCGCAGGAGCCGGGCTCGGATCAACTCTGGCCGGGCACGCCGGGTAGGACAACGCAATATCCGCGTAAAGAAAGATGCCCGCTTCTGATCTCTCCAGGACCAGAAGCGGGCAAACAACGGGCGAACGTACGGATTTACGCGGGGTTCTCGTACTCCGCGACGAGCTGCGCCCGGCCGAGCGTGTGGAACCGCAGGTTGAAGCCGACCACCGCGGGCGAGACGTCCGCGTCAGGCCCCAGCTTCTCCTGGTCCACCGCGTACACGGTGAAGACGTACCGGTGCGGCCCGTCCCCCGGCGGCGGCGCGGCCCCGCCGAAGTCCCGGGTCCCGTAGTCGTTACGGACGTGCACGGCCCCGGCCGGCAGCCCCTCGAACGACCCGGAACCCGCACCCGCCGCGAGCTCTGTCACCGACGCCGGGATGTCGAACAGCACCCAGTGCCAGAACCCGCTGCCCGTCGGCGCGTCCGGATCGAAGCACGTCACGGCGAAGCTCTTCGTCTCCGCCGGGAACCCCTCCCAGCGCAGCTGCGGCGAGGTGTTCCCCGCCGCGAAAACCTGAGCCTCCTTCAGCACCCCGCCCGCCACGACGTCGTCGCTCACCACGGTGAACGACGCCACCGGCGGATGGAAGTCATGGGGGAGCGGTGCCCTCTTGCCCTCGGCCACGTCGGCCACGTTGAACCTCCGAAATCGTTGCCCGGTTCTCCGAACCGGCTCTACGCAGCCGACCCTAGAACCAGTTGCGACGGCCGCCGACCTCGGCGAGCCACTGGTTCAGGTACGCCGCCCAGTCGGTCGTGTGGAAGTCGTGCAGCCCGACCCGGAACGACCGGTACGTGTCGCTGCCCTCGGTGAACAGGCCCCCCTTCTTGTCCATCTCCAGGACGACGTCCATTTCCCGGTCGTCCGCGACGAAGCTGACCTCGACCTGGTTCAGCCCCCGGTACTGCTGCGGCGCGAAGAACTCGATCTCCTGGTAGAAGGGCAGCCGCTGCCGCGTCCCGCGGATGTGCCCGCGCTCCATGTCGGCGCTCTTGAAGCGGAAGCCCAGCTGGATGAAGGCGTCCAGGATCGCCTGCTGCGCCGGCAGTGGGTGGACGTTGATCGGGTCCAGGTCGCCGGAGTCCAGCGCGCGGGCGATCTCCAGCTCGGTCTTCACCCCGATGTTCATGCCGCGCAGCTGCTGCCCGGCGATCGCGGTGACCGGCGTCTCCCACGGGATCTCCAGACCGAACGGCACCACGTGCACCGCCCCGGCCTGTACCTCGAACTCGCCGCCGAGCCGCACCTTCACGAACTCGATGTCCTGCTTGTACTCGGAGTCGCCGCTCTCGACCTCGACCCGCGCCTGCAGACCGACGGACAGTCCCTCGATCCGCTGGGCGACGGAACCGCCCTGGATCCGCACCTCGCCCTGAACGATCCCACCGGGGACGACGTTCTCCTCGATGAGCACGGTCTCCACCGACGCCCCGCCGGCCCCCAGGCTCGCGAGCAGCTTCTTGAATGCCACCGAACGACTCCTCTTGTCGGTTCTGTTGTCTGTCCTGCGCTGTCCTGACCTCTACATACGCGTGACGACCGTAGCCGGTTCCCCCATCCGCCCCACCGGGTTCCCGGCCCGCCGTTAGGCTCGGACCCTATGAGCGAGAGCCCCGACCGCACGCCGCTCCCGCGGAGCTTCTTCGACCGCCCCGTCCTGGAGGTCGCCCCCGACCTGCTCGGCCGCACGCTGGTACGGAACTCCCCGGAGGGCCGTATGGAACTGCGCCTCACCGAGGTGGAGGCATACGCCGGAGAGATCGACCCCGGCTCGCACGCCTTCCGCGGCCGCACCGCGCGCAACGCCGTCATGTTCGGCCCGCCGGGACACGCGTACGTCTACTTCACCTATGGCATGTGGCACTGCCTCAATCTGGTGTGCGGCCCCGAGGGCCGGGCGAGCGGAGTCCTCCTCCGCGCCGGCGAGATCCTCATCGGCGCCGAGGAGGCCCGGACCCGCCGCCGCTCGGCCCGCAACGACACGGAGCTGGCGAAGGGCCCGGCCCGGCTCGCCACCGCTCTCGACGTGGCCGGTTCCCTCAACGGCACCGACGTCTGCGCCGGCCCCGAGGCCCCGCTCGCCGTCCTCACCGGAACCCCGCCGGCCGCGGGACTGATCCGCACCGGCCCCCGCACCGGCGTCGGCGGCGACGGCGCTCCGCACCCCTGGCGCTTCTGGATCGACGGCGACCGCACGGTGAGCCCGTACCGCGCCCATGTGCCCCGGAAGCGACCCGGGAGTCCTCGGCTTGACTCGACTGTCACGGATGCGTAATGTGGCCCGAGCCGCTTGAGACGGATCGTGCTTTCTCAGCCTCCCGAGGCGGCCAACCACTCACTTACGAAGATCCCGCAGGGGCCTTTTTCGGCATGCCGAAATTCGCTCCGAAAAGCTCGATTATGAGTCGCCGGGGAAATTCGCTAAAGTAGTGGACACGCCGGAAGGGCCCAAAGGTGAAAGCCTAAGGAAACGGAAAGCGCAGAGTGAATCGGAGCCGAAAGGGTCTGATAAGCTCGAAACGCGAGAAGGGAACGGAAGCGAAAGCGACCGGGACCGGAAAGCACCGAGGAAATCGGATCGGAAAGATCTGATAGAGTCGGAAACGAAGGAAGCGCCCGG
>NZ_JBICVG010000024.1:0-76294 GCF_043198875.1 Streptomyces sp. NPDC048718
GCGCGGGCGCCGGCGGGGGCGGGGGGGGGCCCCGGCGCCGCCCCCCCGCCGCCCCCCCCCCCCCCCCCCCCCCCCCCCCCCCCCCCCCCCCCCCCCCCCCCCCCCCCCCCCCCCCCCCCCCCCCACTTCCATTGCCGATGACGGCAGTCGAGCCTTCGCGAACCGCTGTCGCGAAGGGGCGAACCGTCGTTACCTGTAGTGAAGGTGACATTGTCGGTCCGAGCCCGGGCGCCGGAAACAGCGGCCTCGGTATGCTTCATGGTCCTGCCGCGCCATGGCGGGACAGCACGGACGAGACGCGCGAGTTCTCCCAGAAGGGGGCGTACGAGCAGATGACCGGTGCCATCGACGCCTGGTTCGACTTCGGATCCCCCCTCAGCATGCTGACCCGGCGTCTGCTGACGGCGGAGCTCGCGGGCTTCGGGGTGTCCGTCCGCTGGCACGCGCACGAGGCCGGCGGCGACAGCCCGGACCGGGTGCCGCCGGAGCGGGTCTGGGCCGGCAGTGTGCGACCGCTGGCCGGCCGGCTGGGGGTGCGCGTCCACCCCGAGTCGCCCCGGCCCACCTCCACCCGGCTCGCCTCGCAGGGCTATCAGTACGCGGCGGACCAGGGCCGCGCCGACGCCTACGGTGACCAGGTCTTCGACGCGTACTTCCGCGAGCGGCTCGACATCGGGGAGCCGCGCGTGCTGGCGGCGGTCGCCGGCCGGGCGGGGCTCGATCCGGACCGCTTCATCGCCGAGGTGGATTCGCCGCGTTACGCCGAGCGGCATCGCGAGGCGGTGGCGCGCTGGCCCTCGGTGCGGGTCACGCCGACGGTGATGTCGGGCGGGTACCGCGTCGAAGGCGTGCCCAGCGCGGGACAACTCGCGCGGCTCGTGGCCCTGTCGGGGGCACCGTCGCAGCCGTCGCGGCAGCTGCCGTCGTGGCCGCCGCGCTATCCGCGGGCGGTGGCCGGGCGGGCCCAGGCGGCGGGGCCGACGGGCGGATGGGTGTGGCGGGTGCTAGCCGCCCGCTCGGTCGTCGAGGTGGCCGAGGTGGCGCAGAGCGGTCTCCAGGAGGTCGTCGAGCTCCGCGGCGAGGCCGTCCGGCAGCCGGTCCAGCAGCCGGCCGTGGGCCACTGTGGCTGAGGCGAGTACGGATCCGGCCAGTGCCTCGCCCTCCGGGGTGAGCTGAACCCACGTGCTGCGGGCGTCGTCGGCGTTGGCCTCCCGGTTGACGTAACCCGCCTGGAGCAGGCGGAGGATCACGTTGCTGGTGCCGCCGGAGGACAGCCCGCACAGGGCGGACAGCGCGGTCGGCCGCAGCCGGTGGTCCTCGGATTCCCGCAGTGCGAGCAGGACGTCCGTGTCGGCGTGGGTGAGCCCGGCGTCGGCCGCCGCGGCACGGGTGGCGGCGTTCACGAGCTGGGCGAGCCGGGCCGCGTGTCGGGCCATCCGGTCCAGGGGGACCGTCTTTCCGGCCGGGGCTGTGTTGTTCATGCCTCTCCTCTCGTGCGGCGAACCTGCGGGCCCGCCAGTTTCCCCCAGGTACCGCTCCGGCGCACCCCTGTCATTTTCGCGGTGCGCGGGTGTGTTCCGGCCAAGGGATCAGTTGAAGGACTCCTCCTCGGAAGCTACTATCTCAATAGAAAGCTTTTTCGAAAGCTACTAGCTCGGGAAAGGGGAGGTCGGAATGCCCGCCTTAGGGGACTTATCGAAGCTCGACGGGCTCGCGCAGGCGGAACTCGTCCGCGACGGGCACCTCACGGAGGCCGAGCTGCTCGACGCGGCCATCGACCGGATCGAGCGGATCGACGGCCGGATCGGCTCGGTCGCCGTGACCGCCTTCGAACAGGCGCGGGCCGAGGCGGAGCGGGGATACGGCGAACCCGTCGCGGCGAAACGGCCGTTCCACGCCGTACCGTTCCTTCTCAAGGACCTCGGGCCGACCGTCGCCGGCATCGAGGCGACCATGGGATCACGCTTCCTCGCGGGCTTCACACCCGGCCAGGGCAGCGAACTCGGCGACCGGTTCCGCGCCGCGGGCCTGCGCGTGCTCGGCAAGGCCAAGACCGCGGAGTTCGGGGTGCTGCCCACCACCGAGCCCCACCACCAGGGCCCGGCCGTCAACCCCTGGGACCACGGACGCAGCGCGGGCGGATCCAGCGGCGGCTCCGCCGCGGCCGTCGCCGCCGGCCTGGTCCCCCTCGCGCACGCCAACGACGCCGGCGGATCCATCCGCATCCCGGCCTCCAACTGCGGCGTGTTCGGCCTCAAGCCCACCCGGGCCCGCACCCCGCTCGGTCCCGCCGTCGGCGACCTGATGAACGGACTCGCCTGCGAACACGTCGTCAGCCGCTCGGTCCGGGACAGCGCCGCCGCGCTCGACGCCATCGCCGGACCCGCGACCGGAGACCCCTACTGGGCGCCGCCCGCTCCCGCCGGATCGTTCCTGCGGGCGGTCGGCGAAGGACCCGGACGGCCCCTGCGCATCGCCTTCACCCTGCGGCCCGGCAGCGGCGGCCGACTCGATCCCGCCTGCGCCGACGCCGTCCGCGAGGCGGCCGCGCTCTGCGCCGACCTGGGCCACCGGGTCACCGAGGCCGCGCCCGCCGTCGCCTTCGCCGACCTGGTCGAGCCCTTCCTCGTGCTCTGGGCCGCCGGAGTCTCCTCCGCCATCACCTCGTACGCGGCGCTCAGCGGCCGCACCCCGGAGCCGGCCGGCTTCGAGGACCTCACCTGGGACCTCTACGAGCGGGGCCGCGCCCTCAGCGGCGCCGACTACCTGCTCGCCGTCTCCACCCTCCAGCGGGCCGCGCGCGGCCTCGCCGCCTTCCACGACGAGTACGACGTCCTGCTCGGCCCGGTCACCGCCGAGCCCGCCCCGCCGCTCGGCACCTTCGCCACCGGCACCCCCCGCCAACAGCTCCTGCGCGCGGTCGACTTCTGTCACGAGACCCCGCTCGCCAACCTCACCGGACAGCCCGCCATGTCGGTCCCGCTGCACTGGACCGCGACCGGACTCCCCGTCGGCGTCCACGCCACCGGACGCTTCGGCGAGGAAACGACCCTGTTCGCCCTCGCCGCCCAGCTCGAACAGGCGCGCCCCTGGGCGCACCGCCTGCCCTCCCCCGAGCAGCTCCCATCGGAGGCTCAGACGTGCTGAAGATCTCCCTCGCCCAGCGGGACACCGACGACTGGCACCAGGCCGTCGAACTCGCCCGCACCACCTACGCCGACGTGTACGCGGCCGACATCAAACCCGACCCCGACGCGTTCGTCGTCGCCTCGCGCGCGGACGCCGACCGGCCCGAGGACGAGGACGCCCGCGCCCTCGTGGGCTGCGCCGGCCTCACCTACGGCCTGGACCGGCCCTTCTTCTCCGAGCGCTACCTTGACACCGGCGTCGAGGAGGCCATCGCCGCCCACACCGGCGGCCCCGTCGACCGGGGCCGCGTCATCGAGATCGGCGCGCTCGCCGGACCCGGCGGCGCCGGACGGGAGATGGTCCGGCTCATCCCGATCATCGCCTGGACCATGGGGATGGAGTACATCCTGTGCACCGCCACCGAACAGCTCGGCACGCTGTTCGACCGGCTGGGCGTCAACTTCACCGCCCTCGGCGAGGCCGACCCCGGACGCCTCGGCCCCGGTGAACCGGCCACCTGGGGCACGTACTACGACCAGCGCCCCGTGGCCGGCTTCATCGACCTCTCCCGGCTCTCCGGCCTGTTCGCCGGATCGACCGGTCGTTACGCGTTCTTCGCCCCCGTCGTCGAACTGCTCACCGAGACCACCGGCGCGCGGGAGGTGGCCAGTCGTGCGGGCCGTTGAGAACGCCCTGCGCCGGTACGCCGAGAGCGAGAGGCCCCTCGTTAGGGTCCTCGACGGCGAGGGCGGCTTCGCCGCCACCTACGGCTACCGGGAGATCACCCGGGCCGCCCGGGAACTCACCGGCACGGTCGGGGCCGGCGCCGTCCGGGTCGGCGTCCTGTGCGACAACACGCCCGAGTTCGTCGTGGCCGACCTCGCCCTGCTCGCCCTGCGGGCCACCGAGGTGCCCGTCCCGCTCGCCTTCTCGCGCGAACAGGCCGCCGGGCTGCTGGAGGAGACCGAGGTCTGTCTGGTCGACGCCCAGGGCGCCGCGCGGCTGGCGGAATGGGGCCGTGACACCGTTCTGCCGGCCGGCTGCCGGGTCGTCGAGATCCGGCTCGACGACCTGAAGGGCGGCACCGAGCCCTATGCCGTGCCCACCGGCGACGAGGAATGGATATGCAAGATCATCCACACCTCGGGGACCACCTCGCGCCCCAAGGGCGTGCGCATCCGGGCCCACGGCATCGGCGCCCTCATCGACTCCCTGCACGAGGCGATGCCCGCCGGGGCGTTCACCAGTTACCTCTCCTTCGTCCCCTTCAGCCTGCTCATCGAACAGGTCACCGGTCTCTACCTGGTCCTGCTCGACGGCGGCTGTCTGACCCTGCTGCCGCCCGGCTCGCCGCTCGTCGGCACCAGCGGGGGAGCCGTCGAGGCCGCTCTGCCGCAGCTCGCCGCCGCCCGCCCCACCGCCGTCGTCGCGACCCCGGCGCTCGCGGGCGCGCTGCTCGACGCCGCCCGCGAGGCAGCCGAGGCCGGGCGCGAGATCGCCCCCGCCCTCTTCCGCACCGAGAAAGCACCCCTCGTCTGCTGCGGCGGCGCCCCCGTCCACCCCGAGACGCTGCGCGAACTCGACGCGTTCGGGATCGAGGTGTACGAGGGCTACGGACTCTCCGAGAACAGCTCCGTCGTCAGCTGGAACACCCCCGGGGCCCGCCGGATCGGCACCGTCGGGCGCCCGCTCCCGCACGTCCGGGTCCGGCTGAGCGAGGAGGGCGAACTCCTGGTCACCAGCTCCTCCCTCTTCGACGGCTACACCCGCGAGGACCCCTCCAGCTGCGACGTCGTCGACGGCTGGCTGCACACCGGCGACCTCGCCCGCGTCGACGAGGACGGCTACATCACCATCACCGGACGCAAGAAGAACGTCATCATCACCTCGGCCGGCCGCAACGTCGCACCCGAGTGGGTGGAGGCCCAGTACGCGCGACTGCCCTTCGTCCGCGCGACGGCCGTCGTCGGCAACGACCTGCCCGCGCTCCACGGCCTGTTCGTCGTCGACCCCGCCGCCGACCGGGCCGAGGCCGAGCGCGCGCTCGCCGCCTTCGGCGCCGAACACCTCTCCGAGGTGGAACGGGTCGAGGTGATCCACCTGATGAGTGCCGACGACGAGGACTACCGGCGGCTGTTCACCGTCACCGGGCGCCCCATGCGCCAGGCCGTCGTCGACCACCTCCGTACGAACCCCACGAGATGAACGAGAGGCCGCACATGTCTGTCAGCCAGCCGGCGATCGAAGCCTTCGGCGCGGGCACCGGGAAGCTCCTCACGCCCGGCGCCGGCCACGCCACCCTCGCCGACCTCGACCCGCGCGCCGTCGCCGCACTGCTCGCCGAGGCCGGGTTCCTGGTCCTGCGCGGATTCGCGCCGTCCATCGAGGACTTCTCGCTCTTCGTCAAGAACCACTCCGACCGCGTGACCCTGGACCCCGCCCGCTCCTTCCACGGCGGCGACGTCGCGCAGAAGGTCGACGCCGGTACCGACGCCGTCGGCCTGCACCTCGAGAACGGCAACAGCCCCTTCATTCCCGACCTCACCTGGTTCCTCTGCGAGAAGGCCGCCTCCAGCGGCTCGCAGACCACCGTGTGCGACGGCTACCGGGTGTGGGACGCCGCCGAGGAGGCCGACCGGGCCGCCTTCGCCCAGGACATCACGTACTCCCGCCGGGTCGAGGAGACCAAGTGGAAGCAGTTCGTCTTCCACCAGACCGGTGGCGCGAAGCCCGTCGAGGACATCACCTTCGAGGACTTCCGCGCCCTCGCGGGCGAGTCCGACAGCACCACGCTCGTCCAGCTGGAGGACGGCTCCGCCCACTACACGTACCGCACGGGCGCGGCCCGCACCACGCTCTTCGGCGAGCGTCTCTCCTGGGCCAACAGCGTCTTCGGCCCCTCCTACAACTATGAGAAGCCGGTCATCGCCTTCGTCGACGGCACCCCGGTCCCGGACGGGCTGCTCGACCGGATGAAGCGGCTCACCGACGAACTCACCGAGGACATCGACTGGCAGGACGGCGACGTCGCGCTGATCGACAACACCCGGGTGATGCACGGCCGCCGGGCCATCACCGACACCGACCGGACCATCTACAACGCCCAGAGCTACATCCGCCGCGACCTGCTCGACGGCCTCACCGCCTGATCGCCGGGGCCTGTCCTCCACGCCGGGCCCAGTGCCCGCGAGCCCGGCAGGAGCCGCAGGACAGGCCCCGGCCCCGACCGGCACCCACCACGAGAACGGGAGAGAACCACCATGAGCGACCTGTCCGTCGCACCGGGCTCCGCGGGGCTCGACGACCCCGCGGTGCGGGCCGTCCTGAACCGGCTGTACGCGCAGGCGGAGCGCGGTGACAAGGGCGCGATGCGCCGCGCGTACGACAGCGCTGCCAAGCTGGCGGCCCCGCCCACCCCCGCGGAGGCCAGCTCGCTGTGCGCCGACGCGCTGCTGCCCGTCGACCCGCACACCGGCCGGCTGCTCTACACCCTGGTCCGCATGCTGCGGCCCGGCCTCGTCGTGGAGTTCGGCACCTCCTTCGGCACCTCGGCCGTCCAGATCGCCGCCGGACTGCGGGAGAACGGCCGGGGCCGGCTGGTCACCACCGAACTCGACGCGAGCAAGGTGCGCAAGGCGCGCGAGAACCTCGCCGAGAGCGGGCTCGACGACCTCGTCGACGTCCGCGAGGGCGACGCCCTGGAGCTGCTGCGCGGCTTCGGCGAGCCTGTGGACCTCGTTCTCCTCGACGGCTGGAAGGAGCTCTACCTGCCCGTCCTCGACGTGCTGGAGCCCGCGCTCGCGCCCGGCGCCGTGATCGTCTCCGACAACCTCTCGATGCTGCCCCCGGAGTACCTGGAGCGGATCCGCGACCGGGCCCGCGGCTATGTCTCGCTCGACCTGCCCCTCGGCGACGGCATCGAACTCACCACCTGGACCGGCGCCTCCTGAACCGCCCGGCGCGCCAGTCCGTCCCGACCGGCTCCACGTACCTTACGGAGACCCCATGCCCTCCCTGCTCGACCCGCTGACCGCGGGCGCCCTGACCCTGCCCAACCGCGTGGTCATGGCCCCCATGACCCGCAACCGGGCCGGCGCCGACGGCGTGCCCGGCCCCCTCGTGGCCGAGTACTACGCCCAGCGGGCCTCCGCCGGGCTGATCGTCACCGAGGGGGTGAGCGTCGGCGCCGCGGCCACCGGGCCGGTGGGCCAGCCCGGTCTGTACACCCCGGAGCAGATCGCCGGCTGGGCGCGGGTCACCGACGCGGTGCACCGGGCCGGCGGGCGCATCGTGGCGCAGCTCTCCCACCACGGCCGGATCGCCCACCCCGACCTGCTGCCCGCCGGCGTCCGGCCGCTCGCCCCCTCGGCCGTCACCGCGCTCAGCGACGCCCGCACCCCCCGGGGCCTCGTCCCGACGGTGGAGCCCCGCGCGATGACGGACGCCGACATCGCCACCACCCTCGCGGAGTTCGCGGCGGCCGCCGCCGCGGCCGTCGAGGCCGGATTCGACGGGGTCGAACTCCAGGGCGCCAACGGCTATCTGATCCACCAGTTCCTCTCCGACAACACCAACCTGCGCGAGGACGGCTACGGCGGCGACGCCGCGGGACGGATCCGCTTCGCCGTCGAGGCCGTACGAGCCGTCGCCGGCGCGGTCGGCGCGGACCGGGTGGGCCTGCGGATCTCGCCAGGGAGCGGCTACAACGACACCACCGAGCACGACCCCGCGCTCGTCCACGTGCTGCTCGCCGCCACCCTGGCGGACGACGGGCTCGCCTATCTGCACCTGGTGGAGAGCCCCGAGGAGGAAGTGAACCGGCCGCTGCGCGAGCGCTGGACGGGCGTGCTCCTGGTCAACCCGTTCACCGGCGACGACCCGACCGACCCCGAGACCGCCGCGCTCCGGCTGAGCGGCGGCGGCGCCGACGCGGTGGCCTTCGCCCGGTACTTCGCCTCCAACCCCGACCTTCCCGAGCGGATCCGCCTCGGCCTCCCGCTCGCCGAACCCGACCCCGACACGTTCCACGGCGGTGACGCCGTGGGCTACACCGATTTCGACCCGCACCCAAGGAGTACGCCGACCATGAGCGAGCAGCAGGACCAGTACGCGGAGATCGGCGACCGCTACTCGGACTTCAAGGACACCGCCCCGCTGGCCGGACCCGAGCAGCACAACGTCCTCAAGCACCTCGGCGACCTGACCGGCCGGCGGGTGCTCGACCTCGCCTGCGGCCACGGCCACTACACCCGGCTCATCAAGGCGGCGGGCGCCGCCGAGGTGGTGGGCTCCGACCTGTCCCCGGTCATGGTCGAGCTGGCGCGCAAGACCGAGCAGGAGGACCGGCTCGGCATCACGTACCACGTGGCCGACGCCGTCGCGCTGCCGAAGCTCGGCGCCTTCGACCTGGTCAGCGCCGTCTGGCTGCTCAACTACGCCACCACCAAGGCCGAGCTGACCGCGATGTTGCGCGGCATCCACGACAACCTGGTCCCCGGCGGGAAGTTCGTCGCCCTCGCCGTGTGGCCGGAGTTCCGGCCCTTCGGCCCCGCGTGGGACGACTACGGGCTGCGAGTGGTCTCCGAGACCGAGGCCGAGGACCGGGGCATCCTCGTCACCGACCTCATCGGCACGGAGACCTCCACCATCACCACCTCCCGCTGGAGCCACGAGGCGTTCGCCGAGTGCCTGGCCGCCGCCGGGTTCGAGAGCTACACCTGGGAGGTGCCGGAGGTCCCGGCCGAGTCCGTGGCGCGGTTCGGCGACGCGTTCTGGGACAACTACCGGGCCAACCCGATCCCCGGCTTCCTCGTCGGCACCCGCCCGACGGCCGCCGCGGCCGGGGTGCGCACCGCTGCGCGCGCCCTCGCCGAGGACCTGTCCGCCGGCCGCTGGACACCCACCACGCTGGAGCGCGCCCTCGCCAGCAGGCTCCATGTCGCCGCCCAGGGCGGCGACTTCCTCACCGCGCAGGCGGTGCGGGACGCCTTCCAGGAGGGCTCGGAGCCCTTCCTGCGGGACAACGGCGGCCGTCTCGCGGCGCTCCTCGCCGACGCCGCACCGCTGCTGGACACCGCGGGCGACGAGGCCGCGGAGACGGCCCGGGTGGTCACCGCGCTGCTCGGCGCACTCGGCTGAGCGACCGGGGGACCGGTTCACCGGTGGGCGACCGCGCGCGACGCACGGTCGCCCACCTTCTGCCCGGGGCGGCTGCCGCTCCGGGCGGCGGTGAAGGTACGCAAGGGAGGGCACCGACCGTGAACGCCGCCCCGCCCCCGGGCGGGCGCCCGGCACCGACGCCGGGCAGTGCGGCGGTCCGGGTCCCCGGGGTGCGTGCGCGGGGCGCTACCAGTAGTGGCGGCGACCGCCGACGGCGTGGCCCAGGGCGCCGAGGACCCACAGCACGATCCCGATCACCACGAGGATGATTCCGATCGTCCACAGGATGCCCAGGCCGGTGATCAGGCCCACGATCAGCAGGATCACACCAAGGATGATCATGACTTCACCTCGATGAATGGGGTGGTTCGTCCCTCTTGGGTCCGTTCTGCGGTTGCCCCCTGGGCGGCGCCGCAAACGCGGGCCGCCCAGCCGGAATCGCGTCCGGGGGCGGATCATCCCGCGATGCCGTGTCCGGCCCCACCGCCACCGGTCCGGACACGGCATCGCGGGAAGAAAGCCGGAATCGTCCGTTTGCGGCAGGGCGCTCCCGGCAAGTCGCCCGGCATGACCATGCGTATCGGCTACACGATGATGACCGAGCAAGCAGGCCCGCGGGCACTCGTCGAGCACGTGGCCGAGGCGGAGCGCGTCGGTTTCGACTTCTCCGTCGTCTCCGACCACTCCTTCCCTTGGCTGGAATCCCAGGGACACGCCCCGTACGCGTGGAGCGTGCTCGGCGCCGCGGCCCAGGCCACCTCCCGCATCCCCCTGATGACCTTCGTCACCTGCCCGACTTTCCGCTACCACCCGGCGGTGATCGCGCAGAAGGCGGCCACGCTCCAGTCGCTGTCCGGTGGCCGATTCCGGCTCGGCCTCGGCTCGGGTGAGAACCTCAACGAACACGTCGTCGGTGCCGGCTGGCCATCGGCACGTGTCCGCCTCGACCGTCTGGAGGAGGCCGCCGGGATCATCCGAGCCCTGCTCGACGGCGGGTACGTGACCCGGCACGGCCGCCATTTCCAGGTCGACGCCGCCCGGATATGGGACCCGCCCGACCCTCCGCCGCCGATCGGCATCGCCGCGTCCGGCCCCCGCTCCTGCGAGGTCGCCGGGCGGCTGGGAGACCTGCTGATCGCCACCGAGCCCGAGCCCGCGCTGGTGCAGGCGTTCGACGACCACGGCGGCGCGGGCAAGCCCCGTATCGGACAACTCCCGATCTGCTACGACACCGACCGGGACGCGGCCGTGGCGCGGGCTCACGAGCAGTTCCGCTGGTCGCTGGGCGGCTGGCGGGTGAACTCCGAACTCCCGTTGCCGGAGAGCTTCGCGCAGGCCACCGAACAGACCCGCCCCGAGGATGTCGCCAAGGCCGTGCCCTGCGGTGACGACCCGGCCGCGGTCGCGGACGCCGTCGGCGCCTTCGCCGAGGCCGGATTCACCGACCTCGCCCTCGTCCAGATCGGCGGCGCGCACCAGGAACCCTTCCTGCGCTGGGCGGAGAGCGTCCTGCTGCCCCTGCTGCGGGACCGCTGACCGGTCACCGCGACGCTCCGCAGGGCGAGCCCGGGCCCGCGGGACGCCACCGCCGGTTCCCGGGCACTCCTCGGCGCCGCCTCCGATGTCCCGGACCGTACCCCCTGGCCGTAGGGGACGCCGTACCCGCCGTACCCCAGGGCCGTACGGGACACCAAGTCCGGCCCGCTCCGGTGCGCGGACCGGCTGCGGGTCGTGCGCTGCCGGAACAGAACCGGACCCGCCCCTGCCTAGCGTGGTGAGCGGCTCCGGGACACCGGCGCCGAGGGCGCTCCCCGGCCCGGTCGGGCACCTTGCCGCCGGCGGGACCGTATCCCGGACCCGCCGGATTCCCGGCACGGGGGAGACGCCCCGAGGAACCCAGCGATCCGAAGGACTCACTCGTGACGCCCCATGACACACCCACCGTCGTCCTGCTGCACGGTGCTTTCGCCGATGCCTCCAGCTTCTCCCGGGTCATCCCGGAGCTGCTGGCCGACGGGCTGAAGGTGGTCGCACCGGCGGTGCCCAACCGCACCCTGAGCGGCGACTCCGCCTATGTCGCGTCGGTGATCCGCCGGATCCCCGGCCCGGTCGTGCTCGTCGGCCACTCCTACGGCGGTGCCGTGGCGACCGTCGCCGGCGCCGAGGAGAACGTCAAGGCACTGGTGTACCTGGCGGGTTACGCGCTCGAAGAGGGCGAGAGCCTGGGCGAGCTGCAGGGCGGCTTCCCCGACTCCGAGCTGGCCGGCGCTCTCGTGTACAGCCCGTTCCCGCCGGCCGGCGGGGAAGAGGAGGGCATCGACGTCTCGGTGGAGACCGACCGGCTTCCGGCGATCTTCGCGGCCGACGTCGACCCCGGCCTGGCCGGCGTCCTCGCCGTCACCCAGCGCCCGCTCGCCGCGGCGGCGTTCGGCGAGGCCGCGTCCACCGCGGCGTGGAAGACCAAGCCGTCCTGGGGAATCGTCGCCAGTGCCGACCGCACCCTCAACCCCGAGGTCCAGCGTTTCGGCTACCGGCGCGCCGGGGCGACCACGGTCGAGGTCGACTCCTCGCACCTGGTGATGCTCTCCCACCCCCGGTGTGTCGCCGACGTGATCCGCGAGGCCGTCCGGTCCGTGGCCGGCTGACCCTCGCCGGCCCTCCCTCTCCCGCAAGTCCCCGGGCTCTCGAGCCCGGGTCCCGTCATCCCACACGTCCCAGGAGCACCATGACCAGCCAGCCGCACCTCCACCAGCACGGTCCCGAGATCCAGGAATTCGGCACCGTCGTCCAGATGCCGATCGCTCTCTCCCACGACGCCCGGCAGTACGCGTGCCAGCGGCTCAACCGTGTCCTCGCGGACACCCAGTTCCTGTACGCGCTCTACAAGAAGTGCCACTGGGGCATGCGCGGAGCGACCGCTTACCAGCTGCACCTGCTGTTCGACAAGCACGCCCAGGAGCAGCTGGATCTCGTCGACGCGCTCGCCGAGCGGGTGCAGAGCCTCGGCGGCGTCGCGGTGGGCGACCCCCGCCACGCGGCCGGGATCACGGGTGTGCCGCGCCCGCCGGACGGCAGCGAAAGCACGCGGTCGATGCTGTCGCGCCTTCTCGACGCGCACGAGGGCATTCTGGCCGACGTTCGTGACGCCGCCCGGCGTACGGCGGAACTCGGCGACGAGGGTACCCAGGACCTCCTGGTCTCCCAGGTCGTCCGTACCGGCGAGGCGCAGGTCTGGTTCCTCGCCGCGCATCTGACCGACCCCGAGACCGCGCGGTGACCGTGAGCCGGGTCCGTCCGCCGCCGGGCCCGGCTCCGCTCGGTACCACGCCCCCGGACACCACGAGGCCGGTCTGTCGGCGGGACCCGGTGACGTGATGTCATGACCCCGAAACGGCCGGATCGTTGCCGGCGGACCGGGCGCCGGAGACCGTGTCCGTGCCCGCTCCCGCGACCCTGCGGCCGCCGAAGGCGCGATCGCCGTGCCCGGGAAACCTCGCCAAGGAGTGCACGCCCGATGAGCCACCGGTCGACATCCCCCGCGAGCGAGGGCACCGTCGAGTTGCGGCCCCATACGGCGGCGAGCCTCGAACCGCTGCTGCGCTGGAAGAACGACGCCGAGATCCAGCGGCTGAGCGACGGCGGGACCCAGGCCTACAGCCGCGAGCGGATCGCCGCCACCCTGGAGCGGTGGATGCGGCCGAGCGAGGACATCGTCCATCTCGCCATCTGCCTCGCCGGCCGCGCCGAGCCCATCGGCTTCCTCCACCTGGCGCTCATCGAACGGGCGCACCGGCGCTGCCGGCTGGGCATCGTCATCGGCGAGAAGGACTTGTGGGGACGCGGGTACGGGCATCAGGCGGTGGTACGAGCGGTCGGCCACGCCTTCGACGTCCTCGGCCTGGAACGGATCACGGCGGAGGTGCTCGCGGACAACCCGCGTTCCGCGCGCATGCTCGAAGGCGCCGGGTTCGTACGGGAGGGCGTGATGCGCGAGAGCGTCCACCTCGACGGGCGGCGCGTCGACGAACTGGTGTACGGACTGCTGCGACACGAGTGGCGCGGGCGGGGCGTGTGACATGGGCCGTGGCCTCTTCGCACGTCATGGGGCCGCGCCCCGGCGGGCCTCCCGGTGGTGCGGGGGCGCACGACCAGGCTGATGGACAAGTCCGGCATCCGGACAGGTCTCGCCGCCGCCGACCGGCGGAGGCATGGGTGGCGGGCCGGTGCCGCGGCACTCGTCTTCGCCGGTGCGGCGGTGGCTCTGGTCCTGGCCGTGGTCGAGTCGCCGGCGGACCGGCGGTGGTGGGCCGGCCTGAGGCCCAGGGGCCGTCGTCTCCCGCCCGGCGGGGGAAGGAGACGCCTTCCCCCGCCGGGCGCCACAACCGTTCCCGGCGAGCCGCCTCCACGCCCCGGCCGGGCCATCCTCACCGCGCGGAGAAAGCGGCGGGGCCGGCGAGTTCGGTGACGGGCCGAGGAGCGGCCCGGGGGATACGGAGAAGACCGCGAGCCCGGTGGGCGGCGGCGAGCTGAGCGGCACCGTCCACCGGGCCCCAGTCGAAGAGGAACAGGGCCTGTTCCGGAGTGGCCAGGACCCGGAGGTACGTCCGGCCGGTGGCCGGATCGGCGGCGGAGGGCCCCAGGCCGTCGAGGCGGGCGGCGTAACGGACGCGCAGACACTCCTGTCCCGGATCGGGAAGGTGGCCGATGTACGTGATCCCGGTCAGCCGGGCCGCCGCCTCCTCGGCGGCCTCCCGGCACACCGTCGCCACGAGGTCGCCGCGGTCGGCGGGCTCCGGGGCGCCACCGGGCAGACAGGCGGCGCCCGTGTCGGGGTCGAGGAGCACCAGGACGCGCCCGTCCGGGGCGAAGGCCCAGACCCAGGCCTGCCGGACCGGCGTGTCCGTGCCGGGGACCCGGCCGGCGGCCTGGAACGTCAAGTGGTGCCGGGGACGGGGCGTGCCCAGAACCCCGGCCCGGTCGAGGACGGTCGGGACGAGAGGGACACCGTCCTCCAGAAGCACGGTGCCGGCGGCGCCGATCCGGGCGCGCAGCGCGGCGAGGGCCCGGCGGGCGTCTCGCGGGGCGAGGAGACCGGGGAGAAGGGCGGGTTCGGCCCATTCGACAGCCGTGATCTCGCTCTCCGGCAGCCGGATGGCGGCGATCCGCTCGTCGTCCCAGGTACCGCCGTCGAAGACATGGAGGAGTTCGCCGGGGAAGCGCATGACGGCGGGCGCGTCCATGCCGCCGGGGGAGACCCAGTCGACGGCGAGACCGCGCTCCACCCGGGCGGTGACCCCGAGCTCCTCGCGCAGTTCGCGGGCGGCGGCCCGGGCGGGTGATTCGCCCTTCTCGACGGCACCGCCGGGCAGCAGGCAGGTGTCGAGGTAGTCGACGTGCTGCACGAGGACGCGGCCCCGTTCGTCGGTGATCAGTACCGAACTGCCCGCCCACAAAGCGTGCGACGCGCGATGGGCCCCGTACTCCTCGTCGGTCATCGAGGTGTCGGAGGATTCGTCCGGAGTGGTCGTCGTGGTCATCTGTCGCGGTGGTCCTTTCCCTGCGGTTCGAAGACACGGCCTCGGGCCGGGGCGTGCGCTCCGGCCCGGATCGGTCACCCTCTGCCGGAGAGCATGTCCGTGACGGCGGGCCGGATGCGTCCCGCCCAGGGGGAGATGCCGTGCGGGGGCTTCCGTCGGGCACGTGGCCGGGGCGGCAGCGGACCGGCGGAGCCGGGTACGTCACCGGCCCTTCTCGTGACCGGAGGGCGCGGCGCCGCGCACTGGCCGAAGCGCCGATGCCCGCTCTCGGCCCCCGCCACGCCCCTGTCACCCTCCCGCCGTGCCCGGCCCGGTGTGCCGGGTCCGGGCCTTGAGGGGCCCATGACCGGGGTACGGATATCCGGACAGGTCCGATGACTTTGTGCCATTCGACGGTGAACCGGCCCCGGGGATACCGGCGTACGACTACACAAGGGGGCCGGGGCATCAGGGGCATCCCGGAGACCCCGGTGCGGGCAGGCGAGCGGCGTCGGCCGGCTCGGCCGGCGGGCCGGCCGGTGAGCCGGTGGGGAGGAGAGCGGCGATGAGTGGACGGTCACCCGCGAGGCACCGTTCCCGGCGGCCGGCACGGCGAGGACGGTCCGGATCGGACCGGACGCTCGCCCTCGGCGTCGCCGCGGTGGCGGGCTTCGCGCTCGTGACGGCCGTCGTCCGGTGGATGCTGGTCCACTGGTGGGTCCCGGTCGGCCTCGTGGTGCTCGCGGTGCCGGCCGGCTGGGCCTGGTTCGAGCGACAACGGCGCAAGGCCGAGCGGGAGGCGGAGCGGGCCCGGGCCCTGCGCTACGCGCTGTCCCACCTGGACGCCCTGCATCACAGCCGGTTCGAGGACGCGGTACGGGACCTGATGTACCGCGACGGCTGCCGGGACGCGGTCCGGGTGGGCGGCGGCGGGGACCTGGGCGCCGATGTGAAGGCCACCGACCCCTTCGGGCGGCGCTGGGTGATCCAGTGCAAACACCGACGGAAGGGGCTCGAAGGAGCCGCGGTGGGCACGCCGGACTTCCAGGTCCTCAACGGCACCGCCCGCCCGGTCCACGGCGCCGATGTCGCCGTCCTGGTGACCAACGGCCGGGTCACCGCCCCGGCCGCGACCTTCGCCCGGCAGCAGCTGCTGTACGTGGTCGACCGTCACACGCTCGGCGCGTGGGCCTCCGGCGGACGCCCCCTGTGGGAGGTGCTCCGCATGGTCCCGCCGCCGCGCCGTCCGAGCACGCTCTCCTGACCGGGGCGGTGGCGGATCCGGGGGCCGGGGCCCGCGTTCGGGTACGAGGACCCCGGCCGGATCCGCGTCAGCGCGACATGATGAAGCGCAGCGCCAGACCGGACGCGGTCGGGATCCAGTGGGTGACAAGCGAGCCGCTGTCGGTCGTCAGCGTTTTCATCCCACGGGGCAGGGTGACGTCGACCGGCCGCCCAAGCGCGCTGCCGGACTCGGCACCCTGGAGGCGGAGAGTGAGGCTCTTCGCGTCGTAGGTGTCCATGTGGCCGCCGGTGGCGAGCAGTGCCGCGTACGCCACCTCGCCCGGGGCGAGGGTGGCGGGCTCCTTCAGGTCACTGTCCTTGATCGCGAGGACCGGGTTCCGGGCGTCGGCGTCGAACCGTACGTCGGGGTACCGGTAGAGGTCGCACTTCTTGTGGCCGACGTTCTCGGCGGCGAGAAGGAGGTGCCGGACCTCCTTGCCGGCCTCGTCCTCGTTCGTGACGGAGAAGGAGAGATCGCCCGTGGCACACGCGGCGTTCGTGCTCCCGCCCCCGCCCTTGCCCCCGGACCCCTCGCCGTCGTCCGCACTGCCGCTGGGCTTCGGCGCGGGCGTCGGTGCCGAAGCGGACGTCGGTGCCGAGGTGGGCGTGGACGTCGTCGGCGGCGGAGTCGTCGACTCCCCGGGCTTCGCCGGACCCGTGGCACTCGACGGGTCCGCGGGAGTCGTGCCATCCGGACCGTCGGTCCCCGACGGGTCGCACGCGGTGGTCGAGAGCAGCGCGGCGACGACCGCCGCTCCCAGAGCGCAGGACTTCCAGCCCCTGGGGTTCTTGAAGGGCGGGCGGGTCGCGCGTGTAAAGGCATGCATGGTGTTCCCCCGTGGTCGGCCGCGTACGGCCCTCTGTGTTCGATGCAAAGTCGAGTGTGCGACGAACGGCGGCGACGCATCCCGCTCCGCGGCGAGCTGTTACCGACCGCGTACAGGGAGGCGACCCTTCCGCCGGAAGGTCACCGGCGCGGGGCCGTCCGATACGGCGCTGCCAGGGGGTGCCGTCGGCCTCGCGCGGCGACGGCACCCCCTGCCCCCGTACCTCGTCAGGACACCAGCCCTTGGCCCTCCAGCTCGGTCAGCCGTACGGTGCACAGCCCACCGCGCTCGTTCTTGACCTCCGTCACCTTCAACTGCGTGCCCGGCGCGAGGATGTACTCCTCCTCGCCCGTGAACGCGGAGAACCGCCGGATCCCCACCGCCCGTGCCGGAGTGACCTCGAACAGGGTGCGCTTCCCCCGGCTCCCGAGGAACGCCCGCGCCACCCCCGGCTCCGAGGTGCACGACGACACGCCCCACCAGGTGACGGTCCGACCCAGCGGATACTGGGACCGCAGATCCAGCGCGACACCCCGCCACAGCGGCTGTGTCCGGGCCGGAAGCGCCGACACCGCGGAGAACAGCAGGCGCAGATACGGCAGATACGGCACGAGCCGCTCCCGGTCCGGGGAACGCAGGACGGCGTTGATCTCGCGGTAGAAGGCCGATTCGCACGTGTACAGGTACAGCGCCGAGATCGCGTCGGCGGACAGCCCCGCAGTGTCCGCCGCACCGGTGCCCTCCGCCGCCTTCGTCTCACCGAACCGGCTGGACCGCTCGATATAGGGGTCCAGCCGGGCGAGGACGCGTGAGACGGGCTCGACGGCCTGGCGGAAGTCCATCAGAGGCGTGTCGAACACCCCGGTGACCGGCGGCAGGACGAGCCCTTCGTCCTTGACGCTCGTGAGGCGGTCCAGATACAGCTGGTGCAGTTCCATCGTCGACGCGATGAACGCCCCCATCCGCTCGGCGACTTCGCCGCCGCCGGTTCCGCCGGCCCCGGCCGCCGCCTGCTCCCAGCCCTTTCTCGGCAGCCAGTCCACCGGCCCGGCCCCCACCGCCGCCAGCGCGTCGTTCACCTGGGCGAAGTGGTCGCCCTCGCAGAAGACGTCCCCCTGCGCGGCCGGATTCGCGTGGTCCAGGTGCCGTACCTCGACACCCGGGTACTTCTTCTCCAGGCGCTGGACGACCCGCTTCAGACTCCGGGCGTGCGCGCCCCACCAGGCGAACACCACACCCCGGTCCTCCTCGTCGGCGTCCTGCTTCGCCCGGAGGATCTCCTCGACGATCTGCTCGGCCACCGGCCGCCAGAACGCGGTGTGCCGATCGGTCGGCACCGCCCCGTCCGCGCTCGCCGTGAGCGAGGTGTTCAGCAGCAGCACACCCTGGGTCAGCATCGCCTGGAACCACTCCGGCGGCTGGACCGTGTCCTCCTTCTTCAGCAGGGCCCGGACATCGGCGATCGGCGTCTTCTTGACGATGCCGTACTTCCACATGGCCGCCGCCTTGATGAGGCAGCGAAGGCTCACCACCCGGCCGAACCGGCTGTCCTGCCAGTCGTGGAAGGTGTTGTCGAACATCGCGATGCCGGTGGCGCTCTCCGCCCGCGGATACGGGTTCTGGCCGAAGGCCACGACCTTCCACTTGTGCGGCGGATGCGGCTTCAGCGCCTGGAACGTCAGCTCGCGCACCGGGACGACCTCCGGGCTGCGCTGCGGACCGATGAAGCCGGCGGCATCCGGCCGCGCCTCGATCACCGGACGCAGCAGCGGCAGCCACGGCTCCCCGCCGCCGGCGAACAGCTCGGTCAGCTTCAGCGGGTCGCCGGCGGTGGGCACCGGCTCGCCGGCGACCGGGGTGTGCGTGTCGTTCACGGGGGAGTGACCTCCAGGAGTCGTGGTGCCGGACGGAGTGACGGGAGTGGCCGGAGCAGCCTGGACGGCCGGAGTATCCGCGCCGAGTGGACCGACCGGACCGGAAGAAGCCTCGGAGGCCGAAGAAGCGGGAGGAGCCGAAGAAGCCGGCCCCTCCGAGGGAAGAGAGGACTCAGGAGCAACAGGAACAAAAGGGAGGCGGCTCCCGACGTCGATCCGCACCCGCCGCGCCGGCCCCGCCGCCTCGATGTCGGCCAGCCGGGCCAGCACCGCGGCCCGCAGCTCGTCGTAGTCCGCGAACCCGTGATCGTGGAACAGGGTGTAGCCCGTCCACATCAGATTGGCGCACACCTGCGCCGGCACCTGCCCCGTCCGCGCGCCCATCCCCACGAGGGCCACCGACCGGATGCTGCCGGGCTTCGCACGGTTTTGCAGATGCACCGCCTGGAACGCTGCCGCGCACGCCAGTGCCACGTTCATTGTCTGGCTGACGTTCTGCGACGACTCGCGCATCGTCGGCGTCGAGATCAGGAAGCGGGGCACGGCCGCTCCCGACGGGACGCACACCGCGCTGCCCACCGGCAGGCTCCCGCCGAACCGGTTCTTGATCGCGCGCTGCACCCGTACCTGGATCCCGGCGCCGAGATGCCGCTTGACGACGGCGTCGACCCCGCCGTCCATGAGGCCCCGCGCGTTCGTCGGGGACACCCACGCGTCGGCGTCCACGTCGAGCAGGGAACCCTGCCGGATCTCGACCCCCGGTGTGTCGGCGAACGCGGACCGCCAGGCGGCGACCACCTCGTTGTCGACGTCCACCAGAACGACCTTCAAGGCATGCCGGACACCCATGAATCCACCCCTGTCGCACAGCTTCTCGAACAACTCCGAAGCTATAGCGCCCCACTGACAACGCAGCACTTCCGCCCGCGCCGCCCGCCCTCCCCGTCCGCTCCCTACGCCCCGTCCGCTCCCCTCACCGCGAACGCACCTCCGCCTGGCCCGCCCCGCCCGGTCAGCCCGGCCCGTCCCCCCGCTCCGGCTCGTCCCCGAAGGCCGGCCGGGCGGACGGGTCGGGCAGGTCCTGCTCCGCCCAGATGGTCTTGCCGTTGCGGTTGTACCGGGTGCCCCAGCGCTGGGTGAGCTGCGCGACGAGAAGCAGCCCACGCCCGCCCTCGTCGTAGGTCCGGGCCCGCTTGAGATGCGGCGCGGTACTGCTGCTGTCCTGGACCTCGCAGATGAGAGCACGGTCGTGGATCAGCCGCATCCGGATCGGCGGCTCGCCGTAACGGATCGCGTTCGTGACCAGTTCACTGACGACGAGTTCGGTGACGAAGACGAGGTCGTCCAGCCCCCACTCGGCCAGTTGCGCGGACGCGTCCTTGCGGGCCTGCGCCACACTCGTCGGGTCGTCCGCCACCTCCCAGACCGCCACCCTCTCGGCGGGCAGCACCCGGGTGCGGGCCAGGAGCAGGGCGACGTCGTCGTCGTGACGGGAGGTGAGCATGGTGCTCATGACGGTGTCGCAGGTCTCCTGAAGGGAGCCGGCGGGCTCTGCGAGGGCTTCGCGCAGCGCCTGGAGGCGCTCGTCCGGATCGCTGTCCCGGCGTTCGATCAGCCCGTCGGTGTAGAGGGCGAGCGTGGTGCCCTCGGGGAGTTCGACCTCCATCGCCTCGAAAGGCAGACCGCCGAGGCCGAGGGGCGGCCCTTCGGGCAGGTCGAGGAAGTCCACCGTGCCGTCCGGCCGGCAGATCACGGGCGGGAGATGGCCGGCGCGGGCGAGGGCGCAGCGCCGGGTGACCGGGTCGTACACCGCGTACAGACAGGTCGCCCCGATGTCCCCCTGCACGTCGGAGTCCGGGGACTCGGCTGTCAGCCGCAGGACGAGGTCGTCGAGATGGGTGAGGAGCTCGTCGGGCGGCAGGTCGATGTCGGCGAGGGTACGGACGGCCGTGCGCAGCCGCCCCATGGTGGCCGAGGCCTGGACACCGTGCCCGACGACGTCCCCGATGACCAGTGCGACGCGGGCGCCGGAGAGCGGGATGACGTCGAACCAGTCGCCGCCGATGCCCACCTGCGCGCTGGCGGGCAGATAGCGGGCGGAGGCCTCGATCGCCGTCTGCTCCGCCAGCCGCTGCGGCATCAGGCTTTCCTGGAGGGTCACGGCGGTGGTGCGTTCGAGGGTGTAGAGCCGGGCGTTGTCGACGCAGACGGCCGTACGGGCGGCGAGTTCCTGGGCCAGCAGCAGATCGTCGTGGACGAACGGGTCCGGGCGCCGGTGGCGGACGAAGAGGACGGACCCCAGGGTGGCCCCGCGGGCCCGCAGCGGAACGGCGAGGACCGAGTGGGCGCCCAGTTCCCGCAGCCGCGCCCCTTGGCCGGGGTCCTGCTCCGCCCACCGGACGAGGTCGGGATCGTCCCGCTGGTAGAGAACGGGGCCCGGCGCGGCCAGCCAGGTGAGGGCCGGCCCGCCCTCGGGCACGGTCAGGGCCGCGCCCGGCCCGGCCGAGGACTCGGGGGTGCCCCGCAGGATGGACCGCTGCGCGGTACGGCGCAGGGTGACCGGACCGGTCACCGGCGTGGTGGGCGGCTCGTCGCCGTCCTCGATGCCGGTCAGCAGGTCGACACAGGCGTAGTCGGCGAACCGGGGGACGGCCAGATCGGCCAGTTGCTGCGCCGTGAGCGCGATGTCGAGACTCGTGCCGATCCGCGTGCCAGCCTCGTTGAGGAGCGTCAGCCGCTGCCGGGCCTCGTACTGCGCGGTGGTGTCCTGAGCCGCGAAGCCCACCCCGATCAGCCGCCCGGCCGGGTCGGTCAGCGGCGCGAGGTGGATCGTCCACGAGTGTTCCCGGTTCTCGCCGGCCACCTGGACGTACGCCTCCAGGTACTCCGGCCGGCCGGTCCGCGCCACCCGCCGCTGGGCGTGTTCGACCCGCACGCTGTCGGGGTGCGGGACGGCCTCCGCGAGGCGCAGCCCGTACAGCTGGTCGCCGGTGAGCGCGAGTGCCGTCTCCTCACCGTCGTTCGTCCATACGTAGCGCAGATCCAGGTCGAAGACCGCGAGGGGGCTCGGCACCTGCTGGAAGCACCAGGAGATCGGGAAGGCCCCGCGTGCCGGAGGTTCCTGGTGGGCGTCGCGCCACACCAGCAGCCAGTCGGTGCCGGTCGGCGCCACCCGGCGGCGCGCGTGCAGCTCGCCCGTCACCTCGCTGCCGTCCTGATGCCGCAGGGCGATCGGTCCGCTCCAGCGCCGCTGCCGGCCGAGCCGCTGGAGGAACGTGTCCCCGGAGTCGGCGAGCAGCTCGGACGCCGGGCGCCCCAGGACCGCCTCGGCCGGATAGCCGAGCAGCCGCTGCGCGCCCGGGCTCCACGCGGTCAGCGTGCCGTGCTCGTCGGCCGTGGCGGTGACGGGGTCCGGCACGTCGGACGGGGTGGTGGAGTCAGCCGGAGGTGTGGTGCCGTCTGATGTCATGGCAGCTCCTGGGTGGGGCCGCCGGTGGGGCCTGCCGGGGCCGGCGGCCTCGGCCCCGGGTTGCCCGGGGCGCGGGTCGGAGGATTCCGTTTCATCGCGCGGATCGCGTGTCTCTCGCCCGGGACGGCCGTCGTCCGGCCGGCGGCCCTCCACCTCGGGGGACCCGGGGGAGCGGGGGCCGGCCTGCCCGGGGGTGAGGGCCGGTCCGTTCTCCGGGTGGACGGGGTACGCGCGGCGCACCTGTGCTCATGGTTGCGATCCTTCCCCGTGACGCGCCCGCGCGCGAGTCGGGGGACGGACGGCGGCGCAGGGCGCTCACCGGCCGGACGTGTGCGCCCGGAGGCAATCTCGGCACATGCGGGCGGACTATATTCACACCGGATTCACACAGGATTCGTACCGGCATCCCCGTGGATGTCCGCACGGGTCTAGACCAGGGCCGCCGCACCGGATCCGGTCCGCCCGGCCTTACCCGCCCGCGTCCCGCCTCCGATCGCACGCCCCGGCCCACCCCGCTCCCGTATCCGGCTTCCGCCCACCCCCTCGGCCTTCCACTTCCCGTTCTCCCCTCCACCACTCCGCTCCTCGGGTCCCCGCACATGTACGCGTACGGTCCCGCGGGCCAGAAAGGACCGTCATGACCGAGCAGGACACCACCCCCGTCGTTCAGCGCGTCGACGCCCGGCACCGCTACGAGATCGCCGTCGCCGATCAGCGCGCCGGCCTGACCGCCTACCGCGACCGTGACGACCGGCGTGTCTTCTTCCACACGGAGATCGACGACGCGTACGCGGGCCGAGGCCTCGCCGGCGTCCTCGTCGAGTACGCCCTGAACGACGTGCGGGCCTCCGGGATGCGGATCGTCCCGGTCTGCCCGTATGTGGCGAAGTTCCTGAAGAAGCACGAGGAGTTCGCGGACATCGCCGACCCCGTGACGCCCGAGATCATGGACTGGCTGGAGGGGCAGCTGAAGCGCTGAGCCCCTGACGCCTCGGGCCGCCCGCCCCTCCCTTGCGGGTGCTTGCGGAAAATTTCAGAAGGCTCTTGCGAGTGGTCGCCGGCCGTTGCTTGACTGCCCGCATGAGCGACCTCGGCATGGACCCCGGCGCCCGGAGCGGCAGCGACGGCGCGAGCAACCCCGACCGCACACACGGCGCCGACGGCAACGGAGCCGTCGACGCCGGTGACGTCAGCGACGACATCGATGTCCTCGTGCTCGGCGGCGCCGGGGTCGACACCATCGTGTACGTCCCCGAACTGCCCGTGCCCTACGCGGACAGCCACATGATCCGGCCCGGCATCCAGACCCGGGCCGGGCAGACCGGGGACTTCGTCGCGCTCGGTCTGCACCGCCTCGGTCTGCGCACCCACCACATCGACATGGTCGGCGCCGACCCCGAGGGCGACCTCGTCCGCGCCTTCCACCGGGACCACGGCATCCCGTTCACCGGGGTGCCGTGGTCCGCGGGCACCAAGCGGGCCGTCAATCTCGTCGATCCCGAGGGGCGCCGGCTCTCCTTCTACGACGCCACCCGCGGCCACGACGACGACCGGCTGCCCCCGGCCACCGTCAAGGCCCTCGCCGCCCGCGCCGGGCACGCCCACGTCTCCCTCACCCAGCCGTGCGCGCACGCCCTGCCCCTGCTCCGAGACGCCGGTCTCACCGTCTCCACCGACCTGCACAACTGGGACGGCCACGACTCCTACCACCAGCCCTTCGCGTACGAGGCCGACATCGTCTTCGTGTCCGCCACCGCCCTCGACGACCCGGTCGCCACCCTCCGTGACATCACCGGGCGCGGCCGTGCCTCCGTGGCCGTCGTCACCGCCGGGGCCGACGGAGCGTGGTTCCTCACCGGTCCCGACCGGGAACCGGTCCACGTCCCCACCGTCACCCCGCCCGCCCCGGTCGTCGACAGCAACGGCGCCGGTGACGCCTTCGCCGCCGGTTTCCTTTACGCCTGGATGGTCGGCGAACCCGTGGACCGCTGCGCCCGCTACGGAGCGGTGGCCGGGGCGTACGCCTGCACTGTGCCCGCCACCCGCGCCGACGCCATCGGCCGCGACGCCCTCCTCGCCGGAGCCGGAGCCGGAGCCCAGGGCCGAGCAGGGTGACCGAGCAGGGGGTGGCCGAGCCGGGGCCGGGGCCGGGTCCTGAGCCTCGTTCCGACCCCGATCCCGAGCGGCTACGGGGGCCGGGAACGGGCGGCGGCCCGGCGGGCCCGCCGGGCATGTCAGGATCGAGGGATGACAGAAAAGATCACCGCGGCCTGCGACGGCGCGTCCAAGGGCAACCCGGGGCCCGCCGCCTGGGCCTGGGTCATCGGCGACGAGGACGGCGCCGTGGCCCACTGGGAGGCCGGCCCGCTCGGCACCGCGACGAACAACGTGGCCGAGCTGACCGCGCTCCTCAGACTCCTGGAGTACCTCGACCCCGCCGTGCCCGCCGAGGTGCGGATGGACTCGCAGTACGCGATGAAGGCCGTCACCACGTGGCTCCCCGGCTGGCGCCGCAAGGGCTGGAAGACCGCGGCCGGCACCCCGGTGGCCAACAAGGAGCTGGTGGTACGGATCGACGAGCTGCTCGCCGACCGGCACGTGGAGTTCGTCTACACCCCCGCCCACCAGGTCGACGGCGACCCGCTCAACGACGCCGCCGACCGCGCCGCCAGCCACACCGCCCGCAGCCAGCGGCCCGCCGGTTCGGCCGAGGGCTCTGCGCTGCCGCCGCCCGAGCCCGCCTCCGCGCGCGCCGCCTTTGCCAAGCGCGCCCCGAAGCGAGCCGGAGGCTCCGGTACGCCACGAGCGCGCGGCGCGGGCTCCGGCGCGTCGGCGCCGACCCTCAAGGCCCGTTTCCCGGGCCGGTGCCGCTGCGGACAGCCGTACGACAAGGGCGCGACGATCACCAAGAACTCGACCGGCTGGGGCCATCCGACCTGCGTGGACGCGGTTTCGTAAGATCCGGTCGAGGTCGTGCGGGGCTGGGCGGGGGACCGGGGCGAACCGGACATTCATCCAGCCGTGGGGGCGGGTTCGTGTGGGGTTCTGTTCTCCGGGCGCTCGGGGCTGCATACTGTTCCTCCCCGCTCCGGTGACGGACCGATTCCCTGGCTATTTCGCCTTTCTGGCGAAGGGAAGCGGCACCGGGTACGCGGCTCTTCCCCTTCATCCGCGTCATGAACCGGCGTGCGATGACCCCTGCCCGTGAAAGACCCGAGGTTCCGTGCCAGTACCTGTAGTCCTTGCCGGGCGCACCGTGCGCCTGGAACCGCTGGCCATGCGCCACGCCGAGGGCATCGCCTGGGCGGGCGCACTGGATCGTGCGGCCTATGCCTACACTTCCGTGCCCCATGGCCTTGATGCTTCCTGCGACTACATCGCCCGTGCCCTCGCCGAACAGGCGGCGGGCCGGGTGCTGCCCTTCGCCCTGGTGAATCCGCTCAACGGGCGGGTCCTCGGGTCGACCCGCTTCCTCGAACTCGACTACTGGCGCGGCCCCGTGATCTGGCCACCGGTCACCGGTGTGCCGGACGGGGATCCGCTGACCGCGGTGCCCGACGCCGTCGAGGTCGGCAACACCTGGATCTCCAGCGAGGCCCGCGGCACCGGTGTGAACACCGAGGCCAAGTACCTCATGCTGCGCCATGCCTTCGAGGCCTGGGGCGTGCGCAGGGTCTCGATGCGCGCCGACGCCCGCAACACCCGCTCCCGGATCGCCATCGAGCGGCTCGGCGCCACCTGCGAGGGGGTACGGCGGGCCCACTCGCGCGGCCTGGACGGAGTGGTCCGCGACACCGCGTTCTACTCGATCCTGGACGAGGAGTGGTCGGCCGTACGCGGGGTCATCGAGCTGCGGATGGCGGGGGTCCGGCCCCCGTCCGTCCTCCCGCCCGGGTATCCCGGCGAGACCCGGGAACACGGCGGCGCGGGCGAACTCCTCCCCGCCTAGGGGCGTTGTCCGGCGGACCTTGGCCGGGGCCGGGGCCGTGACACCTGTCGCGACCCCGGACCACGTGCCGTCCTTTCCCGGGCCCGCACAGGGGGTCCGGGAAGACCCCGTGCGCCTGACGGCCCGGCCTGTCCGGCCCTGAGTCACCGGACAGCCCCTACGGCCGCGTCCGGGGCTCCGGCCCCGGCGCACCGTTGAGGTGATCCGCGCTTCCGCCCTGCCAGGGGCGGGAGCGCGGGACGGCCGGCCGTCCCGACGGCCCGCCGGCGTCCGGCGGTGCGGCGCGTGGAAGCGGCGGCCCGCCGGCTCCCCGCTGCCCGGACGGCCGCAGGACCTCGTCCAGGGCCGCCAGCCGGATCAGCCGGAGCAGCTCCGGCTGGTCGCACAGCAGGGTCCAGGCCGCCCGGCGGGACCGGACCCGCCGGGCGCAGCGCACCAGCAGGCCGAGCCCTGAAGCGTCGCAGAACGTGAGGCGGCGCACGTCGACCGTGAGGGCCGCCGCCTCGCGGGCCGACACGTCGAGTTCGGGCCGGACGCGCTGCACCAGCACCAGATCGAGCTCGCCGGACAGGACGACGGTGGTCAGGCCCTCATACGACCGCACCGCCAGGTTCGGATCGCCGCGCCGGATCAGATGCATGGACACGCTCCACTGGATCAGCCCCCCGTCGTGTCGAGGTTCGCGGCTTCTCCGGAGGCAGACACGTTTCTCCGCCCCGCATGTCACCCGAAAAGGTGAGGACGCCCGGTGACCGCCCCAGGGCGTCCTCGCCGAGGGGCGGTGCCGGGGCCGGCGCCGCCGGGTCAGTCCGACGCGGCGGCGACGGGCGGCGGCACGATCGCGACGGGGCAGGCGGCGTGCTGGAGCACGGCGTTCGCCACCGACCCCACGAGCAACTTGGCGACCCGGTGCCTGCGGTGCCGCCCGACCACCACGAGGCCCGCCTCCTGGGAGTCGTCGACCAGCCGGCCGGCGGCGTCGACCGGGGTCACCACCGGCAGCACCTCGACATCGGGATGACGCCGGGTGAACGGCAGCAGCCGTTCCGCCTGCCGCCGCCGGGTGCTCTCGACGAGTTCCGGCGTCTCGTCCGGGGTCGTCGGCGGCACGTCGAACTTGGGCGACGGCGGGGCGAGCAGGAGGACGGGGTTGGGCGGCACCGGGTAGGACGTCACCACCTGCAGCGGCACCCCGCGCTGCCGCGCCGCGCGGAACGCGAACTCCACGACCTCGTCCCCGGTCTCCTCCGGGTGCAGTCCCAGCAGCACCCGGCCGGCCGCCGCGCTCCCGTCCAGCGTCGCGATCCGGGCCTCGTGCGGGACGACCACCAGCGGGCACGGCGACGCGGCGGCCAGCGCGCGGCTGTTCGACCCGAGCAGCAGGCTCTTGAAACCGCCCCGGCCGCGCGAGCCGATCACCAGCAGCCGGGCCCGCGCCGCCGCCCCGACCAGCGCGTCGACGACGGAGCCCTCCAGGGAGGCGTACCGCACGTCGAGGTCCTCGGCCCGCGGTCCGATCTGTGCCGCGAGGGAGTTCACGACGGTGTCCGGCAGTTCGGGTGCCGGACCGAGCGACGAGATCCGGGCGCTGCCGAGTTGGAGGGCCTCGGAACGGACATGGGCGACGGTGAGCGGGGCGGACAGGCTCCGCGCGACCCGCAGCGCCCATTCCAGCGCGCGCAGGCTGTGCTCGGAACCGTCGACCCCCACCACAACAGCTGAGTTCTGGCTCATGCTTCGCACTCATATCGGGAGCCATCGGTGGAAACCGGGTGCCACGCCGAGGGCCGTCGAGTCCACGAGCGCGCCGCACCCGGCCGCCGTAGCCGACCCGCCGGGGCGCGGGCGGGCCCGGCCGGAATCCTCCCGCCGGCCGGGCGCCGCTCAGCCCGGGGCCGCGCTGGGCCGCCCGGGGCCGTCAGCGTGCCCGCGGGCGCCGGGAACGCGCCGCCGCGACCAGCTCCGGTACGGTGCCCAGCTTCACGCGCGGGCGGCCGGACGCCTCGCCCCGGGCCCGCTCGGCGCGCTCGATCGCCGCGAGACCGCGCGCGTCGACCACCTGGCCGACCCGGCGCCGGACCAGCCGGCCGAAAGCCCGCGCGGAGCCCGACGGCGACGGCAGCGCGCCGCCCACCGCGTCGGCGAGGAGCGTGCTCACGGTCTCGGCCGCACAGGCGCGGTTGGCACCGATGCCACCCGAGGGACCGCGTTTGATCCAGCCGACGACATAACCGCCGGGCGTCTTTTCGATCCGGCCGCCCCGGTGCGGGACCGTGCCCGTCGCCTCGTCGAACGGCAGCCCGGCCACCGGCAGCCCGCGGTAGCCGACCGCCCGCAGGACGAGCCCGGCGGCCATGCCGACCGGCCCGGCCGCGCCCGTCACCCGTACCGCGCCGGGAAGGATCTCCTCGGGCGAGGAGTGGAACCGGAACACGATCCGCCGCTCTCCCGTGCCCCCGGAGCCCGGCCGCGGGGTCCCCGGCCAGTCCACCCGCTCGCGTTCCGCCGTCCGCAGCAGCGCCGCCTTGTCCCCCGGCGCCGCGGCCTCGATCGCCGCCCACGCGCGCGGATCGTGGTCGTCCACCACCAGGCGCACCCCGGGCAGCCGTCCCAGGGCGAGCAGTTCGGGCGCGGTGCACGCGAGATCCTCCGGCCCGCGCCGGGCGAGCAGCACCACCTCCCGTACGGCGGAGTTCCGCAGCGCGCTCAGCGCGTGGTCGGCGATGTCCGTCGAGGCGAGCGCGTCCGGGTCCGCGACCAGGACCCGGGCGGCGTCGAGGGCGACGTTCCCGGTGCCGACCACCACGACCCGCTCGGTGCCCGACAGGTCGACCATGTCCGGCGCGACCTCCGGATGCGCGTTGTACCAGGCGACGAGCCCGGCCGCCGGGACGCAGCCGGGCAGCTCCTCGCCGGGGACACCGAGCCGCCGGTCACCGGCCGCGCCGACCGCGTACACGACGGCGTCGTGGTGCGCGGCCAGCTCGCTCGCCGTGATGTCGGTGCCGACATCCACACCGAGGTACATCCGCACCCGCGGATGGGTGTGGAAACGGGCGAAGGTGTCGCCGATGCGCCGGGTCGCCGGATGGTCGGGTGCCACGCCGTAGCGGACGAGGCCGCCGGCCACCGGCAGCCGGTCGATCAGGGTCACCTCGGCACCGGTGTGCAGCAGCAGGTCCTCGGCCGCGTACATTCCGGCCGGGCCGGTGCCGACGACCGCGACCCGGATCGGCGCGAAGTCGGCGGGGAGCGTCCGGGCGAACGACGGCGCGCCCCAGGAGTGCAAGACGGGCCCGCCCTCGGCGGCGGGACGCGGCGCGCGCCCCTCGTAGAAGGCCGCGTTGATCTCCGCGTACCCCTCCTGCCCGGCGGCGGCCAGGGCGTCCGCGGGCAGGATCGCGTCGACCGGGCAGGCGTCGGCGCAGGCACCGCAGTCGATGCACGCCGCCGGGTCGACGTAGAGCATGTCGGTACGGCCGAAGTCCGGCTCGTCGGGCGTGGGGTGGATGCAGTTGACAGGGCAGACGGCGACACAGGTGGCGTCGTTGCAGCAGGTCTGGGTGATGGCGTAGGTCATGGCGTCGACGGCTCGCGGGGGCTCGGGGGCGTGGCGGGGCCCGGAAGGCGGTCGGGTCGGGGCCCAGGGGAGGGGCGGCTCTCCGGGGAGGGGGCGAGCCGGTCAGACGAGGTGGGCGCGCCGGTACACGGCGACGGCCGGCCGGGTCAGCAGCCCCGCCGAGGACAGGAACTCCATCAGGCCCGCGCAGCTCGACCGCATCAGCGACTTGTGGTGCTCGTTGGCCTTCGCCTCCGCGAGGGCGCGCCCGGCGTCGAGGCCGGCGTTCGCGTACACGTCGCGGTGGACCATGCTGGTGACGATGAGGTACGAGGCGAGGGAGACGACCAGCGCCTGCGCGCGGCGGCGCAACGGCCCCGCCGCGCGCAACCGGGCGCGGGTCTCCTCGCGGGCGAACCTCATGTGCCGTGATTCCTCGACGACGTGGATGTTGTTGATGGTCCGGATGAACGGGACCACCCGCTCGTCGCGCATCCAGTCGCGCTGCATCACGTCCAGGACCTCCTCGGCGACGAGGATCGAGGCGTACGCGGCTTCGCCGACCGCCAGCGACTTGAAGAGGCGGCCGAGTTCGCGGACGAGGCGCGGCGGGCGATAGGCGGGCGCGCCGAGCTTGGCGGCGGCCCGGCCGAACATGATCGAGTGCCGGCACTCGTCGGCGATCTCCGTCAGCGCCCATTGGAAGCGCGGATCCGTCGGGTCCTTGGCGTACATGTCACGCAACACCATCTGCTGGAGGATCATCTCGAACCAGATGCCCGCGGACGCCACGGACGCTGCCTCCTGCCGGGTCAGCTCCTTGCGCTGTTCCTCCGTCAGTTCCTGCCAGTAGCGGGTGCCGTAGAGCGTGCTCCACTCGGGGCTCATACCGTGGAAGTCCCGGTCGAGCGGGGTGTCCCAGTCGACTTCGGTGGCGGGGTCGTAGGACAGCCGGGCGGAGGAGTCGAGCAGCCGGCGCGCCGCGTCGCGTTCGGGCCGCAGTGCCTGGCCCGGGTCCGGGGCCTGGTCCGCGGGGCGGAGGGTGCTGCCGGCCATGGTGCGGCTCCTTGAGGACCTCGGGGGCGGGGAGGGGCGAGAGCGGGGCAGGCTTGTTAGACGAGCTGTCTAGTAAGCCGTTCGACGGAAGGTACAACAAGTCCGCCCGCGCGCCTACCCCGTCGGCGCCGAAAAGGATTGCCGAGGGACTCCGGGCCGGAAAGGATGGGCCGATGATCGACAACGCAGAGCACGCAGAGCACGCAGAGCACGCAGGGGGCGCCGAGAGTACGGCGCACACCGAAGACGCCGGGCGGGCCGCCGTTCAGGCCGCCGTCGACAACGAACTCCGCCTCCTGGAGCCCGCCGTACGCGCCGACGCCGTCGAGCCCGGCCTGCTCCTCGACCCCGAGTTCGTCGAGGTGGGGTCCTCGGGGCGGCGCTGGACGTACGAGGAGATGCTGGCCGAGCTCCCCGGGTTCGACGACGCCCAGCCGGACGGCCCGCGCATCGAGGCGTCCGGGATGCGCGGCGTGCTGCTCGCGCCCGGCCTGGTCCATCTGACGTACGAGACGGTCGTCGAGGACCGGCGGGCGCGCCGCAGCTCCCTGTGGCGCGAGGACGCGAGCGGCGCCTGGCGGTTGTACTACCACCAGGCCACCCCGGTGCCCCGGGGCTGAACCCCGCCCCATTCCAGGGGAATCGCCGGGCAGGCGGGCGAGAGGGAGCGCGGGTGACGGGCAGGGCCGAGCCGGCGGTCCGGCGGTCCGGTGGTCCGGCGGTCCGAGCCGGACCGGCCGCATCTGCGCGAGGTCGCCCACAGCGTGCCCGGCCCGCTCGCCGAGCCGACGACGCCCTCCAGGAAGCGCGGCTGAGGGCCGAGACGGCGATGGCGGAGCGGGGGAGCGGCCCGGTCCGGTCAGGAGGCCCGGGACGCGGCCCCCGCCGCGTACGCGTCGATGTGCGTCTGCGTGAGCGTGTTGCCGAACGCGTCGGTCAGCTCCGCCCGCAGTGACACCGTCCTCCCGGGCCCCGGCGTCGTGAACGCGATCCGTCCACCGGACACCGGCACCGCCGACCAGGAGGCCCCCCGATCGGTCGAAACCGACACCACCAGCGACCGCACCCCCGACCGCTCCGCCGCGCCGCGCACCGCCACTCCCACCGTGCTCGCGGCGCCCGCCGGAGCCGTGCCGTCGACCGCGAGTTCCGGGCTGAACCGGACGACACTGAGCGGGATTTCGGTGGTGCTCGCCGTCCTGGCGGAGGTGAACGTCCAGGCCGCCGTGACGCTGCCGTGCGGCCGGGACGCACGCGCCGTCAGCAGGTACGAAGCCCGCCCCGCGGGGAGCGTGAACGAACCCTCCCCGGGGGTGCCGCGCCGGGTGCCGAGCAGTGCGCCGTCACGGTACAGCGCGGTGGTGGCGGCGGTGAACAGCGGTGAGGACGGTGTATGGCCGTCGCCGTCGGCGAGCAGCGGCACGGCCACGTCGAGGACGTTGCCGGTGCGTCGGGCGGCGGGTTCGGCGCCGGGGGAGGAGTCCAGGGCGGGCCCGAAGACCGGGGTGTCGAAGGTGTGCACGGTGGTGGCGCCGGCCGTGAGCTCGATCCCGCGGGTGAGGTAACGGGTCGGGGTCTTCTCGGGGTCGGCCGGCGAGCTGTACATGACGTCGACGGTGCCGCGCTCGGCGGCGATCAGGAAGGTCGCGCTGCCGGGCACCGTCAGCGGCCGGGAGAGCGACGGGGAGGGCCCCGCCGACGGGGAGAGATCCACGAACGCCACACCCGCCCCCGACGCGGGCGCCGCCGCCCGGACGACCAGGGTGGCGAGGTCCCCGAGCGCCGGATGACGGACCAGACCGTCCAGCGCCCGGTCGGTCCGGAAGGCGTAACCGAGGAAGCACACCCCCTCCGGCCTGCTCCAGTACCCGTCGACCCAGGTCCGGACCGCGCCGGCCTCGGTGGCCGGACCGAGGTGTGCGATCCGGAGGTCCGGTGTGTAGGCCACCACATTCGCGAAGCCCGTCGTCCCCTCGTGCGTGACCTCGACGAACGCCCCGCAGGTCTCGAACTCGGCGTCCGGGACCGGCGGCCGGATGTCCACCGGGTGGGCGGCGCGGGCGTCGAGCACGATCGTCGTGTCGCGGTCCACGTCCAGGCGGGGCCGCACGAGCCAGTCGATCCCCCGGTGTTCCGTGCCGTCCGTCCGCTCGGTGGAGATGGTGCTGTCCAGCAGATAACGGCCCGCCGGTACCTGGACGGTGACGGTGCCGGACTCGTCGTACGGCTGCAGGCTCGCCCCGGCCTCGGTGCCGGACAGCGCGGTGAGCTGGCTGCGGAAGGATCCGGTCGGCGCGCCCGTGCGGCCCCGGTGGATCAGGGTCAGCGTGTACGTCGGGGACGTGCCGCCCGTCTTCGGGCGAGGTGCGGCCGGCGACGCGGACGCGGCGGAGGCGACCGCCGGGAGGCAGACGGCGGCGGTGGTGGCGGCCGTGGTGACGGCGAGCCCGCGCAGCACGCGCCGCCGCGTGGTGGTGGAGACCGCCGGGACGGGGGAGTTCTGGAAAACGTTCATGACCTGCACTGGAGCGGGCCGCCGCCGCGTTCCCGTGACCCGCGTCACACGCGGCGAAGCCTGCCCGCCGGTGTGGCGGGCGTCACGGGAACCCACCCGAACCGGCGCCCAGTACCCAGTGTGGAATCCGTTATGAGAGATCGTTTCCGTGCCGGGGATCTCGCGGCACTCGGCGAGGCGTACGACGAGCACGCGAGCGTGCTGTACCGGTACGCCCTGCGCGTGTGCGGCGATCCGGCCACGGCCGAGGACGTCGTCTCCTCGGCCTTCCTGGAGGCCTGGCGCGGCCGGGGACGGCTGCACGCCGACGGCGGCAGCCTGCGCCCCTGGCTCCTCGGCATCGTCACCAATGTGCTGCGCGGCACCGCCCGCCAGGCCCGCCGCCACGCTGCCGCGCACGCCCGGCTCGCCGACCGGGGGGTCCTGCCCGACTTCTCCGAGGACGTCGTGGGCCGCCTCGCCGACGCCGAGCGACTGCGCGCCGCCCGGGTCGCCCTGACCCGGCTGCGCCGCCGCGACCGTGAGGTCTTCGCGCTGGTGGTGTGGGCCGGACTCGACTACGCGGCGGCGGGCGAGGCCCTCGGCATCCCCGTCGGCACGGTCCGCTCCCGCCTCTCCCGCGCCCGGGAGCGGCTGCGGGCGCTCGCCGAGGAGGAACTGTGCGCGGGCCGCCGCGCCCGCACCCGGACCACCGCTACCGCCACGGCCACCACCCCGCGCGGCGCCGTCGCCGCCACCACCGCCGACGGCCTCGGCCCGGCGGCCCTCACCCCTGCCCTCGTCTCCCGCCGTTCCACCCCGGAGTGCCGATCATGACCATCCCCGCCGACGACTCCCGTCTCCGCTCCGACCTCACGCGCCTGCTGCCGCCCCCGCCCGTCGACGACCTGCCCCCGCTGCGCCACCAGGCCCTGAAGCACCGGGTCCTGAACGCCACGGAGGCCCGGCCACACCGTGACCGCGCCCGCGCCCGCCGGTTCGCTCTGCCCGTCGCGGCCGGGCTCGCCCTCACGGGCGCCTTCACCCTGGCCGTGGTCACCGCCGACCCGGTCCCGCGGGGCACCGCGCGCCCCGGCGCCCACGCCGCCGCGCCGAACGCCGCCCAGGTACTCACCCGGGCCGCGCTCGCCGCCTCCGAGGCTTCGGCGACCACCGTCCGGCCCGATCGGTTCGTCTACATCGAGAGCCTGGTCGGCCACGCCGGGCGCGACGCCGGCGGCGGCCCCGCCACCATGGCGCCGGCCCACCGCAGGCAGGTATGGCTGTCGGCCGACGGCACCCGGGAAGGACTGCTCCGCGAGGCCGGCGCGCCCGACACGCCGCTCGCCGCGAGCGGCCCGGTCGAGTACCTCGACCACCGAGGTGCCACCCCGCGCCCCGGCGCCCTCGGGCGGCCGGAGCCGTCGGTCACCGATCCGACGCACACCTTCGTGTCCGCGCTGCCCACCGACCCCGGGGCCCTGCTCGATCTCGTCTACGCGCAGACCCGGCCCGCCGGCCGTGCCGCCGACCCGCACCAGCGGGCCTTCGACGCCATCGGCACCCTGCTGGCCGAGACCTGGGCGCCGCCGCGGGTGACCGCCGCGCTGTACGAGGCGGCGGCGCGGATCCCGGACACCGTCGTGCTGCCGTACGCGACCGACGCGGCCGGGCGCGAGGGCGTCGCCGTGGCCCGTACCGCCCACGGCGAGCAGACCCAGTGGATCTTCGACCGCGCCACCTTTGCCTTCCTCGGCGAACGCACGGTCCTCACCCGTGCCACGTCCGCCGGCCCGGCGGGCACGCTCCTCGGCACCACCGCCGTCCTCGCCAAGGGCGCGGCCGCCCGTCCGGGTGACCTGCCGGCCGGCTGACCTCCGCTCGGGCGCCCCCGATCGGCTCCGGGGTACGGCCATGCGCCTTCGAACCGGGTCCGCGAAGCGCGCCAAGGCCCCGTGTGGCCGCCGAACCGAAGCCGTACGGCGGCGCACATCCGGTGCCCTCGGCCGCCCCGGTTCGACCCGTCCCGTCGCACCGGGTTCCGGTGCCGGGTACCCGACCGCGGGCCCCGAGTCACGAACCCCGACCGGACACCGCACGCGTGGCCGAATCACGGCCCCCGGGCGTCTCGCGAGGTGCCGACGGCACGGGGCCCGGAAGCACCCGGAAGCGTCCGGACCCGCCGAGGACCTGCGTGGACACGCGGGAATGCGGGGGCCGGCGGCGCTGTTGCAGCGGGCGGACCGACCGGACCGAGCCGAAGGGACTCGGTGACCGGCGGCCGGAAGGAGCCCCCATGCCCCGCAGCACCCAGCGCCCCGTGATCACCCTCAGGTCCACGGCGGGCACCGGTGTCACCTATGTGACGCGCAAGAACCGCCGCAACGACCCCGACCGTCTCGTCCTGCGCAAGTACGACCCGGTCGCCGGCGCCCACGTCGCGTTCCGCGAACACCGCTGACCCGTACACCGGCAGGCCCCGCCCCGTTCGGGCGGGGCCTGCCGGCGTGTGCCCGCCCCGGCCCTGGGCATGACCGGCATATGATCGCCGCACTGGTCTGGACCTTTCAGGGGCGGGGCGGCAAGCTCGCTCCATCCCTGATCTTGCGTGGGTATCCGCGGCTTCAGTCGGGGAGGGAAACGCATCCCCGGACCGGAGGCGCGAAGCGCCGGAGTTCCCCGCGCCTGCGGGTTGACGGTCAGACGGGTCGCTTCTGTCCTTCGATGTACTGGCGGATCACGGTCAGCGGTGCGCCGCCGCAGGACCCGGCGAAGTAGGAGCGGGACCAGAACACCGAGCCCATGCCGATCCGGTTGATCCGGCCGGTGTACTCCGCCCGCAGATACCGGGAGCTGACGCCCTTGGGCGAGTTGATCAGCTTCGACAGGGCGACCTTCGGCGGGTAGTGCACCAGCAGGTGGACATGGTCGGCTTCGCCGTTGAACTCCCGCAGCTCGGTCTCGAAGCTGCCGCATACCTCCCGCATGATCTCCTCGCACCGCTTGAGCATGGGGTCATCGAACACATCACGCCGGTATTTCGTCACGAACACCAAGTGTGCGTGGAGGTTAGTAGGCTATGTGACGTCCGGTGCGGATATCGGGGTTTGGTTCCCAGCGTGGTGACATACGCCAAATGTGGTGTGATCAAGCTGGCTTGACCGAAGGGGGTGGGCTGGGTGATTCGTGCGTACAAGTTCCTCATGCGGCCCACCGTGGGCCAGGCGATCGCGCTCGGCGAGATGCTGCGTGATCACTGCTCGCTCTACAACGGGGCCTTGCAGGAACGCCGTGACGCGTACCGGCACGTCTCGAAGACGAGCGTCACGTACGGGATGCAGTCCGCGCAGCTCAAGGAGATCCGGGCATTCGATCCGGAGCGTCAGGGACGCTGGTCCTTCTCCTCGCAGCAGGCGACGCTTCGCCGTCTGGACAAGGCATTCCAGGCGTTCTTCCGCCGGATCAAGGCCGGTGACACTCCGGGCTGCCCGCGTTTTCGCGGAGTGAACTGGTTCGACACGGTGGACTTCCCCAGGGACGGCGACGGCTGCCGGTGGGACTCCACCCCGCACGACCGCGTCACCCGAGTCCGCTTCCAGGGCGTCGGGCATGTCAAGGTCAACCAGCACCGCGCGGTGGCCGGCAAGATCAAGACCGTGTCGGTCAAGCGTGAGGGGCGTAAGTGGTTCGTCGTGCTCACTGCCGAGCAAGAGCGGTCCGAGCCGCTCCCCATGACGGGCAGTGCGGTCGGGATCGACCTGGGTATCGCCTCGTTCCTCACCACGTCCAGCGGTGAGCACATCGCGAACCCGCGCTACGCCCGCAAGGCTGCCGAGAGGCTCGCAGCCGCGCAGCGGGCTCTCAGCCGGTTTCCCCGCCGCAAGGCGAAGGACCGCACCCGCAATCATCAGCGCGCGGTGGAGAAGGTCTCGGCCCTGCATGGCAAGGTGCGTCGCCAGCGCCTCGATCACGCGCACAAGACCGCGCTCGGCCTGGTCCGTGAACACGACTTCATCGCGCACGAAGACCTCAAGATCCGCAACATGAGCAAGGCCCCCGCTGCGAAGCCCGACCCCGGCCGGCCGGGCGGCTTCCTGCCTAACGGGGCCTTGTCCAAGGCCGGTCTGAATCGCTCGATCGCTGATGCCGGGTGGGGGTGTTCCTCGCGATCCTGAACGCGAAGGCTGAGAGTGCCGGGCGGGAAGTGATGGCCGTGGACCCCCGCGATACCTCACGGCGGTGCCCCGAATGCGGGTACATCGCCAGGGAGAACCGGCCTGCGCAGGAGAAGTTCCACTGTCAGGCGTGCGGCCACACCGCGCATGCCGACATGGTGGGCGCACTCAACGTTCTACGGGCCGGGCTGGTCCGTCGCGACGCCAACCAGGCATAGCGAGAAGCCCCCTCGTTCACGAGGGGGAGGAGTCACGAATCTGGAGTTGAGGCAGGCACCTCAAGACCATCCGGGCCATCGCGGACGCCGGCAGCCTCACCCGGGCCGCCACCGCCGAGGCACCCGTCCGCTACGTCGACGTCCGCACCAACCGGCTCGTCGTCGAGGAGACCCGCCCCGGCGCCGCCGCACGTCTGGCCGCCGCCACCGGTGTCCCGGGCTCCCTGGTCGAGGCGGTCCGCATCGCCGAGGCGCCCCGCCCGCTGTACGACCTGCGCGGCGGCGACGCGTACTACATGGGCGGCGGCCGCTGCTCGGTCGGCTTCCCCGTCACCCGGGGCACCACCCAGGGCTTCGCCACCGCCGGACACTGCGGCCGGGCCGGCACCGCCACCAGCGGCTTCAACCAGGTCGCCCAGGGCACCTTCCAGGCGTCGATCTTCCCCGGCAACGACATGGCCTGGGTCGCCGTCAACTCCAGCTGGACCGCCACCCCGTACGTCAAGGGCGCCGGGGCCGACGTCCAGGTCACCGGCTCCGTGCTCCAGCCCGTCGGATCCTCGGTGTGCCGCTCCGGCTCCACCACCGGCTGGCACTGCGGCACCATCCAGCAGCACAACACCAGCGTCACCTACCAGGAGGGCACCGTCTCCGGTGTCACCCGTACGACCGTGTGCGCCGAACCGGGCGACTCCGGCGGCTCGTACATCTCCGGCAGCCAGGCGCAGGGCACCACCTCGGGCGGCACCGGCGACTGCTCCAGCGGCGGCACCACCTACTTCCAGCCGCTGAACCCGATCCTCCAGACGTACGGTCTGACCCTGAAGACCACCGGTTCCGACCCGGGCCCCGGCCCGGGCGAACCGCAGCCGGGCGGCACCTGGAAGGCCGGTACGGTGTACGCGGCCGGCGACACCGTCACCTACGGCGGCGCGACCTACCGCTGTCTCCAGGCCCACCAGGCCCAGGCGGGCTGGGAACCGTCGAACGTCCCCGCGCTCTGGCAGCGCGTCTGACGGCCCGCCGGCCGGAGCGGCACCACCCGCCCCGGCCGGTCCGGTTACCCGGCCCCGGCCGAGGCGCGCACGGCTCCGTCCGGAGTCCTCACCTCCGGCCGGAGCCCGTGAGCAGCACCCGCGCCGCGCGCAGCAGCACCGCCGGCCGGGTCAGGGCGCGCGGATGCTCGATCATGTTCACCACGTTCATGTACGTCGCGTCGACGGCCGGGTCCACCAGCGACGCCTCCGTGATCCGGTCGCCCGCCCACCGCGTCAGCCGGTAGCCGGGCGGGTACGGCCCCGTCACATGCGGCTGGGCCAGATCGGCGGTGGTCGACAGCTGCCAGGCCGCGCCGACGACGGCCGACGCCCGCCGGAAGTACCCCCAGGCGGGCTCCCGCGCGGCCGCCCCCGAACGAAGGTGCACCGCCAGTGAGTTGGCCTCGAGGGCGGCGAGCGTCAGCCCCTGCCCGTACACCGGGTTCACACTGGTCAGCGCGTCCCCGACCACCACGAGCCCGCCCGGGAATCGCCCGAGCCGCCCGTAGTCGCGCCGCAGACTCTCCGCGAAGTGGTACGTGACCACCTCGTCCGTCATCGCGCAGGCGTCGGCCACCGTGCGCAGTGGCTCCACACCGCGGCGCATCCGGGTCCTGAATTCCTCCGGATCGGTCCCGGGCCGGTCGTCCGCGTATCCGGCGAGCACCACCGACCAGCGGTCGTCCTCCACCGCCACCATCCCGCCCGGCTCGGTGAGCGTCGGCTGGTAGCCGCTCGCGGGGCCGGCGGAGGAGTGCACGATCACCGTGTCGCGCAGTTCGTCCCCGCGCCGGAACGTGCCGGTCGCGTACCCGAGATCGACCTTCATCCGGTCGACCGGCGCCCGCTCCCAGCCCTCCTGTTCGAGCCAGCCGCCGAGCCTGCTGGAGCGGCCCATGGCGTCCACGGCGAACCAGGCGTCCAGGACCTCGCCGCCGGCCGTCCGCACTCCGCGCACCCGGCCCCGTTCCAGGACGAGACCGGTGGCCCTCCCGGTCACCAGCCGGACGTTCTCCAGCGCCGCCACCCGGCCGCGCACGGCGGATTCGAGGAACGGGCGGGAGGCGCCGAGCATCCGCGCCCCCGAGGCGGAGGCCTTCGGCCTGCCGTCCACGAAGAAACGGACCTCGTCCCCCTCGCCCAGCCGCGCACCGCCCGCCACCAGCTCGGCGGTGAGTCCGGGGAACCAGCGTTCCAGCTGGGTGTGGCCCATGGCCAGCAGGGCGTGCAGCTGACGCCGCTGTGGCGCGCGCCGCCCGATCCCCGCCGTGCCGATCGTGTCGTCCGCCTCCAGGACGACGACCTCCTCGGCGAAGTCGCTCAGCACCCGCGCGGCGAACAGCCCCGCGTAGCTGCCACCCATGACGACGGCGCGTTTCATCCAACCCCCTGCGTACGGCCCGGCCGGTCCGCACCGCCGGAGCCTGCCGTCCGGCCGTGCCCGCGAACCCTACGCCACGCGCGCGTACCGTGCGGGGAATCGGGAATCGCGGGCACGACCGTCGGAAATCAGCCCTCCAGGGAGTGCTCCTCCCAGGTCTCCTCGTCGGCGTCGTACTCGGTGTGGGCGGACTCCCAGGTCGCGGAGGTCAGCTCCACGCCGGGCACGGAGCCGAGCAGGGCGACCGGGTCGATGAAGTGGGCGAGGGAGCCGGACGGGTCCAGTTCGATCGCCTCGACGGACTGGGCGCGCTCGTCGTCGTCCAGGTACTCGTCGTCGCGCACCTGGTCGAGCGCGGCAGCCTTGAGGGCCTGCTCGTCGGTGATCTCGGCGACGAGTTCGATGGTGACGCGGACGTAGCGCGGTTCGGACGGGGTGGCAGAGGGGTCGTTCGTGGTCATTCCGGAAGCTTAGGCGACATCCGCACCGCCCCCGCTCACCGCCCCGGGAGCGGGGCCCGGGTCACGCGGGCAGCCGCCGGGCCACCACACCCCGCACCGGCTCCTGGTGGCCGCCGGACGCCAGGATCCGTACCTCGTCGCGTTCGCTGATCTCGGCCCGGATGATTCCGGTGGCGTCCGCGTAGACGAAATGGCCGCCCGGCCCGGTGGCCGTGGTCCGCTCGACGATCACGACATCGTCGTCGGCGGCCTCGGAGCCGGCCCCGGTGTCGGTCCCGGCGGAGAAGGTCAGCGCGTATCGGGGAGCGCTCATCCGCCCAGTCTACGCCCGCACACGCCTTCCGGCCGGGGCCCGGCCGGGGCTTTCACGCGGCCCCGCGCCGCCCCGGACCGGGTCAGGAAACGGCGTCGACGAGTGCCGCGAGCGCCGAGCCGAGGGCCTTCACCGAGGATTCGGCGGCCTCTCCCGGTCCCGCCAGGCAGAGGTCGCGGCGGATCTCCACCATCAGCGCGGTGACCCGCGGATCCGCTCCGTGATGGGCGAGCGGGACATAGGCCCCGGCGAACGGGCTGTTCGCCCCGGTCCCGCCGAACCCGGCGAACGCCCGGCGTGCCGCGGACACCAGCGCGGGCGGCGTGTGGACGGGGTCCGTGCCCAGGCAGACGGGCGGGCGCGGGCCGTCGCCGTGGAGCTCGTACGGGAGCGCCGCCGCCGGATAGGAGTGGACGTCCAGGATCACCGCCCGCCCGGTCGCCGCGAGCCGTTCGTCCACGGCCCGGGTCATGGCCTCGGCGTACGGAGTGAAGTAGCGCTCCATGAGGGGTGCGGGGTCGAAGCCGGCCGGCCGCAGCTCGCGCCGGTGCGTGGTGCGCGTGTATACCACGCCCATTCCGGCCGCCGTCATCTCCTCACGTTCGTCCGGGAGTCGTTCGGGATCGACGACCAGCCGGGACAGCCGGTTGACGAAGCTCCAGGGCGCCGTGTCCGCCGACCGCGCCGCGTGGGCCGCGATCCGCTCCGTATGGGCGTCGGTGATGTGGTCGAGCTCCCGCTCCAGCTCCGCGTCGCCCAGCGAGATGCCCGCGCGCACCTCCGGAGGGACCGTGCGGGAGGAGTGCGGCACATGGAGCAGCACCGGGGAGCCGGGATCCCCGGCGAGCAGCTGGAAGGACGGCGGCTGTGCGTGGGTCATCTCGGGCGCGCTCCCTGGGCGTCGGAGGGGCGGGCGGGCGGCCGGGCCGGTCCCGCCGACGGGGTTCCAGCGGTCTCCTTCCCCGTCGGCCACCCGTTTCCACGGCGCGGTCCCAGGGCGTACGGCGGAGCCGCTCCGTCCCCCGAACGCGCCCCCGATAGTGTTTTGTATACAATCAGTGACGGTCGCGCCGCCCTTCCCGGCGGCGCAGGCGTGACGCGAGGGCGGGCCGACCGCCGATCACAGGGCCCGCCCGCCTGCCCTCACACCGATCCCCGCCGGCTTCGGGCCGGCCGACCCGGAAACATCGCACTTTTGAGCACCGACGCCGTACCCGAGAGCACGACGATCACCGCCCCCCTGCCCGCCCGCGAACCCGCGTCCCCGGCCCGCTCCCGTTCCCGTTCCCGTCCCCGCGGAGCGGGCCGCGCTCCCGCCCGGCCCGCTCCCGGGGCGGCCCTCCACAGCGCCGGCGCCGTCACCGCCGTCCTGCTCGGCCTCGTCGCGCTCGGCGCCGCCCTCCACGAGCCTGTACTGATCCCGCCGATCGCCGCGAGTGCCGCCCTGATCCACAGCGTGCCGACCATCCCGCTGGCGCAGCCGCGCAGCGTGATCCTCGGCCACCTCCTCGCGGCAGGCGTGGGCTACGCCGCCATCGCCGTGGCCGGCGCCGGAGCGTGGGCCGCCGCCGTCGCGGCCGGTGTCACCCTGGCCCTCACTCATCTCGCCCGCACCCCGCACGCGCCTGCCTGCGCCACCGCCGTGGTCGTCACCCTCCAGGCGCCTGCCCCCGCCCGCTTCGTCCCTCTGCTGTTCACAGCCACGGTCGTGCTCGTCCTGGTGGGAGTCGTGGTCTCCCGCACCCGCCGCGGCGCACCGGCCTACCCCGCCTACTGGTGGTGACGCGCGTCAGTACGGCGGCCACCCGCCCGCGTAGCCGGCCCCGGGCCGGTACACGCACAGGCCGGCGACCTCGTACGACAACTCCGTCGTGTCGGGTGACGGCGCCGGGTGATAGCGGCCCGCGCACACGGACAGACTGACGATCAGTGACGCGTGCCAGCCCCGCCCGACTCCCCGCCCGTCGGCGAAGACCTGCGCGTCGTCGAGCCACCACACCACCGAATGCGCGCCGAACTCGGTGCGCAGCCGGATCAGCGCGCCCGGGTGCACGGAGGGGGAGTGGTGGTAGCGATGGGCGCCACGCACCCGGTTGGACAGCTCCAGCAGATCCGGGTTGTCGGGGTGGTACTCGAAGACGTCGACCTCGTGCCCACCGTCCCGCCAGGTCCAGATCGCCGGCCACGCCCCGGGCCGCTCCGGCAGCCGGACCCGTGCCTCCAGCACGTCGCCGGTCCGCAGCTCGAACCCGCCGGGGCTGTCCTCCGTCGTCAGCAGACCCGTGTCCCACAGCCCGTCGGACCGGCGGGTCGCACGGAACACCCCATCCCGGGTGTACGCGGGATCCTCGGTCAGATGATCGAGCTTGTCGTCCGCCTGGTTGACCGGGCCGCCACGCGGATAGGCCCACGTGCGACCCGCGGTCCACTGCTCCCGTGAGCCGAAGTCGGCGGTGAAGACCGGCTCGCCGGCCGGATCCAGCCTTGTCATGAACGCTCCTCGCGTGTCCGTCGGCGCGACACGGCGCCGCGCCCCGCCCTGTTCGTCAGCGCTTCACCGGCCTCACCGGCCTCGCGCACGCCACCACGGGAGGCGACGGCGGGCCGCCCCCGCCGCTCCGTCTACGGCGTTGTGCCCACCCCGCCCGGCCGGATGCGAAACCTCCGAACCCTGTCGAGAACTCGTCACCCAAGGCCGGCGTCCGCCGGCGGCTCCGCCGACGCGATCACGATCACCTCGTCCCCGGGGTCCCAGCACCGCGTCCCGCTCTTCGGCGGATTGAGTCGTACGCCGTGCCGCGGCGGCACGGCGGCGTCGGCCGCCGCGCGATAGCCGACGGCCGACGCCCCCTGCCGCGCCGCCGCCGCGACGACCGTCGCGAAGGACGCCTCGGCGCCGCACCGGACCAGATCGCCCGCGGGCCACAGCCGTACGCAGGCGCCGTCCGGTGCGAACAGCTCGGCGAAGGCCGCGGCGAGCGCGGCGTTCTGCGAGATCTGGGCCATCAGCAGTCCGACGAGCCGTCCGCTCGCCACCAGGTCCGCGCCGGGGCCGACCGGGGCGAGGGCCCGGCTCCGCTCGTCGGCCAGCTCGGCGACGAGCGGGAGCACCCGGCCGGTCTCCGCCTCCCGGGCCCGCAGGTGCAGCAGCGTGACGAGGGTCGCGTCGTCCGGCTGCCCCGCATCGGCCCCCGGCGCCCGGTCCGGCCCGAGGACGACCACCCGGTCGTACCGCTCGTCGATCAGGCGGACCGCTTCCTCGGTCAACGGGTCGCCCTGGTGGAACACCACCGGCACCCCGCCGTACTCCTCGCTCTCGTGGGCGTGGACGTCCGCGGTGATCACGTCCACGGTGGAGCCGGGCGCGGCTCCCCGCGCGAGCAGACCGGTCACCCGGGCGCCGCGCCGGTTCCAGCCGAGCACCACCACCCGGTACGGGCGCGGCCCGCCCGCGCGGGCCCCCGTCACCGTCACCGACGGGTCGACGGCGTCCGCGGCCGCGCCGCCCACGGCCCGCGCGCCGCCGTCCTCGGCGACCACGAGGAGTCCGTCCCCCGGGCCGAACTCCGTACCGGGCGCCGGATTCAGCACCAAAGCGCCGTCGGCCCGCACGATCCCCACCGCACAGGCGTCGGCGCACCCGGCCCGCACCGCATCGAACTGCAGCCCGGCCAGCCGGGGATCGCGAAGCGTGTGCAGCTCGGCGCCCGCGAAGTCGAGGAGATCCTCCAGGACCAGCGCCAGACCCGGCTCACGTACACAACTCACCAACAGCCGGGCCGCGATGTCCTCGACGTCGAGGACCGTCGCGCCCTCGCCCGCCGCCAGTTCGGCGGCCGCCCGCAACCGGCCGTCGCGGACCGCCGCCACCACCCTGACCCGCTCCCCGGCACCGGCCGCCGCGCGCAGCGCCAGCAGCGTCCTCACCACCTGCGCGTCCCCGGACTCCGGCGACCCGGCCACCCGGGCGCCCGTGTCGGTGCTCCCCGTATTCTCCGGTCCCGGCCCCGGCTCGCCGTCCGGCGGCAGCACCACCACCGCGCGCGCCGTCGCCGGCCCGACCCGGGCCAGCGCCACCGGATCGGCCGGACGGCCACTGCGGCACAGCAGCCGGACCCGCCCGGCCCGTCCGGTCAGGACCGCGCGCAACTCCGCCTCCATACCGGCCTTGTCCCGGTCGGCCAGAACGGCGACCGCGCCCCGCCGCCGCTGCGCATGGGCGGCCAGCACCTCCGCGACCACCGTCGGCGCCTGCTCCGACCAGCCGAGGACCACCGTGTGACCGTCCTCCACCACCGTGGAGTGCCCCCGCTGAAGCTCGGTCAGCCGATCGGTGAGCGCGCTCGTCACGATGCCGACCAGCGTGGAGACGTACAACAGGGCGACCAGCGCGAGCAGCAGCGACAGCGCGAACCGCAACGGCGGTCCGGCCTCCCCGCCCAGCCGCAGCGTCTGCCCGGCGGTACGCCACACCGCCGCCACCTTGCCGTCGAACGTCGCGGGCGCCCGGCCGTCCGTCCACACCAGCAGCGTGCTGGCCGGTGCCACCACCGCCAGACACGCCAGAGCCAGCCAGCCGACCAGCGCCGACACACCCCGGACGACGGTACGGTCCACCCAGTACCGCAGCCGCTCCCGGCTGCCCGCCCGCCGCCGGCCCCGCGCCGCCCGCCCTGTCGGCCGGCCCCGCACCGTCTTCGCTTCCGCCACCACGGGCCGGCGCTGCCCCGGGACGGTGATCTCACGCACCTTACGCACGCCAGCAGGGTGGCGCCCCGGCGGGCCCGGGAGACGAAGGTCGGGCCGCGTTCACCCCTTCGTGCAAGGGCGAAGCAGGAGGGAGTGCGAGCAGAGCAAGGGGGCGTACGCGCCGCGCACGCCCCCACAGGAGACCGGAAACCGTGAGCCGTCAGCGCACCGACTTCAGGAACGTCCTCGTCCGCTCGTGCGCCGGCTCGTCCAGCAGCCGGCCGGCCGGACCGGACTCCACGATCGTCCCCCGGTCGAACATCAGGATCCGGTCGGAGACATCCCGCGCGAACCCCATCTCGTGCGTCACGCACAACAGCGTGATGTCGGTATCCCGCGCGATGTCGCGCAACACGTCGAGCACCTCCGCCACCAGCTCCGGATCCAGCGCCGACGTCACCTCGTCGAGCAGCAGGATCTCCGGCCGCATGGCGAGCGCGCGGGCGATCGCCACCCGCTGCTGCTGACCACCGGACAGCCGGGTCGGCCGGGCGTCCGCCTTGTCGGCGAGACCGACCAGGCCGAGCAGCTCACGCGCCCGGACCGCCGCCTCGTCCCGGCTCTCGCCGAGGACGTGCACCGGCGCCTCCACGATGTTCTCAAGGACGCTCATGTGCGGGAACAGGTTGAACTGCTGGAAGACCATGCCGATCCCGCGCCGGCGCTCCGCGAGGTAACGCTCGCTCGCCGGCACCAGCCGCCCGCCGTCCCGACCGTCCCGGCCGCCTGCCAGCATATGCGAATACGGCAGGCCGTCCACATGGATCACGCCCTCCGTGACCCGCTCCAGGGTCATCAGCAGCCGCAGGATCGTCGTCTTGCCGGAGCCGCTCGGCCCGATCAGCGTCACTCGCTCGCCACGCCCCACCTCCAGGTCGAGACCGTCGAGGACGACTTGCTCGCCGTACCGTTTCGTCACCCGCGCGAAGCGGACCGCCTCGGGGGACCCCGGGGCGGACGCGCCGCCGGCGGTCGAACCGGCCGGGGCATCCTTCACCACGCTCACCGGCGTGGGCGTGGGCGTGGGCGTGGGCGTGGGCGTGGGCACGGGGAGGGACCGCGGCCCGTCCGCCGGCGAGGGCCCGCCGGCGGACAAGGTCTGGTCCATGGGCGCGGCCTTCTCACTGGGCAAGACGTGCCTCCAGTCGTCGTACGAGCACGGACGTAGGCCAGCCGGCGAGCAGGAACACCGCGCCGGCCAGGGTGAAGCTCTCCAGATAGGCGAAGTGCGTACTGCCGAACGTGTTCGCCTCGTGCACCATCTCGTGCACGGTGATCACCGACAGCAGGGGAGTCTCCTTGAACATGGAGACGGCGTAATTCCCCAGCGGCGGCAGGACGTTGCGGACCGCCTGCGGCAGCACCACCGCTCGCCACACCCGCCGGCGCGGCAGCGACAGCGCCGTACAGGCCTCCCACTGGCCCTTCGGCACGGACTCGATGCCCGCCCGGTACACCTCCGACAGATACGCCCCGTAGTGCACGCCGAGCACCACCACACCGAGCGTCAGCGCGTCGAACCCCGGCACCAGCACCCACGCCGCGAACAACTGCACCAGCAAGGGGGTCGAACGGATGAACGCCGCCACCGCGTTCACCGGCAACGCCACCCAGCGCGGCGCCGCCCGCCCCACCAGGGCGAGGGCCAGCCCGAGCAGTGCCGCCACCGCGAATCCGAGCACCGTGGCGAGGAGAGTGATGCCGAAACCCTCCAGTACGGCCGGCAGCGCGGCCCGGGCCGCCTCCCCGTCCCACATCACCCGCCACCCCCCGCCCCGAGCCGGGCCCGGGCGGCCCGCTCCAGCGCGTTCATCGACACACTGATCAGCCCGGCCAGTGCGCCGTACACCACCAGCAACAGCAGATACGCCGCCGCCGTGTCACCGGTCGCCGACCGCAACTGGTCGATCTCGAAGGTGAGATCGGGCACAGTGACGAGCGACAGCAGCGGTGTCGCCTTCAACAGCTGCACCAGCAGGTTCTTGAACGGTGCGACCATCAGCGGGTGCGCCTGCGGCAGCACCACCCGCCGCAGCCGCAGCCACGGCCCCATGCCGAGCGCCACCGCGGCCTCCCGCTGCGCCCGGGGCACCGCGGCGACCGCGCCCCGGACGACCTCGGCCCCGTACGCCCCGTAGTTGAGCCCGAGGGCCGCCACCGCGCAGGCCAGCGGCTCCAGCCGGAAGCCGAGCATCGGCAGCGCGAAGAACAGCCAGAACAACTGCACGTACAGGGACGTGCCCCGGAAGAACTCCACGACCACCCGGGCCGCCCCGCGCACCGGCAGCCGCCGCGAGCCGGCCATCAGCCCCAGCGCGTAGGACAGCACCAGCGCGAGCAGAGCGCCGAGGACCGTGGCCTCCAGGGTGACCAGCAGACCTGTCCCGAGGCGCGGCAAAGCCTCCTGGAGCGCCGGCAGGAAGTCGGACAGCGCGAGGTCCGAGAGCGCCAAGGGCCGGCCCCCGGCCCCCGCCCCCGCCAGGTGCGACCACGCGAAGTCCGGCACCGAGAGGTCCGGCACCGTGAGGTGCGGTGCCGTGAGACCCGCCGGATCCGGCCGCGGCGGTCCTGACCCCAGGGCTATGAGGCCCGTCACGCGGGGCCACCTCCCGCTTCGCACAGATCGGCCGTCCGCAGCGAACGCGGCGGGGCCTCCCGCTCGGTGAAGCCGTACCGGCCGACCAGCCGTACGAAGCGCGCCGGATCACCGGTGATCTTCGCCAGCTCGCCGTCGAACGCCTTCCGCAGCGAGTCCGCCCCGGGCCGGAACACCGCCCCGCCCGCGCTCCACTGCTTCACCCCGTCGACCACCGGAACGAACGGCTCCGCGACCTCCACCTCGGCGTTCTTGTTCGTCCGGGCGAGCCAGCGCAGCGAGATCGCGGTCAGCGCGAACGCGTCGATCCGGCCGGCGAGCAGTGCGTCGAGCCCGTCCTGCTGTTTGGCCAGCGTCTTGACCCGCCCGTCGGCGACCCCCGCCGCCTTCGCGTACGTGGCCTCGACGGCGGCGGTGAGCACCCCGACCCGGGCACCGGCCCGCGCGCAGGACGCGAGGTCGGTGAGCCGCCGGGGGTTGCCCCGGCGGACCATCAGGGCCGTGGTGGATACGAACTCGGGCTCCGAGAAGAGGACTTTGCCGCACCGGTCGGGTGTGATCGACATCCCGGCGCTGACCACGTCGAACCGGCCGGCCAGCAGGCCCGGGATCAGCGCGCCGAACTCGGTCAGGGAAGGCCGCAGTTCGGGTACCCCGAGCGCCGAGAAGATCTCGCGGTGCAGCGTCGGCGCCTCGCCCGCGAGAGCACCGCCGTCCTGGAAGCCGTACGGTGCCTCGCCGGCGAACCCCACCCGTACGAACCCCTGGTCGCGCAGCTTGCCCAGCAGCCCGGCGTCCTCCTTCGGGGCACCCGTGCCGACCTCGGTGCGGCTGCACGCGGTCAGCACACCGGCGACCCCGACGGCGGAGGACAGCGCGAGGAATCCACGCCGGTCGAGATGTACGGGACGGGGCATGAGGGTCCTTCCGGAGGAGGGGAGGCAAGCGGGGGAGCCGGGGCGGGCCGGGCGGGGGCCGGCCCGCGGGGTCACCCCACGGGGGTGAACTCGCGCGAGGCGATGAAGGACGGGCGCCGCGCGGGGGCGGCGAACGGCGCCTCCGGCAGGTTCTCGACGCTGTTGAAGACGAAGAAGACATTGCTGCGCGGGTACGGTGTGATGTTGTCGCCCGAGCCGTGCAGCGCGTTGCAGTCGAACCAGGTCGCCGAGCCGGCCGGACCGGTGAACTGGCGGATCCCGCAGGCGTCGGCGAACGTGCCCAGGGCCTCGTTCGACGGCGTCCCGGCCTCCTGCATCCGCAGCGACTGCTTGTAGTTGTCCTCGGGGGTGGCACCGGCGCAGCCGAGGAACGTCCGGTGCGACCCCGGCATGATCATCAGACTGCCATTGGTCGGATAATTCTCGGTCAGCGCGATCGACACCGACACGGTCCGCATCTGCGGCAGCCCGTCCTCGGCGTGCCAGGTCTCGAAGTCGGAGTGCCAGTAGAACCCGCTGGCACCGAACCCGGGCTTGACGTTGACGCGCGACTGGTGGACGTACACGTCCGAGCCGAGGATCTGCCGGGCCCGCCCGGCGACCCGCGGATCGGCGGCCAGCGCGGCGAAGACCTCGCTGGTCCGGTGCACCTCGAAGACGGAGCGGATCTCCTGCGCGTGCGGCTCGACGATCGCCCGCTCGTCCTGCCGGGTGGCGGGGTCCGCGACCAGCCGGTCGAGTTCGGCGCGCAGCGCGGCGACCTCGCCGGCGGTCACGAGTTCGTCGACGGTGAGGAAGCCGTCGCGCTCGTACTCCTCCAGCTCCCGCGCCCAGAAGGGACCGGGGGTGCCAGGGGCGGACCAGACGACGGGGTCCTTGCGGCCGATGAGCACCTCCTCGGCGCCGCGGGTGGGATAGAGGTCGATGGGACGGGTCGGGGCGGAGGCCATGGGTGGTGCTGCCTTCCTTTCGCTGTGCCGGGACTGGGGCGACGGGGAGGTGAGGGGGAGCGGGGCGGGGGAGCGGCGTGGGGACGACAAGCCGGTCAGCCCTGAGCGGAGGCCGGCGCCCCCGGCTCGGGATCCGGCTCGGTCAGGAGCGGGTAGACGCCGTTCTCGTCGTGGTCCTCGCGGCCCGTGACGGGCGGGTTGAAGACGCACAGGCAGCGGAAGTCCCGGACGACCTTGAGCGTGTGCCGTTCGTGCCCGTCGAGCAGGTACATCGTTCCGGGAAGGATCGTGTACGTGCGGCCCGTCTCGTGGTCGGTGAGCTCGGCCTCGCCCTCGGTGCAGACGACTGCCTCGACATGGTTCGCGTACCACATGGAGGTCTCGGTCCCCGCGTACAGCACCGTCTCGTGCAGGGAGAAGCCGACCCGCTCGCGGGCGAGCACGATGCGCTTGCTCTCCCAGGTACCGGAGGCGGCGCGGACGTGCCGGTCGGTGCCCTCGATGTCGGCGAAACTACGGACGATCATGGTGATTCCCTTCGTCTGTGGGGTGGGGCCCGGGTCCCGGTTCGGCGGCCGGTGTCCGGGTGTTCGGTGATACGGGTGACGCGGGCGTTCGGAGGCCGTCCGGCGGCTCTCGGCCGGGCCGGCCCAAGGGCTGCCTAGCCCGCGGCCCGGCCGGCGGTGTGCCGCACCGCGCGGGCCAGGATGCCGAGACCCTCGTCGAGTTCGTCATCGGTCGCGGTGAGCGGCGGCAGCAGCTTGACGACCTCGTCGTACGGGCCCGAGGTCTCCACCAGCAGGCCGAGTTCGAAGGCCCGTCGGCACACGGCCGAGGCCCGCTCGCCGTCGGCGAACTCCAGGCCCCAGACGAGACCGCGGCCCCGGCGGGTGAGCGCCGTCCGCCCGTCGTCGCCGCACAGCTCGCCGAGCGCCTGCTCGACACGCGTGGCCCTGCCCAGGGTGCGGTCGCGCAGGGTGCCGTCGCGCCAGTAGGCGTCGAGGGCGGCGGTGGCGGTGACGAAGGCGGGGTTGTTGCCGCGGAAGGTGCCGTTGTGCTCGCCCGGCTCCCACTGGTCCAGCTCGGTACGGAACAGGCAGAGCGCCATCGGCAGGCCGTAGCCGCTGATGGACTTCGAGAGGGTGACGATGTCGGGCGTGATGCCGGCCTCCTCGAAGGAGAAGAAGTCGCCGGTACGGCCGCAGCCCATCTGGATGTCGTCGACGATCAGCAGCATGTCGTGGCGCCGGCACAGGGCGGCGAGTCCGCGCAGCCACTCGGCGCGCGCGACGTTGATCCCGCCCTCGCCCTGCACCGTCTCGACGATCACGGCCGCCGGGTGGTCCAGGCCGGAGCCGGGGTCGGCCAGCATCCGCTCGAACCACAGGAAGTCCGGCATCTGCCCGTCGAGGTACCGGTCGTACGGCATCCGGGTGGCGTTCGGCAGGGAGACCCCGGCTCCGGCCCGCTTGGCGGCGTTGCCGGTGACGGCGAGCGAGCCGAGCGACATGCCGTGGAAGGCGTTGGTGAAGGAGACGACGGTCTCCCGTCCGGTCACCTTGCGGGCCAGCTTGAGCGCGGCCTCGACCGCGTTGGTGCCGGTCGGCCCCGGGAACATCACCTTGTAGGGCAGGGCACGGGGTTCGAGGACGGTCGCCCGGAAGGTCTCCAGGAAGTCGCGTTTGGCGGTGGTCGACATGTCGAGGCCGTGCGTCACGCCGTCGGAGGCGAGGTAGTCGAGCAGTGCCCGCTTGAGCACCGGGTTGTTGTGGCCGTAGTTGAGCGAGCCGGCTCCGGCGAAGAAGTCGAGGAAGGGCCGTCCGTGCTCGTCGTACAGCCGGGTGCCGCTGGCCCGCTCGAAGACGACGGGCCAGGCGCGGCAGTAACTGCGCACTTCCGATTCGACGGTCTCGAAGACGGAAGGGCTGAGGGGGCTGAGGGGGCTGAGGATGGTCACACGTACTCCCACGAGAGGTTCGGTGGAACGGGGGGGTGAGGGGCGCCGCGGTACGGCGCCCGGAAAGGACTCGACACGATGCCGAGGCCGGCCAGAGGCCGGAGGGCGGTCGCGGGGCGGGGCCGTCCGCTGTCAGTCCGTCAAAGGGCCGATGACGTAAAGGAGTTCCGGCTCGTGCGTGCCGCCGGCGGAGGCCGGCTCGGGGAACACGGCGGACGGAAACAGGACCTCCCGGGTCACACCGGCGCCGTGCCGGCGGGCGAACGATCGGAACATCCGGTCGGAGGCCACGTTCCCTGGGGTGACCGTCGCCTCGATCCGGACGAGCCCGGGTCCGGCCGCCACCTGGGCGGCCAGAGCGTCGAGCAGTGCTCCGGCTACCCCGGTTCCGCGGTGTGAACCCTCGACGGCGACCTGCCAGACGAACAGGGTCCCCGGGGCGTCCGGTCGCAGGTATCCGGTGACGAAGCCGATCGCCCGCCCCGCGTCGTCGCGTGCGACGGCCGTCGTCTCGGCGAAGTCCCGGCACCACAACAGGTAGCTGTAGGGCGAGTTGAGGTCGAGTTCCCCCGCGTCGCGGGCGATCCGCCAGAGGTCGGCACCGTCGCTGAGCTGGGCCGGTCCGATGTCGGAATCGGTGAGCGGAGAGATCGGGTGTGCTGTGGTCATGGGGGCCGAAGCTACCGAGCGGGTCGGTGAACTTCCTGGCGAGGCGGGGTTGTGGGGGCCTTGGGGATGTGATAGCCGCGACCCGCCACCACGCCGATTTCCCGTCACAGGGGCGCGGGAAATCGGAAGAATCCGGGATGAATTCCCCGTTTATAACGGCTGGGTAACGGCTCTTCGGGTGGGTGGTGCCGCCGACTCGAGGTCTGAGACGTGCGCGCCAATCGGGTTTGGGCGCGGAGGGAACGGTCAGACGTAAGGGTTGGGAACCCGTGCTGGAGAGCTGTGCGGCCCCGTCGAGCCGGGCAGGTCAGGGCCGTTCACCCGACACGCCCGCCGACCCGACACGCCCGCCGACCCGCCGACCCGCCGACCCGCCGACCGAGCGGCCGAGCGGCCGAGCGGCCGGCGGCGGAGGGCGGCACCGGCCGGCTCACCCCGGCGAGGGGCCCGGTGCAGCCGGTGTGGACGGAAAAGCGGTGTACCGCGCGGAGGGCGCCTCCCTACACTCACGTCCACCAGCCGCTGAGCGGCGAGGAGACGGCCCACCGGCCGTCGGGACCCCGGGCCGCCGTGCCCGCACAGAAGGGAGACGACCGCCGTGCGCACCGCCATCACCACCGTGCCTGCCGTGTCCGTCGGCTCCCGTTCCCGGTACGACGTGATCCTGGCCTCTTCGTCCGTCCGGTGCCGGCTGCGCGGCCGCCACCGCTGACCCGCGACGAAGCCGTACCCGCGCCTCGCGCCCCACGGCACGACGTCACCCACGTCCCCCACACGGCCGCCCGTTCAAGCCCGCGGCCCGTCGTCACGGGAATCGCGCTGCCTGCATCCGCACCGCACGCGAAGGACCTTCACCATGCGTACCTCCCTGCCCACCCCCGGCGGCACTCCTGGCACCGGCACCGGCTCCGTCCCCGCCCGCGGCGGTATCTCCCGGATCCGCAACCTCGGCATCCTCGCCCACGTCGACGCGGGCAAGACCACCCTCACCGAACGCTTCCTCTACCTGACCGGCGCCACCCACAAGCGCGGCGAAGTCCACGACGGCACCACCGTCACCGACTTCGACCCGCAGGAACGCGACCGAGGCATCACCATCTTCTCCGCGGCCGTCAGCTGCGCCTGGGCCGGCCACCGGCTGAACCTCATCGACACCCCCGGCCACGTCGACTTCGCGGGCGAGGTGGAACGCGCCCTGCGCGTCCTGGACGGTGCCATCGCCGTCTTCGACGGCGTCGCGGGCGTCGAGCCGCAGAGCGAGTCCGTGTGGCGCCAGGCCGACCGGCACGGCGTGCCGCGCATCGCGTTCGTCAACAAACTCGACCGCGCGGGAGCCGACTTCGACGCGGCCGTGGACACGCTGCGCACCCGGCTCGGGGCCGTCCCTCTGCCGGTCCAGCTCCCCATCGGCCGCGAGGACGCCTTCACCGGCGTCGTCGACCTCGTACGGATGCGGGCGTACACCTGGCCGGACGGCACCCGCGGGCACGAGCAGGAGCAGGGGCAGGGACGGGGTGACGGGCGACGGCAGGGCCCGGTCGAGGGTCCCGTCCCCGAGGCGCTTCACGCCGAGGCGGACCGCCGTCGCCGGGCACTCGTGGAACAGGTGGCCGAACTGCACCCGGCGGCCCTGGAGGAGTACTGCGCGGACGGCACCCTCACCGCCGCCACCCTCGTCACCGCGCTGCGCGAACTCACCCTGGACGGCACGGCGCTGGTGGTGCTGTGCGGCTCCGCCTACCGCGACCGAGGCATCGAACCGCTCCTCGACGCCGTCACCGCTTATCTCCCCGCGCCCGTGGACCTGCCACCCGTGCACCCCGACCGCCACCCCACCGACCCGGCGGCCCCGTTCACCGCCCTCGCCTTCAAGGTGGCCGCCACACCCACCGGCCGCATGACCTACCTCCGCGTCTACGCGGGAACACTCCACAAGGGGGACACCGTGCTCGACACCCTGACGGGCCGCACCGAACGCGTCGCCCGCATCCTGCGCGTCCAGGCCGACCGTACGACGGACACCGGCCGGGCGACGGCCGGCGAGATCGTCGCCGTCGTCGGCCCGAGGAACACCCGGGCCGGCGCCACCCTCTGCGCGCCCGGCGCGCCCCTGCTCCTCGAAGCGACCGCGCCCGCCGACCCCGTGGTCTCGGTGGCCGTCGAGGCCCGGCGCGCCACCGACACCGGGCGGCTGGCCACCGGCCTGGCCCGGCTGGCCGACGAGGACCCGTCCCTGGTCGTCGGCACCGACCCCGAATCCGGCCAGACCGTGCTGTCCGGCCTGGGCGAGCTCCACCTGGAGGTCACCGTGGAGAAACTGCGCCGCGACCAGGGCCTCGACGTGACGGTCGGCCGGCCCCGGGTCGCCTACCGGGAAACCCCCGACCGGGGCGCCCGCGGCCTGGTCTACCGGCATGTCAAACAGGACGGCGGCGCGGGTCAGTTCGCCCATGTCGTCATCGACGTCGAACCCCTCGACACGCAGGACGTCGACTTCCGCTTCCACTCGACGGTCACCGGTGGCCGCGTGCCACCCCTGTTCGTCCGCGCGGTCGAGGCGGGCTGCCGTGACGCCCTCGCCGAGGGCCCGCTCGGCGGCCACCGGGTGACCGGGGTACGGGTCACCCTCACCGACGGCTCCACCCATGTGAAGGACTCGTCCGAGCTCGCGTTCCGGGCCGCCGGCCGCTTCGCCCTGCGCGAGGCGCTCCGGTCGGGCGGGACGACCCTGCTCGAACCGGTCGCCGAGGTCACCGTCACCGTCCCGGACGACGCCGTGGGCGCGGTCATCGGCGACCTGGGAGCCCGGCGCGGCCGCGTCACCGGCTCGGTCACCCGAGGGGGTACGGCGATCCTGACGGCCACGGTGCCGCTGGCCGAACTCTTCGGCTACGCCACGCGCCTGCGCGGCCGCACCCAGGGCCGGGGCACCTTCACGACCCGTCCGACGGGTTACGCCCCCGCCGCGGGCTGACCGGTCGCGTACGGCGTACCCCCGTTCCTCGGGCGGCTACGCCGTACGCACCGGGTGGTGCCGGTCCTCCCTCCGGGGAAGGCCGCCACCGCCCCGGGCCGCCGGCTCCGCCGGAACCCGGCGGCCCGCCATGGCCGTCGTCCCGCCGAGAGGAACCGAACCGGCACGGGGCGACGGCCGTAGCGCCACCGCGTCGCCCCGCTCACCCCCGCGAAGACGCCCCGCCGCCGGCCGTACCCGGCCCGGCCGCAACCCCGACCCCGCCCGCCGGAGCGCCCTCCCCGGCGGCGAGCCACGTACAACACAGCCACCAGGCGTTCATCGCGCCGAAGGTGTCGAACGGGTCGATGCCGGTCGTCTCGGCGAAGCGCTGCACACGGTTGCGCACCGTATTGGGGTGGACGAACAGCCGCCCGGCCGCCGCGCCCACCTCCCGCCCGGCCTCCAGCCAGGCGCGGACCGCCAGCGCGACCGGCCGACCGTGTGTACCGAGCGCGGCCCACGCCGCACGGTGGCGGTCCGTCAGCATCGCCGCCAGATCGGCCCGGTCGGCCACCGCCGCCAGCACCGCGACCTCGGCCACATGCACCGCCCCGGCCCGGCCGGTCGACTCCGCGGCGGTCAGCGCGGCAAGCGCCAGCCGCCGCGCACCACCCAGTTCCTCCGGCTCGGCCGGGCCGGCCACCCCGGCCGTGACCCCGGACGCGCGGACCGCCGGCGCCCGGGTCAGCACGGCGACCAGCAATCCGTCCACATGCGCGACGAGCGCCTGGGCGCCCTGTTCGCGCAAGGACTGCTCCAGACCGTGCTCCCCGGGCCGGGAGACCAGCACCCACAGCCGGCCGCCGACCGGCAGCCCCGCCTCCGCCGCCGCGAGCCCGGCCGCCGACCCGCCCACCAGCAGCCGCCGCAGCACCGCCAGGTCCCGCTCGGCGGCCGGGGCGTGCGCCCCGGCGCCCACCGCCTCCCGGTGCGCCCGGATGAGCCGCCCGCGCACCGCCTCCGCCCAGTCGTCGTACAGCTCCCGCGCGTCGAGCAGCAGACCCGCGTCGATCCCGCCCCCGGCCGCCGAGTCCCTTGCCGCCGCGTCCCTGGCCCGGGACCAGATCGCCCGCTCGGCCACGTGAATGGCCCCCAGCACCGCCTCGATCGGCACCCCCTGCCGGGCCCGGGTGTGGGCGAGCTCCTCGACGAACGACAACTCCGCCTCCGTCGGCCCCCGCCCGGCCGCCAGCGCCCGCGTCGCCGCCGCGAGCAGCGCGCGGGTGTGCCCGGCGATGTCGGACGCGGGCAGCACCGCGATCTCCCGCACCGTCGAGCGCACACCACCGACCACGGACGTCAGCAGATCCTCCTCGCCGACCACCCGCTCGATCAGATCGACCACACTGCTCCAGTCCTCACGCCGCACCCCCGCATCCTCGCCCGCGCTTGTGGCCGGGCACAACCAAAGCGCCCAAACTCGTGGCACACCCCATGTCCACCAGCCAAAACAGCACCTACGGTTGGCCGCAGCCACACCGCCCGGCCCCCGGTGGCACCGGCCCGCACCGCCACCACGCGGCCGGGCCCGCCGCCGCCCCGCGCCCTCGCCGCACCGCCACCGCACGCCCGCCGCCCGCGCACCCGGACCCCGCCACCCCCGGGGCGCGGAGAAGGGTGACGTACCGCCGGAACCCGTACCTCCCGAGGAGAAGCACCATGCCCCCACCATGCCGTGTCGCCGTCATCGGCGCGGGAGCCGCCGGACTCGCCACCACCAAGGCCCTGCTGGACGCCGGGATCGAACCGGTCACCTACGAACAGGGCGACCGGCCCGGCGGACTGTGGGCCCGCGACAACGCCGGCGGCCGGTCACCCGCGTACGCCTCGCTCCATCTGAACACCAGCAAGGGCCGGACCCAGTTCGCCGACCACCCCATGCCCGCGCACTGGCCCGACTACCCCTCGGCCGACCTGATCGCCGGCTACCTCGCCGACTACAGCGACACGCACGGCGTCACCGGTCGTCTCCGCTTCGGCACCACCGTGACCCGGGTCGAACGCGACGAGGACGGCCACGGCTGGACCGTGACCACCGACAACGGCACCGGCACGGAACGAGACGAGCACGTCGACGCCGTCGTCGTCGCCAACGGCCACAACTGGGACCCCCGGCTACCCGAACCCGCCTACCCCGGCAGCTTCGACGGCATCCAGATGCACGCCCACGACTACCGCACCGCCGACGTCTTCCGCGACCGGCGCGTCCTCGTCGTCGGCATGGGCAACTCCGCCATGGACATCGCCGTCGACGCCTCCTACACCGCCCGGGGTCCCGTCCTGCTCTCCGCCCGGCACGGCGTCCACATCATCCCGAAGTACCTCTTCGGACGCCCCTCCGACGCCACCGGGGCGGCCCTCACCGTCCTGCCGTGGCGGATCCGCCAGCGACTGGCCGAGACGATGCTCCGCCTCGCCGTCGGCACCCCGCAGAGCTACGGCCTGCCCGCCCCCGCCGGGGGCCTGTTCCAGAACCACCCCACCATCAGCGACACCATCCTGCACCGCCTCACCCACGGGGAGGTGGCCGCCCGCCCCGGCATCACCCGCCTCGACGGCGACCAGGTCACCTTCACGGACGGCACCACCGCCGGCGTCGACGTGATCGTCTGGGCCACCGGATACCGCGTCACCATCCCCTTCCTGTCCACCCGCTGGCTGGGCGACGACGCCGAACGACTCCCCCTGTACCAGCGCGTCTTCCACCTTCAGGACCCCACCCTCGCCTTCGTCGGACTCATGCAGTCCACCGGCGCGGCCCTGCCCGTCGTCGAGGCCCAGGCCAAGCTCGTCGCCGCCCACCTCTCCGGCCGCTACGCCCTGCCCTCCGCCCGGGAACAGCGCCAGGCCGTCGACCGCGCCCTGCGCGCCGCGACCGCACGCTGGGGCGACCGGCGTCCCGCCATGCGCATCGACTTCGACAGTTACGTCGCCGGCGTCCCGCGCGAGATCGCCGCCGGCCGCGCCCGACTGCGCCGAGGCGCCCGCCCCTTCACTCCCGCCGGCACCCACAGGAGCGCCGTATGACCACGTCACGGACCCCCGCCCGCACCGCCCGCCCCGGCACCCCTGTGTCCGCCCTGCGGAACCTCACCCGCGGCACCCTGCGCGACCCGCGCGGCCTGCGCGTCCTTGTCACCGGAGCCTCCGGCACCTTCGGCCGCGCCCTGTGCGCCAGGCTCTCCGCCCAGGGCGCCCACGTCATCGGCCTGGACCGCGCACCGCGCCCCGACGACCCGGTCGAGGTGCTCGCCTGCGACCTCACCGACGACGACGCCGTACCGGCCGCCGTGGCCGTCGCCCTCGACAAGCTCGGCGGACTCGACCTGCTCGTCAACAACGCCGGCATCGGCGGCCCCGCTCCGGCCGAACGCGCCCCTGGAACCGAAGTCCGCCGCCAGCTCGACATCAACCTCCTCGGCACCTGGCGCGTGACCGCCGCCTGCGTCGACGCCCTGGTCACCTCCCGCGGACGCGTCGTCATGCTCTCCTCCCGCATGGCCGTCATGCAGCTTCCCCTGGCCGCCGCCTACGGAGCCTCCAAGCGCGCCCTCGTCGCCTACGCCGACGCGCTGCGCCTGGAGATCGGCACCCACGTCGCCGTCACCTGCGTCTACCCCTCGGCCGTCCGCAGCCCCATCCACGACTCCACCGCGGCCGCCGGCCTCTCCCTGGAGGGCATGAGCAGCTACGAACCCCTCGAAGGCGTCGTCGACACCGTCCTGCGCGCCGCGCTCGGCGCCCGGACTCGCCGGGACATGCCCACGACCCGCCGCGGAGCCGTGGAGTTCTTCCTCGCTCGCCATCTGCCCCGGCTCACCGACCGGATCATCGCCCGCACCCTCGCCACGCGCGCCCGCGGCGGCGCGTTCCAGGGAGCGGAACTCGCCGCCGGCGTCGTCTCCCGGCACAAGGCGGCACCGTGAGCACTCCGCCTCGCACCATCGGCCCCGGCGACGGCACGCCGCACGCCACGACGGCCGCCGACGCCCCGCCCTCGGGGCCGGCCGCGCCCCGGGCCCGGCACCTCAGCCTGTACGCCGCAGGCTCCGTCGGCATGGGCCTGTGGGTGACCGTCCCCGGACTCCTGCTGCTCTACTTCCTCACCCAGACCCTCGGCGTCCCGCCCTTCCTCGCCGGGACCACCCTGCTCCTGCCCAAGATCATCGACATCGTCGTCCACCCCCTCCTCGGCTCGCTCTCCGACCGCCAGGCGCGCCGCACCTCCCACCGGCGCACCATGCTCACCTGGGGCCTGCTGCTCCCGGTCGCCTGGATCGCCCTGTTCAGCGTGCCCGCCGGCATCACCGGCAGCACGGCCGCCTGGTGGGTCGGCGGCTGCTACGTGGCGGGCAACCTGCTGTTCGCCTGCTTCCAGGTGCCCTACCTGACCACCCCCTCCGACCTGCGCATCGGCTACCACGAACGCACCCGCGTCTTCGTGTTCCGCATGGCCTTCCTCACCCTCGGCCTGCTCGTCGCCGGCGTCAGCGCCCCGGTCCTCGTCGCCTCCGGCGACCGCTCCGCGTACACCCGCATGGCCCTGCTGCTGGCCGGCCCGCTGCTGCTGTCCGGACTGCTCGCCCTGACCGGAATACGCCGGCTCACCGAAACGTGCGGCTCCCGCGTCCCCGACCGGCGTACCCACTCCGTCCTCCACGACGTCAAGGCGGCCTGGCGCGACCGCGACTACCGGGCGCTGCTGCTGTCCTACCTGTTCACCGGCACCACGACCCATCTGTTCCTGGCGGCCCTGCCCTTCTACACGCAGTACGAGCTGGGCGACCGCACCCTGACCGCCGTCCTCATGGGAGCCTTCCTCGTCCCGGCGACCCTGGTCGGACCCGTCTGGCTGCGGCTGTCGCGCGCGATCGGCAAACAGCGCGGACTGCTCCTCGCCCAGGGCGTCTTCCTCACCGGCTCGCTCGCCCTGCTGCCCGGCCGCTCGCTGGGCACCGTCCTCACGACCGCCGTCGTGGCGCTCATGGGCGCGGCCTTCGCCGGACTGCAACTGTTCGCCTTCTCCATGCTCCCCGACGTGGTCGCCGCCGCCGAAGAACGCGGACTCGCCCAGGCCGGCGCCTACACCGGGGTGTGGACCGCGACCGAGGCCACCGGAACCGCCACCGGCCCGTACGCGTACGCGGCCCTCCTGGCCGCCGCCGGCTTCGTCTCCGGCACGGACGGCCACACCACACCTCAGCCGTCCACCGCCCTGACCGCGCTGCTCTGGGGATTCACCGCGCTGCCCGCCGTCCTCATGGCGCTCGCACTGTTCTTCCAGCGCCGCTACACCCTCGACCGCGAGGCGGCCGCGTGACCGCCCACGCACACGACCTGGCCCTCGTCGGCATCCTGCTGGGCGCCTTCGCCCAGTCGGCCACCGGCATGGGCTTCTCCCTGGTCGCAGCGCCCCTGCTGATCCTCCACCTGGGCCCCCATCAGGGAGTCGCCCTCACCGTCACCCTCGCGACGCTCTCCTCCGCCATCCCTCTGGTACGGGACGCCCGCCACGCAGACCCGCGCGCGATTGCCCACCTGCTGGTGCCCACCCTCCTGTGCACCCCACTGCTCGCCTTCCTCCTGCGCGACGCCAACCCGTCCTGGCTGGCCATCGCCGCCGGAGCGGGCGTCATCGCCGCGGTCGCCGCCCTGGCCCGAGGCGCCCGCTGGACCTGGCTGGCCGGCCCGCGGGGCGCGGCCGCCGCCGGCACCGCCAGTGCGCTGCTCAACGTGGTCGGCGGGGTCGGCGGTCCGCCCATCGGCCTCTACGCGGCCAACACCGGCTGGAGCCCGGCCACCACCCGCGGCACCCTGTACGGCTTCTTCATCGTCCAGAACATCATCACCGCCCTGTCCGTCGGCGTCCTGACGCCCGGTCCGTCCGAACTGGCCGCCCTCGCCCTGGGTACCGCCGCCGGCATGCTCCTGGCCACCCGGCTTCCCGCGCAGTCCCTGCGCACCGCGGTCCTGGCCCTGTCCCTGCTGGGCGGCGTCGGCCTGATAGCCGGAGCCTTCTGACCGCCGGAAAGCCGGGCCGCGTACTCTCGTCGATCACCGCCGGCCGAGGCCGGGCCGGTGACGCGGTGCGCCCCCGCTGTCAGGACGTCCGCCCGGGCGCTCTCGTCACGAGAGTTCGCCGGGGTCGAACCCGGCGTCGCACAGACCGGTGCGGCAGCACTCGGGGAGCCAATCGGCCGCCGCCTCCTAGAGTCGATCCAGCCGGGCCAGGTCGGTCTCGACGAGCGCCAGGACCTCGAACGCGGCGCCCGCGTGACCGGGCTCCCGGTACGTCATCATCTCCTGGTAGAGCAGCCACTTGGCCTCCGCGGCGAGAGCGAAGCACCGTTTCGACAGCACGGGGCCCGGGGGGACGGTTCCCCCGTTGTCCCCTTCACCTGCGGCCGAGAGCACGCCCCGGAGAAGGGAGAGATGCGCCTGACGCGCGTACGGATCCATCCCGTCCGCGAGCGCTGCCGACACGACGGCCGTGACGGCGGGAGCGGGCTCCCATACGCCGTTGGAAGGACCCAGGTGCCCCTCGAGACTGACGTGGAGCCGCCTGCCCTCGGGGCTGAGCCCGCCGACTTGGCGCAGGTCCCCGGGGAGGTGCTCGGCCGACTCACCGCACCCGCACCGCATGCCCCGCCAGTGGTGCCCGGCTATCTCCAGATCGACGAGCCTCATGATCGAAGATCATAGGAACTCCCGAAGTGGCGTTGCCACACGGAACGTCAGCGGACCGCGCGAACACGGCCGGGCCCTTCCGGACCACGGGGCCACCGGCGAGGGCGTGCTCGGCGAAGAGCCGCCGGGTCCGCCGATAGCAGGTACTCCAGCGGGCGGGCATCGTGGGATCGGTCCGTGTCGACGGTTCTGCTGTCTCCTCAGCTGGGCTCCGGCAGCGGACCGAGACGCTCTTCCACGCGCCCGCGCAGAAGCAGGTACTCCTCCCATCGCCGCGGCAGCGGACCAGGCGGGCGTTCGATGAGACGAGCACCCGTGATGACCTGTCCGTTCCGGAACTGCTCGCGCGTCAGGTCGAGTTCCACGCCGTTGGGCAGTCTGTTCCACCAGTGGAATCCCTGCGGCCGGCCGTCCTGGTGCACGTCGCCGAGCATGAGATCACCACCGAATACGTCGTGGACGATCAACGCGGTGATATCGCAGTGTCCCCAGGCCGGGTTCTCCGGTTGCCACGGAACGTGACTGATGTCGCTGGGGCTACAGGTGTCGGCCGCCCAGCCGGCGCGCAGTGCCTTGTCGAGGTCGAGCAGAGTCCATGGATGCATGTCGCCATCCTGGCAGTGATGCCTCCTTACCGGGGGCCTGTCCCGTCAGGGGGCCGCCGGTGCCGCGTAGCACCGGACGGACACCGTCTGTTCGGGACCCCAGATCTGTTCGACTGTGGCCAGCGGCCGCCAGCCCAGCCGCTCGTACAGAGCCGCCGCCGCGGTGTCGGAGGAGACCACGTCGAGTACCGGGTGCAGCCCGTGATCCCGCGCCGTCGTCACGGCTTGCTCCATCAGCAGCGCTCCGATACCCAGCCCGCGCGCGGACGGTGCGACGAACAAGCGGCTCACCACGGCGGTCGCCTCCGCCCCCGCGCCCGTGCGGGCGCTCCACACCGCCGGCGCCGCGTCCGCCTCGCCGCTGTGGGACAGGCCGACATGGCCGACGACCCGGCCATTCGACTCGGCGACCCAGGCGGAGACGAGCTTCGACGGGGTGAGCCATATGTCGGGGGAGTCCGGCCAGTTCACGGGGTAACCGTCGCGTTCATGGACCTCTGCCAGCACGCGTACGCACTCCCCGAGGTCGGGGTCAGTGCGTCGGCGGACGCGGAGTGACGTACTCGGGCCGGACCTGTGCTCGCTATTCATGGCGCCATCCCAACATGGTGCTGCGGCCTCCGGGAGGCGATTCGAGCACACGGTACGACCCCGCCGTGGACGATTCGGACCGGTGGTGGACCTCGGTTCGCGAACTCGGCCTGGCTCCCCCGGTGTCGCGGTACCGAAAGAGCGGCTCTGCTCGGGCGCTGTCCCGCCGGCGCGCATCGCGCGCCGACGACACGGCCGTCGTGGCGTTGGCGGATGCCATCGGCGAGGAGGAGCCGGAGCCGGAGCGAGGGCGACGGGGAGGGCGTTGGGAAGGGCCGTCCGGCTTCACGAGGCGGCAGTCCGCGATCAGGATGCCGGCGGTTAAGTCCGGTGGGCGGAGTGGCGGTGGCGGGGGTGGTGCGCATGCTGGTGCCCTCCTGCGAGGGGGTGGGGCTCAGTGGTGGGAAGGGACCGGGGCCGGGCCGGTGGCGGCGACGCCCACGTGCTCGGGCGTCACGGGTCGGCGCTCCAAGGCGGCGGACCACACGGCGAGCAGGAGCGCGACGCCGGCGAGGACGGCTCCGACCCAGTTCGGGGCGGTGTAGCCGAAACCGGCGGCGATCACGAGGCCGCCGAGCCAGGCAGCCAGCGCGTTGCCGAGGTTGAACGCGCCTATGTTGACGGCGGAGGCCAGCGTGGGCGCGCCGTGGGCCTGGTCGAGCACCCGCTTCTGGAGCGGCGGCACGGTGGCGAAGCCCAGCGCTCCGACGAGGAAGATCGTGATCGCGGCGAGAACCTGGTGGTGCGCGGTCAGGGTGAACAGCGCCAGAACCGTCGCGAGGCCGCCGAGGGTGACGTACAGCATCGGCATCAGGGCGCGGTCGGCGTAACGGCCACCGAGCAGGTTGCCGAGGAACATGCCGGTTCCGAAGAGCACGAGCAGCCAGGTGACCGCGCCGTCGGAGTAGCCGGCCGCGTGGGTCATCATCGGTGCGATGTAGGTGATCGCCGCGAAGACGCCACCGAAGCCGAGCACGGTCATCGCCATCGCGAGTAGCACCTGCGGGTTGCGGAACGCGGTCAGTTCCCGGCGCAGGTGAGCGTTCTCGGGACGCGGCATGGCCGGCACCAGCCGGGCGATGCCGAACAGCCCGATCAGGCCGAGCGCGGCGACGGCGGCGAAAGTGGTACGCCACCCCACGGCCTGCCCGATGAACGTACCGAGCGGCACACCGACGATGTTGGCCACGGTCAGTCCGGTGAACATGGTGGCGATGGCTCCCGCCTTCCGCTCGGGTGCGACGAGCCCGGCGGCGACGACGGACCCGATGCCGAAGAAGGATCCATGGGCGAGTGAGGCGACCACGCGTCCGGCCAGCAGCGCTCCGAAGTTCGGGGCGAAGGCGCTGAGCAGGTTGCCGAGCACGAACAGTCCCATCAGCCCCATCAGCATCTGTTTCCGGCCCACCCTGGTGCCGAGCACGGTCAGCAGTGGCGCGCCGACGACGACGCCGAGCGCGTATCCGGTGACCAGCAGGCCCGCGGTGGGGATGGAGACGCCGTAGTCGGCGGCGATGTCGGGCAGCAGTCCCATGATCACGAATTCGGTGGTACCGATTCCGAAAGCCCCGACCGCCAAGGCGAGAAGCGCGAGAGGCACGGCTCGACCTCCTGTAATTGCTTGAGTGAGCGTTCAGTGAGCTCACACAATACTTGCAGGCGCGCTATAAGCGCAAGCGCATTTAACCCGTGCGGTCTGGGTGCTCGCGAGCGCGCCATGAACCGGCGGAAGGGGCCGGACACGCCACTGCGCCCCGACGCGAGGCGTCGGGGCGCAGTGGGAAGGAAGAGCGGAGGTGGGGCGGTGGGGGATGCGGCCCAGTGGTTCCCGCCGGCCGCGGTGATGCCGACCCTCGCCGAGTTGGGCGGCCGGGCCTTCGTGCTACCGCCGAGAGAGCGGAGTCTCCACCGCTTCCACGGCTTCGACCAGGGAGGAGAGTTCCGGATTCCGTCCGGCCTCGTCGAGCGCCTCCCGCAGAGCGGTGTCGTTGGTCGGCCGGGCGTCGTGGAGGAGCTCCAGGCCGGCGTCGGTGACATTGGTGTAGATGCCGCGACGGTCGGTCGGGCACAGGTACCGGGCCAGCAGGCCGCGGTCCTCCAGCCGGTTCACCAGCCGGGTCGTGGCGCTCTGGCTGAGCACGACCGCGTCGGCGACCTGCTTCATCTGCAGGTGGCCGCCATCGCCGTCGTGCTGGCGGCTGAGTACTTCGAGCAGCGAGTACTCGCGGACGCTCAGGTCGTGCCGGGCCTGCAGGGCGCGCTCGATGTGCGTCTCGATCCTGCTGTGCAGCAGGGACAGGGCGCCCCAGCCATTGGCCGGGGCCGTGAGCGCGGGGTCTGTGGCGGTCATGGAGTCCGGTTCTCCTTCCGGGCGCCGAGGGCGGCTGCGGTCCAGGGTAAATCACGCGGTGAAATATCGGCCAACGCGCTTAGGTCGCTGACACAAGCAAATCCTCCAGCGCTCAGCACGCCGACCGCCCGGTCCCTCGCGTTGCCGCCCCCCGCTCCTCGTGACCGCTGCCGAACCCCCGGCAACCGCAGCCGACGCGCCCGGGAGAAGTGTGCCCCCGAAGCGTGGGCCGCGAGGCGAGAGGTGCGGCGATCCGCACGATCCTCCACGCCGTGCTCCCGAACAGCCCCCGCGTGCCGCCTGAGCGCCGAAGGCATCGGCCGCCGCGCCCCGGCGGGGGATCGGCCCGTTCCCGGGGCCCGGACGCCCCGGGAACGGGCCGTGTCAGCGCCTCGCGGCGCGACCGTCAGCCGTGGAAGCTGATGTAGCCGTCCCCGTCACGGTCGTTGCCGCGCTTGGTGTACGAGTGGACATCGGCCCGCGCGCCGGACGGCTTGAGCAGGTTGATGGTGTCCTTGTCGTTGTTCCATATGAAGTTGCAGTTCTGGCGGTAGACGACGTTGCCCCGGTCGGAATCGGTGCCGCGGCCGCCGCGCAGCTTCACGTAGTCGCCGGGCTCCAGTTTGTGGTTGGCGGTGAAGGTGTACTTGTTGCCCGTCGCGTCCTTGACCACGTAACCCTTGAGGTTGACGGTCGTCTTGCGCGAGTAGTTCTTGATCGTGACGTACTCGTTCTTGGTGTTGCCGCCGTTGCAGCGGTTGTCGTTCCGGCCCGGAAAGTTGTACTGAACGCCCTTGATCTTCAGGTCCGACGTGTATTCGGCGGCCTGGGCGGGGGCCGTGGTGACGGCGGCCAGCATCCCGGTGGCGGCAGCGGTGGTTGCCAGGGTGTAACGCAAGCGCATGAGGTCTGATCCTCCCTCAAAATACGAACAGTGCGTGCGTAACCCTATCGGCAGTGATGATTGTATGGAGATCTTATGGAAGAGCGGTGGGTGATCGGCTTGCAAGCACGAGCACCCACGCGCCGATCCCTTCTCCTCTCGGGCCACCGGCGAAGGACCCCCGCCCCCTGACGACATGGCGGTGACCCGGCGCCGCCTCGCTCGTTGGCAGGGGCATGGGTTGGGGTAACTCGCGAATGACGAACGGATCCGGCTCACGCCGCGACTGTCTGCGGCCGGGGTGCGCGGTGGATACGGACAGAACCGTCGCCGGATCGCCGAAAAGCCCCTGCCCTCTGTGTGGAGCGCGGCCGGGATCCCGCGAAGGCACTCCCCACGCATGCCGGCCCGGCCCCGCGAAGCGAGACCCCCTTCTGGGCTAGTGCCGCGACCGGAAGGGTTTGCCGGGTGGCTCGCGGCGTCGCGAGCCGGTGAACCTTTCCGGTCGCAGCACTAGAGCCGGTTCATCCGCGGAGAGCGGCTCGTGAAGCCGGGGGCGGCGATCACCCTTGTCACTCCGGGCGGTTGAAGCGATGCGAGGCCCAGAGCAACGCCAGGACACCGCCGGCGAGGAGCAGACCGGCCTCGAGTGGCAGGGCCGGGTGCCGTCCGGCCCACTCGATGCCGTCGGCGGTCGCTCCCCGGCCCGGCACCCGCAGGGCGATACAGCGCCGCAGCAGGTCCACCGCGTAGGTGAGCGGATTGACGTCCGCGAGGAGACGGGCCCAGCCGGGCAGCGCCCGCAGCGGGAAGAAGCTGCCGGAGAGGAACAGCAGCGGCGTGATCACCAGCCCGATGAGCATGTGGAAGGTCTCGGCTCGGCGCAGACCGACCGCCAGCGCCACCGCCAGAGCCGTGATGGTGAAGGAAGCCAGAGCCATGGCAGTGAGGAGCAGCGTCAGCAGGATTATGTCGTACGGCAGTCCGACGACACCGGCCAGACTCAACAGCACGGTCCCCTGGATCGTGGCGACAAGGATGCCGCCGGCGCAGTTGCCCAGGAGCAGCGTCGCGCGGCGTACCGGGGCCATCAGGAGCTCGCGCAGGTAGCCGCTCTCCCGGTCGGTGATCAGACGGAGGCCGACCATGATCGCCGGAGCCTGCGCCGTCATGATCAACATGCCGGGGAAGAGGTACGTCTGGTAGCCGGCACCCAGCTGGGAACGGGGGATGAGCGCGCCGATCCCGCCGCCGAGGAGAAGCAGATAGAGCATGGGGTTCAGCAACATCAGCAGGGTCTGGAGAGGCTGGCCGGCCAGCCGCAGCAGGTCGCGTTGGACCAGGGCGTGGAACGCGCGCAGTTCGCGTCGCAGGCGGACAGGCCGCCGTCCACCGCCGAGGGGCAGAGAGAGTCGGTGGGGAAGAGTCCGGGTCATCGCGGTCCCTCGGTTTCCGTCGTGGAAGCGTTCTCGGCGAGGTGGGACGACGCCTGCCCGGAGGACGTCCGCCCACAGGGCGGGGCCGAGGCGGGGACGGTCAGGCTGCGGCCGGTGTGGTGGAAGAAGACGTCGTCGAGGGTGGGTGGGGTCGCGGAAGCCGCATGCACGGCGATGCCATGGCCTTCCAGCTCCGCGCACAGCCGCGGAATCCAGGAACTTCCGCCCGGCACGCGCAGGCGGACCCCCACCGCGTCCGCGGTGACCGTGCCCGGCAGTGGAGCGATCCGCCGTACGACCTGGACCGCCGCCGCGTCGTCACCGGTACGCAGGACGACCCGGTCGTCCCCGATGGCGGTCTTGAGCGCGTGCGGTGTGCCCTGGGCCACCAGACGGCCGTGGTCGATGATGGCGAGACGATCGCAGTTCTCCGCCTCCTCCAGGTAATGGGTGGTGACGAAGAGCGTGCTGCCCTGCCGGTCGCGCAGCGCGCGCAGGCGCTCCCACACCTGGGCGCGGGCATGGGGGTCGAGTCCCGTGGTCGGCTCGTCCAGGAACAGCACGCTCGGAGCGTGCAGCATGCCCCGTGCGATCTCCAGACGCCGTCGCATCCCGCCGGACAACGTGCGTACGGGAGAGCGCTGCCGATCCGTCAGGTCGACCATCTCCAGCACCTCGGTGGCGCGCCGACGGGCATGACCGCGGCGCAGCCCGTACAGGCGCGCGTGGATGTGGAGGTTCTGCTCGGCCGTCAGATAGGGGTCCAGCGCGCTGTGCTGGAAGAGCATGCCGACCCGCGACCGCACGTGATGCGGCTCGGTGAGTACGTCGGCACCGGCCACCGTGGCGTGACCGGCCGTCGGGCGGGCCAGCGCGCACAGCAGCGCGATGGTGGTGGACTTCCCCGCGCCGTTCGGCCCGAGAAAGGCGAAGCTCTCGCCGTGCGACACATCCAGATCCACGCCCCGTACGGCATGAGTGAGCGTGCCGTTCGGGCCCGGGTAGCTTTTGACCAGGCCACGCGTGCTGATGGCGAACTCGTGCCGTGCCGGGCGACGCGGGACGCGCGGCACGGCGCCGGGGGCTGTGGCGAGGGTTGCCCGGACGAGCGCGCTCTCACCTGCGGGTAGCTGCATGGGGTGGTCCGTTCCTCGCCTCGCTGGTCCGTTCCGTTCCCGGACACCCGGGCGTTACGGACGGGATGAATGGCGCGTTCTCTCGGCGGACCGAGCGCGTTCACGGAGCGCACGGCCGTGCGAGGTCTCCGGCGCCCGGACGACCGGGGCATGAGGCCGCGCCCCGCGGTCCGCTCGCGCGGCGTGATCCGTCCACGGGGCGATGGCCCCGCTCCGTCCACGCCGCGGGAGCGGGGGAGGCTACGGCCGACGGCTGTCCCGGGCCGGCCGGATGGTGTGCCCGTGTCAGGAGCAGCTGACGCCGATGCAGATCGTGTCGAGGAGCGTCGCGAGACCGATGCATTCGCAGATGTTGTTGAACGCCTCGCCCTCGACGCCGACCGGGTCCGTCTCCGGGAGGCGAGCAGGTCGAGGTCCTGGTTCTCCATGGTTCTCTCCTTCTTCTTTCGTGGGAGCGGCAGAATTTCTGCCGCTCAGCCCGGCAGCCGGACCATCCAGTGCCGGGGGCTGGTGTGCCGGACCCGCAGGAGGAATCCCAGGATCCCGGCGGAGCCGTCGCTCCAACTGGTCGAGACGTCCCCGTACTCGTTGGGGAAGACCAGATGGCCGCCGCGACGGGCGCCTTCGGAGACGATGAGACGGGCCAGTTCCTCGGCCCTGGCCACGTAGACCGGATCGCCCGTGGCGTCGGCCATGTCGAGGAGGAAGTCACCGTTGCCCGCGAGCCCGTGACACTGGCTGACAGGGGCGCGCGAGGCGCGCTCGGTGACGGCGTACGTGGCCAGACGGGCCGCCTCGCGGAACCGGTCGTCACCCGTGACCTGCCACAGTCCGGCGAGAAACATGCCGATCCCCGCCGCCCCGTGGCACCAGTACGAGGCCGTGGGCGGGTCCCCGGCTTGGGACGGCCACTGCGCCGTCCCACCGACGAGCAGGGCACTGGCCAGTAGGAACTCGCCCGCTTGGACGGCCAGGTCCAGGTGCTCACGGGACCCGGAGACGGAGGCGGCGGCCAGCAGGAAGCAGCCGATTCCCGCCGACCCGTGCGCGAAACCGAGGTAGCGCTTGCCGCCCTGCGACGCGGCGGCCTCCGCGGGAACCGGCCAGCTCACCGCGGAGCCCTCGCGCCGTGCGGCGGCGGTCAGCCGGTCGGCCGCGTCGACGACCAGTTCGGCGAAGCGCGCCTCACCGGTGCGCTGGAACAGATGGACGGCGGCCAGCCCGCTGCCCGCGGTCCCATGGGTGATGTCGTGATGGGGAGTGGCCTGCTGCGGTGCCACCGCCAGAGCCAGCGCCCGGTCGACCAGCCGGCGGTCATCCAGGGCGCGCCCGGCCTCGTACAGCGCCCAGGCCGTGCCGCGACCGCCGAAGTGCAGGCCGGGGCGGGGAGAGCGGGCATCGGTGCGGTCCGCGATCCAGCGGCCCGCGGCCCGCGGCCGAGAGCACCGAGGGCAGTCGCGGATCACCAGTGTGCTCCCAGTACCGCGTCAGCACGGCCAGGACGCCGGCGGCCCCCTGCTGCACGGTGCAGGGGTCGCTCTCCCCGGCCTGCACGGACACCGGCCACAACCGCCGGTCGTCCGCCGGCGTCATCGAGTCGACGAGATGCGCGACGATCCCGGAAACCGCCTCGTAGGGGTCGCCGCCGTGTGCCGCCGGCGCGGTGGAGCCGTTCCCCGGCCGGACCGGTGACGTCGGCCGCGCGGAGGGCTCCGCTTCCATGCTCCGGAGCGCGTCCCGCGCCCGGATCGGGTCCCAGCGCTCCGCGGGATCGTCCCGCATCAGCCCCAGGATCGTTTCCGCAAGGATCTCGGGCAGATGGAGGGGACCCGCGCAGGAGGCCAGCCACGCCGCGAGCCGCTGCTCGGGGGCCCTCGCCTCGGGCTCCTCGGACAGCAGGTTCGGGACCTTTCCCGCCAGGACGAAGCACAAGGTGGCGCCGAGGCTGTAGTAGTCGGCCGACGGGTGGACGGGCGCGTCGGCCAGCCGCTCGGGAGCGCTGAAGCCGGGAGTTCCCACCCGGGTTGGGAGCGCGGGTTCGTCCTCCATGACGGCGAGTTCCAGATCGATCAGACGCAGCTCGCCGTCCGGGCGGACCATGATGTTCGCCGGAGTGAAGTCCCGCAGGAGGCATCTGCGGGCGTGGGCCGCCGCGACCAGCTCCACCAGGCGCACGGACTGCGCCAGCGCGTCGGCACGGTACGTCTCGCCTCCGACGTCACGGAAGCGTTCGGCGACCCAGGTACGAAGGGGAACACCGGGCACCTGCTCCTCGGCCAGGAACAGATGCCCGCCGTGTTCGAACAACCCCAGCGGCTTCGGGGCCAGCCTCGAGTCCTTGAGCTTCTCCAGCGTCCGTGCCTCGGTACGCAGCCAGTCGCGCACGTCCAAGCCGGTGGAGTCGGCCTCCACATGTGGCCGGGCCTCCTTGATCACCACGGCGTCGCCCGTGCGGACACACGTACCTCGGTAGACACCGCCCTTGTTGGTGTGCCGGATCGCCTCCCACACCGAGTACCGGCCGCCGATCACCACTGGGCCTCCCGCCACCCCCGTCGCCCGCGCGGGCGCCCCGGTCGCGGGGAACGGACAGACGGCCCACGAAGGCGGTGCGTACCGGCCGGTGCGCCGGTCCTCCACGGGGTTGCCGTCAGGGTCCTCGATGAACCACACCAGCAGACCCTCGTCCGACAGCCGCCGGCGACCGACGAAGGAGCCGTAGCGGTAGTGCACCAGGCTGTGCGGGACATAGGGCTGATCCGACAGGATCCGCGGCCCGGTCAACCCCGCCGTGGCGCGGTGCAGTTCCTCGGCGAGCCGGACCGCCTCGGCGTCGGAGGACGGGTAGACGGTGATGAACTTACCCGAGCTTCCCCGGGGAGTCGCACGGGAATTGAGCGCACTCACCTTCTCGAGCGACCGGGCGAACTTGAACATCGCCCCCGCCCGCAGCAGCACACCCAAGGCCTTTGTGAGTACGTCCGGCGCGGATGCGGCCGTCGCCGACACATGCAGCTTCCATCCCTGGGCGCGTCGTGTCCCGAAGTGTGGCGCGGCGTGGCACCACATGTCGTCCGTATCGGTGGTCCAGTGCGTGTCCGTGCCGGTGACCTGCAGCGCTTGGCGGAGGAGGTCTTCCAGGTCGGTTTCGCTCACATGGTTCGTCATGCCTGTCCCTCTCAACGGTGAGAACCGTTGGCGGGAAGGTGCCCGATGACATATACAGACCAACGCGCCCCGGCCAGGTTCATTTGTCCGAGCGAGCGTGCGTCGCCGCTCTCCCACCAGGAGGCGCGACCAGCGCGGTGTGAGGTGCGAAGATGTGTGCGACGAGGTGGCGGTACTGTGCGAGCGCGTCCCGCTCCTTTCCCTCCCCGAGGCACGCCCGGCGCGGGAAAGGGCGTGCGAACCCCGCACCGGGAAGCGGGGGCTGCGGAAGCCGGGCCCGCCCTGCCCGCTCGCTACCGGTGTACCGGCCGGTGGCGCACCGGCGCCGCGGGATCACCGGCCGGCTCGCGCTCCCCTTCGCTTGCCGCGCTTGTATCCTCCTCCATCGGGCCGGGCTGTCCGAGAGCAATGACGCGGGCGAATCCCGTCCGGTTGATTCTCTTGGCGCGTCATGAGTGGTGCGCCACGCGGGGTATGCGTGGCGTAGCGGACTCGTCAGTGGGTTCCGGACTCCACGCTGTGGACAATGATGCGGGCATTGCTCGAACTCCCGTACGATCCGCCCTCCATGCGGGGTCCACGGTTCGGGGAGCACGACCGGACGCGGCCCCCGGCCGACGTCCACGTGAAGAGGTGTGCCCATGCCTTCGCTTCCCGCCCAGTCCGGCCATCGGACCATGCCCGCCCTGCTGCGTCCGCTCCACGCCGAAGTACTGCGGCGCAATCCGGGCGAACCCGAATTCCACCAGGCGCTCGGTGAAGTCCTGGAAACCCTGGAGCCGGTCCTCACGGCCCGCCCCGAACTCCTGGAGGCCCGGGTCCTGGAACGTCTGGTGGAACCCGAGCGGCAGATCATCTTCCGGGTGCCATGGCAGGACGACGCCGGCCGCGTGCACGTCAACCGGGGCATCCGCGTGGAGTTCAACAGCGCCCTTGGCCCCTACAAGGGCGGGCTTCGCTTCCACCCGACCGTCGGCCTCGGCACCGTGAAGTTCCTCGGCTTCGAACAGATCTTCAAGAACGCACTGACCGGCCTGAACATCGGAGGCGGCAAGGGCGGCAGCGACTTCGACCCCCACGGCCGCTCCGACGCCGAAGTCATGCGCTTCTGCCAGTCCTTCATGACCGAACTCCACCGTCACCTCGGCGAGCACACCGACGTGCCCGCAGGCGACATCGGGGTCGGTACCCGGGAAATCGGCTATCTCTTCGGCCAGTACCGGCGCATCACCAACCGTTGGGAGCCGGGCGTTCTCACCGGCAAGGGCATCGGCTGGGGCGGCAGCCTGGTCCGCTCCGAGGCGACCGGATACGGCAACGTCCTGTTCGCCCTGGAAATGCTGAGCACCCGGGGCGAAGACCTCGAAGGCCGCAGGGTCACCGTCTCCGGCTCCGGGAACGTTGCCCTCTACTCGATCGAGAAGGCCCAGGCACTGGGCGCGCACGTCCTGACGGCCTCGGACTCCGGTGGCTTCGTCGTCGACGAGAAGGGTATCGACCTCGACCTCCTCAAGCGGATCAAGGAAGTCGAACGCGGCCGGATCGGCGACTACGCCGACCGCCGGGGCCCCTCCGCACGCTACGTGCCGGGCGGCAGCGTCTGGGACGTACCCACCGACGTCGCTCTTCCCTCGGCGACCCAGAACGAACTGGACGCCGACGCCGCGCTCACCCTCGTGCGCAACGGGGTGAAGGCGGTGTCCGAGGGTGCCAACATGCCCGCCACACCCGAAGCGATCCGTGTCCTGCGGGACGCCGACGTCCTCTTCGGCCCGGGCAAGGCCGCCAACGCCGGCGGCGTCGCCACCAGCGCCCTGGAGATGCAGCAGAACGCGTCGCGTGCGTCCTGGACGTTCGAGGAGGTCGAGGCCCGCCTCGCGACGATCATGCGGGACATCCACACGTCCATCCGCGAGACCGCCGACCGTTACGGAGCCCCCGGGGACTACGTCTTGGGCGCGAACGCCGCAGGCTTCGAGCGGGTGGCCGACGCGATGCTTGCCCAGGGGTTGATCTGACAACACGTCCATGGGTACGGGGGGTTCGACGCGTACCCGGGCGTGGAAGGGGGCTCCGGCCCCCGCCCGGGCGGGGGAGGGCGGGCTCCAGCAGGTGTTGCGGGGCGTGTGCGGTTATCCGACGCCCCGGTGCGGGGCGTCGGATACTGCGGTGCTCGTCCCGTCCATGACGGCGTCCGCGATCCGCTGGGCGGCTTGCGCGGGGGTGAGGTGTGTGGTGTCGACGACCTCGGCCTCGTTATGGAGCCAGGTGCGAGCCGCTTCGGCGTAGGGCTCGAGATGGCGGAGGCGGAAGGGGGAGGCTGGGCCGGTGACCATGTCGTCGGCGATACGCCGACGCAGGGTCTCGGTGTCGGCGTGCAGAACGAAGTGCCGTACCGGGATGTCGTGCTGGGCGAGGCCCCTGCTGATTTCGCGCCAGTATGGCTCGACCAGGACGGTCATGGGCATCACAAGGGTGCCGCCGGTGTAGTCGAGGACGTGGCGGGCGGTCTCGACGACCAGTGGTCGCCAGGGCGGCCAGTGCTGGAAGTTGTTCATCTCCGGCAGCCCCGGGGTGATGTCCATGAGTGTCTCGCCGACTTTTTCGGCATCCAGTACCCGTGACTTTGGAAGCAGCCGCTGGAGGAGCACGCTTGTCGTCGTCTTGCCCACCCCGTGGGTGCCGTTCAGCCATACGATCATGCGTCCCGACCCTAGCGGGAGCACGTGCGGCTGAGGCAACCGCTTCACCCTCCCCGGCCCCATGTCGGGTATGCGGAGCTGATGGCTGGAGGAGGGGGAAAGCCGGGTGGGCTGCGCGCTCGGCAGGACTTCCGAACTTGCCGGAGGGCAGAACCTACGGGCGCGGGGCGATCGGCTGGAGATGGCGGCTCACATCTCCGAAGAGCCGTATATCGACGTGCCGTTCGGTGAAGCGCCACTCCCCGTCGAAGTGTTCGAAGCGATCGCGGTACCGGCCGGCGGCGATGGTCTGCAGCGGCAGATCGGGCAGCGCCTGCAGAACGGTGACGTAGGAGCGAGCGACGGCCGTGTCCGTCCGCTCGTCGATCTCGATGGCGATGTTGCTGGTGACGTGATGAGTTCGCGGTGTGCCGTCGTCATGGATGACCAGAGTGTTCCGGAACATCTGCTCGATCGCATTCCTGCCGTGTGCCGGCGCGCCACCGCCGGAGAACGTGGCGTTCGCGAGGAGCAGGCCGAGCCCCGTGAAGTCGCCGTCGTCGACGAGTTCGGCGTAGCGGGCGATCAGGTTCTCGATGGCCCGGTAGATCGATGCCAGATCGGCGGACACAGAGGAGGAGGGCGAGGACATTGTCGGTCTCCGATCACAGGAAACGGTCAGCGATGTGTGCGGCCCGCATGTGTGGAGGGAACATGTATGAGGGGTGCCGCGTTGTGCCGCGCGGGGCGTGAGGGTACCCCGTCGCGCATGGCCCGCTACGATCGCGTCGGTCTTTCGCGCATCGACAACCCCTCCGCAGAGACTGGTCCGTAGGAGAAGAGCAGCGTCGCTGTCGTTTCCGAAGCTGGCTTTGTTTTTCGGGTGTTTGGTTTTGGGGTTGTTAGGGTGGGGTGTGTGGTGGGTGTTGAGGAGGTTTTGAGGCTGACGGTGGTGGCGTTGATGGCGTCGGTGGGTGAGCG
>NZ_JBICVG010000025.1:0-72320 GCF_043198875.1 Streptomyces sp. NPDC048718
ACCGCGGCGGCGAACGGAGCGATCTTCGCCTCCGCCAGCGAGCGGACCGTCTCCCGGAGCATCTCGTGCTCCTCGGACAGGCGATACAGGTCGAAATCAGCGGATCCCGCCACCGGCACACTCTCCCAGGCTTGTTCATTACCGTCAGGTAACCCGCATGGTAGGGCGAGATCAGGTCCCGATCCAGGGTTCCGCGCGGCCCCGACTATGCTCGGGCAGGCATTCCGCCCGACCTCACTGGAGTTCGCATGGCCCTCAAGATCACCGTGATCGGCACCGGCTACCTCGGCGCCACCCACGCCGCGGCCATGGCGGAGCTGGGCTTCGAAGTCCTCGGCCTCGACATCGCCCCCGAGAAGATCGAGATGCTCGCCGCGGGACGCGTCCCGATGTACGAGCCGGGCCTGGAGGAACTCCTCGCCCGCCACGTCGACACGATCGAGGGATCCACCGGCCGGCTGCGCTTCACCACCTCCTGGGACGACCTGGCGGCCTTCGACGGCGACGTCCACTTCGTGTGCGTGAACACGCCGCAGAAGCACGGCGAGTACGCCTGCGACATGTCGTACGCCAACTCCGCCTTCACCTCCCTCGCCGCGGTCGTCCGCGGCGACGCCCTGGTGGTCGGCAAGTCGACCGTGCCGGTCGGCTCGGCCCAGCGGCTCGGCGGTCTGCTGCCCGAGGGGGTGGCGCTGGCCTGGAACCCGGAGTTCCTGCGCGAGGGCTTCGCGGTGCAGGACACCCTGCACCCGGACCGCATCGTCGTCGGCGTGCCCGAGGGCGCGATGGGCGAGCGGGCCGTGAAGGTGCTGCGCGAGGTGTACGCGGTGCCGCTGGCCGAGGGCTCGCCGCTCGTGCTCACCGACTACCCGACCGCCGAGCTGGTCAAGGCCGCGGCCAACTCCTTCCTCGCCACCAAGATCTCCTTCATCAACGCGATGGCGGAGGTCTGCGAGGCGGGCGGCGGCGACGTGGCCAAGCTCGCGGAGGCGATCGGGCACGACGAGCGGATCGGTTCGAAGTTCCTGCGGGCCGGCATCGGCTTCGGCGGCGGCTGTCTGCCCAAGGACATCCGCGCCTTCATGGCCCGCGCGGGCGAGCTGGGCGCCGACCAGGCGCTGACCTTCCTGCGCGAGATCGACTCCATCAACATGCGGCGCCGCGCGTCCATGGTGGAGATGGCGCGCGAGGCGCTCGGCGGCGGCTTCCTCGGCAAGCGGGTCGCCGTGCTCGGCGCGACCTTCAAGCCCGACTCGGACGACGTCCGCGACTCGCCGGCGCTGAACGTGGCCGGTCAGATCCATCTCCAGGGCGGCCAGGTCACCGTCTACGACCCGAAGGGCATGGCCAACGCCCGCCGGGTCTTCCCCACCCTCGGCTACGCGGACTCGGCGATCGACGCCGTACGCGGCGCGGACGTGGTGCTGCACCTCACCGAGTGGCGCGAGTTCCGCGACGCGCTCGACCCGGCCGAGCTGGCCGGCGTCGTCGCCTCGCCGGTCATCCTCGACGGGCGCAACGCCCTCGACCCGGCCCGCTGGCGCGAGGCCGGCTGGACGTACCGCGCGATGGGGCGCCCGACCGCCTGACCTGCCGAATCACGGTTGAGGGGCCCGGTCCCGTACGGATGTCCGTACGGGACCGGGCCCCTCAGCGGTCCACACGCCTGTCACCGACCGGCGCCGGGGACACCTCAGGCGCCCCGGATACCTCGGGTGCCTCGGGCGCCCCGGATACCTCGGGTGCCTCGGGCGCCCCGCCCGCCTCAGGCCATCGAGGCGATGGTCGCCACCGACGGGCTCTGCCTGCTCTGCCGGTCGCGGGCCACGGCCTCCGCGTCGCGCAGCACACGGACCGCGTTGGACCAGGTCAGCTTGGCGAGGTCGGCCGGCGACCAGCCGCGGGTGAGAAGTTCCGCGATCAGGTTCGGGTAGCCCGCGACGTCGTCGAGGCCCGCCGGGGTGAACGCGGTGCCGTCGAAGTCGCCGCCGATGCCGATGTGGTCGATGCCCGCGACCTCGCGCATGTGGTCGAGGTGGTCGGCGACCGTGGCCGGGGTCGCGATCGGGCGCGGGTTCTCCGCCTCGAAGGCGCGGTGGACCGCCATCGCGTCGGGCGTGGTGGCCAGATGGTGCAGCCCGTGGGCGCGCATGTTGGCGTCCGCGCGGGCCGTCCACTCCACGGCGGCGGGCAGGATGAACTTCGGTACGAAGGTCGCCATCGCCACGCCCCCGTTGCCGGGCAGCCGCTCCAGGACGTCGTCCGGGATGTTGCGCGGGTGGTCGCAGACCGCGCGCGACGAGGAGTGCGAGAAGATCACCGGCGCGGCGGAGGTGTCGAGCGCGTCGCGCATCGTCGTCGCGGCGACGTGCGAGAGGTCGACCAGCATGCCGGTGCGGTTCATCTCGCGGACGACCTCGCGGCCGAACGGGGTGAGCCCGCCGTGCCGGGGCGTGTCGGTGGCCGAGTCCGCCCAGTCGTTGTTCTCGTTGTGGGTGAGCGTCATATAGCGGACACCCAGCGCGTGCAGGGCACGCAGGGTGGCGAGGGAGTTGTCGATCGAGTGGCCGCCCTCGGCGCCCTTCAGGGAGGCGATCCGGCCTTCGGCGCGGGCCGCTTCCATGTCGTCGGCGGTCAGCGCGGGCGCCAGCTCGGAGCTGTAGCGGGCGAGGAGCTGATCGACGGCGTCGATCTGCTCCAGGGTGGCGCTGACGGCGTGGTCGCCGGCGAGCCGGCCCGGTACGTACACCGACCAGAACTGGGCGCCGACGCCGCCGGCCCGCAGCCGGGCGAGGTCGGTGTGGAGGACGCCGCGCTGGTCGCCGGAGACGTCGAGCTTGTCGAGGTCGTAGCCGCAGTGCTCGCGCAGCGCCCAGGGGAGGTCGTTGTGGCCGTCGACGACGGGGGCCTCGGCGAGGAGTTCCAGCGCCTCGGCGAGCCGGGCGGAGGCCGCCTCGCTCACACCGGGAGCACTCTGCGCGCCCGAGGCAGCCGAGGCACCCGGGGTGCTCTGGGTGCCCGCCGGGTCCGCCCCGCCGGCCGGGTCCGCCCCACTGGCCGGCTCCGCGGCGCCCACCGCGCCCGCCGCGCTCATCGGGCGAACCCGAAGGACGCCGAGCCCTCGACCCTCTGACGGAGCCGCTTGCCCTTCTCCGTCGCCTGGTCGTTCAGCTTCCGCTGGAACTCCCGCATCCGCTCCTGGAGCGCCGGGTCGTGCGCGGCGAGCATCCGGGCGGCGAGCAGGCCCGCGTTGCGGGCGCCGCCGACCGAGACGGTGGCGACCGGGACACCGGCCGGCATCTGCACGATGGAGAGCAGCGAGTCCATGCCGTCGAGGTACTTCAGCGGTACGGGTACGCCGATGACGGGCAGCGGGGTGACCGAGGCGAGCATGCCCGGCAGGTGGGCCGCGCCGCCGGCGCCCGCGATGACCGCCTTGAGACCGCGTCCGGCGGCCTCCTCGCCGTACGCGATCATCTCGCGCGGCATCCGGTGCGCGGAGACGACGTCGACCTCGTACGGGATCTCGAACTCGTCGAGAGCCTCGGCCGCCGCTTCCATCACGGGCCAGTCCGAGTCGGAGCCCATGACGATGCCGACGAGCGGGTGTCCGGCGGGCGTGTTACTCAACGATCGTCCCTCGCAGGTAGTCGGCGGCGTGACGGGCGCGCTCCAGCACGTCGTCCAGGTCGTCGCCGTAGGTGTTGACGTGACCGACCTTGCGGCCGGGCTTCACGTCCTTGCCGTACATGTGGATCTTGAGCTGCGGGTCGCGGGCCATGCAGTGCAGATACGCGGCGTACATGTCCGGGAAGTCGCCGCCGAGCACATTGCTCATCACGGTCCACCGCGCGCGCGGGCGCGGGTCGCCCAGCGGGAGGTCGAGCACGGCGCGGACGTGGTTGGCGAACTGCGAGGTGATCGCGCCGTCCTGGGTCCAGTGACCGGAGTTGTGCGGACGCATGGCCAGCTCGTTGACGAGGATGCGGCCGTCGCGGGTCTCGAAGAGTTCGACGGCGAGGTGGCCGACGACGTCGAGTTCCTTGGCGATGCGCAGCGCCAGTTCCTGCGCCTGGCCGGACAGCTCCTCGGAGAGCCCGGGCGCGGGGGCGATCACGGTGTCGCAGACGCCGTCGACCTGGCGGGACTCGACCACCGGGTACGCCACGGCCTGGCCGTGCGGGGAGCGGACGATGTTCGCGGCGAGCTCGCGCGCGAAGTCGACCTTCTCCTCGGCGAGGACGGGGACGCCGGCGCGGAACGCGTCCTCGGCGTCCTCGGGCGTACGGACGAACCAGACGCCCTTGCCGTCGTAGCCGCCGCGCACGGTCTTGAGGATGATCGGGAATCCGTCGCCCTCGGCGGCGAAGGCCGCCGCGTCGGCCGGGTCGGCCACGAGGCGGTGGCGTGGGCTCGGGGCGCCGATCTCGTCGAGCCTGGCCCGCATCACCCCCTTGTCCTGGGCGTGCGCGAGGGCCGCGCGGCCGGGCCGGACGACGACGCCGTCCGCCTCCAGGGCCGCGAGGTGCTCTGCGGGCACGTGCTCGTGGTCGAAGGTGATCACGTCACAGCCCCGCGCGAAGTCGCGCAGCGTGTCCAGGTCGCGATAGTCGCCGATGACGACCTCGCTCACCACCTGGGCCGCCGAGTCCTGCGGGGTGTCACTGAGGAGCTTGAACTTCAGGCCGAGGGGGATGCCCGCCTCGTGGGTCATACGGGCGAGCTGCCCGCCACCGACCATGCCGACTACCGGGAACGTCACCCTCTTAGGGTATCCGCACAAGTTCCGGCCACTCGTCCGGCTGTGTTTTGCGACAGCGCGAGCGGGGGCGGGCGGGGCTCGGGCACGGATCGCGCGTACGCGGGCGCGGATCGCGGGCAAGGGGGGCGGGCGGGCGTCCGGATGGTTAGCATGGCGTGGTCATTGCCTTCTTCCGCGCGCCCCGGCGCACCCCCGAAGGCTCCGCGCAGTCCCCCGGCCCTGGCCCCAGGCCCAGGCCCCGAAGACCCGAAGCGCTTTCGAAGCACTCCCGAACGGACAGGACAGAGAGCCATCACGATGAGTGAACCCGGCACACTGCGTCCGCGGATCGAGCGCCTCGCCCGCGAGGTCGCCAAGTTCGGCCTGGTCGGCGGTCTCGGCGTCCTGGTCAACATGGGCGTCTTCAACCTGGTGCGGCACTTCTCCGACCTGCCGGTGGTGCGGGCCAGCCTGATCGCCACCGTCGTGGCCATCCTCTGCAATTACGTGGGGTTCCGCTACTTCACGTACCGCGATTGCGACAAGTCCGGCCGTACCCGCGAGATGACGCTGTTCCTGGTGTTCAGCGCGATCGGCATGGTCATCGAGAACGGTGTCCTGTACGCGGCGACGTACGGCGCGGGCTGGGACACCCCGCTGCAGAGCAACTTCTTCAAGTTCTTCGGCATCGGCGTCGGGACGCTGTTCCGCTTCTGGTCGTACCGCAGCTGGGTCTTCAAGGCGATGCCGGTGGAGTCGTCCGGTGCGGGGAAGCCGTCCGGGGCGGGGGCGGCGCCCGCGTCCGGGACGGCCGTACGGAGTGCCGAGGCCCTGCTGGAGAAGACCCCGCGCCAGGCCACCCGCGACACCCGCAAACAGCCCGACCGGGTCTGAGCGGGGCTGAGCGAGTCCGAGCAGCCCCCGCCCGCGGTCTGCGGGCCTGCGGGCCCGCGCGGCCCGTTTACCGGACCGGGCGCTCCGGCTCCGGTTCCGTACGGCCGCGCACCTCGCGGCTCAGGAAGAGCGCGAAGACCGGCGGCTGCTGCTGGAGCAGTTCCAGCCGGCCGCCGTCCGCCTCCGCGAGGTCCCGGGCGACCGCGAGCCCGATGCCCGTGGAGCTGCGCCCGCTGACCGCCCGCTCGAAGATCCGCGCCCCGAGGTCGGCGGGGACGCCCGCGCCCTCGTCGGTGACCTCGATCACGGACTGGTTGCCGGTGACCCGGGTGCGCAGCGCGACCGTGCCGCCACCGTGCATGAGCGAGTTCTCGATCAGCGCGGCGAGCACCTGGGCGACCGCGCCCGGGGTGGCGACGGCCCGCATGCCCTGCTTGCCGGAGTGCACGATGGCCCGGCCCGCGCTGCGGTAGGCGGGCCGCCACTCCTCGATCTGCTGCTTGACGACCTCGTCGAGGTCGAAGGCGACGGCGGAGCCGGTACGCGGGTCGCGCGCGTTGGTCAGCAGCCGCTCCACCACGTCCGTGAGCCGCTCGACCTGCGTGAGCGCGATCGTGGCCTCCTCCCGGACCGTCTCCAGGTCGTCGGCCACCGCGACCTCCTCCAGGCGCATGGAGAGCGCCGTGAGGGGCGTACGGAGCTGGTGGGAGGCGTCGGCGGCGAGCCGGCGCTCGGCGGTGAGCATCCGCGCGATGCGTTCGGCGGAGGCGTCCAGGACGTCGGCGACCCGATCCAGCTCGGGCACCCCGTACCGCTTGTGGCGGGGGCGGGGGTCGCCGGAGCCGAGGCGTTCGGCGGTCTCGGCGAGGTCGGTGAGCGGGGAGGCGAGCCGGTTGGCCTGGCGCACGGCGAGGAGCACGGCCGCCACGACGCACAGCAGCGCCACTCCGCCCGTGGTCAGGGAGGTGCGGACGACCTCGGCGGTGATCGTGGAGCGGGGTTCCTCGACCACCACGACCTCGCCGCGCTCGCCCTCGGCGTGGCCTCGGACGACCCCGCCGTCCGGGCGGGTGCCGAGTTCGATCGGGTCGCGGCCGGGGATGGAGACATGGGCGTACCGCTTGGCACCGCTCTGGTCCGCCAGGATGGCGGGGGTGACCGGTTCGCCGCCGATCAGCCGGCTGTCGACGATCGACACGATCCGCAGGGCCTCGGAGTCCACGCTCTCCTGGGCGCCCGCGGTGATCGTGCGGGACTCGACGAACACGAGCGAGCCGCCGAAGACGGCGATGACGACGAGCACCACGGCGAGCGTGGAATTGATCAGACGGCGGCGCACCTGGTCACGTACCCAGTTCTCTCGTTCTGTCTGTCGTTCTCGGGCGGGGCGGGCGGCTCGGGCGGCTCGGGTGCCTCGGGCGGAAGGCGTCGCGGGCGCTGTCGCGCTCGTACGCGTGACCGCGGCTCGCTCCGCCGCGGAGGCGGAGGCTTCGGTTCTCCGATTCCTTCCGGCTTTCCGGCCCCCTCCAGTCCCCGAGCCCTTCCGTTCCTCTAATTCTTCTCGAAACGGAAGCCGACGCCCCGGACCGTGGCGATGTAGCGCGGGTTGGCCGCGTCGTCGCCGAGCTTCTTGCGGAGCCAGGAGATGTGCATGTCGAGGGTCTTGGTGGACGACCACCAGGTGGTGTCCCAGACCTCGCGCATCAGCTGGTCGCGGGTGACCACCCGGCCCGCGTCCCGGACCAGGACGCGCAGCAGGTCGAACTCCTTGGCCGTGAGCTGGAGTTCCTCGTCGCCCATCCACGCGCGGTGCGACTCGACGTCGATCCGCACGCCGTGGGTGGTGGGCGCGGCGGCCGGCTCGGCGGCGCCGCGCCGGAGCAGCGCCCGTACGCGGGCGAGGAGTTCGGCGAGACGGAAGGGCTTGGTCACGTAGTCGTCGGCGCCGGCGTCGAGTCCCACGACGGTGTCGACCTCGTCGGCGCGGGCGGTGAGCACGAGGATCGGCACCGTGTGCCCCTCGGCGCGCAGCCGCCGGGCCACCTCCAGGCCGTCCATGCCGGGCAGTCCGAGGTCGAGCACGACCAGGTCGATCCCGCCCTGAAGTCCGGCGTCGAGAGCGGTGGGACCGTCCTCCCGCACTTCGACCTCGTATCCCTCGCGCCGCAGGGCGCGGGCCAGCGGTTCCGAAATGGAGGCGTCGTCCTCGGCGAGCAGTACACGGGTCATGAGGTGATGGTAGTCCGCGCGGCGCCCCCGCCGGGGCGTGATCCCAAGGGCCGGAGGGGGCCCTGTGGATCTTGCCCCGTAAGGTGACGAACACCTTCGATTGCAGGTCGGCGGTTCCCTCAGAGCCTGTGATCCATCTCTCAAGTCCTTCCATATCCGGCACTGTCGTGTCGTATGGTGGCCTGAGTTCTGTTGCGGTAATCGGGGACCTTTGGCCGTGTTGCGAGCCAAGGGTCTCTTTCTGCACAAGGCCGCCGTCGGCGGGCTTGAGAACCTTGAATGACCTGTGGGCCGGGTCCTTGGACGCGATGAGGCGTCGCGAGGGCGTGGATCCCGGTGGAGCGCGACCGCTCTCCTGCCGGTGCCGGCCTCCCCCACCGGGCGCACACCGCTCACGAAGCACGCGTCCCGACAGAGCAAGGATCGACATGGCGTCCAGCCTGGCGAAGGCTTCCACCGGAACCCCCGGTTCCGAGAAGACCTTCTTCGGCCACCCTCGCGGCCTGGCCACCCTCTTCATGACCGAGATGTGGGAGCGCTTCTCCTACTACGGCATGCGGGCCCTTCTCGTCCTGTACCTGGTCTCCGGAGGCGCCGACGCCGCCCGGGGCAGCCAGGGCGGTGGACTGGCCATGACCGGCGCCACGGCTGTGGCGATCTACTCGGTCTACGTGTCGATGGTCTACCTCATGGCCATGCCCGGTGGCTGGTTCGGTGACCGCGTCTGGGGTGCCCGTAAGACGGTCGCCATCGCCGGTTTCGTCATCATGGCCGGTCACGGCTCGCTGGCCCTGCCGGGCCAGGCCGCGTTCTTCGTCGGTCTCGCGCTCGTCGCCGCCGGTTCCGGTCTGCTCAAGGCCAACATCTCGACGATGGTCGGCCACCTCTACGACGGCCCGGACGACCCGCGCCGTGACGGTGGCTTCACGCTCTTCTACATCGGCATCAACCTGGGTGCCTTCATCGCGCCGTTCGTCGTCGGCACCGTCGGCGAGAAGGTCAACTGGCACCTCGGCTTCCTGCTCGCCGCGGCGGGCATGGGTGTCGGTCTGATCCAGTTCCTCTTCGGCACGAAGCACCTCAGCGAGAAGAGCGCCGTCGTCCCGAACCCGCTGAGCGCCGCCGAGCGCAACAGCATGCTGGTCAAGGTCGCCGTCGTCCTGGTCGCCGCCGCCGCCTTCTACGGCGTCGTCGTCGGCATGGGCGTCTACACGCTGAACTGGGCGCTCGTCCCGATCACCCTCGCCGGTCTGCTGATCCCGGTCGCCGTCCTGGTCCGCATCAAGCGGGACAAGGACCTCGACAAGTCCGAGCAGTCGAAGATGACCGGCTACATCTGGTTCTTCGTCGCCGCCGCCATCTTCTGGATGATCTACGACCAGGGTGGTTCCACCCTGTCGCTGTTCGCCGACAGCAAGACCACCGGCACCGTCTTCGGCCTGGGCTTCCCGGCCACCTGGTACCAGTCGCTGAACCCGCTGTTCGTGATGAGCCTCGCGCCGGTCTTCGCCTGGCTGTGGCTGTGGCTGGCCCGTAAGAACCAGGAACCGAACACCATCGTGAAGTTCTCGATGGGTCTGGTCCTGGTCGGCGCCTCCTTCTTCATCTTCATCGTCCCGATGAACATGGCCGGCGACGGCACCAAGGTCTCCCCGCTCTGGCTCGTCTCGATCTACATGATCCAGACCATCGGTGAGCTGTGCCTCTCCCCGGTCGGCCTCTCCGTCACCACGAAGATGGCGCCGAAGAAGTACGCCTCCCAGATGATGGGTGTCTGGTTCCTCGCCGTCACCGCCGGTGACTGCTCCACCAGCCTGCTCTCGCTGGCCGGTGTGGACCTGAACGGCACCGGGATGATCGCGATGGAAGCGTCGCTCGCCGTCGCGGCCGGCTTCGCGATCTACATGTACCGCAAGAAGGTCCAGGCGCTCATGGGCACCGTCCACTGACGCACCTCGCGCCTCTGCACCTCGCCTGAACGGCACACGGAGGGCCGCCGCACCGATACGGTGCGGCGGCCCTCCGCCGTTTTCCCTGCTGAACCGTCTTTCCCTCTGTCTCGTACGTCAGCGGCGCAGCCGCGCCCACGGGGTGAAGGTGAACACCGCGCCGCCGAGGAGGATCACGGTGCCCGCGACGAGTGCGAGCGCGCGCAGGGCGCCGTGGTCGGCGGCGCCGGTCTCGGCGAGGCCGCCGCCGCTCGTACCGCTGGTGGTGCCGGATCCGCCGGTGGTGCCGGAGGTGGTCGATCCGCCGGTGGTGCCGCTCGTGGTGCCGCCGGAGGCGCCTCCGGCCTGTTTCTCGGTGTCCAGGGTCAGCGACGCCCCGGCCGCGCCCTTGACCTCGCACGGGATCACGATCGGCGTGCCGCCCAGCGAGACGCTGATGGTCAGCTTCCCGGGCGCCAGGGTGGTCCTGCCGGTCGCGCCCGGGGTGTACGTCCCGGTCATATCGGTCAGGTCGACCGGCTTGCCCGCCTCCAGCGGCTCCGGGTTGCCGGGCCCGGTGACCTTCACCGAGCCGGAGTCGGCGCCCCCGAGCCGTACGTCCATGGAGGGCTTGAGGGCGCCCTTGGGCAGGGCGGCGGGGCTGTCCATGACGCCCTTGGCGGTCTTGACGGTGAGGGCGTAGGAGCCGCCGTTCTTCTTGGCGCCGATCGTCACCTTGGAGGTGATGGAGGAGGGGCCGGGGGCCTGGCAGGCGAAGCTCACCGCGACCTCCTCGCCGGGGAAGTCGGTCGAGCCGCCGCCGGACCCGCCGGTCGAGCCGGAGGTGCCGCTGGTGCCGCTGGTGCTGGTCGAGCCGCTGGAGCCGCCGGTGCTCGATGTCGTACCGGATGTGCCGGACGTACCGGATGTGCCGCCCGAGGAGGACGTGCCTCCGGAGGCCGCCGTACCGCCGCCGGCGGCCGTGCCACCGCCTGATGCCGTTGTCCCGCCTGATGCGGTCGTCCCACCCGAGGTGGTCGATCCCCCGCCCGCCGACACCTTGATCGTGGCGGCGGGCGCGACCGGCTGCTTCGGGCCGCACTTCGTGTCGGTCGGCAGGGGCTTGGAGACGTTGATCGTGTACGCGTCCGGCGTCAGCGTGATCTCGCCCGCCGCGGTCGGCTTCAGCGTGCCCTTCATGGTGGAGAGGATCATCGGGCTGTTCTTCGGGATCGGCGGGTTCTCGCGGGGGCCTGTCATCGTGAGCGTGCCGCTCGCCGCGCCACCCAGCCTGACCACTCCACTGGGCTGGACGGTGTCCTTCTCCAGGTCGAGAAAGTCGGGGTTCTTGGAGGCGGCGGCGACCGTCGTCCACACCACCTCCACCTCGTCGCCGACCGTGGCCTCGGCGGGCGCGGTGAGCCGCACCGAGGTCGTCCCCTCGACCGGTGGCAGGCCGGAGACGGCGGGCGGGACGCACTCGGTCGGGTACGAGACCGCCGCCGCGGCGGCGGGGCCGGCGGCCAGCAGGATCCCCGCGCCGCCGAGCATCATCGCGACGCCGGCCGCGCCGATCCTCCGTCTCGTCGTACGTGTCGTCGTACGTGTCGTCCTCACGACCGTCCCTTCGTCGTCGGGCTGTTGTCTGACGGTGCGGAGTCGGGGGTGAACCACGGCAGGCCCGCGGTCGGCGCGTCCGTGGACGTGGGGGCGCGGGCGGGCGCGGTGGCGGTGGCTGGGGTACGGGACGGGGCCCGGGTACGGGACGGGGCCCGGGTACGGGCCGGGGCCCGGGTACGGGCCGGGGCCCGGGTACGGGCCGGGGCCCGGGTACGGGCCGGGGCCGGGGCACGGTCGTCCGGTGGGCGGACCCGGTCGACGATCGCCATGCCGATACGGAACAGGGCCGCCGGGACGACGAGCGCGAGCAGCAGCCAGAACAGCGTCACGCCCCAGGGCCGCCCGACCGTCCACGGCTGCTCGACCAGCACCTTTCCGCCGTATCTGACGGAGACCCGGTAGTCGCCGTGGGCGCCGGCCGGCAGCTCGACGGGCAGTTTCACCAAGGCTTTCCGGCCGGGTGCGATCGTGCCGTGCCACTGCTGTTCCTCGTAGGTCGGCGAGAGGACCCCATGCCGGGCGCCGACCTCGAAGACGGGGTTCTTGACGGCGCTCTGGCCGAGGTTGCCGAGGGTCACGACCACATTCCGGCGGGCGGGCGCGCCGAACCACACGAGGACTCCGCCCGAGCCTTCGAGCCGGGCGGTGGTGAGGACCGCGAGCCGGCCGTTGTCGCCGGCGGCAGGCAGCGGGGCGGTCGGATGCCCGGCGACGGTGAACGCCACGTCCACCGTGTCCGTACCTCCAGGGCCCTGGGGTCCGGCTCCGGCGACGACGGCCACATGGACCACGCACGGGCAGGGCTTGGGCGGCTCGGCGACCGGCAGCCGCGTACTGAACGCGCCCTGGGCATCGACGGTGGCGGCCCGGCCGTCGGTGTTGGCGCAGGAGTTGGTGCCACCGATGACGCCCGTGCCGGGCGCGCCCTGGCCGCAGATCAGCAGCATGAGCAGGGCGCCGGGCCGCCAGCCGGAGCCGCTGACGGTCAGGGTGCCGCCCTTGCCGCCCTCCTTCCGCGACAGCACGACGGCGGGCGGCTCGGCGGCCCGGGCGGCGGAGACCGAGGCTGAGGCGGGCGGCGCGAGCACGACGGGGAGGGCGACGGCGGTGAGGGCGGTGAGGGCCGCCAGCAGGGGAGGCAGGAAGGCGGACAGGGCGAGCCGGAGCGCCGCGCACGGCGCCGTGGGCCGTGGGCGGGTCATCGTCGCCTCCGTATCCGCATCCGTATCCGTATCCGTATCCGTATCCGTGACGCGGGCCTGGCGGCGTACGCGACCGCGCCCGCCGCCGCGAGGAGGACGGCCGTCGCGGCGGCGAGGCCCGGCGCGGAGGCGAAGGTGGCGGCCACGCGGACGGTCGCGGGCGGGGCGCCCGGGGCGGTGGCCGTCAGGTGGACGGTGACCGCGTCGAGCGCGGGCGGGTCGGGCCACGGTTCGGTGCGGGTGACGCGCTCGCCGGGGCGCAGGGTGAGCGGGAGCGGGCGTTCGGGCCGGTCGAGGACGGTGCCGAGGACGCCTTCGGCGCGGACGGCGAGGCGTGGGGCGAGGGTGGTGCTGCCCCGGTTGACCAGGGTGTAGCGCACGATCCCGGAGCCGCCGGGGTGCTGGACACGGACGTCCTCGATGGTCAGCGCGGCCAGGTGCGGGCCGCCGACCCGCAGGTGGAGCGGGACGGCGGCGGTACGGGCCGGCGCCCCGGCCGTCGCCCGGATCGAGCCCTGATGATCGCCGGGCGGGGTGCCCGCGCCGACGGTGACGGTGAAGGGCACGTCCGCGCGGGTGCGGGCGGGGACGGTCACGGTGCGGGCGGCGAAGGCGAAAGAGAGGGCGTCCGGCTCGTCGGCCTGCCCGGCCCGGCCGGTGAGCCGGACGGTGAGCGGGCGGGTGGTGGGGTTGGTGACGGACAGGGTGTCGGTCAGGACGCTGCCGGCGGGGCCTTCCAGGTAGACGTACGGCCGGCCGGCGGCGGGCCCGGCGCTCCACCCGGCGGGTGCGGGGGCCCCGGCGAGTGCGGGAGCGGGGGCGGCGGCGAGGAGGGCGGGAAGCGCGAGGGCCGCGAGCCCGTACCGCGCCGCCCGCACCCCTCGTAACGCCCGTAACGCCCGTAACACCCTCACCGCGCGTGCCGCCCGTACCGCCCCCATCAGCGCGCCGTGTGCCGTGACGGGCGCCGGGTGAGCCAGAGCACTCCGGCCGCGCCGGTCAGCAGCACCGTGCCGCCGAGGGTGCCGAGCGCGAGGGCCGAGTCCAGGGGGCCCGTCCTGGGCAACCGGCCGCCGCCCGCCCCCGATCCCGTACCGCCACCACCGCCACCACCGGATCCGCCCGCCCCGCCCGAGGCCGCCGTGACACTCAACTCCAGCGAGGGAGAAGGATGGTTGGACGGCTTGCAGACGGCGGCGTCCATGCCGAGGGCGTGGACGGTGAGAGTGCCGGCGGTGAAGGTGACCTTGCCGCTCTTCTTCGGGGTGTACGTACCCGTCAGCTTTCCGATCCTGATCGGGGTGCTGGGCGGGATGGCCGCCGCGTTCGGCACGCCCTCGACCCGGACCTTGCCGCTGTCGCCGCCGCCGACGACGAGTTCGGCGCGCGGGGTCATGACGCCCTTCGGGAGTTCGACGGGGCTGTCGGAGACGCCTTTGTCGAAGGACATCGTGATCGTGTACGCGTCGCCCTTCTTCTCGGCCGTGACGTCGACGGGCGAGACCGCGCTCTTGGGGCCGATCTTCGTCTCGCAGGCGTAGTTCACGTCGACGACGGTGGCGCGGGCGGCGGGGGCCGCGAACAGGACGGCGGATCCGGCCGCCGCCGCTACCGCCACCACCGCTGTCGCTCTCGCCGTCACCCTCGCCGTCATCGTCATCGTCACCGCCATCGTCGGCGCGCTCGCCGCTCTCCTCCGGTTCGGCACCACAAGCACCCCTCACGGCACGATTCCTGACGGAGCATCAGATGCGCCGTCAAGGTACGCCCCGGGCGTCGAGGAGGGAAGGGGAAGCGCGCGTCCGCCACGCGCGCCGCACACCCGTCGCGCGCGGTTGCGCATGACCCGTCACAAGGCCCGCGCGGAACCCGCGCCGGATCCACGTCGGACGCCGGACCCGCACCGGGCCCGCACCGGACCCCCGCCGGATCCACACCGGATCCACACCGAACCCGCACCTGCGCCGAACCCGCACCGAACCTGCACCGGATCCACACCGGACGCCGGATCCACGCGGGACGCCGGATCTACGCGGGTGCGGCGAGTTCGGCCCAGACGGTCTTGCCGGGGGCGCCAGGGGTGCGCTCGATCCCCCACGCACGGCACAGGCGCTGCACGATGAACATGCCGTGCCCGCCGGGCCGTCCGGCCCGGTGCGGGGTGCGAGGGGAAGGCTGACCGGCGCCCCGGTCGACGACTTCGAGGCGCAGCACCTCGGCGAGCCGCAGCACCCGCAGACTCTCCGGGCCCTCGGCGTGCAGGCAGGCGTTGGTGACCAGTTCGGAGACGACGAGCAGGACGTCCTCGGCGGCGGCCCGGCGGTCGGCGGTGGCGGCCGGGAGCCAGCCCCAGTCGTGGAGCGCGGTCCGGGTGAAGTCGCGGGCGAGCGGCACGGTGCCGGCGGTGGCCCCGAGTGCGAGCTGGCGGACGTCGGGGCCGCCGGAGGCAGTCTCCATCAGTGCTTCACCTCACCGATTCAACGCGGGCAACAAGAAAGGCGGGACGGGATCACGGGCCCGACGCGCGGCACGAGCTGCGCGGCGCGGGACCCAAGGGCCGGAAGCGGGCCCGGTTCAGCCAGGGAGGGCGGATTCGATCGTGTCGTGCAGGGTGAAGACGGCATCCGCCCCGGTGATCTCGAAGACCCGGGCCACCGTGGGCCGCATCGCCACCAGATGGACCCCGCCGCCCGCGGCCTCGGCTCTCAGCCGGGCCCCGAGCAGCACGTTCAGCCCGGTGGAGTCGCAGAACTCAAGCCCCGAGCAGTCGAGTACGAGACGGACCCGGCCCTCGTCGAGGGCCTGGTCGAGTGGCGCACGCAACAGTTCGGCGGTGTGGTGATCGAGCTCACCCACCGGGGCGAGCACCTCGCTCGCCCCCACGGTTCTGACGTCGACCCGAAATCGCCCGGGTGCGCTGCCAATGTGCTGGCGGTACATGCGTCGAACCATACAAGTCCGGGCTCTCTCCGCGCACATGCGCTCCACCCTAAATCATCTCTAAACGGACAATTGCCACTTGCAACCATCGCCATGAATTGGGTAGGGCTAGTAGGGACACCCGCCACACGGCCGGCCATGGAGGCGCCGCAAACCGCAGCAAAAGACCAGCAATGGAGGAGACCATGTCCCCCCGGCTCGACGTCACGGAACCCGTCGGTACGTCGCCGATCCCGTCGATTCCGCACTCCCCGAGCTCGCCGGCCGCGGCGAACTCGCCGCAGCCGCCGACCCCGTCGGCCCTGTCGGATGCGACCCCGTCGGACTCGACCACGCTGATCCCGCCGATCCCTCCCGTCGACGAGATCGCCCCGCACGACGCCCGCGCGCTCTCGAAGACCCTCTTCGCCCGTCTCGGCGAACTGGAGGAGGGCACGCACGAGTACGCGTACGTCCGCAACACCCTGATCGAACTGAACCTGGCCCTGGTCAAGTTCGCCGCCTCACGGTTCCGCACCCGCAGCGAACCGATGGAGGACATCATCCAGGTCGGCACCATCGGCCTGATCAAGGCGATCGACCGCTTCGAGCTCGCCCGCAACGTCGAGTTCCCCACCTTCGCGATGCCGACGATCATCGGCGAGATCAAGCGGTTCTTCCGCGACACCTCGTGGTCGGTGCACGTCCCGCGCAGGCTCCAGGAGCTCCGTCTCGACCTCGCCAAGGCGGGCGACGCGCTCGCCCAGCGGCTCGACCGGTCCCCGACCGTCGACGAGCTGGCCGAGGAGCTCGGGCTCTCCCCGGAGGAGGTCGTCGAGGGCATGGCCGCCGCCAACGCGTACACGGCCAGCTCGCTCGACGCCCCGCCCGAGGAGACCGAGCCCGACGGCGCGACCCTCGCGGACCGCCTGGGCTACGAGGACCACGGCATCGAGGGCATCGAGTACGTCGAGTCGCTCAAGCCCATGATCGCCTCGCTGCCGCTGCGCGAGCGCCGCATCCTCTCCCTCCGCTTCACCGCGGGCCTCACCCAGTCGGAGATCGGCGACGAGCTGGGCATCTCCCAGATGCACGTCTCGCGCCTGCTCTCCCGGACACTGGCGCGGCTGCGCAAGGGACTTACGCTGGAGGAATGACGTGAGCGGCGGAGCCGGAGCGCGAAACGCGCAGGCCCCAACCTCCCCGCCCTGAGGGTGGGTTGCCGGGGCCCGGACGGTCCGCCGATGTGTACGCGCTCCAGACGCCGTACGAGGGCCGGGTCCCGCACCGCCACCACGACGGTGGCGACGCGGAACCCGAGGCCCACGTCATGCGCGACCTCGCCGGCCACGGCTACCCCGTCCCGCGCGTCGCCCGCGCCGCCGATCCTCATCTCACAACAGAGGAGCGGGCGGGGCGACGGCGTCCTCGGTCCGGTACTGCTTCCCGCTACCCCATGCGTAGCGGATGTCCGGCTCTCGTTCCTCGTTGCGCGCCCCGTCCGTCCGCCCGGCCTCGCGAAAGCCGTGCCGCTCATAGAAGCGTCGCGCCGCCGCGTTGACCTGGAACGTCCACAGCGCCAACCCGTCCGGGCGCCGTCGCTTGGCCAGGGCCATGAACCGATCACCCAGGCCCCTCCCGCGCCATGCCGGGTCGAGGTAGAGCTGTTCGAGTTCGCCGCCGTCGAGTACCAGCAGCCCCACCACACCGCTGTCGGCGACCGCCACCCAGGTCTCGTGGGATGGCACCACCAGGGTCGAGAACCAGGCCCGCACCTCGGCGTCGTCGTGCGCGCGGCGCACCGAGGGCAGTGCGGCGGAGAAGGAACGCAGCCACACATCCGCCATCGCGGGCGCGTCGGCGCTGCCCGCGCGGCGGAGAATCACACCGTCAGTCGTCACAGCGCGAGACCCTCGCAGATCGTCCGCCGATCCGCAGCCACGAATCGGGTCCCCCTCGGCTCGCCCCCGCCTACCAGCCGATCCGCGCCTCGCCGAGCGGTGCGCAGCCCGCGAGGGCGGCCAGTTCGCGAACGCGCTCGGGCGGGCAGTCCCGGTGGACGTGCAGGAAGACGGTGTGGGTGGGGGTGCGCCGCCGCGGGTCCAGTTCGACGTCGTCGTGATGGAACACCACCTGCACCCCGTCGTACTGCACGCTTCCGGCCGGTCCAGGCCAGCGGCCCCGCCACCCCAGCAGGGCCGGGGCGTCCCCCGCCGCCGCCAGGAACGGCAGATCGGCGTCCGGCGGCGCCTCCTCCGACCACGCCCACACCGGGAACCGCGCCGGCTCGGGCTCGCCCCAGGGGGTCGTACTCCTCCCCGTCGTTCCCCTCGAACACCAGGTCGGACACGGCGTCCGCCACTCGCCGCAGCCACGCGGGGTCCGGGAGCACGGTGTCGACCCAGATCTCTTCCTCGATCTCCGCCAGCCCGGCGCACAGCTTTGACCCGCGAATGTCCCATGCGGGCCACCCTCACATGCCCCGTACCCCTCCCGCCAAGGCTTTCCCGGCGGGAGAATCACGGGGATGGGACACGACATCCTCCGGGCGTACGGGCCTCTCGGCTTCCGGTAGCCCGCCAGGAGAGACCTGGCGGTCGCCGCCGAGGAGTCTCGATGTCGCGCACCGCCCACCACCACCGCCGCACGTTCCGCACCCCCACGCCCCGCACCCCCCACGCACGTACCGCCGGGGAGGGAGGGGACGAGCGTCCTGGCGGTCCTTGGCATGCCCTGGTGCTGTACGGCCTGCGGTACGACGCGCGCGAGCGCGCCGACGCCGCCCGGGAGGGGCGGCGGGCGGCGCCGCGGGTGACCCGGCGGGCGGTGGCGGTGTACGCGTTCCCGCGCTACCAGCGGGACCCGTCCGTCGGGCACTGGGCCACGTGGGAGGAGCGCCGTGCCCGGCAGCGGCTGCGGGCGCGGGTGAGCGTGGTCGCCGGCCTGGTGAACTCCACCGGCGACCCGTACACGGCGGACGAGGACGCGGCGGACATCCCGCCCGCCCGGCACCGCCGCGGCGGGCTCTGGACGGCCTGAGGCGCCGCCCGAGCCGCGCCACCCGCAGCCTGAAACGGCGTCAGAGAGTGCCCACGCACGCCTCGTTGCCCTCCGGGTCCGCGAGGACCCAGTGCGACGGGGCGTAGGCGTCGGTGACCAGGGTGCCGCCTGCCGCGAGGGCGGCCTTGATGCGCGCGTCGGCCTCGTCGTACGGGATCCAGACGTCGACGTGGAGGCGGTTGCGCTGCGGGCGCGGGGTGTCCATCTGCTGGAAGTAGAAGGCGGCGTTGCGGCGCGCCGGGTCGATGAGGTCCTCGGGGCTGCCCGCGCGGTGGTCGTAGCCGAGGAGCGCGCGCCAGAAGGGGGTGACGGCCGGGATCGACAGGGCGTCGACGGTGACCTGGACGGCGGTGAGCGCGGCCGGTTCGGCGGTGAGGCCGTGGCTGCGGGCCAGGGCCGAGACGGCGCGGGCGCGGGCGGGGTCGCCCTCGGTCAGGCCGTAGAGGGTGTCCGTCACCGCGACCAGCCGGACCGTCACGGCGTCGGGGCGCAGATCCACGTCGGGGGCGTGGTCGGCCAGTTCGGGCAGGTCGACGAGGGCGGCGGCGAAGCGGGCTCCGGCGGCGAAGGAGCCCGTACGGAAGCGGGCGCAGGCTCCTTCGCCGAGGACCCGCCAGTCCTCGGTGCCGGCGGATTCGCGGAACTGGCGCGGGGTGATCTTCATGCGCGCCAACGTAAGCGCTGGTCAGGCCACTCGTACACCCTTGCGCCAGACCTGGGAGACCAGCGGGACGCCCGGCCGGTAGGCGAGGTGGACGTGCGAGGGGGCGTCGAGAAGGACGAGGTCGGCGCGGGCTCCGGCCGTGAGGCGGCCGACGTCCGTGCGGCGCAGGGCCGCGGCGCCGCCGGCGGTGGCGGACCAGAGGGCCTCGTCGGGGGTCATGCGCATGTCGCGGACGGCGAGGGCGATACAGAAGGGGACGGAGGAGGTGAAGGAGGAGCCGGGATTGCAGTCGGTGGACAGGGCGACGGTCACGCCCGCGTCCACCAGGCGTCGCGCGTCCGGCCATTCGGCGCGGGTGGAGAACTCGGCGCCCGGCAGCAGGGTGGCGACGGTGTCGCCGGAGGCGAGCGCGTCGACGTCGGCGTCAGTGAGGTGGGTGCAGTGGTCGGCGCTGGCCGCGCCGAGTTCGACGGCGAGTTGGACACCGGGGCCGTACGAGAGCTGGTTGGCGTGGATCCGGGCCATGAGGCCCTTCGCCTGGCCCGCGGTGAGGATGGCGCGGGCCTGGTCGCCGTCGAAGGCGCCCTTCTCGCAGAAGACGTCGACCCAGCGGGCGTGCGGGGCGCAGGCGTCCAGCATGGGGCCGGTGACGAGGTCGACGTAGCCGGCGGGGTCGTCGGCGTAGTCGGGGGACACGATGTGGGCGCCGAGGTAGGTGACCTCGTCGGTGTGCGCGGCGGCGATGCGCAGGGCGCGGGCCTCGTCCTCGACGGTGAGGCCGTAGCCGGACTTGGTCTCGAAGGTGGTGGTGCCCTGGCGCAGGGCCTCGGCCATGTAGTGGGCGACGTTGGCGGACAACTGCTCGTCGGTCGCGGCGCGGGTGGCGGCGACGGTGGTGCGGATGCCGCCCGCCTCGTACGGCCGGCCGGACATCCGGGCGTGGAACTCGGCCGTCCGGTCGCCCGCGAAGACAAGGTGGGAGTGGGAGTCGACGAAGCCGGGGATCACGGCCCGGCCGGCGGCGTCGACCCGGTTGTCAGTGGCGGGTGCTTTGCTTGTTTCACCGACCCAGACGACACGGTCGCCGTCGATGACGACGGCCGCGTCCTGGATCAGGCCCAGGGGGGATCCATCACCGAGGGAGGGGTCGTTGGTGACGAGACTGGCGATGTTGACGATGGCGGTGGCGGCGGTCGCCACGGCGCTGTTCGCGCTCGTGGGGCCGGGGGTCGCCGCCGGGCTGTTCCTCGCCTCGGGGCCCGTGGTCATGAGAGGTGTCTCCTTCAGCCGCGCAGAGCGGCGATCGAGTCCGCGAGGACGCCGGGCACGTCCGGGACGGACGTATGGACCCCGTCCCGTACGACCGTACGCCCGCCGACGACCGTGTGCCGTACGTCCGCGGCCGACGCTGCGAATACCGCCGTCTCGGCTGCCAGACGCGGCAGGGGCCCGGCTGTCCTGACCGAGTCGAGGGCGATCGTCGTGAAGTCGGCGAGGGCGCCCGGCTCCAGGCGGCCGGCCTCGGTCCAGCCGAGGGCGGCGTGGCCGTCGGCCGTGGCGGCGCGCAGCAGCGCGGCCGCGGTCCAGTGGCCTCGGGTACGGGTGCGCAGGCGCTCGTTCAGTTCCATCGCGCGGGCCTCTTCGAGGAGGTCGACGACGGCGTGGCTGTCGCTGCCCAGGGAGAGGGGGGAGCCGGCCCGCTGGAGGGCGGCGGCCGGGCCGATGCCGTCGGCGAGGTCGCGTTCGGTGGTGGGACACATGCAGGTGCCGGTGGCAAACGCGCCGATCAGCGCGATGTCGCCGTCCGTCATATGCGTGTTGTGGACGCCGGTGGTCCGCGCGCCGAGGACGCCGTGGTCGGCGAGGAGCTGGGTCGGGGTGCGGCCGTGGTGGGCGAGGCAGGCGTCGTTCTCGGCGGTCTGCTCGGAGAGGTGGACGTGCAGGGGCGCCTCGCGGTCCTGGGCCCAGCGGGCGACAGTGGCGAGCTGGTCGGCGGGGACGGCGCGTACGGAGTGGACGGCCGCGCCGATCCGGACGCCGTCGCGCTCCTTGAGGGCCGAGGCGCGGGCGGCCCACGCGTCGGCCGTGCCGTCGCTGAAGCGCAGCTGGTGCGGCTCGGGAGCGGCGCCGAAACCGGAGGAGAGATAGGCGGTGTCGAGGAGGGTGATGCGGATACCGGCCTCGCCGGCGGCGGCGATCAAGGCCTCGCCCATGGCGTTGGGGTCGGCGTAGGGCCGGCCGCCGGGGGCGTGGTGGAGGTAGTGGAACTCGCCGACGGCGGTGATGCCGGCGAGCGCCATCTCCGCGTACACGGCCCGCGCGAGGGCGTGATAGCTGTCCGGGGTGAGGCGCTGGGCGATGTCGTACATGACCTCGCGCCAGGTCCAGAAGGTGCCGGAGCCGACCTGGACGGTGCCGCGCAGCGCCCGGTGGAAGGCGTGCGAGTGGGCGTTGGCGAGGCCGGGGATCGTCAGGCCGCGCAGCACCTGCGCGCCGGGCGGCGGGGTCGGCACGCCCGTGCGGACGGCCGTGATCCGGCCGCCCGCGACGTCCAGGGCCACGCCCGGTTCGACGACGGGGTCGATCCAGGCGTGCTCCAGCCAGTAGGTGGTGGCGCCGGTCGGGGCCGAAGCCGGGGCCGCGCCGGCGGTCGGGGCCGTGGCTGCGGACGGGGCCGTGGCTGTGGACGGGGTCGTGGCGGGTGCCACGGGCGGCGTCGGGGGCGGGGTCACCGGCACGCGAGGCCCTCCAGTACGTCGGCGAGTGCGCGGACCCCGGCGAGGCAGTCGTCCTCGGCGGCGGACTCGGCCGGGGAGTGGGAGACGCCGGTGGGGTTGCGGACGAACAGCATGGCGGTCGGGATCGAGGCGGACAGGATGCCCGCGTCGTGTCCGGCGCCGGTGCCGAGGACGGGGACCTTGGCGCCGGTCGCCTCGCCGAGCAGACGGCCGATCTCGTCGCGCAGCGCGTGCCCGAACTCCACGACCGGGGTGAAGGACTCGCGGACGACGGCGAGGTCGACGCCCTGGCGGGCGGCGTGTTCGCGGGCGGCGGTCTCGATGCCGGCGACGACGGTGTCCAGGGATTCCTGGTCGGCGGCGCGGGCATCGAGCCAGCCACGGACCAGGGAGGGGATGGCGTTGACGCCATTGGGCTCGACCGCGATCTTGCCGAAGGTGGCGACGGCGCCCGCGAGTTCGGCCTGCCGGCGGGCGGCGAGGACGGTCTCGGCGTACGGCAGCATCGGATCGTGCCGGTCGACGAGCCGGGTGGTGCCGGCATGGTTGGCCTCGCCGTGGAAGTCGTACCGCCAGCGGCCGTGCGGCCAGATGGCGGAGGCGATGCCGACGGGGTCGCCGGACAGATCGAGGGCGCGGCCCTGTTCCACGTGGAGTTCGACGAACGCGCCGATCCGGGCGAGCCGTTCGGGGTCGGGGCCGATGGCCTCGGGGTCGTATCCGGCGGCGGCCATCGCCTCGGGGAGGCCGATGCCGTCGGCGTCGCGCAGCCCGAACGCCTTCTCCTTCGTCAGCTGCCCGGAGGTGAGGCGGGAGCCGACACAGGCGAGGCCGAAGCGGGCGCCTTCCTCGTCGCCGAAGTTGACGATGGCGAGGGGGCGCTTGAAGGAGACGCCCCGGGCGCGCAGTTCGTCGAGCGCGGCGAAGGCGGAGACGATGCCGAGGGGGCCGTCGAAGGCGCCGCCGTCGGGTACGGAGTCGAGGTGGGAGCCGGTGACGACGGCGTCGCCCGCGGCGGGGTCGCCGAGCCAGGCCCACTGGTTGCCGTTGCGGTCGGTCTCGACGTCGAGACGGCGGGCCTCGGCCTGCATCCGGAACCACAGACGGCAGTCGGCGTCGGCGCCGGTCCAGGCGTAGCGGCGGTATCCGCCCGAGGCGTCGCAGCGGCCCAGCGGCCGCAGCGACGTCCACATGGCGTGGAAGGAGGCGCTCACGCGGAGACCTCGGAGCCATCGGCCTGAGCGCCGGCACCGGCACCGGCCTGAGCACCGGCCTCGCCGCCACCCGCACCGTCGCCCTCGCCCTCGCGCATCGGGACGCGGACGCCGCGCTCGCCGGAGACCCGCTCGGCGATGTCGTACCCGGCGTCGACATGGCGGATGACGCCCATGCCGGGGTCGTTGGTGAGCACGCGGCGGATCTTCTCGCCGGCGAGCGGAGTGCCGTCGGCGACGGTGACCTGGCCGGCGTGGATCGAGCGGCCCATGCCGACGCCGCCGCCGTGGTGAAGCGACACCCAGGAGGCGCCGGAGGCGACGTTGACCATGGCGTTGAGCAGCGGCCAGTCGGCGATGGCGTCGGAGCCGTCGAGCATGGCCTCGGTCTCGCGGTACGGGGAGGCGACGGAGCCGCAGTCGAGGTGGTCGCGGCCGATGGCGAGCGGGGCGGCGAGTTCGCCGGAGGCCACCATGTCGTTGAAGCGCTCGCCGGCGCGGTCGCGCTCGCCGTAGCCGAGCCAGCAGATCCGGGCGGGCAGGCCCTGGAAGTGGACGCGTTCGCCGGCCATCTTGATCCAGCGGTGCAGCGACTCGTTCTCCGGGAAGAGGTCGAGGATCGCCTTGTCGGTCTTGGCGATGTCGGAGGCCTCGCCGGACAGGGCGGCCCAGCGGAACGGGCCCTTGCCCTCGCAGAAGAGGGGACGGATGTACGCGGGGACGAAGCCGGGGAAGGCGAACGCCCGGTCGTAGCCGGCCAGCTGGGCCTCGCCGCGGATTGAGTTGCCGTAGTCGAAGACCTCGGCGCCGGCGTCCATGAAGCCGACCATCGCCTCGACGTGCCGGGCCATGGACTCGCGGGCGCGGGTGGTGAAGCCGGCCGGGTCCTTGGCGGCGGCGTCCGCCATGTCCTCGAACGCGAGGCCCACCGGCAGGTAGGCGAGCGGGTCGTGGGCGGAGGTCTGGTCGGTGACGATGTCGATCGGCGCGCCCTCGGCGAGCATCCGCGGCAGCAGCTCGGCGGCGTTGCCGAGGAGGCCGATGGAGAGCGGGCGGCGGGCGTCGCGGGCCTCGGTGGCGAGCTGGAGCGCGTGCGCCAGGTTGTCGGCCTTGACGTCCAGGTAGCGGTGCTCGATGCGGCGCTCGATGGCGCGCGGGTCGCAGTCGATACAGATCGCGACGCCGTCGTTCATGGTGACGGCGAGCGGCTGGGCGCCGCCCATGCCGCCGAGGCCGGCGGTCAGGGTGATGGTGCCGGCCAGGGTGCCGCCGAACTTCTTCGCGGCGACGGCGGCGAAGGTCTCGTAGGTGCCCTGGAGGATGCCCTGGGTGCCGATGTAGATCCAGGAACCGGCGGTCATCTGGCCGTACATGGTGAGGCCGAGGGCCTCCAGGCGCCGGAACTCCTCCCAGTTGGCCCAGTCGCCGACCAGGTTGGAGTTGGCGATGAGGACGCGCGGGGCCCACTCGTGGGTCTGCATGACGCCGACCGGGCGGCCGGACTGGACCAGCATGGTCTCGTCCTGCTTCAGCGTCCGCAGGGTGCGCACCATGGCGTCGAAGGAGCGCCAGTCGCGGGCGGCCTTGCCGGTGCCGCCGTAGACGACGAGCTTGTCGGGGTGCTCGGCGACCTCGGGGTCGAGGTTGTTCTGGAGCATCCGGAGGGCGGCTTCCTGCTGCCATCCCAGGGCGCTCAGTTCCGTACCGCGCGGGGCTCGTACGGGGCGGGGTCCTGACATGGCGTGGCCTCCTCGGTTATTCACTCTGGTATTCACATCCTGGACCGCTGAATAGACTTAGTCAACAGCTGCGGGGGCGACCCGCCCGGTGGTGGGATGCCCTCATGACCTCCTCCCTCGGAACGACCTCGCCGAACCGCCGGGAACACGCTCGCGACCGCGCCGTCCGCGCCGCCGTCGCCCAAGGACTCCTCTCCGCCTCCGAACCCGTCGTCGCACTCCTCGACACCGTCGGCATCCGCGCCTCCGCCGCCGCCCTGACCAGCGCTTTCGCCGCCGTCACCGACGCCCCGGTGCTGCACGCCTTCGCCGTGAAGGCCGCCCCGCTCGTCCCCGTCCTGCGACTGCTGTACGAGGCGGGGCTCGGCGCCGAGGTGGCGAGCCCCGGCGAGCTGGCCCTCGCCCGGGCGGCCGGGGTGCCCCCGTCCCGTACCGTCCTCGACTCCCCCGCCAAGACGCGTGACGAGCTGCGCCAGGCCCTCGCCCTCGGGATCGCGGTCAACGCCGACAACTTCCAGGAACTGGCCCGGCTCGACGCCCTCGTCCGGGACACGGCAGCGGCCGTCCCGCCCATCGGACTGCGGGTGAATCCGCAGGTCGGAGCCGGTGCGATCGGGGCCCTGTCGACCGCGACCGCCACCTCCAAGTTCGGTGTGGCACTGCGCGACGAGGGCGCCCGCGAGGCCGTCGTCCAGGCGTATCTGGACCGCCCCTGGCTCACCCGGCTGCACACCCACACCGGCTCGCAGGGCGTCCCGCTCCCCCTCATGGCCGAGGGCGTCAAGGCGGCCCACACGCTCGCCGAGGAGATCAACGAACGGGCCGGCCGCCGGCAGATCGACACCCTCGACATCGGCGGCGGGCTCCCGGTGAACTTCGCCTCCGACGAGGACACCCCCGACTACGCCACGTACGCGGGGCAGCTCGCCGCCACCGTCCCCGGCCTGTTCGACGGACGGTACGCGCTGGTCACCGAGTTCGGCCGGTCGCTGCTGGCCAAGCACGGCACGATCCTGGCCCGGGTCGAGTACACCAAGACCTCCGGCGGCCGGCCCATCGCCGTCACCCACGCCGGCGTCCAGCTCGCCACCCGCACCGTCTACGCCCCGGAGTCCTGGCCGCTGCGGATCCTCGCGTACGACGCGGAGGGCCGCCCCCGGCACGGCGAGCCGCCGGTCGCGCAGGACGTGGCCGGGCCCGCCTGCTTCGCCGGGGACCTGCTGGCCACCGGGCGCGCGCTGCCGCCGCTGCGGCCGGGCGACGTGGTGGCGATCTTGGACACCGGCGCGTACTACTTCGCCCACCACTACGCGTACAACAGCCTGCCCCGGACCGCCGTGTACGGATTCACCCCGACGGACGAGGGCGGCGTCGCCTTCAGCACCGTCCGCCGGGCCCAGACCCTCGACCAGATCGTGGCCGAATCGGGTGGCGACCGGCCGGACGCGTTGTCGTCATAGCCCTGCGCGGGAGCGACGGCGGTGCTCCCATGGACCCATGACAGCAAGCACCTCGGTGGTCGTGGAGCGCAAGGTGGCCGCTTCCCCCGGACGCGTCTGGCTGATGGTCACCGATCTGCCCGAGCTGCCGCGGATGCTGTCCGCCGTCGACCGGGTCGAGGTGCTGACCGTGGGCGGTTTCGCGGTCGGCACCCGCTGGCGCGAGACCCGGCGGACGCTCGGTCGGCAGGCCACGAAGGAGCTGACGGTGACCGTGTGCGAGCCGGCCGAGCGGTTCGTCACGGTGGCCGACTCGGCCGGCATGCACTACGCGCGCGAACTCGCCCTCGCCCCCGACGGGCCGCACGCCCGCGCCACCGCGACCACCCTGCGCCTGACGTACACGGCCCGCCCCGGCCACGACCGCGCCCCGACACCTCTCACCCGGATCCTCGGGCGGCTGGGGACGCGGGTGACGGCGCGGGCCCTCGCGCGGGATCTGGAGGAGATCGCGCGGGCGGTGGAGACCCGGGGCTGAGGGGCGCGGGGGGGCGAAGGGGCGCCGGAGGGCCGGGGGCCGCCGAGGGCTCGGGCCGGGATTTCGGGGCCGAGGGCCCTGGCGCCGAGGCCGCCCGGGCCGAGGCCGGATTGAGCCCGGGCTGAGGATCGCAGGGCCGCGGGCCGCGCGACCGAGGATGGTGAGGCCCGGGAACATGTGTGCGTTTCGGTTATATGCCGATCCCCTCATGATTGTCCGCTGACAAATTCCTTTGGAAAATGCCAGAACTCCTGACCGGGAGCGCGACGTTGAGTAGCGTCACCGTTACTGCCTTACGCCCGCACGCCGTATCGGGAGGGGATCTCGCGTGCCCGGAATCGACGAGTGCCTACAGGAGGCCATGAGCCTGCCGGGGGCACGCGGGGCCTGGCTGGTCGACTGGACCAGTGGCCTGGCCCTCGGATCGGCGGGCGAATCCCCGGTCGGCGACCATGAGACGACCGCCGCCGAGAGCGCCGAACTGGCGCGCGCGGCAGCCGAGTTCGAGTCACCGGCCGGTACGGACGCCGACTCCTTACCCCCCGAAGCCGGTGCCCCTCCGGTCGAGGACCTGATCGTCAGCACCCGGGTCGGCTACCACGTGATCCGCTTCGTGGAGACCGACTTCGACAGCAGCGTCTTCCTGCATCTCTGGCTCGACCGCTCCACTGGCAACCTCGCCCTCGCCCGCATCAAACTGGGCGACCTCGCCGAGAGGCTGGTCCTCGGATGAGCGCCCTGCCCCCGATACGCCCGGTCCGCGTCCCGGCCCCCGCGACCCCGACCTCCTTCGCCCTCCCCGCACCCCTCCCGCTCCCCCTCCCCGCGACTCCCGTGCCCGCGGCCCTCCCCGCCGCTGCTCCCACTCCCGCTTCCACTTCCACTTCCGCTCCCCGGCACGCTTTCTCGCCCTCCTCCTCACCTTCCCCCTCACCCGAGCCGCAGCAGCATGAGGCCGCCACCCCCGTCTCGCCCATGCTGCTGCGGCTCGCCGCCGAGAAGGCCACCGGCGCCCTGCTGCGCGACCACGGCACCGTCTACTTCGTCGACGGCCGGATCGTCCACGCCGAAAGCCCCAGCTCACCCGGGGTCGACGTACTGCTCACCGCCGCCGGCCGACTGCCCCGCGAGGGGTGGGAGGACGCCGTGAACCAGGCCGGGGCGCGCGGCGCCGTCGGCCGCCATCTCGTCGACAGCGGCCGGCTGCACGACGGCGAGCTGGAGATCTGCCACCTCGGCGCCGTCTACGACGCCGCGTTCTTCGCCCTCGGACCGGCCGGCGGCCCGGCCCGCTTCCGCCCCGGGGCGGCGCACTGGTTCGGCACGGTCCGCCCGGTCGACACCGAGGCCGTGGAGCGCGAGACGGTCCGCCGCCGCGAACTCCTCGACAGCGTCTGGCCGTACCCCGCCGTCGACACCGCCCCCGTGGTCCCCCGCCCGCCCGCTCCCGGACAGCCGGTCGGCACCCGGCACCGGGCGCTGCTCGCGGCGGCCGACGGGACGCGCACCCCGGCGGACATCGCCCGCGTCCTGGGCCGGCCCGCCTTCCACACACTGCTGGACGTACGACGGCTCGCCGCGGCCGGTCTGGTGGAAACCCCCTACGAAGCGGCGCCCCCCACCCCGCCCCTGGTGCCCGCCTGGGTCGGCGAGGTCGCCACGCCCGACCCCGACATCGCCCTGCTCCGCCGGCTCCGCGACGCGCTGGAGGCAGCCCTGTGATGAGGCGTGCCCTGCGCCTGCGCGCCGAGAGGAGACACATGATGACTGCCGAGGCCGAGGTGCTCGGCGAGCTGAGACGCCTGCGGGCCCGGCTGCCCCAGCTCACCGGGGCACTCGCGGCCAGCATCGACGGACTGGTCCTGGCCCAGGACACCGTGGGCAACCAGGCCGAGAGCGTGGCCGCGCTCACCGCCGCCGCGCTCGGCGTCGGACAGCGGCTCGCGGACACCACCGGGCAGGGCGGCTTCAAGGAGCTGCTCGTCCGGGGCGAGAACGGCTATGTGGCGACGTACGCGGCGGGCGGCGCCGCCGTCCTGACGCTGCTCGCCGAGCCCCGGATCAACGTCGGCCGGCTCCATCTGGAGGCCCGCCGGTCCAGCGCCCGGATCGCCGAACTCGTCGACGGCGCGCTGGACCGCAGAGAGCAGACCCGGCCCGCCGCGCCGGCCGGCCGGCTGCCCCAGCGGCCGGTCGACCGCCCCGCCCCCTGACCGTCGGCCGGCGCCACGCCTCACCGCTCACGCGGCGGACCCGGCCGGCCCACCCCGCCCTGACCTGACCGATCGCACACCGAGAACGCACACCCATCCCACGGAAAGAAGAACGGAACCACACCATGGCGAACACCGAGACCTCCCTCAAGGAAGCCGCCCAGATCGAAGGCGCGATCGGCGCGGCGCTCGTCGACTACACGAGCGGCATGGCCCTCGGCACCATCGGCGGCGGCAAGGACCTGGACCTGAACGTGGCGGCGGCCGGCAACACGGACGTCGTCCGGGCCAAGGTCCGCGCGATGGAGATGCTGGGTCTCAACGACGAGATCGAGGACATCCTCATCACCCTGGGCAGCCAGTACCACCTGCTCCGGCTGCTCAAGACGCGCGGCGCGAACGGCCTCTTCCTGTACCTGGCGCTGGACAAGAGCCGGGCGAACCTGGCGATGGCCCGCCACCAGCTGAAGAAGATCGAGAACGAGCTGGAGATCTGAGTCCGGCTCCAGGGCGGGCCCGGTGCCCGCGGGCCGTGGCCCCGGCCGGTCGGCGATGAGCCGGCCGACCGGCCGGGGGCACGGCCGCTCCGGCCGACTCGGTCGACCCAGCCGATCCGGCCGCCTCAGTCGGTGAACAGACCTCGTGCCGCCGCCCGCGCGTCGAACTCCTCAAGCCGCGCCTGCGCGTCCGGCAGTTCGTCCGCCATCGCCTCCAGGAGCACCCGCCCGAGCAGCATCGGCGCACAGGCCGTGTCGAAAGCGAGGCCGGTACCGACGGCGGCGGGGATGAGCAGATCGCTGTGCGCGGCGACGGGCGCGAAGGCGGACTCGGCGACCGTCACCACGGTGAGCCCGGCCGTACGGGCGAAGGCCAGCGCGTCCACGACCTCGCGCGGATGGCGCGGCAGCGCGAAGCAGAGCAGCGCCGACGCCCCGGCCCGTACCGCCGCGTCGATCCGGTCCTCCAGCATCGAACCGCCCTCGTCGAGCAGCCGTACGTCCGGATGGACCTTGCCCGCGAAGTACGCGAAGCCGCGCGCCTGCGAGGAGGCGGCCCGCAGGCCGAGGACGGGCAGCGGGCGGGAGGCGGCGAGCAGACGGCCGGCCCGCTCGACGGGCGCGGGGTCGGCGAGCAGTTCGGCGAGGTGCCGCAGATTCTCGATCTCGCCGAGCACGGCCTGCTGGTACTCGTTGTGGCCGGTGGTCCGCTCGGGGGCCGCGGGGACGCTCTCGCGCAGATGCCGGCGCAGAGCGGGGTAGCCGTCGAAGCCGAGCGCGACCGCGAACCGGGTGACGGACGGCTGGCTCACCCCGGCCAGCTCGGCCAGCTCCACGCTGGACAGGAACGGCACGTCGGCGGCCCTGCGCACCATGCAGTGGGCGATCCGCCGCTGCGTCGGTGTGAGCCGGTGTCCTTCGAACAGTGACTGCAACCGTCCAGCGGGGCTGTCGTTCATGCCGTCCCCATCCCCTTCCACCCGCCGAATATTCACGCACCAAGAACTCTGCATAAGCATATGCAGTCAGCGGGGTGCGCGGCGCCGACTCCGCTTTCTGCCCCGAGAACGCGGGGACGCGGGGACGCCGGGCTACGCTCCGGCGATGAGCGACCGCGTGAACGCACGGATACACGGATACACGGGGCTCCTGACATGACGCGAGAGCCGGGCCCGCGCGCCGGGGCGGCCCCTTTGGCGAAGTGGCTGGTCGGGTGCGTGGGCGCGGTCCTGGGCCTGGCCGCTCTGGCGTATGTGGTGGTCGCCGTGTGGTTCGCCTACGCCGTGCCGGCGTTCTTCGACCGGCCCCAGCCGTCCGACGAGCAAGTGACGCTCGGCAAGAAGGCGGGGTTGACCCGGTTCCGCCTCCAGGAAGCGCTGAAAGACGGCAAGTTGACCGACGCGGAGATCACCTGGGCGGCGGGTGAGGAGCGACGGATGGAGAGGGAGGGGGAGAACCACCGGCCACCGCGCCTCGTGGTGAAGTACGCCGTGCCGGGGAAGAAGGATTCCTTCCGGTGCGTCGCGTTCGCCTTCCCTGACGGACTGAAGGCCGGAAACCGCATCACGAACGAACAGCTCGACGACTGCCCCTTCTGAGTCCCGCCAAGGCCTGCGGTGGGATGGGGGCCGAGGGCCGGGCCGGACTCGGCGTGGGGACCGCCGCCCCCTGCGCGAGCGCAGAGGTCGGGACGACGGCGGTCCCCCCGAGCGGACGCCGGGCCCGGGTCAGGGCCGTGACCCGCGTCCGCCGGCGTCCATGGAGGTCCGGGAGCCGCTCCGGAGGTCCGTGACGCCGACAGGGATTACTCTCCCGCCGCCTTGTTACGCGTGCGCTGCGGACGTGTGTCGCGCGCGTTCCGTTCACGCGAACACGCATGCGCACACCGCACACGCGCCCGCGCCGCACGCGTACGGCGGGTACAGCGGGTACAGCGGGTACGGAAAGGGGCGGCGCGCCCGAAGGCCCGCGCCGCCCCGCTCCGTACGGGCCGGAACCGCGCCTACGGCTCCTCCCGCTCGTACCGCTTACTTCACGCCGGGGTTCGCGGCCAGGAAGGCCAGCAGGTCCTGACGGCTGACCACGTCGGTCGGCTTGCCCTCGACCAGGACGATCGCCGCGTCCGCGTCACCGAGCACCGCCATCAGGTCGGCGACCGGCTCGCCCGAGCCGACCTGCGGCAGCGGCGCGGACATGTGGTCGCCCAGCGGGTCCTCCAGGGAGGCCTTCTGGTTGAACAGCGAGCTGAGCAGCTCGCGCTCGACGACCGAACCGACGACCTCGGCGGCCATCACGTCGGGGTGGCCGGCGCCCGGCTTCACGATCGGCATCTGGGAGACGCCGTACTCGCGCAGCACCTCGATGGCCTGGCCGACGGTCTCGTCCGGGTGCATGTGGACGAGCGAGGGCAGACCGTGCGTCTTGTGACCGAGCACGTCCGCGACGGTGGCGGAGGTGGTGTCCTCCAGGAAGCCGTAGTCGGCCATCCACTCGTCGTTGAAGATCTTCGAAAGGTACCCGCGGCCCGAGTCCGGGAGCAGCACGACGACCACGTCGTCCGGGCCCAGCTCCTTGGCGACCTCAAGCGCGGCGACGACCGCCATGCCGCAGGAGCCGCCGACGAGCAGGCCCTCCTCCTTGGCGAGGCGGCGGGTCATCTGGAAGGCGTCCTTGTCGGACACGGCGACGATCCGGTCCGTCACCTTCTGGTCGTACGCGGTCGGCCAGAAGTCCTCGCCGACACCCTCGACCAGGTACGGGCGGCCGGAGCCGCCGGAGTAGACCGAGCCCTCCGGGTCCGCGCCCACGACCTGGACGGCGCCGCCGCTGGCCTCCTTCAGGTAACGGCCGGTGCCGGTGATGGTGCCGCCGGTGCCGACGCCCGCGACGAAGTGGGTGATCTTCCCCTCCGTCTGCTCCCACAGCTCGGGGCCGGTGCTCTCGTAGTGCGAACGCGGGTTGTTCGGGTTGGAGTACTGGTCGGGCTTCCAGGCACCGGGCGTCTCACGGACGAGGCGGTCGGACACGTTGTAGTACGAGTCCGGGTGCTCCGGGTCGACCGCGGTCGGGCAGACCACGACCTCGGCGCCGTACGCCCGCAGAACGTTGATCTTGTCCGTCGACACCTTGTCCGGGCAGACGAAGATGCACTTGTAGCCCTTCTGCTGGGCCACGATCGCCAGGCCGACACCCGTGTTGCCGGACGTCGGCTCGACGATGGTGCCGCCCGGCTGAAGGGCACCGCTCTGCTCGGCAGCCTCGATCATCCGGACCGCGATGCGGTCCTTGACCGAACCGCCGGGGTTGAAGTACTCCACCTTGGCCAGGACGGTCGCCTGGATGCCGGCGGTCACGTTGTTGAGCTTCACCAGCGGGGTGTTGCCGACGAGGCTGATCATCGAATCGTGGAATTGCACCGTAGTCTCCGGGGTCTCCGTAATGGTGCAGCCAGCGTATTCGCTGGAATGCGTAGGTGGAGCCGCTTCCGGGGCAGTACACGTCAAGACGGCTTCACCGCCGTACGGCATCACAACCGCACGACGGCCGCACGGTACGAAGACACAAAGGCACGAAGGCACGAAGGCACGAAGGCACGAAGGCATCACAGCTTCAGGCATCACAGCTTCACGACGGCATGGCGGCCGCTTCACGGCCGCACCACGACGCACGGGAGGTGACGGCCCCGATGTCCAGGGCGAGGGTGGCACGGCGGATCGCCGCGGGAGCGGCGTACGGCGGCGGAGGCATCGGGCTGCTCGGGGTCGCCGCGGTGGGGGTGCTGCTCGCCGAGGCGGCGCTGGCCCGGCGGTCGGTCGGCAACGGGGTGGCACCGCTGCCCCCCGGTCCGGACGGGCGCTACGGGCGGTCATACGACACCGAGGAGCCCCTGCGGCTGGCCCTTCTGGGTGATTCCACGGCGGCCGGTCAGGGCGTACGGCGCACCGGGCAGACCCCCGGCGCCCTGCTCTCCTCCGGCCTCGCGGCGGTGGCCGAGCGGCCGGTGGACCTGCGGGTGGTGGCCCTGCCCGGGGCGCGCTCGGACGATCTGGAGCGGCAGGTGTCCCTGCTGCTGTCCGGGCCACCGTCCGGCACCCCGGATGTGTGCGTGATCATGATCGGCGCGAACGACGTCACCCACCGGGTGCCCGCCACCGAGTCGGTGCGCTGCCTCGCGGCGGCCGTCCGGCGGCTGCGGACCGCGGGCGCGGAGGTGGTCGTCGGCACCTGCCCGGACCTCGGCACGATCGAGCCGGTCTACCAGCCGCTGCGCTGGCTGGCCCGGCGGGCCTCCCGGCAGCTGGCGGCGGCCCAGACGATCGTGGTCGTGGAACAGGGCGGGCGGACGGTGTCGCTGGGCGACCTGCTGGGGCCGGAGTTCGAGGCCAATCCGCGCGAGATGTTCGGCGTGGACAACTTCCATCCGTCGGCCGAGGGCTACGCGACGGCGGCGATGGCGGTCCTGCCCACGGTCTGCGCGGCGCTGTCGATCTGGCCGGAGCCGGAGCGGATCGAGACGGCACGGCACGAGACCCTGCTGCCGGTGGCGCTGGCGGCGGCCGAGGCGGCGAGCGAGGCGGGCACGGAGGTGGCCGGTACGGAGGTGGCGGCCACCCGCACGCCGTGGGCCCTGCTCAAGCACCGCAGGCGGTGGCGGATCCCGGTACCGAACGGGAACGGCTACTGGCATGGGCATGGGCACGGCAATGGGCACGGCGACGGGAAGGGGAAGGGCCACTGGCACGGGCTCGGCTTCGGGCACGGGCACGAGAGCGGGAAGGGAGAGAAGAAGGAGGGGGAGGGCGAAGCGGCGGAGCACGAGGACCGGGCCGGGAGTGGGACCGGGACCGGGGAAGCGGGCGGCACCGGTCCCGGGAACGAATCCCAGGGCCCCGGCGGTTCCAAGAAGTGCGACAAGTACGGCAAGGAGCCCGACGGATCCGGAAGGACCGGGCCCGGGGAACCGGGTACGGACGGGGGCGCGTCCGCAGGACAGGAGACGTCCCTCCCCCAGGACTCCTGAGACAGGACTACTGAGCGAGCGCTTAGAAAAGAGGCCCGCATCACACGCCAAGCCCGGTGACCCGCGCGGTACGTACGGGTAACTTCCCTTTCTGTCCACCCACTCCGCATTTTTCTGGAGCTGTGATGCCCGAAGCCGTCATCGTCTCGACCGCCCGCTCTCCGATCGGCCGGGCCTTCAAGGGCTCCCTGAAGGATCTGCGGCCCGACGACCTGACCGCCACGATCATCCAGGCCGCGCTCGCCAAGGTCCCCGAGCTGGACCCGCGCGACATCGACGACCTGATGCTGGGCTGTGGCCTGCCGGGTGGCGAGCAGGGCAACAACCTGGGCCGGATCGTGGCCGTGCAGATGGGCATGGACCACCTCCCGGGCTGCACGATCACCCGTTACTGCTCCTCTTCGCTCCAGACCTCGCGGATGGCCATGCACGCCATCAAGGCGGGCGAGGGCGACGTCTTCATCTCGGCGGGTGTCGAGATGGTCTCCCGCTTCGTGAAGGGCAACTCGGACTCGCTGCCGGACACGCACAACCCGCTCTTCGCCGACGCCGAGGCCCGTACGGCCGCCGTCGCCGCGTCCGAGGGTTCCACCTGGCACGACCCGCGTGAGGACGGCATCGTCCCCGACGCGTACATCGCCATGGGCCAGACCGCCGAGAACCTGGCGCGCTGGAAGGGCATCACCCGCCAGGACATGGACGAGTTCGGCGTCCGCTCGCAGAACCTCGCCGAGGAAGCCATCAAGAAGGGCTTCTGGGAGCGCGAGATCACCCCGGTGACGCTGCCGGACGGCACGGTCGTGTCGAAGGACGACGGCCCGCGCGCCGGCGTCACGCTGGAGGGCGTCTCCGGCCTGAAGCCGGTCTTCCGCCCCGACGGCCTGGTCACCGCCGGCAACTGCTGCCCGCTGAACGACGGCGCCGCCGCGCTCGTGATCATGTCCGACACGAAGGCGCGCGAGCTGGGCCTGACCCCGCTGGCCCGGATCGTCTCCACCGGCGTCTCCGCCCTGTCTCCCGAGATCATGGGCCTCGGCCCGGTCGAGGCGTCGAACCAGGCCCTGAAGCGGGCCGGTCTGACCACGAACGACATCGACCTGGTCGAGATCAACGAGGCCTTCGCCGCGCAGGTCATCCCGTCCTACCGCGACCTGGGCTTCGACCTGGACAAGGTCAACGTCAACGGTGGCGCCATCGCCGTCGGCCACCCCTTCGGCATGACCGGCGCCCGCATCACCGGCACCCTCATCAACAGCCTCCAGTTCCACGACAAGCAGTTCGGCCTGGAGACGATGTGCGTGGGTGGCGGCCAGGGCATGGCGATGGTGATCGAGCGGCTGAGCTGAGCCGGAGCGGAGGGTAGGGGTCGCCCGAGGAACGAGGGCGGCACCTGCCCGCAGCGGTGGCGAAGCCCAGCGCGACCAAAAAAGAGGGCGGCTGAGCTGATGACGGCGACTCAGCTGGCAAGTGGCAGCTGAGTCAAGCCCCGCTCAACCCCTCTGAACTGGGCCGCCCCACCCGGAGCCGACGCCCCGTAACCAACCGGCTACAGCGTCAACCCTCCCGCGTCCAAGCCGTGACCGAATCTCCCCCAGGATGTGACATACATCCTGGGGGAGAGTCCTTTTCGCAGGTCAGAGCAGTTTCGGGGTCAAATACCCGACAGAAATACCTGTCCATTTCGTGACGTAATGCACTGACAGCTGGAGCGCCCCCGCCGCAAGCTGATGTAGGAAGTCGGGGGGATCGACTCGGAATCGGGAGTACGTCAGTGAGCGCACTGTCTCTTGCCCTGCTGGTGAGCACGGCCGCCGCCACGGCTGTCGGCGCCGCCGCTCTGCACGCCGCCCACGGTCTCCGTCAGCAGATCATCACGCTGCGTGGCGAACTCGCCACCGAGCCGGGCCTGTCGGTCCCGCAGCCGCGCCAGTCGGACACCGCCGAGATACGGGCCGCGGTCGCCGAGGCCCTCGCCGAGGAGCGGGAGCGGGAGCTGGCCGAGGCGCGGGCCTTCTGGGCCGCGCAGGAGGCCCGTGACGCCGCCGACGCGCCGTCTCTGCTGGGTGGTCTCACCGGTCCCACCGAGGACGGTCCCTATTACGTGCCGCGCCAGGCCGACTTCGCGGGTCTGGAGGCGATGGCCCTGGAGGCCATGGAGGCGGAGGCGGCCGCGCTCGACAACCGGGAGGCGCGCGAGGCGCTGGACGCGTTCGACGCGCTCGACGGCCTCGACACCCTGGAGGACCTGCCGGAGCTGACCGGCGCCGGCGACTACGCGGAGGACTCCCCCGAGCTGGCCGCGGCCCGCCGGCGGCACCCCTCGCACCCGGACTTCGTGCCGGTGCGGACCCCGGTGGCGACGGACCACGAGCGCACGGTGGACCGGCTGGAGGAGCTCGCCGAGACGGCGACGGCGCTGACCGATGTCCGTCCCGGCCCGCTGGGCACGCTGGACGTGTACGTCTTCGCCGACGGCACCACGCTCTGCATGACGCCGGGTCACCGCGAGACGGCCGAGCGGCTCGCCGAGGCGCTGCGGGCCGGACGCACCCCGGTCCTGCTCGGCGGTTCGGGTGTCTCGGGGGCGTACGCGCTCACGTTCTCGTACGGTGAGAGCGCCGAGGACACCGTGTACATCCTCGCGGACCGTGTGATCGCCAGCCTCTGACGGCCGGCGCCCACTACGCATCATCCACCGCGCCCGCGCCCAACCCCCTGCCCGGCGTTTCCCACGGCCCCACGCCCGACTCGCGGCCCCAAGGCCCGGCCCCCAGGCCCCTTCAAGGCCCCTCACGGCCTCTCGCAGCCGCCTCAGAGCCCCGAGCGTGCCTCCGCCTCCCGTACCAGCCGCACGGCCTCGTCCAGCGCCTCCTCGGCGCCGGGCGGGGCCGTGCGCAGCGTTTCGGCCAGATCGGCGGCGGCGACCGCCAGCTGGTCGGCGACCGCGAAGACGCCGGCGTCGGGCATCGTCCGGGGTTCTCGGCCCGGGAACTCCAGGCGCTGCGCCCGGTCGGCCAGCTCCCGCGCGAGCGCGAGCCCCTCGGCGGCGGCGCCGCGCTGGAGGCGGCTCTGCGGGGCGGCCCGCAGCCGGTCGGCGAAGCGTTCGGCGGCGGTGGTCAGTTCAGTCGTATCGCGCACCCGGCGACCCTATGCGCCCCGCGCGGCCCCTCGCCAACGCCCCCGCCCGGGTCCCGGGCGGGACCCGGGCGGGACCCCGCACGCCGGCCCACCCGCCCCCGTACGCGAGAGCCCCGGCATACGGGAAGGGCCCGCCCGGCTGCTGCCGGACGAGCCCTTCCCGTATGTCTCCCCGTGTCTCACACAGGGTCAGTTCTCACACAGGGTCAGTCGTCGCCCTGGAGGATCGACAGGAGGCGCAGCGCCTCCAGGTAGATCCACACCAGCGTCATGGTCAGACCGAAGGCGGCCAGCCAGGACTCCTCGCGCGGCGCACCGTAGGTGATGCCGTCCTCGACCTGCTTGAAGTCGAGGGCGAGGAAGCACGCGCCGAGGATGATGCCGACGATGCCGAAGACGATGCCGAGGCCGCCGGAGCGGAAGCCCAGGCCGTCGCCGCCGCCGAAGACGGAGAACAGCAGGTTGACGGCCATCAGCAGCACGAAACCGAGCGCGGCGGCCATCACGAAGCCGTAGAAGCGGCGGGTGACGCGGATCCAGCGCATCTTGTAGGCGATCAGCACGCCGGCGAAGACCGCCATGGTGCCGAGGACCGCCTGGGTGACCACGCCGTCGGCGATGTACGTCGAGACGGCGGCGGAGATCACACCGAGGAAGACGCCCTCGAAGGCCGCGTAACCGAGGATCAGGGCCGGGCTGGGCTTGCGCTTGAACGACTGGATCAGCGACAGGACGAGCGCGACGAGCGCGGAGCCGATGCCGATGCCGTACGACTTGCCCAGGTTCGCCGGGTCGACCGGCAGCAGCAGCCAGGCGGCGATGGCGGTGACCACGACCGTGCCGAGCGTGATGGCCGTACGGCTCACCACGTCGTCGATCGTCATCACATTGCCGCGCGCCTGCTGCGGGGCACCGAACTGGGCGTCCTGCGTCGCGTAGGGGTTGGTCGCGTACGGGTTCGCGGTACCGGCGGCAAAGGGGTTGCCGTTCGGCTGCTGGGCCGTTCCGACGGCGGGGCCCCCGGCCTGCGGCTGCTGCGTGCCGAAGCCCGCGTAGCCGTTGTCGCGGCTGAACCCCCGTCGCGAGAAGACCGGGTTGCTGCTCCTCATCTCACTCCTCCATGGGCCGCACGGCGCGGCGCTGCGACCAGAGTAATGCGAAGGCAAAGGAAACGGCCTCGTGCTGCGGGAGGATCTTCATCACGAATCGGTCGGGGAGCCCCGGACTCCCCCTTTGAGGGGGAGTCCGGGAAAGCACTCCGACGGAGGTGCGAGAAACCCGAGACGCCCCTGGTGCGGCGGTCGGGGAATGTGCCCGGAACCGGACTCGAACCGGTACGACCCGAAGGCCAGCGAGGTTTAAGCTCGCCGTGTCTGCATTCCACCATCCGGGCGTGGCGCGAAGCCCCGCGCTGGCACACGAGCCTATCGGGGCGGCGTCGCCCGATCAGAGGAACCACAAACCGATGTTGTCTTATTTTATTGACAGCTGAGGGAGCGTCAGCGCTGGTGGAAGCCCCTTGGCGAAGGTGAACGGCGGTCGCGGCCGGGGCGTCACCATCACCGGATTGACGGAAACTCGCCGCATGTCCGGGTACGACCTTGGCAAGTCGACGCCACCGGACGGCCGTCAGGCCGCCACCGGGACCGCCACCGGGACCGCCAGTCAGCCCTCCGCGGGACCGCCGTCGGACCGCCGCAGGACCTGCGGCGAAGCCCGCCGCCGGGCCCGTCGCCAGCCCGCGTCGCCGGCCCGCCACCAGCCCGTGCCGCCACCCCCGCCATCACTCCGCCCTCGGGCCCGGCCCGGAATCCGCACCCGCCGACCATGATCATCTATCAGGGTTCCCGTCATACCTCAGGAGGAGAGGCGGCCGTTACCGTGCGACTCCAGACGGCCCTGGGAACGGGCATGTGGACGGACGATCCCGGCCTTAACGCTCGACACGATGGAGTGGTTCCTGAACAACCCGGATTGACCTGACGAACAGGAGTCCCCCCTGTGACCACCACTCCCACCGTGCCCCGCTCCACCGCGGTGGCCGCTCGCGCCACCGACCTGACGAAGGTCTACGGCCACGGCGAGACCCAGGTGGTCGCGCTCGACCGTGTCAGCGTCGACTTCCGGCAGGGCGAGTTCACCGCGATCATGGGCCCCTCGGGCTCCGGCAAGTCGACCCTGATGCACTGCGTCGCCGGCCTCGACTCCTTCAGCTCCGGCTCCGTCCGGATCGGCGACACCGAGCTGGGCAGCCTGAAGGACAAGCAGCTCACCCAGCTGCGCCGGGACAAGATCGGCTTCATCTTCCAGGCGTTCAACCTGCTGCCGACGCTGACCGCCCTGGAGAACATCACCCTCCCGATGGACATCGCCGGCCGCAAGCCGGACAAGGAGTGGGTGCAGCGGGTCATCGACATGATCGGTCTGTCCGGCCGACTGTCCCACCGCCCCTCGCAGCTCTCCGGCGGCCAGCAGCAGCGCGTGGCCGTGGCCCGCGCCCTGGCCTCCAAGCCCGAGATCATCTTCGGTGACGAGCCGACCGGAAACCTCGACTCGCGCTCCGGCGCCGAGGTCCTCGGCTTCCTGCGCAACTCGGTGCGCGAGCTCGGCCAGACCGTGGTGATGGTGACCCACGACCCGGTCGCCGCCTCCTACTCGGACCGGGTGGTCTTCCTCGCGGACGGCCGGATCGTCGACGAGATGCTGCACCCGACGGCGGACGGCGTGCTCGACCGCATGAAGGCGTTCGACGCCAAGGGCCGCACGAGCTGAGCCGAGGGCCCGCCCCTCCTCTTCTCCGGCGTCCTTCTCCGGCGCCCTCTCCGGCGCCGGTCTCCGCCCCGCTCCGCCCCGTCACCTTCCTCCGTTCAGGAATCAGGACCCAGGACCTCCCATGTTCCGCACCGCCCTGCGCAATGTGCTCGCGCACAAGGCCAGGCTGCTGATGACCGTGCTCGCCGTGATGCTCGGCGTGGCCTTCGTGTCCGGCACCCTCGTCTTCACCGACACCCTCTCCAACGCCTTCCGCAACCAGTCCGCGAAGAGCTACGACGACGTCGCCGTAGCCATCACCGCCACACCGAACGGGAACGACCCCAACGCGACCCCGGCGCTGTCCGAGAAGACCCGTCAGAAGATCGCCGCGCTCGACGGAGTCGCCGACGCCACCGGCCGGGTCGACGGCTTCGCCGGCGTACCGGACAAGAACGGCAAGCTGATCGGCTCCGGCTGGTCCAACAAGGGCACCAACTTCGCCCCCGGCAAGGACGGCAAGGACACCGCGTACGCCTTCACCTCCGGCACCGGCCCGGTGAAGGACGACCAGATCGCCCTCGACAAGGAGACCGCCGAGAAGGGCGGCTACCGGGTCGGCGACCAGGTCCGGGTGGCCACCAGCGGCCCCGTCGAGACGTACGAGCTGACCGGTGTCTTCACCACCGAGGACGGCGCCGTGAACGCGGGCGGCAGCCTCGTCCTGTTCGACACCCCCGTCGCCCAGAAGCTGTTCCTGAAGCCGGGCCACTTCCTGGAGATCACCGTGCGCGCCGAACCCGGTGCCGACGCGGACAAGATCCTCGGTGCCGTGGAGCCGATCGTCGGCGACATCGCCGACGCGAAGACCGGTCAGGCCCTCGCCGACGAGCAGGCCAAGGACATCGAGTCCAGCATGAGCGCGATCAACCAGATGCTGCTCGGCTTCGCCGGCATCGCGCTCTTCGTCGGCATCTTCCTGATCTCCAACACCTTCACCATGCTGGTCGCCCAGCGCACCAAGGAACTCGCGCTGATGCGCGCCGTCGGTGCCTCGCGCAAGCAGATCACCCGCTCCGTGCTCGCGGAGGCCGGTCTGGTCGGTCTGGTCGCCTCGGTCATCGGCTTCGCGCTCGGCATCGGGCTCGCCGCCGGGCTGCGGTCCGCCATGTCCGCCTTCGGCCTGAAGGTCCCGGCCGGCGGTCTGGTCATCGGATCCACCCCGCTCGTCGCCTCGCTCGCCGTCGGTGTCCTCGTGACCATGCTGGCCGCCTGGCTGCCGGGCCGCCGCGCCGCGAAGATCCCGCCGGTCGCCGCCATGAGCAGCGTCCACGCGGTCGCCTCCACCAAGTCCCTGGTCGTGCGCAACACCATCGGCGCGATCCTCGCCTCCCTCGGCCTGGTCGGCGCCGTCCTCGGTGCGGGCAAGGGCGGCAGCGCCGGCCGCACCTTCATCGCCGGTGGCGCGTTCCTCGCCCTCCTCGGTGTGATCGTGCTGATCCCGCTGCTGTCCCGGCCGGTGATCGCGCTGGCCCGTCCGCTGCTCAAGGCGTTCGGTGTCGCGGGCAAGCTGTCCGGCCAGAACGCGGTCCGCAACCCGCGCCGCACCGGCGCCACCGCCTCCGCGCTCGCCATCGGCCTCACCCTGGTGACCGGCCTCTCGGTGATCGGCGCCTCCGCCGGCGGCGCCATCGACCGGGCGACCACGGACCAGATCAAGGCCGACTACATGATCGCCATGGCCAGCGGCGACGGCCTCAACCAGGCCGCCCTGGACGCCGTGGCGAAGACCCCGGGCGCCGTCGCCGTCTCCCCCCAGCAGTCCGGCTACATCGACTTCGCCAAGGGCGGCTTCGCCTCCGTCTCCGGTGTGGCCCCGGACGCCATCGACCAGCTGGTCAAGATGAACGTCACCGACGGCTCGCTCGGCTCGCTCGCCCAGGGCGCCATCGCGGTCGACGACACGACCGCGAAGAAGCGCGGCTGGAAGGTCGGCTCCACCGTCTCCGTGACCTTCGCCGACAAGAAGAAGGGCGACGTGAAGGTCGGCGCGGTCTACGAGGAGACCGACTTCCTGTCGCACATCCTCGTGGACACCAAGGTCCTCAACGCCCACGACCCCAAGCCGTACATCCCGCAGATCTTCGTCAAGATGGACGGCGGCCCGTCGGACGCGGCCGAGAAGGCCGTGATGAAGTCGCTCGGCGACAACCCGGCGATGACGGTCATGGACAAGCAGGACATCCGTGACACCTTCAGCGGCGCCATCGGCAGCCTGCTGAACGTCATGTACGGCCTGCTGGCGATGGCCCTGCTCATCGCGGTCCTCGGCGTCGTCAACACCCTGGCGATGTCGGTCTTCGAGCGGCAGCAGGAGATCGGCATGCTGCGCGCGATCGGTCTCGACCGGCGGCGCGTGAAGCGGATGGTCCGCCTGGAGGCCGTGGTCATCAGCCTCTTCGGCGCGGTCGTCGGCATCGGCCTCGGCTCGTTCCTGGGCTGGGCGGTCGGCGAGACGATCAAGAGCAGCCTGCCGGACTACGCGCTGGTCCTGCCGTGGGGCCGGCTCGGGATCTACCTGCTGCTCGCCGCCCTGGTCGGCGTGCTGGCCTCGCTGTGGCCGGCCCGCAGCGCGGCCAAGCTGAACATGCTCCAGGCGATCAAGGCACAGTAAGCGGTCGGCGGTAGTAGCGGCCGGCAGTACGCCGCACGGGCCGGGTTCCTTCGGGAACCCGGCCCGTGCGCGTGTGCGCGTACGTAGGTGCGGGGGTGCGTGGGTGCGGGGGTGCGTGGGTGCGGGGGTGCGTGGGTGCGGGGGTGCGTGGGTGCGTGGCTACGTGTCAGCTGCCCGCGCAGTACGTCATCAGCCGGTCGTGGTTCGCCCGGAACTGGTCGTAGAGCGCCGGTACGTCGATCTTCAGCAGCGTCTCGTCGTTCGCCCGCAGCGCCGGGTAGGTGTAGTTGTGGCTGCCGGTCCACACCAGCTTGCGGCCGGACACCCCGTCGTACACCCCCTCCACCAGCAGGTACTTGGAGTGCAGCCCGGCCTTGGCGACGTTCGCGCCCCGGTCCTCGTAGCACTGCACCCGCTGCGTGAGCTTGCCGGAGACGATCGACTCGACGCCCGCGCCCATCGAGCCGGGCGCCCCGTCGTGCGCGAGGTACACACCGCAGCCGGCGTTCTTCAGGGCGACGAGCTTGCTCGCGACCTCGCGGCGGGTGAAGAGGTTGGCGGCCATCCGGACCTTGGTGGCGCCGCCCGCGCAGTCGACGTTGTCGAGGATCAGCTTGACGGTGTCGGTGCTCGCGTCGGAGTCGTACGAGGTGCCCGCGGCCTCCTTGCGCGGGAAGAAGTACGCCTTGTACGGGCTCGCGGTCGGCGTCTTGTAGTAGTGGTCGAGGCCCTTGGCCGAGGTGCCGTACGCGAGCAGATCGGCGAAATAGGCCTGGTAGACGGCGTAGAGGCCGCTGTCGGGGAGCGTGACGGCGTTGTTGAACAGATCGGTGCGCTGGACGCCGGTCAGGTTGGCCGAGGACTGCACGACGACGTTCTTCGCCCCGCCGGTGGCGGAGAAGAGGAAGAACTTGTTGTGGTTGATGGCCCCGTCGGGGTCGCCGGGAAGCTTCCGGTCGCCGAGGCAGCCCCGGCCGGCCGGGCACGCGTACACCCAGGAGTTCTTCGTACGGTCGGTGCCGAGCGCGGCGGCGAGGGTGTCGTACTCGCCGCCCGTGGTGACGCGGGTGGTGTGGTCGAGCAGAATCCGTACGCCGACCCCGCGCGCCGAGGCGGCGGCGAGCGCGGCGGAGACATTGCCGTCGGTGAAGTTGTACATGCCGACGCTGATCGTGGAGCCGCTCTCGGCCCGGTTCACCAGGTCGACGACGTGATCGCGGATGCGGTTCTGGGCGGCGGCGTCGCCCCCGGGGTCGTTGAAGGTGGCGGTGGCCGTCACCGCGGCCTCCGCGCTGTTCACGGTGGTGCCCGCGGAAAGGTCCGCCGGGCTGTCCGCGGACGCGGCGCCGCCCGGGACCGCGGACAGGGCGAGCAGCGTGGTGGTGGCGAGGCCGGCGGCGGCGAGGGCCCGGGGCAGGGCCAGCGGCGGACGGGTGACGGGACGACGGCGCACGGTTCCCCCTATGAGACAGGCGCGACGGTTCGGGCAGATCGGTGGTCGGGACAGTCGGGACGAACCGGGCCCATGGAAAAGCGGGGTGCCGGTTCGCACTGGCACCCCGCCTACCCGGAGCCGGAAGGGCTGAACGTATCGATCGGCCGAACGGGTTTAACAAACCTCGGGACTTGAGACCCGGAGCTTGGGAATCAGGAATCGGGACTTGAGACTTGAGACTTGGGACTCGGACCGAGTTCGTCGCCCCGGATCAGCCGTCGGTCCCGGCCACCGCCTTCGCCCCGGCCTTCTCCGCCCCCATCTCCTTCGCCCCGGATCCGACAGCCGTCCCGGCCCCCGCAGCCGTCTCGGTCCACTCCCGGGGCCGTAGCGCCATCCCCGAGGCCCCCGACTCCGGCGTCTTCACCGCGAGGAACTGGTTCACGCCGATCCGGTTGCGTTCGAACGACACCGCCGACGCCGCCATGTAGAGCCGCCAGATCCGGGCCCGCCCCGGCGAGACCAGCCGGATCGCCCGGCTCCACTCCCGCTCCAGGTTGCCCACCCACTGACGCAGCGTCAGCGCGTAGTGCTCCCGGATCGCCTCGACGTCGCGCACCTCGAAGCCCGCGTCCTCAAGGGTCGTCAGGGTGCGCCCCATCGGGGCGAGTTCGCCGTCCGGGAAGACGTACGCGTCGATGAAGGCGTCCACGTGGTACGCGGACTCGTCCGCCTCCGGTCGGCGCGCGATCTGGTGGTTGAGCAGCCGCCCGCCCGGCTTGAGGAGCCCGTACAGGATGTCCGCGTACTCCCGATAACGCGCCGCGCCCACGTGCTCGGCCATGCCGATGGACGAGATCGCGTCGAACGGGCCGTCGGGGACGTCCCGGTAGTCCTGGACCCGGATCTCCACCCGGTCCGTCAGGCCCTCGTCGGCGACCCGCTTGCGGGCGAACGCGGCCTGCTCCCGGGACAGGGTGATGCCGACGACCCTGACCCCGTACTCACGGGCCGCGTGGATGGCCATCGAACCCCAGCCGCAGCCGACGTCGAGCAGCCGGTCGCCCTCCTTCAGCCGCAGCTTGCGGGCGATCAGGTCCAGCTTGTCGCGCTGGGCGTCCTCCAGGGTGCCCGCGGCCCCGGCGGCACCCTCCGTCCCCACGGCCCGTTCGTCACTCTGGCCCCAGTAGGCGCAGGAGTAGACCATCGAGGGTCCGAGGACCAGCTCGTAGAACTCGTTGCCCACGTCGTAGTGGTGACTGATCGCCTGCTTGTCGCGGCGCTTGGAGTGCCGGACGCCGCTGCGCCCGCGCATCTCCTCGACGGGCGGCTTCGGCGGCGGCAGCGGACCGCCCAGCTTCAGCAGGGCGCGGGCCGCGGCCCGTACCTTCGGATCGCGTACGGCGTCGAGCGCGCCGCGCGCCTCATCGCCCCGTTCCCAGACCGCCGTGGCCAGCTTGTCCAGGACGTCGTACAGATCCCCCTCGACGTCGATCTCGCCGGCCACCCAGGCGCGTGCGAGACCCAGCTCCCCCGGTTTCCACAGCAGCCTGCGCAGCGCGCGGCGCTCGCGGATGATCAGTACGGGGCCGCCCGCGGGTCCTGCTTCGCTGCCGTCCCAGGCCCGCAGCCGGACGGGGAGCGGGGCTCCCAGTACGTCCTCGGCGAGGGCGGTCAGCCGCGATGCGGCGTCGGCCATGATGCAACACCTCCGTGATCCCGTGCCCCAGAAATGCCTGTCACCAGAGGAACACCGTCGGTAGGTGATTCAGTCCCGCCCGGACGCAACGCGTCCGTAAAAACATACGAAAGGACAACGGGCGAAGGGCGAAGGGCGAAGGGCGAAGGGCAAACGAAAGGGCCGCCCGCACCACGGATGGCGGACGGCCCTTTCGGGGGTACTGCGAGGTGCTGCTGGGACCTGCGGATCCTGCGGATCCCGCTCAGCCCTGCTCAGGTGCTGTGCGCGCCGGTACGCCGGTACCCGCGCGGCACAGCGCCCGGGTCAGGAAGCCTTGGCGGGCTCCTGCGCCGGGGCGGCCGGCTTCGGGGCGGGCTTGGCCGCCTCGTAGAACTCCTCGCGCGGCGTCTCCATGGCACCGAGGGAGACGACCTCACGCTTGAGGAACATGCCCAGGGTCCAGTCGGCGAAGATGCGGATCTTGCGGTTGAAGGTCGGCATCGCCATGCCGTGGTAGCCACGGTGCATGTACCAGGCGAGACGGCCCTTGAGCTTGATCTTCATCTTGCCCATGACGATCATCGCGACGCCCTTGTGCAGGCCGAGACCCGCGACGGCGCCCTTGTTGGCGTGGCGGTACTCCTTCTGCGGGAAGCCGCGCATGCCGGACACGACGTTGTCGCCGAGGACCTTGGCCTGACGCAGGGCGTGCTGCGCGTTCGGCGGGCACCAGGCGTTCGGGTTGCCGGCGTCACGGCCGACCATGTCCGGAACCTGGGCGTTGTCGCCGGCGGCCCAGACGTAGTCCATGCCCTGGACCTGGAGCTTCTCGGTGGTGTCCACGTGGCCGCGGGGGCCGAGCGGCAGACCGAAGCGGGCGAGCGCCGGGTTCGGCTTCACACCGGCGGTCCACACGATCGTGTTGGCGTCGACCTCAAGGCCGTTCTTCAGCACGACGTGACCGTCGACGCAGGAGTCCATCGAGGTCTGGAGGTAGATCTCGATGCCCCGGCTCTCCAGGTGCTCCTTGCCGTACTGGCCGAGCTTGGGGCCGACCTCGGGAAGGATCTTGTCCGCGGCGTCGACCAGCACGAAGCGCATGTCCTCGCGCTTCACGTTGGTGTAGTACTTCGCCGCGTCGCGGACCATGTCCTCGACCTCGCCGATCGTCTCGGCACCGGCGAAACCGCCACCGACGAAGACGAAGGTGAGCGCCTTGCGGCGGATCTCCTCGTCGGTCGTCGAGTCGGCCTTGTCGAGCTGCTCGAGGACGTGGTTGCGCAGGCCGATGGCCTCCTCGATGCCCTTCATACCGATGCCCTGCTCGGCGAGGCCGGGGATCGGGAAGGTACGGGAGACGGCACCCATCGAGATGACCAGGTAGTCGAACGGCAGCTCGTACGCCTCGCCGACGAGCGGCGCGATCGTCGCGACCTTGCGGTCCTGGTCGATGGTGGTGACCCGGCCGGTGAGCACCTCGGCCCCACGCACGACGCGTCGCAGCGGGACGACGACGTGGCGCGGCGAGATGCTGCCGGCGGCGGCTTCGGGGAGGAAGGGCTGGTAGGTCATGTACGACCGGGGGTCGACGACCGTGACGGTCGCCTCGCCGTAGCGCATCTTCTTCAGGATGCGCCGAGCTGCGTACAGTCCTACGTACCCGCCGCCTACTACGAGGATCCTGGGACGCTCCGTGGTGCTCATGGCATCGAGTATCCACCCCGCGGGAGGGGGTACCTCGTGCGCCCCTTCACAAGGTTGCGGGGTACCTCTGCTACACTCCGCCGCCCACGTGACGGATGTCATGTTCCAGCAAAGGAACCGGTGGCTCCGCTTGATCGTTGGGCACCCCATGTGAACTGGCCTGAAGGCCTTTCCTTCACGCTGAACGGCAGGGCGCGTTCACACGATGGAATCAATGAGCGAATGCCTGCGCGCGCCTGGGAATGGGCCGTGAGCAACCCCCGAAAGGGACCAAAGTCCCTCCAGAGGCCCCTACAGGGCCCTTTCGGGGGCCTTTCTCTTGTGAAGAACTTCACGAACCTTTTCGACAGGACGTCACCGAAGGGCCCTCACGGGCCCCTTCCGGGCCTGTTTCGACCCCCTCGCAAGCCCCTCACAGGCAGTCATAGCCGACCGCTATGTGGCGGATAGCGGGATCACATGGTGGGGCGGGGGTGACCTCGTACGCCCCTCACGTACCCCCACGTGCCCCTCGCGCACGCCTCCCCGCACACCCCCCAAACCGGACGGAAGGGACGGGGGAGGTCACCGGCCTGGTCACACTGGGCCCATGGACGACGACAAAACAGCGGACGACTCCGAGAACGTGCGGGAAGCCCTCGAAGACGCGCTTCCGGCCCGGGAAGCGGAGGCGGTACTGGCCGAAGGCGGCCCCACCGTGTCGATGGCCGAACTGCTGACGGATCTGTTCGGCGGGGACGGCGAGCGCGACGGGGACCGCAGGGACGGCAGGGACGGCAAGGACGGCAGGGACGGCAAGGACGGCAAGGACGGCAGGAAATCCGCGAGCGGCGGGCGGCCGGAGCCGGACGCCCACAGGTAACGCTCCGCCCGCGCCGACCGCCCCGCCGGCCACCCGCCGTCCAGGCCGCCTACGCCACCGAGAGCGCGATTCCGTCGAGGATGTCGTGCTCGCTGACGACCACCTCGGCGGCGCCCGTGCGCTCCATGATCTCGGCGAGGACGACCGCGCCCGCGACGATCACGTCGACCCGACCCGGGTGGATGACCGGGATCGCGGCCCGCTCGTCGTGGGTCGAGCCGAGCAGCCGGGTGACCACCTCGTCGACCTGGGCGCGGGAGATCCGGGCGTGGTGGACCTTGGTGGAGTCGTACTCCGGCAGGCCCAGCGCGATCGCGGCCACCGTGGTGACCGAGCCGGCCAGCCCGACCAGGGTCTCGGCCTCGCCCAGCGGCACCTTCTCGGCGGCCAGGTCCATCGCGGCCCGGACGTCGGCGCGGATCGCGGCGATCTCGTCGGCGGCCGGCGGGTCGTTGCGCACATGGCGTTCGGTCAGCCGTACGCAGCCGATGTCCACGGACCGGGCGGCCTCCACGTGCCGGACGCCGACCACGAACTCGGTGGAGCCGCCGCCGATGTCCACGACCAGCCGCCGGTCGTCGCCGGGCAGCTCGCCGGTGGCGCCGGTGAAGGAGAACTCGGCCTCCTGGTCGCCGGTGATGACCTCGGGCTCGACGCCCAGGATCCCGACGACGCCGCGGACGAAGTCGTCCCGGTTCTCGGCGTCGCGCGAGGCGGAGGTGGCCACGAAGCGGATCCGCTCGGCGCCCAGCTCCTCGATGACCGCCGCGTACTCACGGCAGGCGGCGAAGGTCCGCTCCAGCGCCTCGGGCGCGAGCCGGCCCGTCCGGTCGACGCCCTGCCCGAGCCGGACGATGGTCATCCGCCGGTCCAGCTCGATCAGCTCGCCCGTCTCCGGGTGGACGTCCGCGACGAGGAGGCGGATGGAGTTCGTACCGCAGTCGATTCCGGCGACCCGGGTCACTTGGCGTCCCCCTCGGCCGCGCCGGTGCCGCTGTCACCGTCCAGCGGCTTGAAGGCGAAGTGGCCGTCCTCGGCAGCGTCGACGGTCCAGCCGTCCTCTTCCTTCGGCGGGACGGCGCACGGGGTGACGCACGGGCCCTTCGCCCACCACTCGGGCAGCATCGCCAGGGCCTCGTCGCCGAACGGGTTCACACCCGGGCCCGCCACCAGGGAGTGGCCGACGAGCACGTGCAGGCACTTGACCCGGTCGGGCATGCCACCGGCGCTCGGGAAGCCCTCCAGGACCTCGATGGCGTCACGGCGGGCGATGTAGTCCTCGTGCGCGGCGCGGTACGCGGCGGCCAGCTCCGGGTCGGTGGCGAGCCGGGCCTGCATCTCCTTCATCACGCCGTTGGCCTCCAGGGTGCCGATGGCGGAGGCGGCGCGCGGGCAGGTCAGGTAGTACGTGGTCGGGAACGGGGTGCCGTCGGGGAGCCGGGGCGCGGTCTCGACGACGTCCGGGTTGCCGCAGGGGCAGCGGTGCGCGATGGCGCGCAGGCCGCGGGGCGGCCGGCCGAGCTGGGCCTCGAACGCGGCGATGTCCGCGGCGGTGGGCTCGGTGCTCTCGGTCTGCGGAGGGGGCGTGTCCATGTCTGCCTCGGTCTGCCTTGCTGAAGTAGGTGGGAGTGGGGGGAAAAGAATAAGGAGCGGGAGGTGGGGCGGGGGCGGGGGTCAGTGGCGGTCGGCGTTGTCCACGCCGTCCCACAGATTGTCGTACCAGGGCTGGTCTTCCGCCCCCCGGTCCGAACGCGGCCGGCTGTCCGCCTCGGGGTCGTTCACGGTGAAGGCGGTCTCGCCGGGCCGTACGTAGTGCAGGTGCTCACGAGCCAGCCGGCGGATGTACGCGGGGTCCTGGAGGCGGGCCTTCTCGTCGCGCAGCTGCTCGACGCGGCGGGCGGCCTCGGCCGCCTTCTGCCGCTGGTCGGCGATCTCGCCCTGCTGGGAGACGTAGCTCCGCATCGGGTAGGCGAGCGCCACCACCATGGAACAGACGACGAGCGCGAGGAACGCGGCGCGTCCCGTGAGCCGGGAGCGGCGGTCCTGGCGGCGGGTCTGGGAACGGTAGACACGGGCGGCGGTCTGCTCGCCGAGCAGCCTGATCCGGGTCGCGGTCGAGAACCGGTCCCGGTCCTTCACGGCCATGTCCTGCGTCTCCCCATCCGTCGCGCCATACGTCGCGGCCCGTCGCGTCCGTCGCGGTCCTTCGCCGATCCGCGCCGGTCCGCGTCGGTACGACACCGATCCGTCGCGGTCCGCCGTGCGCCGGTACGGCCACACGCACGCACGCACGCACTCACGCGCGCGCGTGTCGGCGCGGCGTGGCGCGGGCCGGTCAAACGTACGTCCCCGCACACGGTACGGGACCGGGTGCGGGGACGGACGGAAGCGGCGAGCCGAAGATCGGCCCTGACGGGACATCGCCCCCGGCGAGGGATCGGCCCTGGCGGGAGGATCACCCCTGCCGGGGATCGGTCCTGCCGGGGATCACCCTTGACGGGAGATCGGCCCTGACGGGAGATCACCCGCGCCGGGCGCGGGCCCGCCCGGGTGTCAGCCCTTGTAGCGCGGGAAGGCGCTGCGGCCGGCGTAGACCGCGGCGTCGTCGAGGATCTCCTCGATGCGCAGCAGCTGGTTGTACTTGGCGACGCGCTCGGAGCGGGCCGGGGCACCGGTCTTGATCTGGCCGCAGTTGGTGGCGACGGCCAGATCGGCGATGGTGACGTCCTCGGTCTCGCCGGAGCGGTGGGACATCATGCACTTGAAGCCGCTGCGCTGGGCCAGCTCGACGGCGTCCAGGGTCTCGGTCAGCGAACCGATCTGGTTGACCTTGACCAGGAGGGCGTTGGCGGAGCCCTCCTCGATGCCGCGGGCCAGACGCTCCGGGTTGGTGACGAACAGGTCGTCGCCCACGAGCTGGACCTTGGCGCCGAGCTTGTCGGTGATGACCTTCCAGCCGGCCCAGTCGTCCTCGAACAGCGGGTCCTCGATGGAGACCAGCGGGTAGGCCGCGACCAGCTCCTCGTAGTACTCGGTCATCTCGGCGGCCGAGCGGGACTTGCCCTCGAACTCGTACACGCCGTCCTTGTAGAACTCGGAGGCGGCGCAGTCGAGCGCGAGCGCGATGTCCTTGCCGGGCACGTAGCCGGCCTGCTTGATGGCCTCCAGGATGAGGTCGAGGGCCTCACGGTTGGAGCCCAGGTTCGGGGCGAAGCCGCCCTCGTCGCCGAGGCCGGTCGACAGACCCTTGTCCTTCAGGACCTTCTTGAGGGTGTGGTAGACCTCGGTGCCCCAGCGCAGGGCCTCGGAGAAGGACTCCGCGCCGATCGGCGCGATCATGAACTCCTGGATGTCCACGTTGGAGTCGGCGTGCGAGCCGCCGTTCAGGATGTTCATCATCGGAACGGGCAGCAGGTGCGCGTTCGGGCCGCCGAGGTAGCGGAAGAGCGGCAGGTCCGACGCCTCGGAGGCGGCGTGCGCGACGGCGAGGGAGACGCCGAGGATGGCGTTGGCGCCGAGCGAGGACTTGTCCGGGGTCGCGTCCAGGTCGAACATGGCCTGGTCGATCAGGCGCTGCTCGGTGGCGTCGTAGCCGACAAGCTCCGGGCCGATCTGCTCGATGACCGCGAGGACGGCCTTCTCGACACCCTTGCCCTGGTAACGGTTGGGGTCACCGTCGCGAAGCTCCAGGGCCTCGAACGCACCGGTGGAGGCGCCGGACGGAACGGCAGCACGACCCGTGCTGCCGTCGTCGAGGCCGACCTCGACCTCGACGGTGGGGTTGCCTCGGGAGTCCAGGATTTCCCGGGCTACGACGACGTCGATGGACGGCACGAGCATCTCCTTCTGGGATGTGACGCTGAGTGTGACGCATGCGCAAGGTCTCGTTCGCCTTGCGACAAGAGCCTAACCGGCGCGGTGGCGACGGCCACCGGGCGCCCGCCCCCTAAGACGAAAAAGGACCCGGGGGCATGCACATAGGGACGAATCCCCTGGGTTACTCATCGGTATTGATCCGGAGGAAAGCGGCGGGCGAACCCGGAATCGGACCGATGACGGCCGGCTCGGGGAGCCCGAACCGTGAACGGCGACGATGAACCGCGGCCATGAACCGCAACCGCGAACCGCGACGGCGAACCGCGATCGGCCCGGAGCACGCGCTCCGGGCCGATCGGGGACGGTCACGGGGTCACCACGGGGAACAGTCGCCGAACCCACGCGAGGTGCCGCTCGCGAGAGGTGGGGACTCACACGAGCGCGCGACTCACTTCAGGTGGAGCTGCTGGCCCGGGTAGATCAGGTCGGCGTCCTCGACGATGTCCTTGTTCAGCTTGAACAGCTGCTGCCAGCCGCCCTTGACGCCGTTCTCCTTGGCGATCTTGCTGAGGGTGTCGCCGGAGACGACCTTGTACTCGCCGTCGCCCTTCTTGACCTTCTTGCCGGTCGGGGTGGTGACGGTCTTCTTGGCGGCGTCCTGCGGAGCGGCCTGCGGGGCCTGGCGCTGCGTGCCGCGGGTGGTCGGCTGCTCGGTGGAGCGCTGCGGCGCGGTCATGGAACCGGTGGCCGAGCCGGCGGAGGAGCCGGTGCTCTTGCTCGCCGAGGACGAGGAAGAGGAGGAAGTGCCCGCCGAGGACGACGAGGACGACGACGAGGAAGAAGACGACGAAGACGACGAGGCGGAGCCCGAGTACGCGGCGCCGGAGAGGCCCACGCCACAGCTCGGCCACGCGCCCTTGCCCTGGCCCGCCAGGACCTTCTCGGCGACGGCTATCTGCTGGGTCTTCGAGGCCAGGTCGGCACGCGAGGCGTAGGAGGTGCCGCCGTACGCCGCCCAGGTGGACGCGGAGAACTGGAGGCCGCCGAAGTAACCGTTGCCGGTGTTGATGGACCAGTTGCCACCGGACTCGCACTGCGCGACGCGGTCCCACTCGGCGGCGGTGGCGGCGGAGGCGTTGCCCGCGGCCATCAGCGGGGCGGCGACGGCGACGCCCGCGACGCTCGTCAGCGTGATGACACGGGTGGCCTTGGAGGGACGACGGTGTTTGCCCTTGCCGGAAAACAGCATGGAGATTCTCCTCACCGACGCCTACGAGGTGAGCTGTCGGGTTCGGACCTGTGAGTTGTCCGGCCGCGTGTCCTTGCACGCGGCTCCACCCCAAGCCGGTCGTCGGCCGTCTGTTTCAACGGCCGGGCCCGGCGCTTACCTTGGGTCCCCCGCTCCTGCCTTCGGCGCATGACGCGACGACTGTTCCCATCGGCCGGCGGCAGGATTCGGCGTACCGCCCGACGGGGCCCGCGGTGGCGAGCGGTCATGACCGTAGACACAGACCGGGGAGAAGATCAAAGCCCATCAACCCGGAAAAATCGCCCCTACTTGCTCCCCGTCAGGGGGTGTTTGCGCAGGTGAGGGGCGATTCGATCACAGCCCACGGCGCCCGTGCGCCCGTTCGACAAGAGAGATCCATATCTCACTGCGGCATTACGGACATTCAGGCCCTGACTACTCGTCGGACGAGGAGTTCTGCGACCCCAGCTTGAGGCTCTGACCAGGGACGATGAGGTCGGGGTCGGAGCCGAGCTTCTTCTTGTTGGCGTCGTAGAGCGCGGACCAGCCGCCCGCGAGACCCGTACGTCGCGCGATCTCCGTCAGACTGTCTCCCGGTCTGACGGTGTATTCGTCCGCCTTGTCCGCGGTGACGGCGTTTCCAGCCACGACCGCACCCTTGGCGGCGCTGCCTTCGCCGCCCTTCCCGCCCTCGGCGGCATCGTCGGCGTCGTCGGCGTCGGTGTCGGCCGGGGCGGCGTGCCGTCCCGCTTCACGCGCGGCGTCCGAGCCGTCCGTACCTTCCGGCGCGGCGTCACCCCGGTGCTTGCCCTTGCTGTCGCTCTGGCCCTGCCCCTGCCCCTTGTCCTGGCCCTTCGCCTCGCCCTTCGCCTGACCCGGGGTGGTCGCCCCGGGCGCGGTCGGCAGACCCGGCGTCACGGACGTGTCCGGGGCGGCCGGAGCGGCCGGGGTCGTGGGCACGCTCGGGGTGGCGGGGGCGCCCGGGAGGCCGGGCAGCTGGAGGACGCCGGGGATGGCCAGGAGGCCGGTCGGCGCCTGCGGGAGCGAGACGCCCGGCGCGGTCGGAGCGAAGGGGGTGACCGCCGGCGCCGGGGTGGCCGGGGCAGCCGGGGTGGCGGAGGCGTCGGGGGTGCCCGGGGTGGCCGTCCCGCCCGGGTGCGAGTCCACGGAGCCACCGGGGGCGGCCGGGCCGCCACCCTGCCCGTAACCACCCTGGTCGCCTTGGTCGCCCTGGTTGCCCTGCGGCTGGCCGAACGGGCCACCCTGGCCGCTCTGGCCATGGCCGTCCTGGCCGTTCCCCTGGTGGGCCTGGTTGCCGTCCTGGCCGTGACCGGTCTGGTCGCCCTGGTTGCCCTGGCCCTGGTTGCCCTGGCCGCCGTTGCCCTGGTTGCCCTTGCCCTGACCGGCCTCGGACGGCAGGCCGTCGGTGCGGTTCGACTCGGCGACGGGAGAGTGCGACGCGCCGGGTCGCGGGCCGGAGCCCGGGTCGACGGCGGGCGCCTTGCCGTCGTGCTGGAGCCCGGCGATCGGGGCGCAGGTGTCCCACTGGGTGTCACCGGCGGCGAACGCCTTCTCGGCGATGGCTATCTGCTGGGCCCGGCTGGCCAGGTCGGCGCTGGGCGCGTAGGCGAGACCGCCGTGCCGCTCCCAGCCGTCCTGGGTGAACTGGAGCCCGCCGTAGAGACCGTTGCCGAAGTTGGCGCTCCACGCGCCACCCGACTCGCACTCGGCGACCCGGTCCCAGGTCTGGGCATCGGCGGCGGAAGCGGACCCGGTGGCGAGCAGGGGCAGGGCCAGGGCCGATCCGGTCACTCCCGCGGCGACGACGATAGCGGGGGCCTGGCGAGGTCGACGGTGACGTCCGTTCCCGGAGCGCATGCGGAGTGCCTTTCGCGTGACGGTGTGGACTGCGGGTGAACGTAGCCGCATTCGAACGGGCGTCACAAGTCGATGCACCGCAGATCACGCGAACATCACATTTTTGACCTGCCGTCAGCTTTCGTGGCTCCGAGGGGCCGGGGTGAACTCCACGGGAAGGGTCCGCAGGCCGCGCATGATGAGCCCGCCGCGCCACCGCAACTCGGCCGGATCGGCGCCGAGCCGCAGGTCGGGCAGCCGGGTCAGGAGCGTCGCGAGCGCCGTCTGGCCCTCCAGCCGGGCCAGCGGCGCGCCCAGGCAGTAGTGGATGCCGTGGCCGTATCCCAGGTGCTGGTTGTCGCGCCGCGCGAGGTCCAGGGTGTCCGGCTGGTCGAAACGGGCCGGGTCGCGGTCGGCGGCGGCGAGAACGACGAGGACCGGGTCGCCGGCCGGGATCTCCTGCCCGCCGATGGTCAGCGGCTGGGTCGCGAAGCGCCAGGTCGCGAGCTCGACCGGCCCGTCGTACCGGAGCAGCTCCTCGATCCCGGTCTCCAGCAGGCCAATCTCCCCCGCGGCGAGCGAGTCCTGGAGGCGGGTGCGCTGCCCGGGGTCGCGCAGCAGCGCGTAGACGCCGTTGCCGATGAGGTTGACGGTGGTCTCGAAGCCGGCGAAGAGAAGGATGAAGGCCATGGCGGCGGCCTCGTTCTCGGTCAGGTGCTCGCCGTGGTCCGAGGCGCGGATGAGTCCGGAGATCAGGTCGTCTCCCGGCTCCTCCCTCTTCTTGTGGATGAGTTCGGCGAGGTAGCCGCGCATCTTCTTCACCGAGCGCGCGACGCCGCCGCGCGGCCCGCCGCCGTGCCGGATCATCATCCCGGCCCAGTCGCGGAAGTCGTCCTGGTCCTCGGCCGGTACGCCGAGCAGGTCGCAGATCGCGTAGATCGGCAGCGGGAACGCGAACTCGTGGATGAGGTCCGCGCTCCCGCGCTCCGCGAAGCCGTCGATGAGCCGGTCGGTCAGCTCCTGCACGCGCGGCGCGAACTCGGCGACGCGGCGCGGGGTGAACGCCTTGGAGACGAGGCGGCGCAGCCGGGTGTGGTCCGGCGGGTCGATGTTGAGCAGGTGCGTCATCAGCTCGGCCTTGCGCTCGCCGGGGATGCCCGTCTTGCCCTTGGCGTGCGCCGGCTCGTCGTGGTGCGCCGGGTTCTTCGACAGCCGCTGATCGGCGAGCGCCTGGCGGGCGTCCGCGTACCGGGTCACCAGCCATGCCTCCACCCCGCTGGGCAGCGTCGCCCGGTGGACGGGCGCGTGCTCGCGCAACCAGGCGTACGCCGGGTACGGATCGGTGGCGAACTCCCAGGTGAACAGCTCGGGGGCGGGGGGTGTGCTCATGCTCCGACCGTACAAGGCGCCTGGCGGGACACCACCGGGCCCATGGGCCCACGGGTCCCGGCCTGACCTGGGCTCGCTCCGGCCTGACCTGGGCTCGATCTGGCCGGGCCGGGCCTCGGTCCGGCGGAGCCGGAGCGAAGCCAGGCGGAGCCGGAGCGCGCCGCCCCGGACGGTCAGCCGACGCCCCCGCCCCTCTTCGCCTCACCCGTCCCGCGATAGGCGGCGAGGAAGACCCGGACCCCCTCCTTCGCGAACCGGTCCAGATCGGCGTCGGTGTGCTGGGCGGAGCCGTGGAACATGGCCGCGTTGACGGGGATCCAGAGCAGCAGCCCGGCGAAGTGGTGCGCGGCGAGCTCCGGATCCGGGACGGTGAGCCGCCCCTCGGCGTCGAGCTGCCGGAAGGTGTCGGCGAGGCCGGCGAGCACCCGCTCGAAGCCGCGCTCGTACCAGTCGGCGCCCAGCTCGGGGAACTGGTCGGCGTTGGCGATGATCAGGCGCCGCAGCCGCAGGACACGGTCCTGGGTGAGGGTACGGACGAAGCTCCGGGCGAGCCGGGCCAGCCCCTCCTCCAGACCGCCGGCCCCGGCCCCATTCCCGTCCCCGGCCCCGCTCCCCTCGCCACCGCCGCCGCCGCCGTTCACGACGGTGTGGAACTCGGCCGCCGCCCCGATGATCCCGTCGACGTCGTCCGTCGTGGCGAGGACGATCTCGGCGAAGAGGGTGTCCTTGTCGGCGAAGTGCTTGTAGACGGTCTGCTTGGAGACCGCGGCCAGTTTCGCGATGTCGTCCATGCTCGTCCCCGCGTATCCCTTGGTCAGGAACACGGAGGTCGCCGCCTCCAGGATCGACTGGTGCTTGAGTGCCGAGCGGCTGTCCATGGCCGTTCCCCTCTCCCTTTTCTCTCTTCTTCTCTCCGCCCCCGTCCCCGCCGGAAACGCTCACCCGAAAGAGTACTGGACCGACCAGTACCCACCTGAGTACTGTACGGTCCAGTACCTGATCGACGGCCCGTCCCACGGCCGCCGCGTCAGCAAGCATCGGGATCGGGTTCCACGCGAACTCGGGGGAAGGGGATCTCTCATGACCACGACCACGCACAAGGTCGTCTCCGCTGACGGCACCGCGATCGCCTGCGCGGTCCGTGGCACCGGACCGTCCGTCGTCCTGGTCGGCGGGGCGCTGATGACCGGCGCCGACTCCGCCGAACTGGCGGGACTGCTCGCCGCCGAGCACTTCACCGTGATCACGTACGACCGCCGGGGCCGGGGCGGCAGCGGCGACACCACGCCGTACGAGGTGGCGCGGGAGATCGAGGACCTGGAGGCGCTGATCCAGGGCCCGGCCGGCGGCTCCGCCGCACTCTTCGGCATGTCGTCCGGCGGCGCTCTCGCCCTGGAGGCCACGGCCCGGATCGGCGGCGGCGCGGTGACCCGTCTCGCGGTCTACGAGCCGCCGTTCGTCACCGACGACAGCCGGCCGCCGCTGCCCGCCGACTACGTGACACGACTGACGGAGCTGGTCGGCCGCGGGGCGTACGGGGACGCGGTCGAGTACTTCATGACGGCGGCGGTCGGCGTGCCCGAGGAGGTCGTCGCGGGGATGCGTCAGGCCCCGTTCTGGGCGGGCATGGAGGCCCTCGCCCCCACCCTCTCCTACGACGGCCGGGTCATGGGCGACACCATGTCCGGGCGTCCGCTGCCGCTGGACCGCTGGGCGTCGGTGACGGTGCCGGTGCTCGTCGGCAGCGGCGACCGGGGCGCGCCGCACATCCTGGCCGGCGCCCGTGAGCTGGCCACGGCGGGCGACAACTTCACCCTGCGGCTCTTCCCCGGGGAGGAACACACGATAGCCCCGCGGGTCCTGGCGCCCGCCCTCGCCGACTTCTTCGGCGCGAAGGCGGGGTGACCCGACTGCTTCGGTACGCAGGCGAGGTGACGGACCTTTCTCACACCCTGAAGGCCCCGGCCGCGGCGCTCGGCCGGCGCGTGAGGTGCTTAGATCTCGTCAAGTGGATGCCCAGCTACTCAAAAGCACGTTCGCGGTCGTCGAGAGACGAGCGGAGCACGCTGTCACCTACTTCTACTCGCACCTCTTCTGGAACAACCCGCGCGTCCGCGAGCTGTTTCCCGCCGACATGGCGCCGCAGAGAGACCGTCTGTTCGCCGCGCTGACCCATGTGGTGACGCATCTGGACGATCCGGAGCTCGGGAAGTATCTGGGGCAGCTGGGCCGCGACCACCGGAAGTTCCTGGCGACGCCCGCGCTCTACAGCGCGGTCGGCGCGAGTCTCCTCGCCGCGTTCGCGCACGCGTCCGGCGCCGCCTGGACCATGGAGGCGGAGAAGGCGTGGACGGAGGCGTACGGGCTGGTCTCCGACCTGATGCAGGCCGGCGCCGGGCGGTCGGCCGAGGCGGGGCAGCCTGCCTGGTGGGACGCCGACGTGGTGCGGCACGAGCGGTACGGGCCGGATCTGACGCTGCTGACCCTGCGTCCCCGGACGCCGTTTTCCTACCTGCCGGGCCAGTACACGAGCGTCAGCACCCCGCACGCGCCGAGGATCTGGCGTACGTACTCGCTCGCCAACGCGCCGCGCCCGGACGGCACGGTCGATCTGCACATCGGCCGCGTCGAGGGCGGGGCGATGAGCACCGCGCTGTCCGACCGGCTCCGGCCGGGCGACACGGTACGGCTGTCCGCCCCGAGCGGCGCGCTCACCGCCCGCACCCCGCCCGGCAAGCCGCGCACCTACATCGCGGCGGGCACGGGCTGGGCGCCGATCCGGGCCCTGCTCGAAGAGGCGGCGACCGACGAGCCGGCGTGCGAGGGACGGCTGTTCCTCGTCGCCCGCAGCAGGGAGTACCTCTACGGCCGGGCGGACGCGGAGCGACTGGCCGCGCACATCCCGGGGATGCGGCTCACCTCCATCACGGCCGCCCCCCGCGCACCGCGCGGTCAGGCCACGGAACGGCTGTTCCAGGCACTGCGCTCCGGCGTCAACTGGCCGGCCCACGATGTCTATCTCGCCGGTCCGCCGGAGTTCCTGACCCTGGTCTCGTCGATCCTGGCGGGGCTGGGCACGGACCCGGTCCGCATCTTCCACGACCGCGTTCCCCCGATCACCCGCGCCACCACCTCCACGGCGCCGGCCCGCCCGATGTCCCTCTCCGAACGCCGCATGAGCCGCCCGGCCCTCCACTGGCACAACCCGGACGCCCGCGCCCCCCGGGCGTACTGACACCGGGTCGACTCACCTCCCGCGTGGCCCGGCATCGGGGCGGGCGGGAGACGACCCGACTCGACACCGAAGGAGACCCGAAGCCCTACACGCTGCCCCCGGCGGTCAGCCCCACCACCGCCCACACCGATATCGACACCGGCCCAAGTCCCTCCCGCCCGACCCGCACCGGCCGCCGTCCACCACGCCCTCACCCCGGCAGTTTCCGCGCCCCGCCCACGTCCACGCGCCGCTGCCGGCGGCGTGCCGGCGTGCCCAACACCCCACCGGGTACCGCCCCCACCGAGTACCGCCGCCCCGGGCTTGCGGGAGCCGGGCCACCGGCTCACCTCGCGGCCAATGGACCGGCCGTCCCACCTGTTCGATCATCGTGGGATGTCGGACATAGTCGAAGCGAAGTGGAACGAACTCCTCACCCCGGGCGGTGGAATGCGCGTCTCGGAGTCACCGCTCCACGGCGCGTTCGCCGAACTGATCCGGGTCGCGCACGCGGAACCAGGGCTGCGCCGGTTCTTCCCCTGGACGGGTATGTGGGAGCTCCACCTCAGCCGGTGCACGAGAGCCCCGTACACCTGGGACATCCCCTACATCGGCATCTTGCGATCCGACGCCTACTACGTCGAGGGACCGAGCCGCCTCGCCCCACGCATCATCGAGACCCACAGCCCCTACGAGGCGGTGGCAGCGGTCCTCGGCCGTCTGCCGCCCCACGAAGGCCCGGCGTTCACGGGCACCTCAGACCAGTTGGCCGCCTTCGAGTCCCCGCAGGAAGACATCCCCGCCCTCGGGTGACCTCGTTCGCACCTGTCCACAGGGCGTGGACGGATGCGCGAGGCCCCGGCCGGGGCGTGACCGGCACCCGGCGACGACAAAGATCAGCGCGCGGACGAAGCCACCGCGCGGCATCCCCCGGCCTGAGCGACGCCCGCACTCGCACGTGCACCTGCCGCCGGGCGGCGCGACAGCCGGGCCCCGAAGAGCGCCCGCCCCTCCGACGCGACCACGACAGCCGCCCCACCCAGGCAGGGCAGGGCCCTACTCCCCTGCCTCTTCCTCTGTCTCAGTGGAAAGGCCTTCCGCCGCGCGGATGGTGTCGCGGTAGACGCGGCCGGCGGCGCGGAGGGCGGTTTCGGGGTCGATGCCGGCGGCTTCGGCGCGGACGGCGAGGGCGAGGAGTTCGTAGCCGATGCCGTCGCCGGTGGGCGGGGGGACGTCGAGGCCGGCGGTGCGGACGCGGCCGGCGAGCTTCGCGGCGAGCGCGAGGCCCGGCTGGCCGACGGGGACGCCGTCGGTGACGGACTCGCGCTGTTTCTCGACGGCCTTGCTCCGCAGCCACTGGGCCCGGACCTCTTCGGGCGTCTCGGCGGTGGCGTCACCAAAAACGTGCGGGTGGCGGTTGATCAGCTTGGCGACGATCGTGCCTGCCACGTCGTCCACCGAGAAGGGTTCCTCTTCGTCCTCCTCGGCGATCCGTGCGTGGAAGACGACCTGGAGGAGCACGTCGCCGAGTTCCTCGCGCAGTTCTTCCCGGTCGCCGTCCTCGATGGCCTCGACGAGTTCGTACATCTCCTCGATGCCGTACTTCGCGAGCCCCTGGTGGGTCTGCCGCGAGGACCACGCGCATTCCCGGCGGATCCGGTCCATGACCTGCACGAGGTCGAGCAGGCGGGCGCCGGGCAGGTCGTACGAGCCGGGCAGGAGTTCCAGGTCGGGCATGGCGAAACGGCCGGAGCCGGCCATCCGCGCGAGTCCGTCGGTCAGGGCCCCGTCGCCCTCGCCCGAGGGCAGGACGACGACCGTCCGCCCGCCGGCGCACGCTTCGACGAGTTCGTCGGCGGCGGGCCGCAGGATCTCGACGGCGACACCGGCCTCGCGCAGGTATGGCAGCTGGGGGTGGCCGGCGTCGGGACACAGCACCCGGTCGGCGGCGCGCAGCGTCTGCCACGCGGGCCAGGACAGCAGCCCGGGCGCCACCCGATGGCTGGCGGTGAGCAGGACGACACGACCGGGGTTCTCAGACTTCACTCTTCGAACCTACCCCGCCCACCGGCGCCCGCCCTTCCCCCACCCACACATCCACCCACCCACCCATCCACCCACCGGCGCCCGCCCCTCCCCCACCCACACATCCACCCACCGGCGCCCGCCCCTCCCCCACCCACCCCAGCGGGAGGGGTGCGGGGCGGTGCGCGCGAGACAGCGACGGGAGCGGGGGCCGGGGAGGGGGTCGTGTTCGGAACGTAAAGCGTGATTTGTGGCGCGGAAGGGGGGCGCTTCGCGCACTACAGAGGTGCCCGCGCCGTAAATCATGCAGTGCAGAACACGAGCCCCCGGACCGGCCCACGCGCACCCACCACGAACCTCAGCGCACCGCCCCGCAACCCCGACCGCGCCCCGCAACCACCGCCCCGCACCACCACGCCACGCCCCCCCCCCGCAGCGCGCAGCGCTACGCGCCGGCCTCCACCGCCCCCTCCCGCACCTGCCGCACCCACGGCGCGGAATACGTTCCCAGCGTGATCCGCTCGTTGTCCCACGCGCCGAACCGCGGGTTCACGTCGATCCGCAGCGCCTTCGACGCGGTACTGAACGCCTCGGTCAGCTTCTGCTGCCCCTCGGGGCTGTTCGTCGCCCCGAGCTTCGTCGCGATCTTGTCCATGAGGACGGCGCGGCGGGCGACGTCGTCGATCTCGTCGGGTGCCACGCTCTGCTGCTGGAGCAGCGTGGCGGCCATGGGCCTCTCGCCGCCGCTCTGCTGGGCGAAGGACGCGCGGGCCTGCTGGATCTCGGCGCGGCTGGCGGTGACTCCGTTGTCCCGGGCGACCCGGGCGACCACCTGGTCGAAGATCAGGCTGTGCAGCTTCTGCCGGGTGAGGTCGCCGGTCGCCTTGATCAGCCGGTCCGCTTCGGGTGACGCGGCCTGGGCGGTCCTGACGTCCTTGACCTGCGCCTGGACGGTGGAGACCTCGATCCGCTGACCGCCGACGACGGCCGCGGCCCCGGGATGGGCGTCGCTTCCGCAGGCGGTGAGGAGCGGTGCCGCGGCGATCAGGGCGGCGGCGGAGACGGAGAGCGCTGTGCGGCGGTGCAAAGGAGCCTCCCGGCGTGGGTCGTGCGTCAGATGGGACGACCGTGCGGTGATCGATGGTAGGCAGTCGCCGTGGCGCGGGCCACTACTTGGCGGTGACTGTCTGGCTCGTTTCGGTCGATCCGGCCGGTCCGGTCGTCGCTTCGGTCAACGACGCGCGCGTTCGGGGGGTGTCGGGTCGCAGCATGATCGTCCGGGAGACGAGGAACGTCACGGGGATCGCGGCGGCCGCGGCGAGCAGCGGGGCGTAGCGTCCGTCGACACCCGCCGGCTCGATGAGGACGTAGACGCCGGCGGTCGTGATGACGAAGTTGGCGGCGTTGGTGAGCGGGAAGAGGAGGAACTTCCGCCAGGTGGGGCGGGTGCGGTAGGTGACGTACGTGGTGAGGAAGAAGGAGCCGACCATCGACAGCGCGAAGGCGGCGACGTGCGCGGCGAGGTACGGCAGCCACTGGCCGAGCAGCAGGTAGAGCCCGTAGTACGTCCCGGTGTTCACGGCGCCGACGAGGGCGAAGCGGATCACCTGCCAGGCCGTCGTCATCGGCGCGCCAACTCCTCCGTGAGCCCGTCCGCCGAGCCCTTCACGTTCTCCGCCCGCTCGTCACGCTCGTCACGCCCGTCACCCGGGCGACGCGGCGCCGGCGGGACGGCGGCCGTGTTCGTCGCCTGCACCAGGTAGTGCGGGCGGCGCTTCACCTCGTAGTAGATACGGCCGACGTACTCGCCCACCAATCCCAGCATCACCATCTGGACACCGGCGAGCGCCGTGACGGTCACGAGGAGGGTCACATAACCGGGGGTGTCCACGCCGTTCACCAGGGCGACACCCACGATCCAGGCGGCATAGGCGAAAGCGACCGCGACGAGGGTCATTCCGAGATAGACGGCGGCCCGCAGCGGTTTGTTGTTGAAGGAGAGAAGGCCGTCGAGACCGTAGTTGAGGAGTTTTCCGAAGGTCCACTTGGAAGTGCCCTGGTCACGCACGGCATTCTCGTACGCGAAGGTCGTCGTCCGGAATCCGACCCAGGCGAACAGACCCTTGGAGAAACGGTTGTATTCGGTCAGTTCGAGTATCGAGTCGACGGTGCGGCGGGACAGCAGTCGGAAGTCACCGACGCCGTCGACGAGTTCCACGTCGACGAGCCGGTTGATCGCCCAGTAGTAGACGCGGGCGGTCAGGGTGCGGGTGAACCGGTCGCCGGTGCGCGAGCGCCGGGCGATGACCTGGTCGTATCCCTCCGCGTGCAGGTCCAGCATGCGGTGCACGAGCTCCGGCGGGTGCTGGAGGTCGGCGTCCATGATGACGACGGCGTCGCCGCGCGCGTGCCGCAGCCCGGCGAGCATCGCCGCCTCCTTGCCGAAGTTGCGGCTGAAGGAGACGTAGCGCGCCCGGGGGTCGCCGGCGGCGATCCCTTCCAGAAGCGGAAGGGTCCGGTCACGACTTCCGTCGTCCACATAGACGATTTCGAAATCAAAAGCGGAATCACCGCCGGGGCGTGAGAGTTCCTGGGTCACCTGGTCGTGGAAACGACCGATGATCTCTTCTTCGTTGAAGCACGGGACCACGATCGAGAGCAGCACGCACGACACCTCAACGGTCCCGTGTGTCGATGCCGGATTCGCCCGGTGACGCGCAGGCGTCCATCGCGTGAACTGCCCGGCGGAGAAGCCTGTTCACGTATTCTCCCCTGCCATATTCGTCTCACCATGAAGATCAGGATTCCGCGGTCGGAAGCACGGGTTCGGAGCCTGGGCCGAGCCGGCCTGGCGCCGCTGTTCGCCGGGCTGCTCACCGTCCTCGCCGTCTGCGCCGGGGACGCCGTCGCCACGACCTGGCCCTTCGGCCGTCATCACCGCTCGGTCAACGACCTGGCCAACCAGTTCCTGCCGTTCCACGCCCACCTGTGGGACCTGCTGCACGGGCGGGCGGACGGCGGTCTGCTGCTCAACTGGCAGTCCGGCTGGGGCACCAGCTTCCTGCCGGACCTCGGGACGTATCTGACCAGCCCGTTCGCCCCGCTGGTCGCCCTCGCCCCGCGCGCCGATCTGGAGTACGCCCTCTACGCGGTCACCCTCCTGAAGATGGCCACCGCCTCCGCCGCGATGGCCTACGTCCTGCCGCGCCTGCTGCCCCCGACGGCGCCCACGGGTGCCGGCACCGGCACCGGCACGGACATGGGCACGAACACGGGATGGCCGTGGTGGGCTCCGGTGCTGCTCGGGGCCGCGTACGGGCTGTGCGGCTGGTCGATCCTGGAGGCCGTCTACAACCCGATGTGGCTGGACGGCCTGATCGCGTTCCCGCTGCTGTGCCTGGTGGGCGGGGTGTGGGTACGGGAGCGCCGGCGGCCCCTGCTCGGGCCGCTGGTCGTCGCCCTGTGCTGGACCGCCAACTTCTACACCGCGTACATGGCGACCCTCGGCGCCGCGCTCGTCCTCCTGGTGACGGCGCCGCGCTGGCGGGTGGTGCTGCGCGGCACGGCGACCGTGCTGCTCGGCATCGGTCTCGCGGCGCCGGTCCTGGTGCCGGTGTTCCTCGGGACGCGCTCGGCCTACCCGGGTCTCGTCAAGGACTTCGCCCCGGCGGGCGGCGCGGATTTCGCGGCGCGGCTGATGCCCGCCACGTACGGGTTCTCGACCCCGGCGCTGTTCGTCGCGACGCTGGTCCCGGTGCTCGCGTCGTCGCTGGTGTTCCGCCGCCGGTGGCGGTGGCCGTGCCTGGTGGCGGGGGTCGCGCTGTCGCTCCAGTGGGAGCCGACGCATCTGGTGTGGCATGTCTTCACCACGCCGAACGGCAGCCCGTACCGGCAGACGTTCGTCCTCGCGGGCGTCCTCGTCATCGCCGCGTGGGCGGCGCTCGCGGACGGCCTCCCGGACCGCCGTTCGCTTCTCGGTGGCACCGCGCTGATCGGGGCCCTGGCGCTCGCCGCGCTGGGCAGCGGGGAGGCGACGATGTGGGGCTGGGCGCTGTTCGCGGCGGGCCTGCTGTCGGCCTTCACCCTCCCGTACGCGCGCAGGGAGTCCGCCTCCCGTCCCTCCGTACGCGTGGCGGCGCTCGTCCTCCTGCCCGCCGTCCTGGCGGCGCAGGCCGCAGCGACGACGGCGTGGGGCAACAAGGAACGTCTCGGCCGGCTCGACGACTACCGTCCCTGGACCGCCGCCGACTCCCGCCGGGCCGCCGCGCTCGCGGACGCGGACGGCTGGCCCGCGTACCGCACGGACTCCGGCCGCCCCCAGGTCACCGGCAACGAGCCGATGTCGGTCGGCGGCCAGGGCGGCGCGTACTACAGCAGCCTCACCCCGGACGCCCTCACCCGCACGATGGCCGCGCTCGGCGGCGGCTGGACCTCCCGGGGCCGCAATCTCCAGAGTCTGGACAACCCGGTGACGGACGCGCTGTTCGCGGTCGGCGCGCGCTGGCGGGACGGTGCGGTGGTGCGTACGGGACCGGTGGCCCCGCTGCTGACGGTACGGCCCCCGGGCCCGGCGCCCCGGTTCGGCGCCTCGCCGTTCCGCAACCAGGAACTCCTGCTCGGCGCCCGCGTCTACGAGCCGCCGTCCCGCGCGACCGGGGCGTGCCGGGTGGGCACCGAGGTGTTCCTGTGGGCGCCGCGGTTCACCGGGACGGCCCGGCTCGGCACCCGCACCGTGGAGTTGCGCGGCGGCCTGCCCAAGCGGCGCGCGGCCCTCACCTCCCTCGGTGTCCAGCGGATCCCCGGCCTGCGTGCCCTGGTCCCCGCGCGCGGGCAGGTCGCCTGTCTGGACCGGGCCCGGCTGCGGGCGGCGGTGGCGGCGCTGCGGGCCGCCGCGCCGACGGCGATCGAGGTCACCGGCACCGGCGTCCGCGCCACCCTGCGTCCCGGCACCACCGGCACCGTCGTCCTCTCCGCGCCCCGCATCCCGGGCTGGACCTGTGACGGCCACCCGGCCGCTTCCTACGCCGGCCTCGTCGCCACCCCGGCCACCTCAGGCACCTCAACCAGCTCGGCCACCCCGGCCACGCGCACCGTCACCTGCTCCTTCCGTCCTCCGGGCCTGCGCGCGGGCCTGGGGACGGCCGGCGCGGCTCTGTTGCTGCTCACGGCGTGGGTGACGGCGAACAGCCGCCGAAGCCGAAGGAAGAACCGGGCCGGGGCCGCCGCAACACCGTGACTCCGTCAACGGACGCTGTCACAACATCCCCTCGGCGAGCGTCTTTACGTCAGACAGGCTCACACAGGGGTGACACTTCTTTGGCCGAAAACGCCACGTCCCGGAATACCGCCCGCCCGGGCGGGCGCTGCCCACCTACACGCAGTGCCCAGAAGCGCATTCACTCCTCTCACACGGAGGCATCCACTCATGTCAGTCGAGTTGAACCACACCATCGTCCACTCCCTGAACGACCTGGAATCGGCCAAGTTCCTCGCCGGCCTCCTGGACCTCGAAGTCGGCGACCGGATGGGCCCGTTCATCCCCGTGACCACGGCCAACGGGGTGACCCTGGACTACGCCACCGTGCCGGCGGAGGACATCACCACGCAGCACTACGCGTTCCTCGTCTCCGAGGACGTGTTCGACAAGGCCCACGCGCGCATCAAGGAGGCCGGGCTCACGTACTACGCCGATCCCCACCGCACGCGGGTCAACGAGATCAACCACAACCACGGCGGGCGTGGTCTGTACTTCGAGGACCCGTCCGGGCACTACATGGAGATCCTCACCAGCCCCTACGGCACCCCTGCGGCTTCGTAGGACGGACAGGAAAGAGCCGGGCGGCGGGCGGGCCGGGGAGAACCCCCCTGGCCCGCCCCCGCCACCACGCGCCCCACCGCACCCCACCGGGCATCCGGATCCCGGGCGGAGGCAGCGTCCGCGCACCCCCTACAGCAGCACCACGCACCCGCGCCGTTCCAGCGCCGCCGCCAGCTCCGGGGGCACCTCGCAGGGGTTCCAGCGGAGGTCGAGTTTCTCCAGCGACGGCAGCCGGTCCGCCACCCATTCCGGGAGCCGGGTGAGGCGATTGCCGCGCAGGTCGAGGTGGCGGAGCAGGGGCAGTCCGGCGAGTACCGGCGGGAACTCGGTGAAGGAGTTCTCCCGCAGGTCCAGGTGGCGCAGTTCGCGCAGCCCGGCCATGGAGGCGGGCAGGCGGTCGAGCAGGTTGCCCCGGAGCCACAGTTCGCGCAGTCGGGTGAGTCCGCCGAGGGTGTCGGGCAGGGCGGTCAGTCGGTTGTGCTGGGCGCGCAGTTCGATGAGGCCGGCCATGTTCCCTACGGCCTCCGGCAGCGCGGCGATCCGGTTCTCCCCGGCGTTGAGGTAGCGCAGCCTGGTCAACCGGCCCAAAGTCTCAGGCAGTTCGGTCAGCTCGTTGTCGTGGACGTAGAGGAAGCCGTCGAGCGCGGTCAGCTCCCCCAGCTCGACGGGCAGTTCGGCCAGCCGGTTGTGCCCGAGGTCCAGGGTGGACAGCGCCCGCAACCCCCCGATCGAGGGCGGGAGTTCGGTGAGCCCGTTGTCCGCGAGGATCAGCACGCGCAGGTCGGTGCGCTCCCATACGTCCTGAGGAACCTCGCCCAGTTCCCGCCGCCACAGATTCACCACGTCGGTCGTCGTCACGCCCCGAATCTAAGGGTTGGCCCATAAACGATCCACGGCACAGCGGTTGGCCAGCGCGGCTACCCGTCAACCGGCAAGGACGGGTTGCACAGACGGGCGATGTCGCACGTGGTGCCGGCTGCGGACACGGCAAGTCGAGCCGCTTGACCTCTACCGCGAGAACCTCCCAAGCGATGGGGGCGGTCCAGGAGCCCGGCGTAACGATGGAACCGACCTGCCAGCCCTTAACTGAGTGGACGGCGCGGTTCACCCCTTCCTCTGCTTGTAACGAATCAAGCTTGAATTTCAGCCATGAGTGGCTGGCGGCACACCGCACCCGCTCTTCAACTTCCGTCGAGTTGCAACGCACTGGAGCCACAATGTGGACAGAGACCACCCCTTTTCGGCCAATTCGATTAAATTTTCTAAACATTTGCAACCCGTGCCATGTAGTTTCGATTTCACCGCCGCCGAGTAACTGGATAAACCAGAGGGGAAGCGGCGGCAATCAACGGGAGCTCTGACCATGTTTCGACGCACCATGGCTGTAACTGCACTGACCGCTACACTCGTCCTCACCGGAAGTTCCGCTTTTGCCATATCAACCAGCACCAAGCTGGACAATGGGACTCTCTACTTCGAGGCCCTGGATGGCTACCTCGTCAGCGGAAACCACAGCCAGTTCTTCTCCACCACCAAGTACACGAAGACTGCCGGGGACAGTGCTGTGAACATTCAGCTCGCACTCTCGACGAGTACAGCAGTCTTCAAGACTGACGCAATGTCTATTTCAAAGGGACAAACCAAGTCGAAGTCCTGGGGCGGCTTGTCCAAGGCCACGTATGCGCCCGACTGTACCGCGGCGGGCTACATGATCGCCACGACTGGCAAGTACTACACCCCGACAGTTCGTTTCTGCTGATCCTGACCACATCTGATCGGGGGCGTGCAACTCCAACGCACGCCCCCGATTTAATTTCGAAGGCCACTCGATGATTGAAGCGTCAATCGGGGCCGTACCCGGCCTATTTTCAGCATTCTTCGTCATGGCGCTCCTTTTTGCTGCACCCACAGCATTCATAGCCAAGTCGCGAAATCGCCCTCCGCTGCTGCCAGCCCTTCTCGCGACATCCATCGCAGGAGTGCTGGCGGTAACGCTACTCCCGGGCAGCGCGGGGGGAGCCATGGCGGGAATCTGCGATATTGGACGCCCCGTACACATGCTCACTTCAGCCAGCGCGCTGCTCAACATCGCCCTGTTTGCGCCATCGCCGCTGCTGGCCGTGCTGCTGTTCCGTCGACCTGTGACGGTTGGCGCCATCTCTCTGGTCTGCAGCGCCACCGTGGAGCTCATTCAGGCGACGGTGCCCATGGGAAGGGCGTGCAGCGCAACGGATCTGGCTGCGAACGCTACAGGAGCATTGTTGGGGGTCTGCACCGGAGCAGTCTGGCTCAGGTTGAGGGGGCGCCGTATCAGCCACGTGTCGCGTGACGTCTCCTGGGGGACCAGCCTCGCCGCCATTGGCGCTGCGGCACTGGCCGGCTGGTTCTACATATCAGTCTCCACCACTGACGTAGTCGCGGCAGACGACAAGCGCAGCGCCCGATTGGATGCCCTGGACGGCGCGGACGAATGGATGGAGGAATCCGCTCGGGAAATTTTCGGAAAGCAAACGAAATCGTTGGGGTCGACCTCGATATTCGAGGGAAACCGAACGGTAATCACCATGAAGACCGACCAAGGGGAACTAGTCGGCTGGTGGCCGGATCGATCCTTGGAGCGAGCCTGGTCCATTGACAATACCGGCGAAGAGGGCGATCTGGATGCTGATCAAGTTCAAGCCGTAGGGCAAGAGTTCGCGCAAAAATGGTTCCCCACCAGTGTCGCCGATAGTCAAAAGTCACTCAACGCCATGGGTGAGGATAATTCGAAGGTATATCGTTTGACGTATCGACGATACAGCCAGGGCGTGATGATGCCCATGCGGCTGGACATCACCATTACCTCCGCAGGCCGCATTATGGGATTCACTTCCGATCCCACCCGAGACCCGCCTATTACTCCCGCATCCATTAGTAAAAAAGAAGCAAAACGGCTGGCCGAGAAGGAAACTGGATCCGAGGCCGAGGCCGCCGTACTCCTGGCCCAGAAAGTCTCCAACGAGTGGAGGCCGGTATGGATGGTGAGCGTCAAGTCCGGCTCAAAGGATCCGAATCTGTTCATTGACGCCGCGAGCGGTAGGCGCGTCGAGCCCGACAGGGTGTGAATCATGGACCGGCTCGACGCCTGGTTCGCCATCGAGGCCTGGAAAAGGGACCGGGCCCCTACCGCCAACGGGGAGGCGGCTGGGGCCCGGCGTCTGGGGGCCGTGGGGGCGAGGCCGGCCGGACAGGAGGAAGGAGGTTCCCGGAAGAGCCTCGGGTTGGACAGTACGACACCCCGCGTCCGAACATCGCCTTCACCGCCGACAGTTCACTGGATCGACTGAACCTTCCGGGGCTCGCTCGACACCCGCACGCCCTCCATGAGAGGAGGAGTGACGGGGGTCACTCGGATCCCTGTCACAACTCCCCGACTCGCGACGTCGTAGGGGTGAAGCTGACACACGACAGAGGAGAGCGTCATGGAACCCCGCATCAACCCCTTCGGCAACCCGCTCGCTCTCAAGATGTTCAAGCACCTGACGGGCGCCGGAATGGCCCTGGTCACCGACTCCACGCTTCCGGAGTCCCTCCAGGAGCTGGTGAAGATCCGCGCCAGCCAGATCAACGGCTGCGGCGCCTGCCTCGACATGCACACCAAGGAGGCCACCGCCGCCGGCGAGACCTCCGTGCGGCTCGCCCTCGTCGGCGCCTGGCGCGAGGCCACCGTCTACACGGACGCCGAGCGCGCGGCCCTCGCCCTCACCGAGTACGGCACCCGTCTCGCCGACGGCTACGGCATCCCGGACGACGTCTGGGAGGCGGCGGCCAAGCACTTCGACGAGGACCAGCTCATCGCCCTCACCGGCCTGATCGCCCTGATCAACGCCTTCAACCGGATCAATGTCGTGCTCCGCCTCCCGGCGGGCGAGTACAAGGTCGGCCAGTACGCCACGAAGGGCTGACGCCCTTCACCCACCGTCGGGGGGGGGGGGGGGGGGGGGGGGGGGGGGGGGGGGGGGGGGGGGGGGGGGGGGGGGGGGGGGGGGGGGGGGGGGGGGGGGGGGGGGGGG
>NZ_JBICVG010000026.1:0-72317 GCF_043198875.1 Streptomyces sp. NPDC048718
GCCCCCCACCTCTCCGGCGCCCCCCCCCCCCCCGGGCGGCCCCCCCCCCCCCCCGGCCCCCCCCCCCTCGGTCGTACCGTTCACAGCCCGGCCCCCCGGCCCCCCGGCCCCCCGGCCCCCCGGCCCCCCGGCACGGGGCGCCGGTCAGCCGAGTGTGCCGAGCGGGACGTGCGGCGAAAGGTGCGTGGACAAGGCGTTCAGGAAGTCCGGGGCGTCGAAGACCGCGCCCGCGGAGGCGACGCCGGTGGTCCTGGTCCGGCCGGTGAGGATGCGGTCGACGGCCTCCACCGCGAGCGGCGCGCTGATGGCGTAGATGTCCTGACCGGAGACGACCGCACGGCGCTCCACGCCGTGGGAGCGGACGAGAACGTCGACGACGAAGGTCTGCGCGGAGCGACCGCGCCCGTCGACGGCGGTCGGGGCCGAGGCGTCGGGAGCGGACAGGTCCGCGGCCGCCTTCGCGGTCATGTAGGTGCGCACCTCCGGGACGGCCAGGTGGCTGGGAATGGTGACGACACATCGGCCATGGTGAACTCCCCGAGGACGCTCTGGGGGCCCAGCGGGGCCGGGAAGGGCCACTCGAGGGTCGGCAGGGCGTCGTCGTGGTACTCCAGCCGGCCGCCGGTGTAGCGGACCCGGCGCCCGCCCCGTCGCCGCCCCGAGACCGCGCCCGCGGCGAGTGTCCCGGCCGTGGGATGCCAACTGCTCAGGCCGTAGGCGATGTGTGCCTCGTCCGCCGCCGTCCAGTCGCCCATCGCGGTGGTGACCAACAGGTCGCCGAGGGCACCGAAGAAGGCCATCGCCGGGACCACCAGGGTGCCCTCGTCGAGGGCGCGCCGCTCGAAGCGCGCGAACGTGTCGAGGTTCGCCTCGATCTCGGCCGCCACGTCGACGTACGGAATGCCGGCCCGCAGCGCCGCTGGTCTTCGGCTCGGCGCCGGACGCCCTGCCGGGTCCCTGGTACGACGTCAGGGTGTGCGGCACGCGAGCCGTGCGGGTCGGCCGGTTCCTGCTGGAGCCGGACTGCGGGCTCGACCGGCTGGCGGACGCCGGCACCGTGATCGTCCCCGCCCTGGCGGACATCGACGAGGACCCGCCGGCCGACCTCGTCGAGGCGGTGCGCGCGGCCCACGCGTCGGGCGCGCGCGTGGTCTCCCTGTGCACGGGGGTGTTCGTGCTCGCGGCCGCCGGCCTCCTGGACGGGCTGCACGCGACCACGCACTGGGCCCACACCGAGGAACTGGCCGCGCGCTATCCCCGGGTGAAGGTCGACCCGGACGTGCTCTACGTCGACAACGGCGGAGTGCTCACGTCCGCGGGCAAGTCCGCGGCGATGGACCTGTGCCTGCATCTGGTCCGCCACGACCACGGCCCGGCGATCGCCAACACGGTCGCCCGCCGTCTGGTCGTGCCGCCCCACCGGGCCGGTGGCCAGGCCCAGTTCGTGGTCACCCCGGTACCCGCCCAGGACGGCCATCCCCTGACCGAACTGCTTCCCTGGGTGATGCGGCGGCTGGACCAGCCGCTCACCGTGGAGGGTCTGGCCCGTCAGGCGAACATGAGCTCGCGCCACTTGGGCCGCCACTTCCGCTCGATCACCGGCACCACCCCGCTGCGGTGGCTGCTGGCGCAGCGGATCCGCCGCGCTCAGGAACTGCTGGAGACCACGGACGACAGCGTCGACACCATCGCCTCGGCCTCGAGTCTGGGCACGGCGACGACACTGCGCCGCCACTTCCATCGCGCGATCGGCGTGCCGCCGGACACCTACCGCCGCACGTTCCGGGCGTGAGACCGCGATCGTTCCCACCCTCACCCCTCTTCCCACCCCCGACCGGAAACGCACCCACCCACCTCCCCCCAAGCGGACGGGGTGCGGGGCGGTGCGCGCGGGACAGCGACGGGAGCGGGGGCCGGGAAGGGGGTCGTGTTCGAAACGTAAAGCGTGATTTGTGGCGCGGAAAAAGAACGTTTTACGCACTACGGAGGCGCCCGCGCCGTAAATCATGCAGTGCGGAACACGAGCCCCCGGACCGGCCCACGCGCCCCCACCACGCCCCCCAGCGCACCGCACCAGCACCCCGAACGCGCCCCCTACAGCTCACCCCCGTACGGCGGCTCCGCCCCCGCCCGCGTACACGTCACCGCCGCCGCCCGCGCCGCGAACGCCAGCAGCTCCCGCCACGCCTCCACCCCCAACGCCCCCAGCGCCTCCGGCGCACAGCGCACCCCGCGCCCCACCAGCCCGTGCAACAACGCCGCGTTCACCGTGTCGCCCGCCCCGATCGTGTCCACGACCCGCACCCGCACCGCCGGCACCGACACCTCGTACTCCCGCGTGAACACGGTCAGCCCCGCCGCGCCCCGGGTCAGGACGACCGCGCCCGGACCCCGCTCCAGCCATGACGCGGGGGTGCCGCCCAGCCAGTCCGCGTCCTCCTCGGACAGCTTCAGGACCGAGACGTGCGGCAGCCAGTTCGCGAAGCGGGTGCGGTAGGCGACGGGGTCGGGCAGCAGCCCGGGCCGGATGTTGGGGTCGAGCAGGGTGAACAGGCCGTCCCGCGCCGAGCGCCGCAGAAGCGCCTCGTAGGCGGTGGCACCCGGTTCGAGGGCCAGGGAGAGGGTGCCGAAGGCGACCGCCCGGACGTCCTCGGGCAGCGGGCCGGGCAGGGCGAACAGCCGGTCGGCGGTGCCTTCCACGTAGAAGCCGTAGCGGGCGGAGCCGTCGGGGCCCACGGAGGCGACGGCCAGGGTGGTCGGTTCGGGTCCGCGCTGGACGAGGTCGGTGGCGACTTCGGCGCCCTGGAGCCCGGCCATCAGCGCGTCCCCGAACGCGTCCGTCGACACACGGGAGCAGAACGCGGCCCGGGCGCCCAGCCGCCCGAGGGCGATGGCCGTGTTGTAGGGCCCGCCGCCGGGCCGTGGCAGCAGCGGGGCCAGGGGGCCGGGCGGCCCGTCGGGAACCAGGTCGATCAGGGACTCACCGGCGACGACGATCACGTACCGGAAGGTAACCCATGAGGTGCCGCGGCGGACAGGAGTGCGTACGGCCCCGGGGGAGGGGGTCGTCCGGCCCGCCGGTATCGTCGACGGGGTCCCCTCTGGATCCCTTGGGTCCCCTTATGCCCCATGGGTCCGTTCTCTCACGACCGCCCGTGGAGTACTCATGTCCGGCCAGTCCACCCGCCGTACCGTCCTCAAAGGCGCCGCCCTCGCCGGAGCCGCCGGACTGGGCGTAGCCGCCTGCTCCACCGACTCCAATCTCGGCCACGCGCAGAACCCGGTGCCGACCGCTCCGGTGGACCTCGGCGCGCCCGCGGACGTCCCGGTGGGCGGTGCCAAGCTCTACCGCGAGCAGCGGCTCCTCGTGCACTGCCCGGCCGAGGGCCAGTACAAGGCGTTCAGCGCCCAGTGCACCCACGCCGGCTGTGTCCTGGACAAGATCGAGAACAACGAGGGCAACTGCCCCTGCCACCACAGCCGCTTCGACGTGGCCACCGGCAAGGCGATCCAGGGCCCGGCGACCGTGCCGCTGCCCGAGGTCCCGGTGCGGGTCGAGAACGGCAAGCTGATCGCCGGCCCCAAGGCCTGATCCCCACTCCCGGGTCCGGGGCGCGCGCCCCGGACCTCCCGGGGTTCCCGAAAGGGCATCCGCCCGCCCCCGGCCCGCTCCCCAGCCGCCGGCCCGCCCGCCCCGGCCCGCTTGCCGTCGGCCCGCCCGTCCCCGCCGGTCCCCCCGATGGAGGCGCCCGGACTGTCGGTTCCCGCCAGTAGGGTGGGAGCCATGGCCGACCCGTCCAGCTACCGCCCCCAGCCGGGGCAGATCCCCGACTCTCCGGGGGTCTACAAATTCCGCGACGAGCACCGCCGGGTGATCTACGTCGGGAAGGCGAAATCGCTGCGCCAGCGCCTGGCCAACTACTTCCAGCCGCTGGCGAGCCTCCACCCGCGCACCGCGACGATGGTGACCACGGCCGCCTCCGTGGAGTGGACCGTCGTGTCGACCGAGGTCGAGGCGCTCCAGCTGGAGTACTCCTGGATCAAGGAGTTCGACCCCCGGTTCAACGTCAAGTACCGGGACGACAAGAGCTACCCCTACCTCGCGGTCACGCTGAACGAGGAGTTCCCGCGGGTCCAGGTGATGCGCGGCCACAAGAAGAAGGGCGTGCGCTACTTCGGTCCGTACGCGCACGCGTGGGCCATCCGCGAGACCGTCGACCTGATGCTGCGGGTCTTCCCCGTCCGTACCTGCTCCGCGGGTGTCTTCCGCAACGCCGCCTCCGCCGGCCGTCCCTGTCTGCTCGGCTACATCGGCAAGTGCTCGGCGCCGTGCGTGGGCCGGGTCACCCCCGAGGAGCACCGCGAACTGGCCGGGGAGTTCTGCGACTTCATGGCCGGCCGCACCGGTACGTACATCCGCCGCCTGGAGAAGCAGATGACGCTGGCGGCCGAGGACATGGAGTACGAGCGGGCGGCCCGGCTGCGCGACGACATAGGCGCGCTGCGCAAGGCCATGGAGAAGAACGCCGTGGTGCTCGCCGACGCCACGGACGCCGACCTGATCGCGCTCGCCGAGGACGAGCTGGAGGCGGCCGTCCAGATCTTCCACGTACGCGGCGGACGCGTGCGCGGCCAGCGCGGCTGGGTCACCGACAAGGTCGAGGCCGTCGGCGCCGCCGGCCTGGTCGAGCACGCCCTCCAGCAGCTGTACGGCGAGGAGAGCGGCGACGCGGTCCCCAAGGAGGTCCTGGTCCCCGCCCTGCCCGAGGACCCCGACGCGGTCGCGCAGTGGCTGGCCGCCCGCCGAGGCTCCCAGGTGTCCCTGCGGATCCCGCAGCGCGGCGACAAGAAGGACCTGATGGAGACGGTCGCGCGCAACGCGCGGCAGGCGCTCGTGCTGCACAAGACCAAGCGGGCCAGCGATCTGACCACCCGCTCCCGGGCCCTGGAGGAGATCGCCGACGCGCTCGGCCTGGACTCGGCGCCGCTGCGCATCGAGTGCTTCGACATCTCGCACCTCCAGGGCGAGGACGTGGTGGCCTCCATGGTCGTCTTCGAGGACGGGCTGCCCCGCAAGAGCGAGTTCCGCCGCTTCCAGATCAAGGGCTTCGAGGGGCAGGACGACGTCCGCTCGATGCACGAGGTGATCGGCCGCCGCTTCCGGCGCTATCTCGCCGAGAAGGAGAAGACGGGCGAATGGGTCGACGGCGGTGTCGGTGAGGCCGACGCCGCCGGTGAGACCGGTGAGCCCGGCGCCGTGCCCGCCGGATCCCCGGCCCAGGACGTCACCGCCTCCGAGAACGACGCCCCGGACCCCTTCGCCGCCCCGGAGGACGACGGACGCCCCAAGCGCTTCGCGTACCCCCCGCAGCTCGTCGTGGTCGACGGCGGACAGCCGCAGGTCGCCGCCGCCCAGCGGGCCCTGGACGAGCTGGGCATCGACGACGTCGCCGTCTGCGGCCTGGCCAAGCGCCTGGAGGAGGTCTGGCTGCCCGGCGACGACGACCCGGTGGTGCTGCCCCGCTCCAGCGAGGGCCTGTACCTTCTCCAGCGGGTCCGTGACGCCGCTCACGACTTCGCCATCCGTTACCAGCGGTCCAAGCGGAGCAAGCGCGTCCGCAGCAGCCCCCTGGACGCGATCCCCGGCCTCGGCGAAACGCGCAAACAGGCGCTCATCAAGCATTTCGGCTCGGTCAAACGTCTCCGGCAGGCGACAATCGAGCAGATCTGCGAGGTCCCCGGCATGGGCCGCAAGACGGCGGAGGCCGTGGCGGCGGCCCTCGCGCAGGCGGCTCCGGCCGCGCCCGCCGTGAACACGGCCACAGGAGAGATCATGGAAGACGACGGGGGCACCACCGCATGACCGAGCACGACCAGCACCGAAGCGAGCACCGAAGCGAGCACCGAAGCGAGCAGCCGACCGGCCAGCGAAGCGCCCGGCAGGAGAACGACGAGCCGAAGGGCGGCGAGCAGATGGCCGGACACGTGGGCGAGCGTGTGCACGAGGACGGAGCGCCGGACATGGACCCGGACACGGCGGAGCCCGCCGCCGACACCAATGCCGCCGACACCAACGGCGACACGCCCATCCCCGAGCTGGTGATCATCTCCGGGATGTCCGGCGCCGGCCGGTCCACCGCCGCGAAATGCCTGGAGGACCTCGGCTGGTTCGTCGTCGACAACCTGCCGCCCGCCCTGATCCCCACCATGGTGGAGCTGGGCGCCCGCTCGCAGGGCAACGTGGCCCGGATCGCGGTCGTCGTGGACGTGCGCGGCCGGCAGTTCTTCGACAACCTCAAGGACTCCCTCGCCGACCTCGACGCCAAGCAGGTCACCCGGCGGATCGTCTTCCTGGAGTCCTCCGACGACGCCCTGGTCCGCCGCTTCGAGTCGGTCCGCCGCCCGCACCCCCTCCAGGGCGACGGCCGCATCGTCGACGGCATCGCCGCCGAGCGCGACCTGCTGCGCGAGCTGCGCGGCGACGCCGACCTGGTGATCGACACCTCCAGCCTCAACGTCCACGAACTGCGCGCCAAGATGGACGCCCAGTTCGCCGGTGACGAGGAGCCCGAGCTGCGGGCCACCGTGATGTCCTTCGGCTTCAAGTACGGCCTGCCCGTCGACGCCGACCTCGTGGTCGACATGCGCTTCCTGCCCAACCCGCACTGGGTCCCCGAGCTGCGCCCGTTCAGCGGCCTGAACGAGGAGGTCGCCGCCTACGTCTACAGCCAGCCCGGCGCCAAGGAGTTCCTGGACCGCTACACCGAGCTGCTCCAGCTGATCGCCGCCGGCTACCGCCGCGAGGGCAAGCGGTACGTGACCATCGCCGTCGGCTGTACGGGCGGCAAGCACCGTTCCGTGGCCACCGCCGAGAAGCTGGCCGCGCGGCTGGCCTCCGAGGGCGTGGAGACCGTGATCGTCCACCGTGACATGGGGCGCGAGTGAAACCGTACCGACGGCGTGCGTCCACCCTGTCGGTGCGGCGCACGCTCCGCAGACGGGGCGCGCAGCCCAAGGTCGTCGCGCTCGGCGGCGGCATGGGCCTGTCGGCCTCGCTCGCCGCGCTGCGCCGGATCACCGGCGACCTGACCGCCGTGGTCACCGTCGCCGACGACGGGGGCTCCAGCGGCCGGCTCCGCGAGGAACTGGACGTACTGCCCCCGGGCGATCTGCGCAAAGCGCTCGCCGCGCTCTGCGGGGACGACGACTGGGGCCAGACCTGGGCCCGGGTCATCCAGCACCGCTTCCAGTCCAAGGGCGAGATGCACGGCCACGCCGTCGGCAATCTGCTGATCGTCGCCCTCTGGGAGCAGCTGGGCGGCGACCCGGTGCAGGCCCTGGACCTGGTCGGCAAGCTGCTCGGCGCGCACGGCCGGGTGCTGCCCATGTCCGCCGTACCGCTGGAGCTCCAGGCCCTGGTCAAGGGGCACGACCCGGCCCGTCCGGACGACGTGGACACGGTACGGGGCCAGGCCACCGTGGCGCTCACCCCCGGCGAGGTGCAGTCCGTGCACCTGGTCCCGCACGACCCGCCGGCCGTCCCGGAGGCGGTCGCGGCCGTCCTGGACGCCGACTGGGTGGTGCTCGGTCCGGGCTCCTGGTTCTCCTCGGTCATCCCGCATCTGCTGGTGCCCGAATTGCTCGACGCCCTGGTGGAGACCAAGGCCCGCCGGGTGCTCTCCTTGAACCTCGCGCCGCAGCCCGGAGAAACCGAGGGCTTCTCTCCGCAGCGTCATTTGGAGGTTTTGGCACGACACGCCCCTAAACTCGCCCTGGACGTGGTGCTGGCCGACGAGGCCGCCGTGCCCGACGCGTCGGCAAGAGAACCCCTCGCCGAAGCCGCCAAGCGGCTCGGCGCCGCGGTCGAGCTGGCGCCGGTGGCCCGGCCCGACGGCACTCCGAAGCACGACCCGGAGCTGTTGGCCGCCGCGTACGACCGTATTTTTCGGATGCATGGAAGGATCGGCCCATGGCGATGACGGCAGCGGTGAAGGACGAGATTTCCCGGCTCCCCGTCACCCGGACCTGCTGCAGGAAGGCCGAGGTCTCGTCGATCCTGCGGTTCGCGGGCGGGCTGCACCTGGTGAGCGGCCGGATCGTGATCGAGGCGGAGCTGGACACCGCGATGGCGGCCCGTCGGCTCAAGCGGGACATCCTGGAGATCTTCGGGCACAGCTCCGAGCTGATCGTGATGGCGCCCGGCGGGCTGCGCCGGGGCTCGCGCTTCGTCGTGCGCGTGGTCGCGGGCGGCGACCAGCTGGCCCGCCAGACCGGTCTGGTCGACGGCCGGGGCCGGCCCATCCGGGGCCTGCCCCCGCAGGTCGTCTCCGGGGCCACCTGTGACGCCGAGGCGGCCTGGCGCGGCGCCTTCCTGGCGCACGGCTCGCTGACCGAGCCGGGCCGCTCCTCCTCCCTGGAGGTCACCTGCCCCGGCCCGGAGGCCGCGCTCGCGCTGGTCGGCGCCGCCCGGCGGCTCTCCATCGCCGCGAAGGCCCGTGAGGTCCGCGGGGTGGACCGGGTCGTGGTCCGCGACGGCGACGCGATCGGTGCCCTGCTGACCCGGCTCGGCGCGCACGAGTCGGTGCTGGCCTGGGAGGAACGGCGGATGCGGCGTGAGGTCCGCGCCACCGCCAACCGGCTCGCCAACTTCGACGACGCCAACCTGCGCCGCTCGGCCCGCGCGGCGGTCGCCGCCGGCGCCCGGGTGGCCCGCGCGCTGGAGATCCTCGGCGAGGAGGTGCCCGAGCACCTCGCGGCCGCCGGGCGGCTGCGGATGGAGCACAAGCAGGCCTCCCTGGAGGAGCTGGGCGCGCTCGCCGACCCGCCGCTCACCAAGGACGCGGTGGCCGGCCGGATCCGGCGGCTGCTCGCGATGGCCGACAAGCGGGCCCAGGACCTGGGCATCCCGGGGACCGAGTCCAATCTGACGGAGGAGCTGGACGACAGCCTCGTCGGCTGACGTCCCCCGCTCCCCACCCGCCCCGACCCTCTCCTCCCTTCTGCCGGTGCCTCCCCGAGGCACCGGCAGAAGCCGTTTCCGGGCCAGGGCCAGGTACTCCGGTCAGGTGCCCGAGTCGCGGGGGAAAAGGGCCGTCGCGGGCCCGTGGTTCGTACCGGACACGCCGATAGGCCGAATCTGCGGCATGGATGGCGCGATTCATTCGAAGACGTGGATTCACGGCCGCGCAGCGGTCACCACCCGTGACATCGTCCACCCCGGCTTCGGCCACGGGCGCGTCCCGAATACGGCGGAACGGGAGGCTCTGCTCGGAATGACCGTCATTTCGCTCCGACGCCATTCCGAGTGCTCAGTCGAGCACCTATTTTCGTCACGCTGCGTAGTCGAAATCAGGGCATCGGGAGGGCTGATACCCAGGGGGAAACAAGGCCTGTAGGCGTTTTACCGGCACATTTCGGGCAGGGGGAGGCGCACTCGATGTCACGCGCGGCCACCATTAGAGGTAGGGTCGTAAGTGGTCGGGGACATCCCAAAATTGAAGCTCGCCGGGCGTCGAAACCCGGCGTACCACGAGGAGATCGGTTCGTGACGATCCGCGTAGGCATCAACGGCTTTGGCCGTATCGGGCGCAACTACTTCCGGGCGCTCCTTGAGCAGGGTGCCGACATCGAGGTCGTGGCCGTCAACGACCTGGGCGACACCGCGACCACGGCCCACCTGCTGAAGTACGACACCATCCTGGGCCGTCTCAAGGCCGAGGTGACCCACACCGAGGACACCATCACCGTCGACGGACACACCGTCAAGGTGCTGTCCGAGCGCGACCCCGCGCAGATCCCGTGGGGTGAGCTGGGCGTCGACATCGTCGTCGAGTCCACCGGCATCTTCACCAAGCGCGCCGACGCCGCCAAGCACCTGGCCGGCGGCGCGAAGAAGGTCCTCATCTCGGCTCCGGCCAAGGACGAGGACATCACCATCGTCATGGGCGTCAACCACGACGCGTACGACGCGGCGAACCACCACGTCATCTCCAACGCGTCCTGCACCACCAACTGCGTGGCGCCGATGGCCAAGGTCCTCGACGAGAACTTCGGCATCGTCCGCGGTCTGATGACCACGGTCCACGCGTACACCAACGACCAGCGGATCCTCGACTTCCCGCACCGCGACCTGCGCCGCGCCCGCGCCGCCGCGGAGAACATCATCCCGACCACGACCGGTGCCGCCAAGGCCACCGCCCTGGTCCTCCCGCAGCTCAAGGGCAAGCTCGACGGCATGGCCATCCGCGTGCCGGTCCCCACCGGCTCGGTCACCGACCTGGTCGTGGAGCTGTCCCGCGAGGTCACCAAGGACGAGGTCAACGCCGCGTTCAAGAAGGCCGCGGAGGGCGACCTCAAGGGTCTGCTCTTCTACACCGAGGACCCGATCGTCTCCTCGGACATCGTGGGCGACCCGGCCTCCTGCACCTTCGACTCGTCGCTGACGATGGTGCAGGACGACAACTCGGTCAAGGTCCTCGGCTGGTACGACAACGAGTGGGGCTACTCCAACCGACTCGTCGACCTCACCGTCTTCGTCGGCGGTCAGCTCTAGACTCTAGGGCGGGCTTCGGCGTGAAGCAGGGCTCGGGCAGTGCGATGGCGCGCTGCGCGGGCCCTGCGTCGTGTGCTCCACCACGTGCAACAGGGAGTCAGAGAAACACATGAAGACGATCGACGAGCTGCTCGCCCAGGGCGTCTCCGGCAAGCGGGTGTTCGTCCGCGCCGACCTCAACGTGCCCCTCGACGGCACGACCATCATCGACGACGGACGCATCCGCGCCGTCGTCCCGACCGTCAAGGCGCTGGCCGAGGCCGGTGCCCGGGTCGTGGTGGCCTCGCACCTCGGCCGCCCGAAGGGCGCGCCCGACCCGGCGTTCTCGCTCGCCCCGGCCGCCGAGCGCCTGGGCGAACTGCTCGGCGCCGACGTGGCGTTCGCGACCGACACGGTCGGCGAGTCCGCCAAGGCCACCGTCGCGGCCCTCGCCGACGGGCAGGTCGCCGTCGTCGAGAACCTCCGCTTCAACGCCGGTGAGACCTCCAAGGACGACGCCGAGCGCGGCGCGTTCGCCGACCGGCTGGCGGGCCTCGCGGACGTGTACGTGGGCGACGGCTTCGGCGCCGTGCACCGCAAGCACGCCTCGGTCTTCGACCTCCCGGCCCGGCTGCCGCACTTCGCCGGCTACCTCATCGCCACCGAGGTCGGCGTCCTGAAGAAGCTCACCGAGGACGTACGGCGGCCGTACGTGGTCGCCCTCGGCGGCTCCAAGGTCTCCGACAAGATCGGCGTCATCGACAACCTGCTCGACAAGGCCGACCGCATCCTCATCGGCGGCGGCATGCTCTTCACCTTCCTGGCCGCCAAGGGGCACGAGGTCGGCACCTCGCTGCTCCAGGAGGACCAGAAGCAGAAGTGCCTGGAGTACCTGGCGGAGGCGGAGCGGCGCGGAGTGGAGTTCGTGCTCCCGCTCGACGTCCTGGTCTCGGCGGAGTTCCCGGACCTGAAGGCGAAGGCCGCGACCCACCCGGAGACCGTCGCCGCGGACGCCATGCCCGCCGGCAAGCTGGGCCTGGACATCGGCCCGAAGACCCGCGAGCTGTACGCCGCCAAGCTCGCCGACGCGGGCACCGTGTTCTGGAACGGCCCGATGGGCGTCTTCGAGCACCCCGACTACGCCGAGGGCACCCGCGCCCTCGCCCAGGCGCTGCTCGACGCGCCCGGTTTCACCGTGGTCGGCGGTGGCGACTCGGCCGCCGCCGTCCGCACCCTGGGCTTCGACGAGAATGCCTTCGGCCACATTTCGACCGGCGGCGGCGCCTCCCTCGAATACCTCGAGGGCAAGACGCTTCCCGGCCTCGCCGCACTGGAGGACTGATCCACCGATGAGCACCCGTACCCCGCTGATGGCGGGCAACTGGAAGATGAACCTCAACCACCTGGAGGCCATCGCCCACGTCCAGAAGCTCGCCTTCGCGCTGACCGACAAGGACTTCGACGCCGTCGAGGTCGCGGTTCTCGTGCCCTTCACCGACCTGCGCTCCGTGCAGACCCTGGTGGACGGCGACAAGCTGAAGATCAAGTACGGCGCCCAGGACCTCTCGGCGCACGACTCCGGTGCGTACACCGGCGAGATCTCCGGACCGATGCTGGCGAAGCTGAAGTGCGCGTACGTGGCCGTCGGCCACTCGGAGCGCCGTCAGTACCACGCCGAGACCGACGAGGTCTGCAACGACAAGGTGAAGGCCGCCTTCCGGCACGGCCTGACCCCGATCCTGTGCGTCGGCGAGGAGCTGCCCGTCCGTACGGCCGGCGACGCCGTCCCGCACACCCTGGCCCAGGTCGAGGGCGGTCTGAAGGACATCCCGGCCGAGCAGGCCGAGTCCGTCGTGATCGCCTACGAGCCGGTCTGGGCGATCGGCACCGGCGAGGTCTGCGGCGCCGACGACGCCCAGGAGGTCTGCGGGGCGATCCGCGGCAAGCTGGCCGAGCTGTACTCGCGGGAGCTGGCCGACAAGGTCCGCATCCAGTACGGCGGCTCCGTCAAGAGCGGCAACGTCGCCGAGATCATGGCGAAGCCCGACATCGACGGCGCGCTGGTCGGCGGCGCCGCGCTGGACGCCGAGGACTTCGTCAAGATCATCCGGTTCCGCGACCAGTGACACCCGGCGGATCCGCCGGTGGCGCCGGAAGACGGCGCGACCAGTGACGATCCGCGTCTGACGATGTAGAGCCGTGACGGCGATCCGTCGTACCCTTGCGGGGGCCGGGCAGGTACCTGCCCGGCCCCTGTCCTTACAAGTCCGAGGAAGTTGGTCCAGCCGTGGTTATGGGGTTTTCGATCGCCCTGATCGTCTTCAGTGCGCTGCTGATGCTGCTCGTGCTGATGCACAAGGGCAAGGGCGGCGGCCTCTCCGACATGTTCGGTGGCGGCATGCAGTCCTCCGTCGGCGGCTCCTCGGTCGCCGAGCGCAACCTGGACCGGATCACCGTGGTGATCGGCGTGCTGTGGTTCGCGTGCATTGTCGTACTTGGCCTGCTGATGAAGATGGACGGGTAACTCCAACCACTGGACGCGCGTTGGGCCTTACGTAGACTGGGGCATCTTCGAGCACCATCACGCAGGGAGTTACGACCGTGGCAAGTGGCAACGCGATCCGGGGAAGCCGGGTCGGAGCGGGGCCGATGGGGGAGGCCGAGCGGGGCGAGTCGGCTCCGCGTCTCCGGATCTCCTTCTGGTGCTCGAACGGGCACGAGACCCAGCCCAGCTTCGCCAGTGACGCACAGGTCCCGGAGACCTGGGACTGCCCGCGCTGTGGCTTTCCGGCAGGTCAGGACCGGGACAACCCGCCGGACCCGCCGCGCACGGAGCCGTACAAGACGCACCTCGCGTATGTACGGGAGCGGCGCAGCGACGCCGACGGGGAGGCGATCCTCGCCGAGGCGCTCGCCAAGCTCCGCGGCGAGATCTGAGGGACAGAGGGACATCCGCGCGGCGACGCGCGCGGTACGACGAAGACGACGGACGGGCCTCGCCCGCGAACACGGTTCGCGGCGGGGCCCGTTCGCCGTGTCCGGGGCCGTACGCACAGGGCCCCGCACGCGCCGGCCGCGCAAGTCGTGCACGCGGGGACCGGCCGGGCCGCCGCCCGGGGCACGCGCCGGACGGGTTCGGGGCCCACGATCAACTAAGTTGTCAGGGCGGGGCATACAACCGGCAAGACGAAGAAATGGGCGATGTCCGAGATGACGAACGCAGGCACCAGGCTGAACCAGCTGCCCGAGTGGGCGGCCCTCGGCAAGCACCGTGAGCAGCTGGGCGACACCCATCTGCGCGAGCTGTTCGCCACCGACCCCGGCCGCGGCACGGGGTACGCGCTGCGCGTCGGCGACCTGTATCTCGACTACTCCAAGCACCTCGTGACCGATCAGACCCTGGAACTGCTGCGCGACCTGGCCGCCGCCACCGGCGTCGCGCAGCTGCGCGACGCCATGTTCCGCGGCGAGAAGATCAACACCACCGAGGACCGCGCCGTCCTGCACACCGCGCTGCGCGCCCCGCGCGGGGCGGTCGTCGAGGTCGACGGGGTGAACGTCGTTCCCGAGGTGCACGCCGTCCTCGACAAGATGGCGGGCTTCGCGGACCGGGTCCGCGCGGGCGAGTGGACCGGCCACACCGGCAGGCCGATCAAGAACATCGTCAACATCGGCATCGGCGGCTCCGACCTCGGCCCCGCCATGGCCTTCGAGGCGCTGCGCTCCTTCACCCGCCGCGACCTGGTCGTCCGCTTCGTCTCCAACGTCGACGGCGCCGACCTGCACGAGGCCGTCCGCGACCTCGACGCCGCCGAGACCCTCTTCATCGTCGCCTCGAAGACCTTCACCACCATCGAGACGATCACCAACGCCACCTCCGCCCGGGAATGGCTCCTCGGCGAGCTCGGGGCCGGTCAGGAGGCCGTCGCCCGTCACTTCGTCGCCCTGTCGACCAATGCCGGGAAGGTCCGCGACTTCGGCATCGACACCGCGAACATGTTCGAGTTCTGGGACTGGGTCGGCGGCCGCTACTCCTACGACTCCGCCATCGGCCTGTCCCTGATGATCGCCATCGGCCCGGACCGCTTCCGCGAGATGCTCGACGGCTTCCACCTCGTCGACGAGCACTTCCGCACCGCCCCGCCCGAGGAGAACGCCCCGCTGCTGCTCGGCCTCCTCGGCATCTGGTACGGCGCCTTCTTCGACGCCCAGTCGCACGCGGTCCTGCCGTACTCGCACTACCTGTCGAAGTTCACCGCGTACCTCCAGCAGCTCGACATGGAGTCCAACGGCAAGTCAGTCGACCGCGACGGCCGGCCCGTCGACTGGCAGACCGGCCCGGTCGTCTGGGGCACCCCCGGCACCAACGGCCAGCACGCCTACTACCAGTTGATCCACCAGGGCACCAAGGTCATCCCGGCCGACTTCATCGGCTTCGCCCGGCCCGTCGCCGACCTGCCGGCCGGCCTCGCCGCCCAGCACGACCTGCTCATGGCCAACTTCTTCGCCCAGACCCAGGCACTGGGCTTCGGCAAGACGCCCGAGGAGGTGCGGGCCGAGGGCGTGGCCGAGGAGCTGGTCCCGCACAAGACCTTCCGGGGCAACCACCCCACCACCACCATCCTGGCGGACGCCCTCACCCCGTCCGTCCTCGGCCAGCTCATCGCCCTCTACGAGCACAAGGTCTTCGTCCAGGGCGCCGTCTGGAACATCGACTCCTTCGACCAGTGGGGTGTCGAACTCGGCAAGGTCCTCGCCAAGCGGATCGAGCCGGTCCTCACCCGGGGCGAGGGCGGCGCGGACCTGGACCCGTCCACCGCCGGACTCGTCGCCGCCTACCGCTCGCTGCGCGGCCGGAGCTGACCCGGTGACGAGGGGGGAGCGGGGCGCGTATGAGAACCACGGCGGGCACGGGCAGGACCACGGGGAGCGGGAGGTGCGGCTGCGCCCGCCGCGGAACGCCGTCGACGGCCGGGCCGTCGGCTGGTGGCGGACGCAGCTTCTGATCGGCACCGCCGTGCCGGTGCTGATCCTGGCGGTGCTCGGCGCCTTCATCGGGCCGGCCAGGTTCTGGCTGCTCGCCTCCGGCGGCGCGGTGGCGGTGCTCGGCCTCGCCGCCACCGCGGGCCTGCCCGGCTGGTGGTTCCGGGTGCACCGCTGGGAGGTCACCGAGGACGCCGTGTACGTCCGGACCGGGGCGTTCTGGCAGGAGTGGCGGATCGCCCCGATGTCCCGGATCCAGACGGTCGACACCGTACGGGGCCCGCTGGAGCAGACGTTCAAGCTGGCCACCGTCACCGTCACCACCGCCTCCTCCAAGGGCGCCCTGCGCATCGAGGGCCTCGACCACGCGCTCGCCGCCGAGCTGGCCGAACGGCTCACCGCGATCACCCGGGCCACCCCGGGGGACGCGACATGAGCAGCCCCGAGGCGACCCCCGGCCACGACGGGGGCGGGGGCTGGCGGCGGCTCGCCCCGCGCTCGCTGCTCGCCGGTGCCGCCGTGCTGGTCGGCGTCGCCGGCGGCGCCGCGATGCCCACGTACGTCACCCTCTCCGGCGGCTCCCGCCCGCTGTGGCAGGCCGTCGCCTGGGTGCTTGCCGGATCGTTCCTGCTGGTCGGTGGCGGCATCGCCGCCGACTGGGTCCGGCTGCGCCGCACCCGCTACCGCGTCGGACCCGAGCGGATCGACCTCCACAGCGGGCTCCTCGTCGTCAAACGCCGCTCCCTCGCCCGCGACCGGATCCGCAGCGTCGACCTCACCGCCAACCCCCTCGAACGCGTCCTCGGCCTCGTCAAGGTCCGGATCGGCACCGGCGAGCACACCGGCGGCGAATCCACCCTTGAACTCGACCTGGTCACCCGCGCCGAGGGCGAACACCTGCGCCGCACCCTGCTCGCCCGCCCCGCCGAAGGGCCCGGCGACACCGCCCACGACGGCGTTCTCGCCTCCCTCGACCCGCGCTGGATCCGCTACGCCCCGGTCTCCTTCGTCGCCCCGCTGCTCGGCCTCGCCGCGGGCGGGGCGATCATGCAGGTCAGCGACTGGTTCGGGGCCCAGGAGACGGTCATCCGCTGGGTGGGTGAGCGTTTCGAGGACGTCTCGCTGACCTGGATGATCGTCGATCTGGTGCTGCTCGTCACCGCCGCCGGCATGATCGGTGCCCTCGGCGTGTGGATCGAGTCGTGGTCCGGCTACCGGCTGGAGCGCGAGCCCGGCGGCACCCTCCGGGTCCGCCGCGGCCTGTTCACCTCCCGCTCCGTCTCCCTGGAGGAGCGCCGGCTGCGCGGCGTCGAGCTCGTCGAACCCCTTGGTGTACGGCTCTTCCGCGGCGCCCGCGTCGACGCCGTCGCCACCGGGCTCGCCCAGGACGACGACGACAAGCACGGCGACCTGAAGAACCTGCTGCCACCGGTGCCGCGCGCCGTCGCCGACCGAGTCGCCGCCCAGGTGCTGCGCGAGGCGGAACCGCCCACGAGCGCCCCGCTCGCCGCCCACCCCCGGGCCGCCCGCGTCCGCCGCGTCCGCCGGGCGCTGGCCGCCGCGCTCGGACCGGCGGCCGGGCTCGCCGTCCTCGGGGCCTGGCTCACCCCCGTCCTCGCGTACGTGGCGGCCGGTGTCGCCGTCGTCCTCACCCCGCTCGCCCTGCTGCTCGCTCGGGACACCTACCGCAGCCTCGGACACGGCGTCAGCGGCACCTACCTGGTGACCCGTTCGGGCAGCGTGCGCCGCTCCACGGTCGCCCTCCAGCGCGCCGGGGTGATCGGCTGGACCGTCCGGCGGTCCTGGTTCCAGCGGCGCGCCGGGGTGCTCACGCTGCGCGCGACGACGGCTGCGGGGGAGGGCGCGTACACCGTCCACGACGCGGGCGAGAGCCAGGGCCTCCGCTTCGCCGCCGAGGCCGTACCGGACCTCCTCGCGCCCTTCCTGGAGCCGAGGGAGTGACGACGAAGGCCCGGCCCACCGAACCGGTGGACCGGGCCTCGTGCTTCGCCGTCGAGGGATCAGGCGGAGGCCGGCGGGTACAGGTCCCGGGGCAGCTCCGAGGCCGCCGCCGCGTCCAGCAGCCACAGCGTGCGCGCCTGCCCGCGGGCCCCGGCCGCCGGAGCCTGGATCTCGCCCGCGCCGGACAGCGCGATGGCCGCGGCCTTCGCCTTGTCCGCGCCCGCCGCGAGCAGCCAGACCTCCTTCGCGGCCCGGATCGCCGGAAGCGTCAGCGAGATCCGGACCGGCGGCGGCTTGGGCGCGCCGTGCACCCCGACGACCGTCCGCTCGGTCTCCCGGACCGCCGGCAGCTCGGGGAAGAGCGAGGCCACATGCGTGTCCGGGCCGACCCCCAGCATCAGGACGTCGAAGGTCGGCACCCCGTGGTGGTCGCCCGGCACGACCGCCGCGGCGAGCTGTGCCGCGTACGCCGCGGCCGCCGCCTCCACGTCGGAGCCGTACGGACCGTCCGAGGCCGGCATCGCGTGCACCCGCGCCGGGTCCAGCGGGACGCTGTCGAGCAGCGCCTCGCGGGCCTGGGTGACATTGCGCTCCGGGTCGCCCTCCGGCAGGAAGCGCTCGTCGCCCCACCACAGGTCGAGCCGTCCCCAGTCGATCGCGTCGCGGGCGGGCGCCGCGCGCAGGGCCGCGAGCAGCCCGTTGCCGTTGCGGCCGCCGGTGAGCACCACCGAGGCGGAGCCCCGGGCGGCCTGCGCGTCCACGATTCTGGTGATCAGCCGGGCCGCGGCGGCCTCGGCCATCAGTTCCTTGTCGCGGTGGACGACCAGCTGGGGCACGCTCACTTCGCCGCCGCCTTCCGGGAGGAGGACTTCCGGCCGCCGCGCCGGGACGATCCGGCGGCGGACTCGTCGCCCGTCGCCTGCTCGGTGACCGTGTCCGGCTCGTCCGCGACGGACCGGTCCACGGCCGACTCGTCGCCCGGCTCCGCGCTCTCGGCGGTCTCAGCGATCTCGGTGGCCTCGGCGCTCTCGCCGGCCTCCGCGACCGGCTCCGGCGCGGTCGTCGCCGCCCGCTCGTCCAGCCGCTCCAGGCCGTACTTCAGCGCCGACGCGTAGGTGTCGTCCGGGTCCAGCCGGCGCAGCTCCTCCGCGATCAGCTCGGCCGTCTCACGCCGCTTGAGCGCCACCGCGCGGTCCGGCTGGCCCTGGATGGACAGCGTCGCGAGGGAGCCGTCCGGGCGGTCGAGCACGATCGGACCGGCGTCGGTCTCCAGGCGTACGGAGGTCAGCCCCGGGCCCGTCGACGCGGCGCGCCGCACCGGAACCTGGAGCCGGTCCGCCAGCCACATGGCGAGCAGCTCGACGCTCGGGTTGAACTCCTCGCCCTCGACCGCCGCCGAGGTGACCTCGCACCGCACCTGGTCGAGCGCGGCGGCCAGCATCGAACGCCACGGGGTGATCCGGGACCACGACAGGTCCGTGTCGCCCGGGGTGTACGCGTCGGCGCGCGCGGTCAGCTCCTGGATCGGCTGTTCGGCGGCGTACGTGTCGGTGACACGGCGCTGGGCGAGGGCGCCCAGCGGATCGTTGGCCGGGTCGGCCGGCGCGTTCACCGGCCACCAGACGACGACCGGCGCGTCCGGCAGGAGCAGCGGCAGCACCACCGACTGGGCGTGGTCGACGACCTCGCCGTACAGCCGGAGCACCACCGTCTCGCCGGTGCTGGCGTCGGCGCCGAGGCGGACCTCGGCGTCCAGCCGCGCGTTGGCGCGGTCCCGCGGGGTGCGCGAGACCCGCTTGATGACGACGAGGGTGCGCGAGGGGTGCTCGCGGGACGCCTCGTTGGCCGCCTTGAGCGCGTCGTAGGCGTTCTCCTCGTCGGTGACGATGACGAGGGTCAGCACCATGCCGACGGCCGGGGTTCCTATGGCCCGCCGCCCGAGCACCAGCGCCTTGTTGATCTTGGAGGACGTGGTGTCCGTCAGGTCGGTCTTCATGGCCGGCGCCAGCTCCTGCCGTCTCGTGCGAGCATCTCGTCCGCCTCGACCGGACCCCAGGTCCCGGACTCGTACTGGGCGGGCGTGCCGTTCTGGTCCCAGAACCGCTCGATCGGGTCGAGGATCTTCCAGGACAGCTCGACCTCCTCGACCCGCGGGAAGAGGTTGGAGTCGCCGAGCAGGACGTCGAGGATGAGCCGCTCGTACGCCTCCGGGCTGGACTCGGTGAAGGACTCGCCGTAGGCGAAGTCCATCGACACGTCCCGGATCTCCATCTGGGTGCCGGGCACCTTGGAGCCGAAGCGCATCGTGACGCCCTCGTCCGGCTGGACGCGGATCACGATCGCGTTCCGGCCGAGCTCCTCGGTCGCCGTGTGGTCGAACGGGGAGTGCGGGGCGCGCTGGAAGACCACCGCGATCTCGGTGACCCGGCGGCCCAGCCGCTTGCCGGTGCGCAGATAGAAGGGGACGCCCGCCCAGCGGCGGTTGTCGATGCCCAGCTTGATCGCCGCGTAGGTGTCGGTCTTCGACTGCGGGTCGATCCCGTCTTCCTCCAGGTAGCCGACGGCCCGCTCGCCGCCCTGCCAGCCCGCCGCGTACTGCCCGCGGACCGTGGACTTCGCGAGGTCCTTCGGCAGCCGTACGGCGCCGAGCACCTTGGTCTTCTCCGCGGCGAGCGCGTCGGCGTCGAAGGAGGCGGGCTCCTCCATCGCGGTGAGCGCCAGCAGCTGGAGCAGATGGTTCTGGATGACGTCACGGGCCGCGCCGATGCCGTCGTAGTAGCCGGCCCGGCCGCCGATGCCGATGTCCTCGGCCATGGTGATCTGTACGTGGTCGACGTACGACCGGTTCCAGATCGGCTCGAAGAGGGTGTTGGCGAAGCGGAGCGCCAGGATGTTCTGGACGGTCTCCTTGCCGAGGTAGTGGTCGATCCGGAAGACCGCCTCGGGCGGGAAGACCTCGTGGACGATGTCGTTGAGTTCCTTCGCCGACGCCAGGTCGTGGCCGAAGGGCTTCTCGATCACCGCGCGGCGCCAGGAGTCGTTCTTCTGGTCGGCGAGCCCGTGCTTCTTCAGCTGCTGGACGACCAGGGGGAAGAACTTCGGCGGTACGGAGAGGTAGAAGGCGAAGTTGCCGCCCGTGCCCTGCTCCTTGTCCACGTCCTCGATGGTGGCCTTCAGCTGCTCGAAGGCGTCGTCGTCGTCGAAGTCGCCCTGGACGAACCGCATGCCCTGGCTCAGCTGCTGCCACACCTCCTCGCGGAACGGGGTGCGCGCGTGCTGCTTGACGGCGTCGTGGACCTCCTGGGCGAAGTCCTCGTCGTGCCACTCACGGCGGGCGAAACCGATGAGGGAGAAGCCCGGCGGCAGCAGACCCCGGTTGGCGAGGTCGTAGACGGCGGGCATCAGCTTCTTGCGGGACAGATCGCCCGTGACACCGAAAATCACCAGACCCGACGGCCCCGCGATACGCGGGAGCCGTCGGTCTGCGGCGTCACGGAGCGGATTGGCTCCGGTGACTGCGCTCAAGGGGACTACGCCTCCGAGGGTGCGAGGCGGGTGAGCTCCGCCTCGGTCGACGTGAGCAGGTCGGTCCAGGCGGCCTCGAACTTCTCGACGCCCTCGTCCTCCAGGACCTGGACGACATCGTCGTACGAGATGCCCAGCTTGGCCACCGCGTCGAGGACCCGGCGGGACTCCTCGTAGGTGCCGCGGATGGTGTCGCCGGCGACCACACCGTGGTCGGCGGTGGCCTCCAGGGTGGCCTCCGGCATGGTGTTGACGGTGCCCGGGGCGACCAGGTCCACCACGTACAGGGTGTCCTTGTACGCCGGGTCCTTCACACCGGTCGAGGCCCACAGCGGACGCTGCTTGTTGGCGTGCGCCTTGTCGAGGGCGGCCCAGCGGGCGGAGCCGAAGACCTCCTCGTAGGCCTCGTAGGCCAGACGGGCGTTGGCGAGCGCCGACTTGCCCTTGAGGGCCTTGGCCTCGTCGGTGCCGACACCGTCCAGGCGCTTGTCGATCTCGCTGTCCACGCGGGACACGAAGAACGACGCCACCGAGTGGATCTCGGAGAGGTCGAGGCCGCGCTCGCGGGCCTTCTCCAGGCCCGCCAGGTAGGCGTCCATGACCGCCCGGTAGCGCTCCAGCGAGAAGATCAGCGTCACGTTCACGCTGATGCCGAGGCCGATGACCTCGGTGATCGCCGGCAGACCCGCCTTGGTGGCCGGGATCTTGATGAGGGTGTTGGGGCGGTCCACCAGCCAGGCCAGCTGCTTGGCCTCGGCGACGGTCGCGACCGTCTCGTGGGCCAGGCGCGGGTCGACCTCGATGGAGACCCGGCCGTCCTGGCCCTCGGTCGCGTCGAAGACCGGGCGCAGGATGTCGGCGGCGTCGCGGACGTCGGCCGTCGTGATCATGCGGATGGCCTCGTCCACGGTCACCTTGCGGGCGGCGAGATCGGCCAGCTGCCGCTCGTAGCCGTCGCCCGAGGAGATCGCCTTCTGGAAGATGGACGGGTTGGTGGTCACGCCCACCACATGGCTCTGGTCGATCAGCTCGGCCAGGTTGCCGGACGTGATCCGCTTGCGCGAGAGATCGTCCAGCCAGATCGCGACGCCTTCGTCGGAGAGGCGCTTGAGAGCGTCTGTCATGAGAGTTGCATCTCCATTAGTCGTACGTAATCGCGCGTATCCGCGTCAGCGCGCGGCGGCGGCGATCGATTCCCGGGCGGCCGAGGCGATCGCCTCCGGCGTGAATCCGAACTCGCGGAACAGGACCTTGGCGTCCGCCGAGGCACCGAAGTGCTCCAGGGAGACGATCCGGCCGGCGTCGCCGACGTACCGGTGCCAGGTCAGGCCGACCCCGGCCTCGACCGCGACCCGCGCCTTGACCGACGGCGGCAGGACGGAGTCCTTGTACGCCTGGTCCTGCTCCTCGAACCATTCCACGGACGGCATCGAGACCACCCGGGTCGGCACGCCGGCGGCCTGGAGCTGCTCGCGGGCCTCGACGGCCAGGTGCACCTCGGAGCCGGTCGCGATGAGGATGGCCTCCGGCGTGCCGCCGTCGGCCTCGAACATCACGTAGCCGCCCTTGACGGTGTCCTCGTTCGGCGCGTAGACGGGCACGCCCTGGCGGGTGAGGGCCAGACCGTGCGGGGCGCCCTTGCCGTACACCCGGGTGTGGCGCTCGGTGATCTCGCGCCAGGCGATCGCCGTCTCGTTGGCGTCGGCCGGACGGACCACGACGAGACCCGGGATCGCGCGCAGCGCGGCCAGGTGCTCCACCGGCTGGTGGGTCGGGCCGTCCTCGCCGAGACCGATCGAGTCGTGCGTCCACACGTACGTCACCGGCAGGTGCATCAGCGCGGACAGCCGGACGGCGTTGCGCATGTAGTCGGAGAACACCAGGAAGGTGCCGCCGTAGATCCGGGTGTTGCCGTGCAGGGCGATGCCGTTCATCTCCGCGGCCATGGCGTGCTCGCGGATGCCGAAGTGGATCGTCCGGCCGTACGGGTCCGCCTCGGGCAGCGGGTTGCCCTCGGGGAGGAACGAGGACGACTTGTCGATCGTGGTGTTGTTCGAGCCGGCGAGGTCGGCCGAGCCGCCCCACAGCTCGGGCAGCACCGAACCGAGCGCCTGGAGCACCTTGCCGGAGGCGGCGCGGGTCGCCACGCTCGAACCGGGCTCGAAGACCGGCAGCTTCTCGGCCCAGCCGGCCGGCAGCTCATTGGCCTGGATCCGGTCGAAGGAGGCCGCCCGCTCCGGGTTGGCCGTACGCCACGCGGCGAGCGACTTCTCCCACTCGGCGCGGGCCTCGCGGCCCCGGTCGCCCAGCGCGCGGGTGTGCCCGATGACCTCGTCGGAGACCTCGAAGGACTGCTCCGGGTCGAAGCCGAGGACGCGCTTGGTGGCGGCGACCTCGTCGGCGCCGAGCGCCGAGCCGTGCGCGGCCTCGGTGTTCTGCGCGTTCGGGGCGGGCCAGGCGATGATCGAGCGCATCGCGATGAACGACGGGCGCTCGGTCTCGGCCTCGGCGGCCCGGATCGCCGCGTACAGCGCGACCGGGTCCAGATCGCCGTCGGCCTTGGGCTCCACGCGCTGGACGTGCCAGCCGTACGCCTCGTACCGCTTCATCGTGTCCTCGGACACGGCGGTCTCGGTGTCGCCCTCGATCGAGATGTGGTTGTCGTCCCACAGCAGGGTCAGGTTGCCGAGCTTCTGGTGACCCGCGAGCGAGGACGCCTCGGCGGAGATGCCCTCCTGGAGGCAGCCGTCGCCGGCGATCACGTACACGTGGTGGTCGAACGGGGAGGTGCCCTTGGCCGCCTCCGGGTCGAACAGACCGCGCTCGTAGCGGGCGGCCATGGCCATGCCCACCGCGTTGGCGACACCCTGGCCCAGCGGACCGGTGGTCGTCTCCACGCCCGCCGTGTGGCCGTACTCCGGGTGACCCGGGGTCTTCGAGCCCCAGGTACGGAAGGCCTTCAGGTCGTCGAGCTCCAGCCCGAACCCGCCCAGGTACAGCTGGGTGTACAGGGTCAGCGAGGAGTGCCCGGCGGAGAGGACGAACCGGTCGCGGCCCACCCACCGCGGATCGGCCGGATCGTGCCGCATCACCTTCTGGAAGAGGGTGTACGCGGCGGGTGCGAGGCTCATCGCCGTACCGGGATGGCCGTTGCCGACCTTCTGCACGGCGTCGGCGGCGAGAACGCGGGCGGTGTCCACGGCCCGCTGGTCCAGATCGGTCCATTCGAGGTCTGTGGTCGTCTGCTTAGTGCTCACCCTGAGTCAGGGCTCCTCTCCGCATGTCGTGGGCCGGTGACGGAGGGTGTCCCGGCGTGGTCGAGCCTACCCCTGGAAATCGCCACTCTTTTCGTGTCCAGGCCCCTCAAATGAGCGGCTTTGGCAACACGGTGAAGGGGTGGCCGTCTTCGCCTTCCGGGGCCGGGCCGGAGGCGGGGTCCGCGCGTGCCGGCTCAACGACCGAGAAGCTCGGATGCACCCCCGGTCCCGGGAGTGTTCGCGCAGGTCGCCCCGGGGCCGCCGGTGAGGCCGGGTGACACGAGCCCACCCCGAAGAAGAACGAGGTATGGGCAACGTCTACAGTGGCGTGGTACGCGCAAGTTTCGTCCTGCCCGCAGGCGGGGAGGCTTGCTGGGATTTCTCTGTCAGGGGTGTGCGTGACGGCCGTCGAGTCCCGACCCGCAGGGGTCGTCTTGACTCCCAGCCCGGCGGGCCATCGGCCGTTCGGGGCCCGCGTCAAGGCATTCGTGGCGCTGACGAAGCCGCGGATCATCGAGCTTCTGCTCATCACCACCGTTCCGGTGATGTTCCTCGCCGAACAGGGCGTGCCGAACCTCTGGCTGGTGCTCGCCACCTGCTTCGGCGGCTACCTGTCCGCGGGCGGCGCCAACGCGCTGAACATGTACATCGACCGCGACATCGACGCGCTCATGGACCGTACGGCCCAGCGTCCGCTGGTCACCGGCATGGTCTCGCCGCGCGAGGCGCTGGTCTTCGGCATCTCCCTCGGCGTGGTGTCGACGCTCTGGTTCGGACTGCTCGTCAACTGGCTGTCCGCCTGGCTGTCGCTCGGCGCGCTGCTCTTCTACGTGGTCGTCTACACGATGATCCTCAAGCGGCGCACCGCCCAGAACATCGTCTGGGGCGGCATCGCCGGCTGTCTGCCGGTCCTCATCGGCTGGTCGGCGGTGACCGACTCGATGTCCTGGGCCGCCGTCATCCTCTTCCTCGTCATCTTCTTCTGGACGCCGCCGCACTACTGGCCGCTGTCGATGAAGGTGAAGGAGGACTACGCCCGCGCGGGCGTGCCGATGCTCCCGGTGCTGGCCTCCAACAAGGTCGTCGCCAAGCAGATCGTCCTCTACAGCTGGGTGATGGTCGGCGTCTCGCTGCTGCTCACCCCGCTGGGCTACACCGGCTGGTTCTACACCGCGGTGGCCCTGGTCACCGGCGGCTGGTGGCTGTGGGAGGCGCACGCGCTCCTGAGCCGCGCCAAGGCCGAGGTGACCGGCGCGAAGCTCAAGGAGATGCGCCTGTTCCACTGGTCCATCACCTATGTCTCGCTGCTGTTCGTGGCGGTCGCGGTGGACCCCTTCCTGCGCTGACACCTTCAAGGACCCGGGCGACGGCCGGGGTGCGTGGCCCACGCCACGTGCCCCGGCCGTCGCCACGTGATCTACCCGCGAGTAGCATCTGCTGCATGGCAGAAACGAAGCAGGCGGAGCGCAAGGCGGCCAAGCTGGCCCGCGAGATCAAGGCGTTCTCCGGTAAGCACGGCGGCGCCGAGGGTCAGCTGGCCCACATCGGCCAGGCGGGCACCCGGATCGTCCTCGTCGGCGAGGACGGCGGCTGGGGCGACCTGGTGGCCCCCGACTACGCGATCGCCCAGCAGGCCGCCGAGCTGGCCGGGCTCACTCTGCACGACGAGTTCGACGGCGAGTTCGCCGCGAAGGTCGTCACGGGGCCGTACGAGTGGACCCGCATGGCGGGCATCCAGGTCGGCGGTCCGTCGAACGGCTGAGCCGTTCCCCTCTCTTCTCCACCGACTGACACCGCTGGTCCGGTCGGCTTCCGCGCCCGCGTCCTGCCACAGGACGCGGGCGCGGAAGCAATCCGGTGGCGAGTGGGTGATGTCGGAGGGAGGCTCAGGGTGTCGCCGCCCGGCAGGGCAAGGCGCCCATATAAAGCATTTGTGAATAATTCGCCGTATGTGTCGTGTATGTCGCATGTATCGGGGTGCCGCCGCTCGCGTGTGCGCGCCCTGCTGGCGGCTCTGGCCGCCGCACTGTTCCTGACCGGTCTCGCCGCCCCGGCCGCCCATGCGGCCCCGCCGGCGGGCACAGTGCTGAGCTGGGGCTTCAACCTCGCGGGCCAGCTGGGCAACGGCACCACCACCAGCAGCGACGTCCCTGTGGGGGTGCACCTCCCCGCGGGCACCAGGGTCACCGCCGTGGCCGCGGCCAACTTCCACGCTCTGGCGTTGACGTCCGACGGCCGCGTCCTCGCCTGGGGCGTCGGCTACGCGGGCCAGCTCGGTGACGGCACCGACACCGGAAGCACCACCCCGGTCGCCGTCGACCTTCCGGCGGGCACCACCGTCACCGCCATCGCCGCGAACGGCGCGCACAGTCTGGCGCTGACGTCCGACGGCCGGGTCCTCGCCTGGGGCGCCAACACCTACGGCGAGCTGGGCGACGGCACCACGACCGACCGGTTCACCCCCGTCGCCGTCCACCTCCCCGCCGGTATCACCGTCACCGCCATCACCGCGGGCTACAACGAGAGCGTGGCGCTGACCTCCGACGGCCGCCTCTACGCCTGGGGCCGCAACGACCTCGGTCAACTGGGCGACGGTACGACGACCGGCAGCACCCTCCCTGTCCTCGTCGACATCCCCGCCGGCACCACCATCACCGCGGTCTCCATGGGCAGCTACCACTCTCTGGCGTTGACCTCCGACGGCCGTGTCCTCGCCTGGGGCGACAACGTCAATGGTCAGCTCGGCAACGGCACCACGACCGGCAGCACCACCCCTGTCGCCACCCTCATCCCGGCGGGCACGACGATCACGGCGGTCGCCGCGGGTACCAACCACAGCCTCGCGCTGACCTCCGACCACCGGGTCCTGGCCTGGGGCTCCAACATCGGCGGCCAGCTCGGCAACGGCTCCCTCATGGAGAGCGACACCCCTGTCACGGTCCTTCTCCCCCCGGGCTTCACCGTCACCGCCATCGCCGCAGGACACAGCGACAGCCTGGCGCTGACCTCCACCGGCCAGATCCTCGCCTGGGGCGCCAACTACTTCGGTGCGCTGGGCGACGGCTCCACCATCCCCCGGGAGACCCCCATCCTCACCGACCTCCCAGAAGGCGCCCGGGCCACCGCGATCGCCGCGGGCCGCTGGTACAGCCTGGCGGTGGTGGAGGAGCCGTCGAGCACCACCACGCTCACCGCATCCCCGACCACGGTCACCAAGGGACAGCCGGTCACCCTGACCGCCGAGGTGACCTGTGACCTCGGCACCCCCACCGGTGAGGTCACCTTCTACAGCGGCGACACCCCGATCGCCTCGGCCCCCGTAGGCGGTGACGGCCGCGCCGAGATCTCCGTATCCGACCTCGGGGTGGGCACCCACCAGGTCACGGCCCACTACGCGGGCGACGCCACCTGCCCGGCCTCCGTCTCCGCGCCGGTCACGATCACCGTGAACGCCGAAGGCGGCGGCTACGGGGACTACGGGGACCACGACCCGTACAGCTGATCCCACCGGAAGGGCCGCCGGATCCCGCCGACCGCGGCGACCGTCGACGCCCGGTCGGCCAAGGCCTCCGCACACACGACAAGGGGCGCTCCGCGGGGAGCGCCCCTTGTCGTGTGTCTCGTATCCGCGACCTCTTACAGTGCGGCCATCTCCGGAGCCTTCGCAGGGAGCTCCGGCTCCGCCGACGGGCGCTCGCGCAGGCTCATGGCCAGCCGGACGACGGCGACCCACATCAGCGAGGAGCCGAGCATATGGGCGCCGACCAGGATCTCGGGGACGCCGGTGAAGTACTGGACGTAGCCGATGACGCCCTGCGCGGCCAGCACGACGAGCAGGTCGCGGGCCCGGGCGCGGGTGTCGTCCGGGGCGTCGACGACGCGCAGGATCAGCCACATCGCGATGCCGAGCGCGCAGACCAGCCACGCGGCGATGGCGTGGATGTGGGCCGCGTTGGTCCAGTCCCACGGCATACGCGGGACGTCACTGCTGTCGCCCGCGTGCTTGCCGGCGCCGGTCACCGTCGTACCGAGCGCGATCAGCACCGCCGAGACGACGACGATCGCCCAGGACAGCTTGCGTACGGGACGCGGCACGCGCGGCTTCGGCGCGCCGTCGCCCTCGCCGACCCGGATCCAGGTGATCGTGGTGACGGTCAGCAGTGCGTTGGCGGCCATGAAGTGGCCGGCCACGGTCCACGGGTTGAGGCCCATCCAGACGGTGATGCCGCCGATCACGGCGTTGCTCATCACCATCCAGAACTGGGCCCAGGCGAGCCGGGAGAGGTTCCGGCGGCGGGGCTTGGCGCTGCGCGTGGCGAAGATGGCCCAGCCGACGGCGGCGGACAGCACGTAGGTCAGCATGCGGTTGCCGAACTCGACGGCACCGTGGAAGCCCTGCTCGGCGGTGACGATCAGGCTGTCGTCCGTGCACTTCGGCCAGGTGTCGCAGCCGAGGCCGGAGCCGGTCAGCCGGACCGCGCCGCCGGTGACGATGATGATCACGCTCATCACGACGGCGGAGAGCGCGGCGCGCCGGACGATCCGGGGAGACGGAGTCCAGCGCTGGGCGATGAAGGCAAGGGGGGTTTGCACAGGCCCATCGTAGGCGGGGGCTTGTGCACGGTTTCACGAGGGGGTGGTTCCGGGGCGAGTCGACGCGAAACGTCACCGCATCGCCACGTACCGCGTCAACCGGACGCCCCTGAGGCGGGCCCTGAGACGGCCCCTGAGTACTCCCAAGAAATCCTGGAGAGCCCCTGGGAGAGGCCCCCGGAGGCCCCCGGGCATCCCTGGAAAACGCACGGGGGCGCACCCCGAGAGGTGCGCCCCAGCGGCCCCGGCCTTACTCCCAGCGGAAGAACCTGGCCGCCGCGCCCAGCCCCAGGACCGCCCACACGGCGAGGATCAGCGCGTCGCCCCACGGCATCATCGCGCCGCCTTGGAGGACGTCCCGCAGGCCGCCGGAGAGGGCCGCGATGGGCAGCAGCCCGAGGACGCTCTGCGCGGCCTCGGGGAACTTGTCGAGCGGGACGACCACGCCGCCGCCGATGAGCAGCAGCAGGAAGACCAGGTTGGCGGCGGCCAGGGTCGCCTCGGCCTTGAGGGTGCCGGCCATCAGCAGGCCGATGCCGGAGAAGGCCGCCGTGCCGAGCACCAGCAGGAGCAGCACGGCGAACGGGTTGCCCTCGGGCGACCAGCCGAGCGCGAAGGCGATGACGGTGAGCAGGACCACCTGGAGGATCTCGGTGACCAGCACCGACAGCGTCTTCGCGGTCATCAGGCCCCAGCGTGGCAGCGGGGAGGCCGCGAGCCGCTTGAGCACCCCGTAGCGGCGTTCGAAGCCGGTGGCGATGGCCTGGCCGGTGAAGGCGGTGGACATCACCGCGAGGGCGAGGATGCCGGGGGCGAGGAAGTCCACGGCCTTGCCGTCGCCCGTGTCGACGATGTCGACGGAGGAGAAGAGCACGAGCAGCAGGGTGGGGATCACGACCGTGAGGAGCAGCTGCTCGCCGTTGCGCAGCAGCATCTTCGTCTCCAGGACGGCCTGCGCGCCGATCATGCGCGGGAGCGGGGCCGCTCCCGGCTTCGGGGTGTACGTACCGGCGCTCATCCGCGCAGCTCCCGCCCGGTCAGTTCGAGGAACACGTCTTCGAGGGTGTGGCGCTCGACGGAGATCCGGTCCGGCATCACGCCGTTCTGGGCGCACCAGGACGTGACCGTCGCGAGCAGCTGGGGGTCGATCTCCCCGGTCACACGGTAGGCGCCGGGGGTGGTCTCGGTGGCCGCGCTGCCGTCGGGCAGGGCCTTCAGGAGCGAGCCGGTGTCGAGGCCGGGGCGGCCGGTGAAGCGCAGGGTGTTCTCCGCGCCGCCGCGGCACAGCTGCTCCGGGGAGCCCTGGGCGATGACCTTGCCGCCGTCGACCACGGCCACGTCGTCGGCGAGCTGTTCGGCCTCGTCCATGTGGTGGGTGGTGAGGATGACGGAGACGCCGTCGGTCCGCAGATCGCGGACCAGATCCCAGGTCGCGCGGCGGGCCTGCGGGTCGAGTCCGGCGGTCGGCTCGTCGAGGAAGACCAGTTCCGGCCGTCCTACGACGGCCATGGCGAGCGCGAGCCGCTGCTGCTGGCCGCCGGACAGCCGCCGGTAGCCGGTGCGGCCGCAGCTGCCCAGGCCCAGGCGTTCGATCAGGGCGTCCACGTCGAGCGGGTGCGCGTGCAGCCGGGCCACATGGCGCAGCATCTCGTCGGCGCGGGCGCCGGAGTAGACGCCGCCGGACTGGAGCATCACACCGATCCGAGGCCGCAGCCGGGCGGCGTCCCTGACGGGATCGAGGCCGAGGACCCGGACGGTTCCGGAGTCCGGCCCGCGATACCCCTCGCAGGTCTCGATGGTGGTCGTCTTGCCCGCCCCGTTCGGGCCGAGGACGGCGGTGATGCCGGGGTGGGCGGTCAGATCGAGACCGTCGACCGCGGTCTTTTCTCCGTACCGCTTCACCAGACTTTCGATCCGGAGGACGGGCTCGCTTCGCATGGTGGTCAAGTCTAGAGACGCGTCCGCGGTGGTCGGTCCACGGGGGCGGGGCGGGCCGGTGGGGCGGGTGGCACGGGATTGGCCTGAAGCGGACCCCTGGTACCTACTTGTGACCATCTTGTCATGGCTGCATCATCTTTAGCGGCTCAGGCCGCGCCTGCACCCCCCGCAGCACGACCGGCATCCCGCACCCCGCCACCGCAGGACAGCAGCGGATTGAGCGTCCGGTACGAACCCGCTTTCACCAAGGAGAGTTCGTGGCTCGACGCAGGAAACAGGTCCCCCGCGGTACAGGGCGAGGAGCGAACCTCGCCGCCCTGACCGCCCTGATCACCGCCCTTCCCCTGGGGCTCGGGGCACTCCCGGCCCAGGCGAGCGCCGCCGCCCCCGCACCGGGCGGCGCCCTCATCGCCAAGAGCGACGCGAAGCTGGTCGGCCAGTTCGCCGCCAAGGCCGCCAAGGGCACTGACGGCAAGGTCACCTTCTGGGTGAACCTCACCGGCAAGGCCGACCGGTCCGGCGCCCACAAGGCCAAGGGCAAGAAGGCCAAGGCCCGCGCGGTGTACGACACCATGACCACCTACGCCGGCCAGGCGCAGGCGGGGGTGCTCGACGAGATCGCCCGCGAGGGCGGTACCGCGAAGTCCTTCTGGATCGCCAACACCGTCAAGGTGACCGGCACCCGGGCGCTCGCCGAGAAGCTCGCCGCCCGCTCGGACGTCGCCTCCCTCGACTCCGACAGCGCGCTGACGCTCCCCGACCCGCTGCCCGGCGAGGCCGAGCCGAAGACGGACGGGGTCGAGTGGAACATCGACCGGATCAACGCCCCCAAGGTCTGGAACGAGCTGGGGGTACGCGGTGACGGAGTCGTCGTCGCGTCCATCGACAGCGGGGTCCAGTACGACCACCCCGCGGTCAAGGCCAAGTACCGGGGTCTGAAATCGGACGGCTCGTACGACCACAACTACAACTGGTTCGACCCGGCGAAGGTCTGCGCGAACGCCACCCCGTGCGACAACAACGGCCACGGCACCCACACCATGGGCACCATGGTCGGCGACGACGGCGCGGGCAACACGGTCGGTGTCGCCCCCGGCGCCAAGTGGGTCTCCGCCAAGGGCTGCGAATCCAGCTCCTGCACTCGGGAGTCGCTGCTCGCCTCCGGCCAGTGGGTGATCGCCCCCACCGACCTGAACGGCGCCAACCCGCGCCCGGACCTCGCCCCCGACGTGGTCAACAACTCCTGGGGCATGACGGGCTACGACCCCTGGTACCGCGAGACGGTGCAGGCGTGGCGCGACGCCGGCATCTTCCCGGCGTTCTCCAACGGCAACAACGGTTCGGCCTGCAACACCTCCGGAGCCCCGGGCACGTACACGAACTCGTACTCCTCGGGCGCCTTCGACATCAACAACGCCATCGCCGGCTTCTCCTCGCGCGGCACCGGCGAGAACGGCGGGATCAAGCCCAACCTGGCGGCCCCCGGCGTCAACGTCCGGTCCTCCTGGGCCGGCGGCGGTTACAGCACCATCTCCGGTACGTCGATGGCCTCCCCGCACACCGCCGGCACCGTCGCCCTGATGTGGTCGGCGTCGCCCGCGATCCGCGGCAACGTCGCCGAGACGGAGAAGCTGCTCGACCAGAGCGCGATCGACGTCAACGACACCACCTGCGGCGGCACCGCGGCCAAGAACAACGTCTTCGGCGAGGGCCGGCTCGACGCCTACGCCGCGGTCAGCGCCACCCCGCGCGGCGCCCTCGGCGCCCTGTCCGGCACCGTCACCTCCGGCGGCGGCGCCCTCGGCGACGCCCAGCTGAGCCTGTCCGGCCCGATGAAGACCACGGTCGTCACCGGCGCGGACGGCTCCTACGCGCTGCCGAAGCTGATGGTCGGCGACTACACGGCCGAGGTGAGCAAGTTCGGCTACGTCACCGCCACGGGCACCGTCACGGTGGTCGAGGACCAGGCCGTGACGAAGGACTTCGCCGTCGAACAGGCCCCGTCGGCCAAGCTCACCGGCAAGGTCTCGACCGAGGCCGGCCCCGAGGCCGGTGCCACCCTCGCCGTCCAGGGCACCCCGGTCCGCGGCACCACCGCGGCCGACGGCAGCTACGCGCTGACCCTGCCGGTCGGCGCCTACGACGTGGCCGTCACCCCGGTCAGCCGCTGCGCCGCGGGTACCAGCACCGGCGTCAAGCTGAGCGGCGACACCACCCGGGACATCGACCTGGCGCCCCGTACCGACACCTTCGGCACGGCCTGCCGGCTCACCAGGGCGGCCTTCCCGACGGGCACCGACAAGCTCACCCTGTCGAGCCAGACCACCGGCTCGGCCGTGGTGAACCTGCCCTTCCCGGTGGCGCTGTACGGCAAGACGTACCGCACCGCCACCGCCACCACCGAGGGCGTCCTCGCCTTCGGCACCAGCTCCACCTCGTCCACCAACAGCACGCTGCCGACGACCACCACGCCCAACGGCGCGCTGTACCCGTTCTGGGACAACCTCCAGCTGGACGCCAACTCGGGCATCTACAGCGGAGTCTCCGGCACCGCCCCGCACCGCCGGTTCACCGTCGAGTGGCGCGATGTGCAGATCTACGCCAGTACCGCCCAGCGCATCACCTTCTCCGCGGTGATCGGTGAGGACGGCGAGGTGTCCTACCACTACAAGGACATCGACGCGGGCAGCTACGAGAACGGCTCCAGCGCCACCATCGGCCTGGAGAACGCCACCGGTACCGACGGCCTGCTCTACTCGTTCAACGAGCCGGTCGTCACCGACGGCATGAGCATCACCTTCCGCACCACCAAGAGCGCGGTCGTCGCCGGCACCGTCACCGACGGCAACGACAAGCGGGGCGTCGAGGGCGCCACGGTCTCCGTCCGCCAGGGCGGCGTCGAGGTCGGCACGGCCACCACCGGCGCCGACGGCGGCTACCTCGCCCAGGTCCCGGCCACCGGCGACAAGGCGACCTACACCCTCGCCTTCGGCGCCGCGCACTACACCGGCGCCACCGCCGCGCGGGACGCCAAGGCCACCGAGATCGCCACGGCCGACGCGGTCCTTGCCACCGGCCGGGTCAAGGCCGACCGTACGGCGGTGACCGAGATCGTCCCGGCGGACCAGAGCCGTGCCCGGGAGCTCGTCCTCGGCAACGACGGTTCCGCGACCGCGTACACGGTCAAGGAGAAGAACGGCGCCTCCTGGCTGAAGATCAGCCCGGCCTCGGGCGACCTGGCGGCGGGCGGCACCCAGAAGGTGGCGCTCACTCTCGACACCCAGGGCGCGACCCCGGGCTCGGTACTCACCGGCACCCTCCAGATCGCCTCGGAGTCCGGCCGCACGCCGCTGACGGAGCTGCAGGTCAAGGTCGTCGTGCCCGCCTACCAGGTGGCCGTCGACGCCGGCGCGACCGCGGCGTCCACGGACACCCGCGGTGACGGCTGGCGTCCCGACCAGGAGTACCAGGCCGGCTCGTACGGCTACCTCGGCTCCACCGGCAAGGTCACCACGACCAAGGCGATCTCCGGCACAGGCGACCCGGAGCTGTACCGCAGCGCCCGCCAGGGTGCCTACGAGTACCGCTTCGACAACCTGCCGAACGGCGTCTACCAGGTCGACCTCGGCTTCGCGGAGCTGGGCAACGCCAAGCCGGCCGACCGGGTGATGGACGTGATGGCCGAGGACACGGAGAAGATCTCCAACCTCGACGTCGCGCTGACGGCGGGCACCTTCGCCGCCCACGACCGGACCTTCACGGTCGAGGTCACCGACGGCCAGCTGAACCTGCGCTTCGTGGGCGTCAAGGGCAAGACCCTGGTCAACTCCGTCCGGGTGAGCCACCGGCCCGACCTCGGCTGACGGACGCGGGCCCGGGCGCGGGACGGACACTGATCCCGCACCCGACCTGACAGAGTGAGAACCAATCGAGCGGCACCGGGCCCGTCCCTCCGGGGGCGGGCCCGGCGTCGTCCCGGCATATGCCCAGGCGCGGCATCGATGACATCGATGGTCCGGCATATGCCAGGACGACGCCCCTCCCGGCCCTCCGCCGACGGATGGAACGGCCCCGACCGGGCACCCGCCCCCTGTGACCGTCTTCACCGGCACCTGCGGCTGGGAGTACCGGGACTGGCGGGACGTGCTCTACCCCGAGGGCGTCCCGCAGCGGTGCCGGCTGGAGGAGTACGCGCGCCACTTCGCCGCTGTCGAGAACGACGGTGCCTTCTACCGGCTCCCCGAGCGGGACGGCTTCGCGCGCTGGCGGGAGCGCACCCCCGGCGGATTCGTCATGGCGGTGAAGGCGAGCCGCTACCTCACCCATCTCAAGCGGCTGAAGGACCCCGGGGAGCCGGTCGCCCGGCTCATGGACCACGCGCGGGGTCTCGGCGACCGGCTCGGCCCGGTGCTGCTCCAGTTGCCGCCGACGCTGCGGGCCGATCCGGCGCTGCTCGCCGACGCCCTCGCGGCCTTCCCGGCCGGGGCGCGGGTGGCGGTGGAGTTCCGCCACCCCTCCTGGTGGACGGACCAGACCGCCGCCGTCCTCGCCGACCACGGCGCGGCGCTGTGCTGGGCGGACCGGGGCTCACGGCCGGTGACCCCCCTGTGGCGGACCGCCGGCTGGGGATATCTGCGGCTGCACGAGGGCCGGGCGCGGCCGTTTCCCTCGTACGGCCGCCAGGCGCTCGCGAGCTGGGCGGAGCGGATCGCGGGGACCTGGGGAAACGGGGCGGAGGTCTTCGTTTTCTTCAACAACGACACCGGTGGCGCGGCGGTTCGCGACGCACGGGCCTTCCTCCGCTCGGCGGCCTCCCAGGGGCTCGCGACGGCCTTGCCGAAGGGGGTCGGGAAGGGGGCCGCGAGACGGACGTAAAGCCTGGTCAGCGGGGTGGTGACACAGCCCTCCGATGATCGTTTCCGCAGGTCAGGTAAGGCTTGCCTACGTGATGCACCGCACCACCGGACGGCCGGACCTCGCTTGTCAGCCCGTGATTAATTACGCAACAATGGCGTTGTGAAAAACGTCGGAGAGGCTCCCACGGAGGAACTCGCGACCGGAGAGCGCTCGACGCGCAACCGGGTCGCGCGCTCCATCCTGGACCACGGGCCCTCGACCGTCGCCGATCTGGCCCAGCGGCTCGGCCTCACCCAGGCCGCCGTCCGCCGCCACCTCGACTCGCTCGTCGGCGACAACGTCGTGGAGGCCCGCGAGAAGCGCGTCTACGGGGCCCGTTCCCGCGGCCGCCCCGCCAAGGTCTTCGCCCTCACGGACGGCGGCCGGGACGCCTTCGACCAGTCGTACGACAAACTGGCCGTCGAGGCGCTGCGCTGGATCGAGCGCAACGCCGGCGGGGAAGCGGCCGTCGCCGCCTTCGCCCGCGACCGCGTCGAGGCGCAGGCCGAGGCGTACCGCGCGGCCGTCGAGGCCGCCGGCCCCAGTCACCGCACGGAGGCGCTGGCGAAGGCGCTGAGCGCGGACGGGTACGCTGCCACGGCACGTCACGCGCCGGTCGGCGAACAGCTCTGCCAGCACCACTGCCCGGTCGTCCACGTCGCCGAGCAGTATCCGCAGCTGTGCGAGGCGGAGACGGAGATCTTCTCCCGCCTCCTCGGGACCCATGTCCAGCGCCTGGCCACCATCGCGCACGGCGACGGCGTCTGTACGACGTACATCCCGGACATCGCGCACGGCGACTTTGGGACCACCGCGCAGACGCGGACCACATCATCCACAGCATCAGCCAGCAAGGCCGGGAGGAACCCCGCATGACCACCGAGATCAGCCACCCCGAGCTCGAGGGCCTGGGTCGGTACGAATACGGCTGGGCCGACTCGGACGCAGCGGGTGCCGCCGCCCAGCGCGGTCTCTCCGAGCACGTCGTCCGCGACATCTCCGCGAAGAAGAACGAGCCGGAGTGGATGCTGAAGCTGCGCCTCAAGGGGCTGAAGCTCTTCGGCAAGAAGCCCATGCCGACCTGGGGCTCCGACCTCTCCGGCATCGACTTCGACAACATCAAGTACTTCGTGCGGTCCACCGAGAAGCAGGCCGAGTCCTGGGAGGACCTGCCGGAGGACATCAAGAACACGTACGACAAGCTCGGCATCCCGGAGGCGGAGAAGCAGCGCCTCGTCGCCGGTGTCGCGGCCCAGTACGAGTCCGAGGTCGTCTACCACCAGATCCGCGAGGACCTGGAGGAGCAGGGCGTCATCTTCGTCGACACCGACACCGCGCTGAAGGAGCACGAGGAACTCTTCAAGGAGTACTTCGGCACCGTCATCCCGGTCGGCGACAACAAGTTCGCCTCCCTGAACACCGCCGTGTGGTCCGGCGGCTCGTTCATCTACGTGCCGAAGGGCGTGCACGTCGAGATCCCGCTCCAGGCCTACTTCCGTATCAACACGGAGAACATGGGCCAGTTCGAGCGGACGCTGATCATCGTCGACGAGGACGCCTACGTCCACTACGTCGAGGGCTGCACCGCCCCGATCTACTCCTCCGACTCGCTGCACAGCGCCGTCGTCGAGATCATCGTGAAGAAGGGCGGCCGCTGCCGCTACACGACCATCCAGAACTGGTCGAACAACGTCTACAACCTGGTGACCAAGCGCGCCGTCGCCTACGAGGGCGCCACCATGGAGTGGGTCGACGGCAACATCGGCTCCAAGGTCACCATGAAGTACCCGGCCGTCTACCTGATGGGCGAGCACGCCAAGGGCGAGACGCTGTCCATCGCCTTCGCGGGCGAGGGCCAGCACCAGGACGCCGGCGCCAAGATGGTCCACATGGCCCCGAACACCTCCTCCAGCATCGTCTCCAAGTCGGTGGCGCGAGGCGGCGGCCGCACCTCCTACCGCGGTCTCATCGAGATCGGCGAGGGTGCCCCGGGCGCCAAGTCGAACGTGCTGTGCGACGCGCTGCTCGTCGACACCATCTCCCGCTCCGACACGTACCCCTACGTGGACGTGCGCGAGGACGACGTCACGATGGGCCACGAGGCCACCGTCTCCAAGGTCTCCGAGGACCAGCTCTTCTACCTGATGCAGCGCGGCATGACCGAGCAGGAGGCCATGGCGATGATCGTCCGCGGCTTCGTCGAGCCGATCGCCAAGGAGCTGCCGATGGAGTACGCGCTGGAGCTGAACCGGCTGATCGAGCTGCAGATGGAAGGCGCGGTCGGCTAAGGCGCGGCGCCTGGCCCCGCCCGCCCCACCCCGTACGCAGCGAACGATTCTCAACGCAGGAAGAGAGCACTACGACAGCCATGGCTGAGGCTCAGAACATCCCCGCGGGCTCGACCACCGCGGGCTCGATCGCGGTGGCCGCCGAGTCCACCGTCGCCACCCGCATGAGCGCCCCGCCGTCCTTCGACGTCGCGGACTTCCCCGTGCCGCACGGCCGCGAGGAGGAGTGGCGCTTCACCCCGCTGGAGCGGCTGCGCGGACTCCACGACGGCACGGCCACCGCCAACGGTGAGGGCGTGCGCGTCGAGATCGAGGCCCCCGAGGGCGTCACCGTGGAGACCGTCGGCCGGGACGACGCCCGCCTCGGCCGGGCCGGCAAGCCCGTCGACCGGGTCGCCGCCCAGGCGTACTCCGCCTTCGAGAAGGCGTCGGTCGTCACCGTCGCCAAGGAGGCCGTGCTCACCGAGCCGATCCGGATCTCCGTGCGCGGCCAGGGCGGCGTCGCCTTCGGCCACCAGGTGATCGAGGTCGGCGCGTTCGCCGAGGCCGTGGTCGTTCTCGACCACACCGGTGACGGCGTGCTCGCCGCCAACGTCGACTTCGTCCTCGGCGACGGCGCCAAGCTCACCGTCGTCTCCGTCCAGGACTGGGACGACACCGCCGTCCACGTCGCCCAGCACAACGCCCTCGTCGGCCGCGACGCGACCTTCAAGTCCGTCGTCGTGACCTTCGGCGGCGACCTGGTCCGGCTGCACCCGCGGGTCGAGTACACCGCCCCCGGCGGCGACGCCGAGCTGTTCGGTCTGTACTTCACCGACGCCGGCCAGCACCAGGAGCACCGCCTCCTGGTCGACCACAACACTCCGCACTGCCGCTCCAACGTGGCCTACAAGGGCGCGCTGCAGGGCCAGGACGCCCACGCGGTGTGGATCGGCGACGTCCTCATCCAGGCCAAGGCCGAGGGCACCGACACCTACGAGCTCAACCGGAACCTCGTCCTCACCGACGGCGCCCGGGTCGACTCGGTCCCGAACCTGGAGATCGAGACGGGCGAGATCGCCGGCGCCGGCCACGCCTCCGCCACCGGCCGCTTCGACGACGAGCAGCTCTTCTACCTGATGGCCCGCGGCATCCCGGAGACCGAGGCCCGCCGCCTGGTCGTCCGCGGCTTCTTCGCCGAGCTGGTCCAGCAGATCGGTGTCCCGGACGTCGAGGAGCGCCTGCTCGCCAAGATCGAGGCCGAGCTGGGGGCGTCCGTCTGATGGCCTTCGTCCGCGTCTGCGCGCTGAGCGAACTCGGCGAGGACACCCCGAAGCGGGTCGAGATAGACGGCACGCCGGTCTCCCTCGTACGTACCGAGGGCGAGGTGTTCGCGATCTACGACGTCTGCTCGCACGCGAACGTCTCCCTCTCCGAGGGCGAGGTGGAGGACTGCCGGATCGAGTGCTGGCTGCACGGTTCCGCGTTCGACCTCCGCACCGGCAAGCCGTCCGGCCTTCCCGCGACGCGCCCCGTCCCCGTATACCCCGTAAAGATCGAAGGGGACGATGTGCTCGTCTCCGTCACCCAGGAGTCCTGAGTCACCCATGGCAACGCTTGAAATCCACGACCTGCACGTCTCCGTCGAGGCCGAGAACGGTCCGCGTGAGATCCTCAAGGGTGTCGACCTGACCATCAAGCAGGGCGAGACCCACGCCGTCATGGGCCCCAACGGCTCCGGCAAGTCGACCCTGGCGTACTCGCTGGCCGGCCACCCGAAGTACACGATCACCGGCGGCACCGTCACCCTCGACGGTGAGGACGTCCTGGAGATGTCGGTCGACGAGCGTGCCCGTGCCGGTGTCTTCCTCGCCATGCAATACCCGGTCGAGGTCCCCGGCGTCTCGGTCTCCAACTTCCTGCGCACCTCCGCCACCGCGATCCGCGGTGAGGCCCCCAAGCTGCGGCTGTGGGTCAAGGAGGTCAAGGAGGCCATGGCGAAGCTCCAGATGGACCCGGCGTTCGCCGAGCGCAACGTCAACGAGGGCTTCTCCGGCGGTGAGAAGAAGCGCCACGAGATCCTCCAGCTGGAGCTGCTCAAGCCGAAGATCGCGATCCTCGACGAGACCGACTCCGGCCTCGACGTCGACGCCCTGCGCATCGTCTCCGAGGGCGTCAACCGCGTCCGTGAGCAGGGCGAGGTCGGCACCCTGCTGATCACGCACTACACGCGGATCCTCCGCTACATCAAGCCCGACTTCGTGCACGTCTTCGCGAACGGCCGCATCGTCGAGTCCGGCGGCGCCGAGCTCGCGGACCAGCTGGAGAACGAGGGCTACGACAAGTACGTGAAGGGTGGCGCATCCGCGTGAACTCCGCCCATCAGGGGCTGACCGGCCTCCTCGACACCGAGGCGATCCGCAAGGACTTCCCGCTGCTGGACCGTCTGGTCCACGACGGCAAGAAGATCGTGTACCTGGACTCCGCGGCCACCTCGCAGAAGCCGCGCCAGGTCCTCGACGCGCTCACCAACTACTACGAGCGGCACAACGCCAATGTGCACCGCGGCGTCTACACGGTCGCCGAGGAGGCCACCGAGCTGTACGAGGGCGCCCGCGACAAGGTCGCCGCGTTCATCAACGCGCCGAGCCGCGACGAGGTCATCTTCACCAAGAACGCCTCCGAGTCGCTCAACCTCGTGGCCAACATGCTCGGCTGGGCCGACGAGCCCTACCGGGTCGATCACGAGACCGAGATCGTCATCACGGAGATGGAGCACCACTCCAACATCGTGCCGTGGCAGCTGCTCGCGCAGCGCACCGGCGCGAAGCTGAAGTGGTTCGGGCTCACCGACGAGGGCCGGCTCGACCTGTCCAACATCGACGAGCTCATCACCGAGAAGACCAAGGTGGTGTCCTTCACCCTGGTCTCCAACCTGCTCGGCACCGTGAACCCGGTCGAGGCCATAGTCCGGCGCGCCCAGGAGGTCGGTGCGCTCGTCTGCGTCGACGCCTCCCAGGCGGCCCCGCACATGGTGCTCGACGTGCAGGCGCTCCAGGCCGACTTCGTGGCCTTCACCGGCCACAAGATGTGCGGCCCGACCGGCATCGGCGTCCTCTGGGGCCGCCAGGAGCTGCTCGAGGACCTGCCGCCGTTCCTCGGCGGCGGCGAGATGATCGAGACCGTCTCGATGCACTCCTCGACCTACGCCCCGGCGCCGCACAAGTTCGAGGCGGGTACGCCCCCGATCGCCCAGGCCGTCGGCCTCGGCGCGGCCGTGGACTACCTGACGGCGATCGGCATGGAGAACATCGCGCGCCACGAGCACGCGATCACCGAGTACGCCGTCCGCCGCCTCCAGGAAGTCCCGGACCTGCGGATCATCGGCCCGGCCACGGCCGAGGACCGGGGCGCCGCGATCTCCTTCACGCTCGGCGACATCCACCCGCACGACGTGGGCCAGGTCCTCGACGAGCAGGGCATCGCGGTCCGGGTCGGCCACCACTGCGCCCGCCCGGTCTGCCTGCGCTACGGAATTCCGGCGACCACGCGTGCGTCGTTCTATCTGTACTCCACTCCGGCCGAGGTCGACGCCCTGGTCGAGGGGCTGGAGCACGTCCGTAACTTCTTCGGATAGGGCGGCTGACCTGTGAAGCTGGATTCGATGTACCAGGACGTCATCCTGGACCACTACAAGCACCCGCACGGGCGGGGCTTGCGGGACGGCGACGCCGAGGTGCACCACGTCAACCCGACCTGTGGTGACGAGATCACGCTGCGTGTGAAGTACGACGGCGAGCGTGTCGAGGACGTGTCGTACGAGGGCCAGGGCTGCTCCATCAGTCAGGCCTCGGCCTCCGTCCTCAACGAGCTGCTCGTCGGCAAGGAGCTGGCCGAGGCGCGAAGGATCCAGGACACGTTCCTGGAGCTGATGCAGTCCAAGGGCCGGATCGAGCCGGACGAGGCGATGGAGGAGATCCTGGAGGACGCGGTCGCGTTCGCCGGTGTCTCGAAGTACCCGGCGCGCGTGAAGTGCGCGCTGCTCAGCTGGATGGCGTGGAAGGACGCGACCGCCCAGGCCCTGGGCGGGGACGACCAGAAGTCTGTGAGGAAGTCGGCATGACCGAGAACGCCGAGGCCACCCTGAAGCCGGCCTCCGAAGAAGAGATCCGCGAGGCGCTGTACGACGTCGTCGACCCCGAGCTGGGGATCGATGTCGTCAACCTCGGACTGATCTACGGGATCCACGTCGACGAGTCCAACGTCGCGACCCTGGACATGACCCTGACGTCGGCGGCCTGCCCGCTGACCGATGTGATCGAGGACCAGGCGAAGTCCGCGACCGACGGCATCGTCAACGAGCTGAAGATCAACTGGGTCTGGATGCCCCCGTGGGGCCCGGACAAGATCACGGACGACGGCCGCGAGCAGCTTCGCGCGCTCGGCTTCAACGTCTGATCGGTCTGATCGGTCCGACCGTCTGATCCGTGCGATCCGTCTGCTTCAGGCGATCCGTACGCAGGCGCGGACAAGCAGGTACGCCCGAGGGCCCCGGTGGGAACACCGGGGCCCTCGGGCGTATCGTTTCGCCGCTTCCGTGGTCAGGTCAGGCGAGCGGCGTGCCCGCGCTCTCGGCGAGCGCCGGGGCCAGGTTCTCCTTGCGGATGCGCTGGTCGATGTAGAGCAGGGAGGTCATCAGCGGCTGGAGCGGGGCCATCAGTGCCTGGACGACGAGCTGGATGAGCCCGACGGTCAGGAACACGCCCCACATGGCCGTGAAGAAGTGCCGCGGGTGATGGGGGTCGTCGGCGATGGCGCTGCCGAACGGGATCATGGTCGCGAACGAGATGACCTGCTGGACCATCCCGGCGACCGCGCCGAGGATCAGCCCCATCAGCAGCGTGCAGCCGGCGATGCGCCACCAGGAGCCGCGGACCAGATGGGCGGAGCGGCGCAGCGCGGCCACCGGGCGCTGGTTCTCGATGACGGCGGCGGCCGGGGCCAGCAGGAACTTCCCCCAGAGCCATACGGCGAGGGGGAGGGAGGCCAGAGCGAGCAGCATGACCACTCCGCCCGCGATCGCGACGCCCGACCCGCTGTCGCCGTGGTCCTGTGCGAGAAGCCCCCCGATCAGCGTCACCATGCCGATTGCGATCAGGACCATAGGCAGAACGGCGGCCAGACCGGACAGGAAGACCGAGCCGATCACCGCGCCGACGCGCGACCAGGCGCGGCGCCAGACGGCCCCGAAGAGGGCGGGCCGGCCGAGGACCGCTTCCTGCGTCACGGTGTGGACGGTGGCGTTGACGAGGGCGCCGGCGACGAGCATGCCGATGATCATGACCAGCCAGGCCGTACCGAAGGTGACGATCAGCGGCTGGAAGTCGGCGAAGCCGGGATCCGCGTCGTCGGGCAGGTCGTCCAGCCGCGCCACGTTGTCCACGACGCTGCCGTAGGCGACCAGCGCCACGCCGCCCAGCAGGGCCGCGACGGTTCCGTAGGCGATCGCCGTGATGCCGAGGAGCGGTTTCCAGTAGCGGCCGTAGGTGCTGAAGACGCCGCCGAGAAGGTCGCTCACGCGCAGCGGCGCGAGGGGTATGACGCCCGGCTTGGGCGGCGGGGGCGGGGGCGGATAGCCGTATCCGTACGGTCCCGGTGGGTAGGTCATGCGCACACCGTAGCCGCCCTTGATCGCACGGATGTACGACCACGATATGTACGCCCGTACACTCGGATGTCATGGGATACGGACTGCTCGCCGGAGCCATCGCCGCGGAGATCGTCGCGACCACCTCGATGAAGTACAGCGACGGCTTCTCCAGGCTCTGGCCCTCGCTCCTCACCGGCACCGGCTACCTCGTCGCCTTCGCCCTCCTCGCCCAGGCGCTCAAGACCCTCCAGGTCGGCACCGCCTACGCGATCTGGTCCGGCATCGGCACCGCCGCCGTCGCCGTCATAGGCTTCCTCTTCCTCGGCGAGAGCCTCGGCCCCGCCAAGATCGCCGGCCTCGCCCTGATCGTCGCCGGGGTCGCCGTCCTCAACCTGGGCGGCGCGCACTGATGGCCGCCGCCGCGCCCCGGGCCCGCCGTCACGACCCCGGCCGCCGCGACCGGATCGTCGACGCCGCCCTGCGCGTCGTCGGCCGGGCCGGGCTCGCCGGACTCAGCCACCGCACCGTCGCCGCCGAGGCCGATGTGCCGCTCGGCTCCACCACGTACCACTTCGCCTCCCTCGATGAACTCCTCGTCGCCGCGCTGCGCAAGGCCAACGACACCTTCGGCCGCGCCCTGCGCGAGAGCCCCGGGGTCGCCGACCCGACGAGCGACCTCGCCGCCGTCCTCGCCCGGCTCATGGGCCGCTGGCTGAGCGGCGAACGGCGCGGCGTGGAGCTGGAGTACGAGCTCTACCTCGCCGCCCTGCGCCGTCCCGCGCTGCGCCCGGTGGCCGCCGAGTGGGCCGAGGAGGTGAGCCGGATCCTCGCCGCGCGGACCGACCCGGCGACCGCCCGGGGCGTGGTCGCCCTGATGGACGGCATCTGCCTCCAAGTGCTGCTCACGGACGGCCGGTACGACGAGGAGTACGCGCGCGCCCTGCTGGCCCGGGTGCTGGATCCCGCCTGAGGCCCCCGCCGCGGGTGAGGTCCGCGGGGCGCGGGCCGCTGACGCGAAGACCGGCCGGTTGGCCCGCGCGGGGCCTCGAAGGTTAGGTTTTCCGTCATGACCACTGCTCCTCGCACCACCGGCGCCGTCGCCGCCGGCCTTGCCACCCTCGCCGGCGACGGCACCGTTCTCGACACCTGGTTCCCCGCCCCGGAGCTGACCGACGCGCCCGGCCCAGCCGGCACCGAGCGGCTCGGCCCCGACGAGGCCGTGAACGCGCTCGGCGAGGGCGCCGCCAAGGCCCTCGGCGTGGACGCCCGCCGCGGGGTCGAGGTGGTCGCCGTCCGTACGGTCATCGCCTCCCTCGACGACAAGCCGCTCGACGCCCACGACGTCTACCTGCGCCTGCACCTGCTGAGCCACCGTCTGGTGAAGCCGCACGGCCAGAACCTGGACGGCATGTTCGGCCTGCTCGCCAACGTCGCCTGGACCTCGCTCGGCCCGGTCGCCGTCGACGATGTCGACAAGGTGCGCCTGAACGCCCGCGCCGAGGGCCTGCACCTGTCGGTCACCTCGATCGACAAGTTCCCGCGGATGACCGACTACGTGGCGCCCGCCGGCGTCCGGATCGGCGACGCCGACCGGGTCCGCCTCGGCGCCCACCTCGCCGCCGGCACCACCGTCATGCACGAGGGCTTCGTCAACTTCAACGCCGGCACGCTCGGCACCTCGATGGTCGAGGGCCGGATCTCCGCCGGGGTCGTCGTCGGCGACGGCTCCGACATCGGCGGCGGCGCCTCCACCATGGGCACCCTCTCTGGCGGCGGCAAGCAGATCATCTCCATCGGCGAGCGCTGCCTGATCGGCGCCGAGGCGGGCATCGGCATCGCGCTCGGCGACGAGTGCGTCGTCGAGGCCGGTCTGTACGTCACGGCCGGCACCCGGGTCGCGCTGCCCGACGGCCAGATCGTCAAGGCCCTGGAGCTCTCCGGCGCCGACAACGTCCTCTTCCGCCGCAACTCGGTCACCGGCGCCGTCGAGGCCCGCCCCTACAAGGCCAACTGGGGCGGCCTCAACGAGATGCTGCACAGCCACAACTGACCCGCACGCGGCGCTAGGGCGTGTTTCGAAAGTCCCTCCTGGCCCGCGACACCTGGCACGCACTCCCCCGTGGCCCTTCGGGCACGGGAGGTGCCCCCACGCTGCGTTGTCGGAGTCATCCAAGTACGTCCAGTACGAGGATGATCCTCCGTCTTGCGATGCTGCTCGGCATCCGAAGGATGAATCAAGGCGCCGAGACGGAGCGAGCGAAGCGAGCGCAGTGCACCAGACGCCGCAGGCCCCGCCCTCCGGGCGGACGGAGCTACTTTCGAAACACGCCCTAGGGCCCCGGCCCGTCGCCCGGTCGCGACCGGCCGCCCTGCCCGCCGTTTCGTACGGTGGGCGGGGCGGCCGTCTGTTTCGCCGGGAGCCCCGGAGTTCTCAGGCGCCGTGGCCGCCCCATTCGGATAGTCAGAGCGCTCAGAGCGCGAGCTTGAAGCCGTCGTGGCTGCGGGCGAAGCCCAGCGAGGCGTAGAAGCGGTGGGCGTCCGTCCGGCTCTTGTCGCTGGTCAGCTGGACGAGCGCGCAGCCTCGGGCGCGTGCCCGCGCCACCGCGCCCGTCATCAGCGCGCGCCCGAGGCCGTCGCCGCGCCGGTCGGCCCGGATCCGGACCGCCTCGATCAGGGCCCGCTCGGCGCCGCCCTTGCCGAGGCCCGGGATGTAGGTGGCCTGGAGGCAGCCGAGAACGGCCGCGCCGGGCTCCGCCGTCTCGGCCAGGACGAGCAGCTCGTTGCGCGCGTCGGCCTCGATGTCCGCGAACGCCCGCGCGTAGGCGGGGGTGACGGTCACCGAGGCCGGGTCCACCACCCGCTCCTCGTCGGCGAGGAGCGCTAGGACGGCGGGGAGATCGGCACGGGTGGCGGGACGCAGGATCACGCCCGGAGTCTCGCACACCCGTACAGGAGTTCGATCGAATTCGATCAAGGGTAGTCGGGCTCGATCACGCTTGATCGAGCCCGACTGGGGATGATCGGAGGTGCTCAGGGGCGGAAGCGCAGCACCTGCGGGTCGTGGTCGCTGTTCTGGTCGGCGAACTCCGCGTTGATGTGCACGCTGTCGTACGCGAAGTGGTGCACGCCGGGGCTGGTCAGGATCTGGTCGAGCACCTGACTGTTGCCCTGGTAGACGTACGAGTAGCGCTCGTTCGCGGGCAGCGACAGCGCGGCCGGGGACAGCACCCCGCCCTCGGTCATCGCCCGCGTGGCGGCGGAGAACTCGAAGTCGTTGATGTCGCCGACGACGAGCACGTCCGCCTGCTTGTCGAGCGCCACGATGTCCTTGACGAAGGCGTTGACGGCCTGGCCCTGGAGCAGCCGCTTCTGCTCGGAGGAACGGTTCGGCGGCTGGTGGTGCGAGACGATCGACTCGTCGCCGCCCTTGGAACCGAAGTGGTTGGCGATCACGAAGACGGTCCGGCCGCGGAAGGAGAACTCGCCCGCGAGCGGCTTCCGGCTGTCGGTCCAGGCGGCGTTCGCCGGGTCGACGCGGCCGGGGGAGAGGGTCAGATGGGCGTCGCCGTGCGTGCCGGTGACCCCGGTCGCGGTGGTGGCGTCGCCGCCCGGGCGGTCCACGAAGGAGACGCGTGCGGGGTTGAAGAGGAAGACCTGACGGATGTTGCCGCCGGGCTCGCCGCCGTCCTTGCCGTTCTCCGGGTCGACCGAGCGCCAGTCGTACGCGGGACCGCCCGCCGCCACGATCGCTTCCGTGAACTTCTTCACGGTCTCGCCGGCGGTGACGACCCCGTCGTTCTTCGGGCCGTTGTCGTCCTGGATCTCCTCCAGGGCGACGATGTCGGGCGAGGAGAGGTTCTCGACGACCGCCTCGGCGAGCGCGTCGAACTTCTCCTGAGGATCGGTCGGGTCGAGGTTCTCCACGTTGTACGTGGCGACCGCCAGCTCGTTCTTGTGCTGAGGGGCCGTCTTCTCGCGGACCAGACCGCGGTCCTCGACCTCGCCCAGGGTGGCGGCGACCAGGGTGTAGCCGCCGTACTGGTTGAAGTCCAGCGGGCCCTCGGTGACGCCGTTCAGCCGGTCGCCCACGTTCGCCTTGGGGAAGGGGCGCTCGGCGAGCGGCGCGAGCTGCTGGATCTGGAGCCGGCCGCCGTTCTGGGAGTCGTACGAGCCGTAGACCGTGCCGCCGCGGACGCTGGGGTTCTCGTCCGGCTTCACCGTGACCCACAGCTCGGCGTACGGGTCGCTGGCGCCGACCACGCGCGCGGAGCCGATCCGGACGTTCATGCCCTCCAGGGACTCGTAGTAGTCCAGGGCGTACGAACGCGGCCGCAGCGGAAGCCGGCCGATGGAACCGCCGTCGGCCGGGTCGCCCGCCGGGGCGTACGCGGCCGGCACCGAGTCCGCCGTGATGGTGACGGCGGCCGGGACCGGGTTGCCCTTCGAGCGGACGGTGACCACCGGCTTGGAGATCTGGGTCATCGACTGGTTGCCGGAGGCGAGGCCGCCCGGCACGTACTCGCTCACCGTGCCGTCGACGCTCACCGCGTCACCGGCGGCGACGGTCGGCACCGAGCTGGTGAAGACGAAGACGCCCTCGCTGGTGGCCGGGTCGCCGTCGGGATTCGGGTCCTGCATCCAAAAGCCGCGCGAGCCGTAGGTACGCACAGCGGTGACGACGCCCTCGACGCCGGTCACCTGCCGGCCGGCGAGCGGGGAGACGCGGGTGGTGCCCTGGATGTCGTGGATCCGCACGGGAGCGGCCGCGGTGGCGGACGCCTCGTCGGCGGAGGCGGCCGCGCCGCCGAGCAGACCGGCGGCGAGGGCGGCGGCGACCACGGTGGCAACGGTCGCGGACCGGGATATGGAGGAAGACATCAAGGTGCTCCGAGAAGGGGTTGTACGAACGATCGAATGATCTACGCGCGTCAAGTACTGCTTACGTCCAGTGACCTTGTCAAATTCCCGCGCGTGGTCGACTCCCCGTGCGTGGTCGACGCGTGTACGAAGGCTGACGCGTGCGCGAACCGCCGGAGTGTCCCCCGAATGCGTCTAGGCTGAAGGCCGCTGGAGCCGGAGGCTCCCAGCTCGACCCGACCACCCCCGCCGAGGAGAACACCCCACGATGGCACCGGACCAGCCGATCCTTCCCCCCGTTCGACTGCGCTCGGACGCGGAGCTGGCCCGGGACGCCCTGGCCGCACCCCTCCTCGCCCGCGCCGTCCGGCTCGCCCGCTGGGCCGGCCCGGAGACCCGGGTCGGCGCGGGCGGCGAACTCGCCGACGCGCAGCTGCCCGCCGCCGCCGAGGCGCTCGGCCTGACCGCCGACGAGGACGGCGAGGCGGAGGCTGCCGAGGCCTGGCGGGTCGCCGTGGACACCGGCCTGGTCGAGATCCACGACCCCGAGGACGCCGAGAGCGGCAAGGAGGCCGAGGAAGCCGGGGACGCCGAGGGCACCGTCACCGCCGGCGAGAACCTGGCGGCGCTGACCGGAGGTTCGCCCAAGGACGTGCTCGCCGTCTGGCTGGAGGGCTTCGAGTCGGTCTTCGACGACGCCGCCGCGCCGTACATCGACGACCTCGACGCGCTCGTCGGCCCGGACGGCGAGATCGACTTCGAGGCCCTGGACTGGGACCCCGAGGCCGAGGCCGACTTCCTGGAGGGCGTGCTCGGCAACCTCTACCTGCTCACCGCCTCCGAGGGCGGCTCCGGCGAGGGCCCCGTGCCGCTGCCCGCGCTCGCCGCGTCGATGGTGATCCCCGACGACATGAACGAGCCCACCGACGACATCCTGGAGCAGGTCTCCGACGCGATGATGCGGCTGGACGAGCAGTTCCGGATCCTGGAGCCCATCGGCCTCGTCGAGTACCAGCCCGTCGACGAGGCCCTGATGGTCGAGGAGTCGGAAGAAGACGTCACCGACGCCGGGCGCACCGCCGCCGCCGCGGGCGCCGCCGAGGAGCTCGACGACGAGGACGTCAGCCGCTACGGCATGGTCCGCCTCACCCCGCTCGGTCTGTACGGCATCCGCTCCCGGATGCTCGACGCCGGCCTGGCCGCCCCCGCCGTCGGCGACCTCGCCGAGAAGGACGCCGACACCCTGCTGGCCGGGGTCGTCCACTACCCGCAGGAGGCGGCCCGCGCCGAGGTCGCCGGCTGGCTCGCCGCCCGGGAGGTCCCGGCCGCGGCCCGCGACCTGCTCGCCGCCGCCCGGGGCAGCGAGCCCGGCGCCCCGCTGCGCCGGCTCCACGCCCAGCAGGCCCTGTCCCTGGTCGGCGCGGAGGCCGAGCCGGTCGTCCGGGAGGTCCTGGACGACGCCGAACTCGGCGGTCTGGCCCGGGTCTGGCTCGCCGAGCGCGGCGCGGCCGACATCCCCGCGCCGCCGGAGTCGATGATCTTCTGGCTGGCCATCGACACCATCGCCGCCCACCTCGACGCCGAGGGCGAGCTGGAGGAACTCCAGGACCTCATCGAGGGCCTGACCGGCCGCCACGGCGGTTTCTTCGACCAGGCCTGGCGGGTCGACCACCCGTCCACGGCCGATGTCCTGGAGGCGATGGGCCGGCTGCACCGCGACAAGCCCTCCGCCAAGGAGGCCCGCAAGGCCGCGTTCAAGGCGCGCTCGCGCCGCTGAGCCCAGCCTCGTTCGTACGTTTTTCGTACGGTCCTTGTATGGCCCTTCGTACGCACTCGGCCGCCGCGCGAATCGCGCGGCGGCCGAGTGCTGTACCGGGACGGGAGGCGCTCAGAGCGCCTGGGCGGCGGGCTTCACCATGCCCCGTACGGTCCGGGACTTCACGAACTCGCCCATCGCCGTCATCTCCCACTCGCCGGAGAACTGCCGGATGAGCTTCGCCATCATCACGCCGGTCTGCGGCTCCGCCGTGGTCAGGTCGAAGCGGACCAGTTCCTCGCCGGTCGTCGCGTCGATCAGCCGGCAGTACGCCTTGGCGACCTCGGTGAACTTCTGCCCGGAGAAGGAGTTCACGGTGAAGACCAGGCCGGTGGTGTCGGCGGGCAGCCGGCCGAGGTCGACCACGATGACCTCGTCGTCGCCGGCGCCCTCGCCGGTCAGATTGTCACCGGAGTGCTTGACCGCCCCGTTCAGGATGGACAGCTTGCCGAAGTAGCAGCTGTCGATGTGATTGCGCTGCGGGCCGTAGGCGATCACGGACGCGTCGAGGTCGATGTCCTTGCCCCGGTACGCGGGCTCCCAGCCGAGGCCCATCTTGACCTGCGAGAGCAGCGGGCGTCCGCCCTTGACCAGGGAGACGGTCTGGTTCTTCTGGAGGCTGACCCGGCCCTTGTCGAGGTTGATCTTCCCGCTGCCGGCGGGCGGCGCCGGAGGAGCGGTGGGCGGAGCCGGCGGCGTCTGCCAGGCCGGCGGGGCCGCCGGCGGCGCGGGCGGGACCGGCGGTGCGGGCGGCGTCACGGGCATCGAGGCCGGAGCCGGAGCCGGGGCAGAGGCCGAAGCGGGGGCCGCGGCGGGCGTGGGCTCCTCGTCCACGCTCACACCGAAGTCGGTGGCGATGCCGGCCAGCCCGTTCGCGTACCCCTGGCCCACGGCGCGAGCCTTCCATACCCCGCCCCGCAGATAGATCTCCATGACCACGAGCGCGGTCTCCGTGGCGAGTCGCGGCGGGGTGAAGGTGGCGAGCACGCTGCCGCTGTCGGAGTCGCGCAGGGTCGCGGTGGGCTCGATGCCCTGGAAGGACTGGCCTGCGGCGTCGGGGCTCGCGGTCACGACGATCTTCTCGACACCGGCCGGGAGCGCGGCCGTGTCCACCAGGATCGCGTCCGGGGCCGTACCGCCGCCGGACCGGTAGGTGACACCGGGTCCGGCGGGCTGGTTGTAGAAGATGAAGTCGTCGTCGGAGCGCACCTTGCCGTCGGCGCCGAGCAGCAGGCCCGATACGTCGAGCCGCACCGGAGCGGTGACGTCCACCGCCACGCGCGCGGCGGTGAGAGGAATGTTCGAGCCGGGGGTCATAGCGGTCATGCCGGGGCTAACGAACAGGGTGGCTTTGCCGTTCCCTTACCCGCGCCCGGTTCGGCCACCCTGGTGACGCGGGTGCCGGCGGGCGGTACGTTCATTGCCGAATTTGTACGAACCCGTCCATCGCGCCATCACCAGCTGCGGGTCGCCGGCCTCCACCTCCGCCAGGAACCGGGCCGCCCGGCCGCCGCGCAGGGTGGCCGCGGCCCGGCCGCGATGGGTGATGACGACACTGCCGTCCGAGCGGTGGGCGTGGACGAATCCCTGGGGCTGAGGCATGGCGGGCATCCTGCCTTTCCGGGTCGCGCCCGTCACGCGCATATCCGCCGGTGCGTCTGTCTGTCTGCCCGCCGGTCTCTGCCCGCCCGTTCATCCGCCGGTAGGGGACTGCCCGCCCGTTCATCCGCCGGTGGGGGACTGCCCGCCGGTACGGACTCCGCGCCCCGCGCGGGCGACCAGGGCCGCACCGGCCAGGCCCGCGGCCCCGAGCAGCGGCAGCACCACCCGGACGTCGGCCACGGCCGCCAGCCCGGCGCCGAGGGCGAGGGCCACCGCGTTCGGCGCGAAGAGCAGGGTGTGCGCGGTGCCCGCCGCCCGGCCCACCGCTTCGGCCGGGACCTGCCGCTGCACCGCCGTCGTCGCGGCGATCAGTACCCAGGGCAGCCCCACCCCGATCAGGACGCTCGCGGCGAGCGCGCCCGGTTCGTACGGCAGGGCCCGCCCCGCCGCGCCCACCGCGAACAGCGCGAGCCCCAGCGCGGCCGGCGCCCGCTCCGGCAGCCGCCGCAGCAGCGGACCCGCCGTCAGCCCGGCGAGGACGGACCCGGTGCCCTGGAACGCGTACAGCACACCGGCGTACGCGGGGGAGCGGCCGAGGATCCGGTCGACGACGGCGTGGATCAGCGCGCCGTTGAGCCCCGCGAGCAGCATGGTGAAGCCGCCCGCCAGGATCAGCCGCCGGGTCACCGGGGATTCCCACAGCAGCCGGGCGCCGTCGAAGAGCCGGGGCCGCCGGTGCGGTGCGGGCCGCTCCTCCCGGACCCGCAGCAGGGCGAACGCCCCGGCCGCCAGCGCGAAGGTGGCCGCGTCGAGGAGGGCGACGGGCCCGCCGCCGTACCGGGCGAAGAGCCCCGCCGCGACGAGCGGGGCGAGTAGTTTCATCGCCTCGGTGACGGTCGTCCGCAGCCCGTTGAGGTCCCCGAGCCGGGCCTGGTCGAGCGCGCCCGCCGCGAGCGCCGTCTCCGCCGCCTCGTGGACGGCGCCCTGGGTTCCGTAGGCGAGGAGGACGGCGAACAGCAGCCACACCCTGCCGGGCCCGTCCACCATCAGCAGGAGCGGCAGCAGCGCCGCCATGGCCAGATTCGCCGTGATCAGCAGCGGCCGCCGCCGGACCCGGTCGGCGAGCGAGCCGAGCAGCGGCCCGAGGAGCGTGGGCGCCCACAGGGCGAAGGTGGTGAGGGCGGCGAGGCCGTCGGAGCCGGTGAGCGACTTGACCCAGACGCCGGCGACCAGCCACAGCGCCGTGGTGCCGAAGCCGGACACGAGGACGGCGCTCAGATAGAGGGGAACGCGCATGTCCGCAGGCTGGCCTCTGAGGTGGCCGTCCCGGATCGGTCATCTGCCCTACTTCCGGGCCGGGCCGGGACATCCCGAGACGCCGGCGGCATCCGGTGCCGACGCCATCCGGCGCGGACGGCTTCGGGTGCCTGCCACGTCCGGTGAGGTGATCCCGGGGTGACCTCGCGGCGAGCCCGGGGCGATCAGCCGAAAGTACGAGACGGACGCCGTCCGCCGCACCGGAACCGGCCATCGGATGGATGCCGCGCGACACGGCTCTGGCCGAGGGTGGGGCCATGGACCACGACACACCGCCGGCCCCCTCGCCCACCGTCCCCCGCGACCGTACGATCGGGCGCGCACCCCGCCGCCCCTCCCGCCGGACACGCGGGAGGACCGCCGCACTGGGGGCGGCTGTGCTCGCGGCCGTGACCGGGGCGCTCCCGGCACCCTCGGCACACGCCACGCCGCCCGGGCCGCTGATCCGGGCGGACACCGACCGGGACGGCCTCCTCACCCCGGACGACGACGCGGGCAAGGCGGCCTGGACCCGGGAGCGCGGCGCGCTGATGCTGCCCAACATCGACGACGACCAGCGGCGTTGCCCCGTCGCGGGCCCCGCGGGCGCGCGTCTGCCCGACGACCGTCTGGCGGACTGCGGCGACGCCGCGGACCCGGTGCTCGACGGCACGGCCGACCTCGCCGACCTCGCGCCGGTGCGGATCACCGCCGCACCCGTCGCGGCCGGGGCCACCGCCACCGTGGCCGCCGACCCGGCCTCCCGGGAGTATGTCCGGATCTTCGCCCGGCGGCACGGCCGGATGGTGCCGCTGGGGCCCGGCGACCGGCTGACCGCGGGCGAACTGCGGCACGGCGTCCGGCTCGGCGTGGAGGCCACGGACTTCGTCCGCGACCCCGCGAAGTGGGCGGGCTTCACCGACCTCGTCCTCCGGGTGGACCGCGACGGCGTCACGACCGAGGACCGGGTCCGGCTGCGGGTCGCGCCCCTGGTGTTCCAGCACGACTTGATGCCGATACGCCGGATGATGACGGCCGACCACACCACCGGGCCCGCCGAGCTGGAGCGCGGCACGCCCTACGATCCCGCCGCGCGGCCCCGCCCCGTGAAGCCGGGCGAAGCCGAGTTCCGCCGCGATCTGCGGCGCGGCCTCGACCGGGCCGGGCTGCCGGCCCCGCTCTTCAACTACCCCACCGGCGGCGACGTCTGGACGCAGGACCTGTTCAAGACCGCCTACGCGTCCATCCCCGCCCCGGGCGGCCGGGAACACCGGATCGGCGTCATCGTGCGGTCCGCCGACGTGATGCCCGGCACGGCCACCCCCGACTTCCCGCTCAGGGACGCCTCGCGGAGCGCGTTCGCGCTGCTCCGGGGCCCCGGCACGGGAGTGATCCAGCAGTACGACCCGGGGCGCGTGGGCAGTGACGACAGCCTGTACTACGGGTCGTTCAGCTCCACAGGGAACTTCGGAACCCTCCCGCCGTACACCTGGCGCGGCCACCGCTACCCGGTGGGCCGGATCGTCTACGGCGGAACGGCAGGCAAGGAGTCGCCGGACGTCTCCTTCACCCGGATGCTCGCCGCGCAGGGCTACCAGCGGCCCCTCGCGGTGGACACGAGCTGGCTGGGGGTGGGGCACATCGACGAGTTCCTGTCCTTCGTCCCGGCCCGGAACGACCGGGGCTGGGTGGCCGTCGTCGCCGACCCCGGCCTGGGGAGGCGGCTCCTGGAGGAGCTCGTGGCGCAGGGCCGGGGCGACGAGCCGCTGGTCCACGGGATCGCGCCGGGGGACACCGAGGACCCCGGCCTCACGGTCGCCGGCGCCCTGCGCAAGCCCTCGCTCACCCGGGGCACCGAGATCGCCCGGAAGGGCATCGACGCGGCCCTGCGCACCCTGAAGGAACAGGCCGGTCTGACGGACCGCTATGTCGTGCGGGTCCCCGCTCTCTTCGGGGAGATCGACCTGCCCGCCGGGTACCCGCGCCGGGACCTCGTCGCCAACTACCTGCCCGCCGCGGCCAACGGTGTGAGCACCGGCACCGGCGTCTACCTCGCGCCGCGCCAGCACGCTCCGCGCACCGCCGGCCGCGACGTTTTCGAGCGGGCGGCCGAGCGGGCCCTGAGCGGCACGGGCACCCGGATCTCCTGGGTGGAGGACTGGGCGTACGCGCACCACGTCGGCACCGTCGGCGGGGAGGTGCACTGCGTCACCAACGCGCTGCGCGGCCTGTCGGGGACCCGGCCGTGGTGGACCGAGCGGGACTGATCCCGGCGCCACCGGGCCGTCCCCGCGGCGGGCGGCGGCGACGCACGGCGGTGTCTCGTAGGGTCGGTGCCCATGAGCGACCGGCACTTATCCCTCCCGCACGCCTTCGGCGGGCTGCTGTTGTCCGGCCTGGCCGTCGCCGCGTGGGCGACCGTGCCCACCGCGGGCGTCGCGGTCGTCGCCGTGGGGGTGGCGGTGGCCGGCGTGGCGGTGGCGACGGCGGCCCGGCTGCCCCTGCCTCCCGGAGTCCGGCGGTGGCCGTGGCTCGTCGCCGTGGCCTCGGTGGCACTGACGGCCTGTCATCGGGGGCCGGTCGACGGCGCGACGGCCTGGTGGTGGGCCGCCGAGACCTGTGCCCTGCCCGTCCTCGCGGTGCCCGCCGTACGCCGGGCGAGCGGACGGCCTTGGGCCCTCGTCCACGCCCTCGGGTACGGCGCGGCGGTCGCCCTGCTTCCCCTGCGGATCGCCCCGTACCTCACGCCGCCCTCGCCGCCGGAGGAGATCGCCGTGCTGTGCCTGCTCTGGTCCCTGCCGGCGGCGGGCGCCGCGGCGCTCGGCGGGTATCTGCGCGTCCAGGACTGCGCCAGGCGCCGGGCGCTCGTGGACCAGCGGCGGCGCCACCGCCTCGAAGTCGCCCGCGATCTGCACGACTTCGCCGCCCACGACGTCATGGGCGTGGTGGTCCTGGTCCAGGCGGCACGGCACCTGGCACGGGAGGATCCCCGGCGGGCCGTGGAGCTGTTGCCGCGGATCGAGGAGGCGGGGCTGCACGCGCTGGCCGCGATGGACCGCACGGTCTCGATGCTCAACGCCGAGGAGGACCCGGACCGGGAGGCGGATCCCGAGGATCCCGTGGATCCCGTGGATTCCGCGGATACTGCGGTTGCTACGGGTCCGGGCGGTGGGGAAGACGAGGCGCCCGGCCCGGCCGGCGCCCCGGCCCGGACGTCCGGACGGCCCTCCCGCCCCAAGGACTCGCCGCCCGTCTCCGAGCGCCGCCGTGACCTGAGCGAACTTCCCGCCCTGGCGGCCCGGTTCACCCGCACGGGCACGGTTCGGGCACGGCTTGACGTAGCCGACGGCGTGCTGGACGGGTTGCCCGCGGAGGTGGGCGGGACCGGCTACCGCGTCGTCATGGAATCTCTCACCAATGTGCGCCGCCACGCCCCCACCGCCCTCGCCGTCCACATCGCCGCGCGGTGGGTCCCGTACGGCGACGGCCGGGCGCTCTGCCTCACCGTCACCGACGTGGCCGGGGCGCCGGCCGTGGGTGGTGGGGAGGCCGGGGCCGGAACCGGGGCGGCCGTTCCCGGCTCTCCGCTTCCGGAGCGCTCGGGCGGCGGCTTCGGCCTCGCCGGCCTCACCGACCGTGTCGAGGCGCTCGGCGGCACGCTCGCCGCGGGGCCGCACGGGACGGCGGGCTGGCGGGTCACGGCCGTACTCCCGTTGTCCGGCGGCGCCACCCCGACTACCGGCCGGCCCGGGCGCACCGCCCCGGCGCGGCCCACGACACGCGAGGAGACCCGCGCATGAGCGGCACCGGCGCCATCCGGATCCTGCTGGCGGACGATCAGGAGGCCATCCGGGCCGGCTTCCGTCTCGTCCTGGACGCCCAGCCCGACATGACCGTGATCGGCGAGGCGGCGGACGGTGCCACCGCGCTGGACGCGGCCCTGCGGCTGCGCCCCGATGTCCTGCTCGCCGACATCCGGATGCCGGGCCTCGACGGCCTGGAGCTGACCCGGCGGCTCGCCGGTCCCGGCGCGGACCCGCCCCTCCGGGTCGTCGTGGTCACCACCTTCGACCTCGACGCGTACGTCCACACCGCCCTGCGCGCCGGAGCCTCGGGGCTCCTGCTGAAACGTTCCGGACCGGCGCTGCTGGTCGAGGCGGTGCGCGCGGCGATGTCCGGTGACGCCCTCATCAGCCCCCAGATCACCGCGCGCATGCTGCACCGGCTCGTCCCGCCGGCCCGCCGGGAGCCGGCTCGTCCCGCCGAGCCGCTGACGCCGCGCGAGGCGGAGGTCGCGGCGCTGGTGGCCGCCGGTCTGTCCAACGCCGACATCGGCGAGGAGCTGTTCATCTCGCTCGCCACCGTCAAGACCCATGTGGCCGGCCTCCAGCGCAAGCTGGCGGTACGCAATCGGGTCGGCATCGCCGCCTGGGCCTGGGAGTCCGGCCTGGCCTCCACCGAGCAGTCCCCCCGGTAGGGGCTCCGACTCCGCGGGGACCCGGCCCGGCCGGGGTCCTCAGGCGGCCGTCCCCGGTGTCCGGTTGCGTTCGCCGGCGGGTGGGGTGGCGTAGGCCAGCCGCCGGTGCTCCCGTTGGAGGATCAGGCGGACCAGGGGCGGGTGGAGCAGGCGTACGGGGGCGAAGTAGGCCCGGCCGAGGAGGTTGTGGAACCGTACGGCGGTGGCCAGGGTGACGCCCTCGTCGTCGACCACCACCGAGGCCCGGAAGTCCAGGTGGGAGGCGTCCTCGCCGAGCATCAGCTCGTGCTCGCCCGCGCCGCGTTCGGGGAACGGCAGGACGCCCCGCCAGGCCCGCGGGTCGCGGGGCATGCCCGGCTTCAGCGGCAGATGCCAGGCGTCGGCGTAGTCGGGGCGGGGGACCGCCTCGCGCAGCAGCCGGGCGCCGGCCGGGAGGGGTACGGCCTTCGGCAGGGGCCAGGCGAGCCGGTTGGCGAGCAGGGCACGGGGCGGGCGGCGGGCCGGCGGATGGGGCAGACAGCCGAGCGCGGCCCGCTCCACGTTGTCGAACAACTCCTCGATCATGATGTCGTGCACCGGCTCGATCGCCACCTTGAAGAGCGCGAACGACCGGGTGTCCATGGCCACTTCGAGCTGGTGGGAGATCCGGCAGCGACCGTCCCCGAGCGGTTCGACGTCGATCCGGTGGTGGCCTTCGCCGAGGCCGGGCTCGGTCATGTCGAACCGGACCGAGCGGCCCGGCTCGTAGGCGGTGACCCGGTAGCGGACCGAGCTGTGCCCGCCGTCGGCGCCGACGGAGAGCGGCCGGTCCAGGACCATGGCGGGCCAGACCGGGGTGGGGAAGAGGGGATCGTCCGGCGCGGACAGCCGGTCGACCAGGGCTCCGACCGTCTCGGCCGGGGCCTCGACGATCCTGTGATGGGCGTTTCGTACCGTGCGCGCGGCGGGCATGGCCGTACCTCCATACGGGAGCGTATGTTCTCCGTACGGTAGCGTACGGTCCATGCCCGAGCACCCGGAATCCGCCCCCTCCACGGACATCTCCGCCACCGGCGCGCCCATCGCGGACACCGGCGCCCCGGCCGCCCGGGCGCGGCGCGGCACCCGTCGCCGGCTGACCGCCGACGACTGGGCCGACGCGGCCCTGGCCGCGCTCGGCGAACGCGGCCTCGCCGGTGTCGCCGTGGAACCCCTCGCGGCCCGCCTCGGCGCCACCAAGGGCAGCTTCTACTGGCACTTCACCGGCCGGGACGCGCTGGTCGCCGCCGCCCTCGCGCGCTGGGAGGAGATGTCCACCGAGCGGATCATCGCGGCCATGGAGGCCGCCGAGCCCGACCCGGCCGGCCGGCTCGCCGCGCTCCTGCGCGCCGCGACCGCCTCCGCCGCCGAGGATCCGCTGGAGGTACGGCTGCTCGCCGCGGGCGACCACCCCGAGGTGGCGGCGGTGCTGGCCCGCGTCACCGAGCGCCGGGTCGGCTATCTCGCCCGGCTCTTCGAGCAGTTGGGCTTCCCGCCCGCAGAGGCCCGGCACCGCGGCTTCCTGTCGTACACGAGCTATCTGGGCCACGCCCAGCTCTCCCACGCGCTCCCCGGGGCCGTCCCCCTTGACGCCGCCTATCTGGCGGCGGTGACCGAGGCGCTGCTCAAGCCCTGAGGGCATGCGGGCATGCGGGCATGCGGGCATGCGGGTGTACGGGCGTACGGGGCCCGGCTCTACCGGGCCGGCTCCGGCCGGGCGGGCTCGGTCTGGGCCGGGGCGGCCCCGGCCGGCTCCGTACGGGCCGCGCGCCGTGACTCGTAGCGGAGCGCGGCACCCGTCACCAGGGCGCCCGTCCCCTCCCACAGACCCACCCCGAGAAAGCCCGCCGGGGCCCGCCCGGCGACCACGGTGAGCGTGAACACCGTGCAGGTCAGCAGCCGGAACGGCACCGTCCAGCGGAAGAACGGCTTCCAGTCGGCGAGCGCGGCCAGGACGTAGTAGACGCCCATGTTCAGCGCCGCCATCGAGGAAGCGGTCAGGAACAGGAGGGTGTGGTCGCCGTCCGTGCGGTCCGCCCCGGGGACGGGGTCCAGCCCCATGAGGCCGATCATGACCTCCGGCCGGATCAGGCCCACCAGGCCGAGGGCCGCCGCCAGGACGCCGAAGACGGCCATGGTCCAGCCGGACAGGGAACGGGGCAGACGCACAGCGGGTCCTCCGGTAAGCGGGCGCGCGCCGACGGGCGCGACACGAGGTGCGGGAAACGCCCGGGGCGCGGGAGATGCCCGAGGCGCATGCGACGTTACGAGACGCATGAGATACATGAGGCGCATGTGATGCATGGGACGCATGATCAAGGCACCTGCATATCGTGCGGCGGGGGCCGGTGATCAACCGGCCCCCGCCATGGGTCACTTACGCCGTCCCGGGCGCGCGGCCCGTCGGCCTGTCAGCCCTTCAGCGCGGCCCGCATCATCTGCTGCGCCACCGGCGCCGCGAGCCCGTTGCCGGAGACCTCCGAGCGCGCCGCGCCCGAGTCCTCGATCATCACCGCCACGGCGACCTCCTTGCCGGTCGCCGGGTCCTTCGCGTACGAGGTGAACCACGCGTACGGGGTCTTGCTGTTGTTCTCGCCGTGCTGCGCCGTACCGGTCTTGCCGCCGACCTCCACGCCCGGGATCGCCGCGTTCGTGCCGGTGCCCTCCTCGATCACCGTCCGCATCGCGTCCCGCAGCTGCTCCGCCGTCCTGGCCGATACGATCCGCCGGGTGTCCCCGTCCCGGAATGTCTGGAGCGCGTTTCCGTCGGAGTCCACGACCTCACTCACCATGTGCGGCGCCGCCAGCAGCCCGTCGTTGGCGATGGCCGCCGACACCATGGCCATCTGGAGCGGCGTGGCCGTCACGTCGAACTGCCCGATGCCGGTCAGCGCGGTCTGCGCCCGGTCCATGCCCGACGGGTACACGCTCGGGTAGGCCCGTACCGGCACGTCCAGCTTCTTGTCGTCGAAGCCGAACTTCTCCGCCGTCGCCCGCACCTTGTCCTGGCCCAGGTCGACGGCCATCTTCGCGAAGACGTTGTTGCAGGAGTAGCGCAGCGCGGTGCGGATCGTGGCGTTCGCGCAGGGCGCGGACGCGTTCTCGTTGGGCAGCACGGTCCGGGTGCCGGGCAGGGTGTAGGGGTCCGGGCTGCGCGTCGGCTCGTCCACCGAGCCGTACAGCCCGTCTTCGAGCGCCGCCGCCGCGACGACCAGCTTGAACGTCGAGCCCGGCGGCAGCGGCTGTCGCAGCGCCCGGTTGACCAGCGGCTTGTCCGGGTCGTCGGTGAGCCGCTGCCACGCCTCGCCGTCCGTCACCCCGGCGATCGTCGACGGGTCGTACGACGGGGTCGACACCAGCCCGAGGATCCGGCCGGTCTTCGGGTCGATCGCGACGGCGGCGCCCTTCTTGTCGCCGAGCGCCCGGTACCCGGCCTTCTGCACGTCCGGGTCGATGGTGGTGACGACGGTGCCCGGTTCCGCCTGCTTGCGGGTGATCGCGTCCAGCGGGTTCTTCAGCCGGTCGTCGGTGCCGTCGAGGATGTCGGAATAGATGCCTTCCAGCTGGGTCGCCCCGTACGCCTGGGAGCTGTAGCCGGTGACGGCCGCGTACAGCGCGCCGTCCGTGTAGTTCCGCTTGTACGCGAGATCGCCGCCCTTCGTCGGCGTCGAGCCGGTGACCGGCGAGCCGGCCACGACGATGTTCCCGAGCGGCTGCGCGTACTGCGCGATGGTGGTCCGCCGGTTGGACTTCTCGTGCGCGAGGGCCTTGTCTTCGTACGCCTGCACCCAGGTGGCGCGGCCCAGCAGGGCCAGCACCAGGAGCAGCGAGAAGACCGAGGCCCTTCTGATCGTCTTGTTCATCCCATATGCGGGACGAGTGGGCGCACGGGCCGCGTTCCGGCCGGTCCGGATTCTCAGTGAACCTTCATGGAAGGCGCCCCTCCGGTCGGGCTCCCGGGCCGGAGGGGCGTGCGGGTGGCCCGGCGAGGACGGCGGGCGATGGGCCGCCGCTCAGCCGGGGGTGATGAATCCCGACTCGTACGCCGCGATCACCGCCTGTGTACGGTCCCGGGTGCCCGTCTTCGCGAGGACGGCGGCCACATGGGTCTTCACCGTGGCCGGGCCGACGCCCATGAGCCCGGCGATCTCCGCGTTGGTCAGGCCCTTCGCCATCCGCCGCAGCACCTCCGCCTCGCGGTCGGTGAGCCGGGCCGCCCAGGGCGGGGCGGGCGCCGGGCGCCGGCGGGCGTGCTCGGCGGCGAGACCGCGGACGGCGGCCGGGTAGAGCAGCGACTCGCTGCGCGCGGCCAGCCGCACCGCGCTCACCAGTTCCTCCGGCGCGGCCCGTTTCAGCAGGAAACCGGAGGCGCCGACGCGCAGGGCCTCGTACACGTAGGAGTCGTTCTCGAAGGTGGTGACGACCACGACCCGGGGCCCGCTCCGGCCGCCCCCGTACTCCCCGCTCCCGTACTCCCCGGCCGCGGTGTCCCCGTCCCCGTCCCCGTCCCCGTCCCCGTCCCCGGCGCCGACTCCGGCCGCCCCGTCACGCCCGTACGCCCCCTCCGCCCCGGCCGTCTCTTCCACCCCGTCGGGCCGGCCGGCGAGGATCCGCCGGGTCGCCTGGATGCCGTCGATGCCGGGCATCCGTACGTCCATCAGCACGACGTCCGGGCGCAGCTCGCGCACCACCGACACCGCCTCGGCGCCGTTCGCCGCCTCTCCGACCACCTCCAGGTCCGGTTCGGCGTCCAGGATCACCCGCAGTGCCGTCCGCACCATCCGCTCGTCGTCGGCGAGCACCACCCGGATCACCGGGCACCCCCGGCGGGCAGCCGGGCGGCGAGCCGCCAGATCCCGTCCACCGGACCGGCCCCGGCACTCCCGCCGAGCAGCCGGGCCCGCTCGGCGACCCCGCGCAGGCCGCGCCCGCCGTCCGGACGGGCCACCGGCGCCGGGCCGGACAGCGGATTCTCCATGATGATCTCCAGTTCGTCGCCCGACAGCGTGATCCGCGCCGTCACCTTCTCGCCGCGCGCGTAGCGCACCGCGTTGGTCAGCCCCTCCTGCACGATCCGGTATCCCTCGCGCGACACCGCCTCGGGCAGCCGCCCGAGGTCCCCGCGCACCGTCAGCGCCACCCGCGCCGCGCCCGCGCCCCGGACCAGCGCGTCCAGCGCCTCCAGACCGGGGGCCGCGAGCGCCCCGTCGTCCTCGCCGCTGCGCAACAGGCCCAGGACGGCGTCGAGTTCGCCGAGCGTACGCCGCCCGGTCTCCTCGATCGCGGTCAGCGCCTCCCGTACGAAGTCCGCGGCCGGGTCGGCGGCGGGACCGGCAGCCGGGCCCGGCCCCGCGCTCGTAGCGGCGCCCGGGCCCGTACCCCCGCCTCCGCCTGGACCTCCGCCCGTCCCTCGCCCCGCGCTCCGGTCGAGCATCCGACGGGCGGCCGCGGCCTGGAGGGTGACGGCGCTCAGCGCGTGCCCGACGGAGTCGTGCAGTTCACGGGCGAGCCGGTTGCGTACGGCCAGTTCGGCGGCCCGCCGTTCGGCGGCGGCCAGCCGGTCGGCCGGGCTCGGCCCCAGCAGCCGGGGCGCGACGGCGGCGAGCCCCGCACTCGTCGCCTTCGACGCGCCCGCGAGCGCCAGCAGCATGAGCAGCCCGGAGGGCGGCCCGAGCCAGACCGACCCCATCCCGCCCAGGTGCCAGAACCCGACCAGCTCCGAGCCGCGCAGCCGGGCCGAGAACGGCAGCACCATGAGCGCCACGGCGAACGGCGGCAGCGCCAGACTGGTCCCGCTGAACAGCGCGCCCACCGCCGAATGCAGCGTGAACCAGGCCGCCGCCCGCCCCCGGGCGTCCCACCCGCGCGCCGGGCCGTCCGCGAGCCGCCCCGGCGGCACCGCGCACAGCGTCCGGACCGCCGCCACCGACATCGGCCGGGCCAGCGGGAAGAACACCGTGAGGAAGGCGAGCGGCACCCCCACTCCGTACGCCGCGAACTGCGCGGCGAAGGTGTCGCCGAACAGCGCGCCATGGCCGAAGAACGGGCTCACGACCACGGTGCCGATCAGCCAGAGCGGCGTGAACAGGGCACCGCCCAGAACGAGATGGAACCAGCGCCGTCTGGCCCGCTGCCCCACGAGCGCCCGGCACACGACGGCCGCCGTCACTCCGCCGAGCCCAGGGCGGGACGGCGACTCCGGGCGGCCAGAACGGCGGCCAGGCAGCCGGCGAGCAGGAATCCGGTGATCATCTCGCCAGCGTAGGTGGTGATCATCAGGGCCGTCGGCAGCTTTCCGGCCTGTTCCATGGGGCCGCCCGACACCCGTGTCACCCCGCACACCAGGGTCATGTACGCGCCCCAGCAGCCCGCGGCCCCGGACGCCACCCACGCCCAGGCCATCGTGGTCCGCACCCGCGTTCCGGCCGGCCGGTCCCAGACCAGGCACAGCGTGGCCACGGCGGCGGCCACGAGGAACAGTGCCCGCAGGAGATCCACGACCGCCTGGTCGCCGTGGTACTCGGAAGCGTACGCGGCGGGCAGGCCGACGGTCGCGCCCGCCGCCCACACCGCGTGCGTCGCGGCCGGCCCGACGGCGAGCACGGCTCCGGCCGTCGCGGCCACCCGCACCCGAGTCCCCGCGAGTCCGAGAGTTCCCCGCGCCCCCCGAGCTTCCCGAGTCCCCTGAACTCCCTGAACCCCTTGGGCCCCTTCGGTCTCTTCCGTCGCCGCGCCGAGCCGCCCGTCCCACACCCGGCTCCAGCGGTCGTGGGCGTACAGCGCGAACAACGTGCCGAGGCAGAGCGCCTGGACGATGAAGCCGCCGTACACGACGGGGAAGACCCAGGCGTCGAGGAACGGCTCGGCGGCCCGCCCGGTACCGGCCCCGGCGCCGGACCCGCCGCCGGCCCGGTCGCCGAAGGCGGCGAGGACGAGCTGGGCCGGATAGCCCGTCACGATCGGCGCGAGCAGCCCGGTGGCCGCCCACATCGGGAAGACCAGCAGCCAGGCCCGCACCCGGCTGCCCCACGGCCGGGTGAGCAGCAGCGCGAGCAGCACCACGAGCGCGTCGGCGAGCACGCTGACACCGTTGGCGACGATCATCAGGGTCCGGTGGTCGAGCAGTCCGCTGCCGTCCGGGATGCCGATCCTGCTGCCCGCCACCCAGGCGACCTTGAGCGCGATGTACGGCAGACAGGCGGCCATCGCGAGGAGACACAGCACCCGGCGGAGCGACCCCGGGGCGGCGGTGCCGGGCGCCGGCGGAACGGGCGCCGGGGGAACAGCAGCCGGCGGGATGGGGAGGGAGGTCGTCATGTCCTCAACCCTCGGGCCCCGCCCCGGCCCGGCGCGTCGTGCCGTACGGCGAACCGCCTCCGCCGCGCGGGGGAGCCCGGCCGGCCGCGCGGGTGACACCCCGGCCCCGGTCCGGGGCGTACGGAGACTGGAAGCCCGAAGACTGGAAGCCCGAAGACCCGAAGACCGGAAGCCCGGTGGTCGGGCGCCCGGAGACCAGGAGACCAGGAGACCAGGAGACCAGGAGACCAGGAGACCAGGAGTCCGGAGGCCTGGCGCCCGGATGCCGCGCGCCCGGCGAGGCGCTCCGGCATACGCCGTCTCACACGCGCACCACGATCTTCCCGACGTGGGTGTTGGACTCCATCAGCCGGTGTGCGTCCGGCATCGACTCCAGCCCCTCGAAGACCTCCGCGACCACCGGCGACAGCGAGCCGTCGCGCAGCCCGGAGCCGATGAAGGCGGCCATCCGGGCCCGCCCCTCGGGCGATCGCACCACCGCGCCGTTGGCGTACCCGCGCACGGTCAGCGGCCACTGCATCGGCACCTCGGCCGGCCGCAGGTCCAGCCAGCCGTAGAGCACCGCCGTGCCCTCCGGGCGCAGCGCGCCGCCGAGCCGCGCGAAGCCGGGCCCGCCGATCGCGTCGAAGACCACGTCGGCGCCCACCCCGCCGGTGATCCGGCGCACCTCGTCCACCAGGTCCTGCTCGTCGGTGGCGACGACATGCGGGGCGCCGAGCGCGCGCAGCCGCTCGCGCTTGGCCGCGCCGCGCGTGGCGGCGATCGGGACCGCGCCGACCCGCAGGGCGACCTGGATCGCGGCGGTGCCGACCCCGCTCGACGCGCCGGTGATCACCACATGGGCGCCGGGCCGCAGCCCGCCCGCCTCCACCATGCCGCCGTACGCCGTCGAGTACGCGAGCCACGCCGCCGCCCCGGCCACCGCGTCCACCCCCGTGGGGCGCGGCACCAGATGCTCCTCCGACAGCACCACGTGTTCCGCGTACACGCCGTGCACCCCGAAGTCGAAGTTGGCCGCGGCCATCACCGGGTCGCCGGGCGCGAACGCGGTGACCCCCTCGCCGGTCTCCTCGACGACGCCGGCCGCCTCGTAACCGAGCCGCGAGCCCGGCAGGGCCGGCTGGTAGAAGTAGTCTCCCGAACGGAACAGCGCCTCGGCCCGGTTGAGCCCGATCGCCTCGACGCGTACCCGCACCTCGCCGGGCCCGGGCGCCGGGAGTGCGATCTCCTCGACGGTGAGCACCTCGGGTCCGCCCAGCTTGTGGAAGACCACGGCCCGGGTCGTCGTCCCCTGCCGCGCCCGCTGTACCTGCCGTGCCTGCCGTGCCGGGGTCTGATTCTGATTCTGCGACTGCGACTGTGCCTGCTGCGTTTCCATGTCGTCGACCGTAGGCGGCAGTTGGCGAGACGGCCCATGTCTCTCCGGCTTCGCGGCATGTCCGATCGTCTCGCACGGTACCGTGCGAGACGTGGACGTACTGAGTGATGTCATCGCCGCCATGCGCACCGGCCGTCCGCACTCCTCCCGTACGGTGCGGTTCGCGCCGTGGGGCCTCCGCTTCCCGCCGGGCAAGGCCGCCGGGTTCCATGTCGTCCTCCAGGGCACCGCCTGGCTGCTGCCCCCTCGGGAGAATCCGGGCGGCGGCCCGGCGGCGGCTTTGCCGCCACCTCCCGTACGACTCTGCCCGGGGGACGTCGTCCTGCTCACCCACGGCACCGCGTACGGTCTCGCGGACCACCCCGACAGCCCGCTCACCGACGCCGTCCCGCTGCCCGACGGCTCCTGGCCCACCCCGCCCGACCGGGGGCCGGTCGGCGCCGAGGAGACCCTGCTGCTGTGCGGGGCCTACCAGTTGAGCCGCACCCGGCCCCATCCGCTGCTCGCCGAGCTGCCCCCGTACGTCCACATCCCCGCCCGGGTCGGCGCCCACCCCCGGCTGCGCGCGGCCGTCGAACTGCTCGGCGCCGAACTCGCCGAACCGCTGCCCGGATCCGACGCGATCGTGCCCGCGCTCCTCGACACCCTGCTGCTGTCCTTGCTGCGCACCTGGTGGCTGACCGAACGCGCCGACCGTTCCACCGGCTGGTCCGCCGCCCTCGCCGACCCGGCCGTCGCCGCGGCCCTGCGCGCCCTGCACGGCGACCCCACCCACCCCTGGACGGTCGGCGAACTCGGCGCCCTCGGCGGTCTCTCCCGCGCCGCCTTCGCCCGCCGCTTCACCACCCTGGTGGGCCGGCCGCCGCTCGCGTACCTCACCTGGTGGCGGATGGCGACCGCCGGACGGCTGCTGCGCGCGGGCGGCCTGCCGCTCCGGTCGGTCGCCGAACGTACCGGCTACGCCTCGGAGTTCGCCTTCGCCAAGGCGTTCAAGCGGGAGTACGGGGTGGCCCCGGGCCGGTACCGGGCGGCGGCCTGACCGCCGGGTCCCGTGCCCCGTAGCCCTGGCCCGAGAACCCCGGCCCCCGGCCCTTGTCTCCCTGGCCCCCTCGGGGCTCAGCGGCGGTGGCGCGGCAGCCGCAGCGAGGCCAGGGCCGTCACCGCCATCAGACCCGCGCTGATCAGGAGCGAGGGGCGCAGCGCGTGCGCCACTCCCGAGGCGGCCAGCGACCCGAAGACCGCCACCGCCAGCGCGCCCGCCGTCTGCCGGATCGCGTTCAGCAGTCCGGCGGCGGTGCCCGCGCGCTCGGCCGGTACGGCCTCCATCATCGCGGCGATGATCGGCGGCAGCGCGAAGCCGCAGCCCAGCGCCAGCGGGACGAGGAGCAGTGCCTGGACGGCCCGGGGCGTGTCGGCGTCCATCGTCAGCAGACCGAGCAGCCCGGCCGCCGCCACCACCTGGCCGGTGACGATCGGCAGCCGCGCCCCGTGCCGGGCCGCGACCTTGGCCGACAGCACGTTCACCGCGGCGAGCAGCCCCGTCATGGGCAGGAACATCAGGCCCGCGCCGAGCGCGGACAGCCCGAGCACCTGCTGGAAGTAGAGACCGAAGACGAAGACCATGCCGTAGAACGCCACGGTGCCGGCCGCGCCCGCCGACACCGCGACCACCACCGTGGTGTCGCGGAACAGGCCCAGCGGCACCATCGGATGCTTCCGGCGCGCCTCGATCAGCAGGAAGGCGGCGAAGGAGACCACCGCCACGCCGAGCGCCCACCACGTCGCCGGGCCGTGTTCGATCGCCGCGAAGGTCAGCCCTGCCAGCGCCACCACCGCCGTCAGTTGTCCGGGTAGGTCGAGCGGCGCGGGACGGCGGGCCGAACGCGCCACCCGGGCCAGCAGGACGAGGGCGAGCAGCCCCAGCGGCAGATTGACGAAGAAGATCCCGCGCCAGCTCCACGCCGTGGTCAGCGCCCCGCCCGCGACCGGGCCGAGCGCCACGGCGACCGTGCCGCCCGCCGCCCACAGCGACACCGCGCGGGCCCGCCGCGCCGGATCGCCGTACGCCTCCCGTACCAGCGCGAGCGAGGCCGGCAGCATCACCGCCGCCGCCACGCCCTGGGCTGTACGGGCCGCGAGCAGGGCCGGCAGGGCGGGGGCGAGACCGCAGGCGACCGAGGCCAGGGTGAAGCCGACGACTCCGCCGGCGTACGCCCGGCTCGCGCCGACCCGGTCGGCGAGCGCGCCGCTGGACAGCAGCAGGGCGGCGAAGGCGAGCGTGTACGCGTCGACCACCCACTGCAGTCCGGTCATCCCGGTTCGCAGATCGGCGCCGATCGCGGGCAGGGCGACATTGACGACGGAGGAGTCGAGGGTGATGAGCGCGAACCCGAGCAGGGCGGCGACGAGCGCCGGACCTGGGGATCCACCGGAGCCGGAGCCGGAGTCCGGGCCCCGGCCGGCGGCGCGGCGCGCGGAGGGTCGGCCCTTCGAGTTCGTGGCGGACGTCGTGGCGGAGGTCGTGGCGGCGGGGGCGTCAACGGCGTTCTGGAGACAGTCGGTTGAGGTCATGGATCAAGGCTGCGCGGCGGCGGCGCCCTACAGTAGTGGCCTGAATGCCATACAACCGGAGGTTCTGGCCATGACCGCTGTCCGGCGCGTCGCGGTGATCGCCGCCCCGCCCGTCTCGCTGTTCAACCTGGCCATCCCCGAACTGCTGCTCGCCAAGGTCGAGGTGGACGGCGGGCCCGGCTACGAGACGGTCGTATGCACGCCCGCCCCGGGCCCGGTCGCCACCAGCGGCGGCCTGGACCTGTACATCCCGCGCGGACTCGACGCCGTCGACGACGCCGACACCGTGATCCTGGCCGGCAGCGGCCCGGTCGACGCCCCCGAGCCGCGCGTCGTCGAAACCCTGCGCCGCGCCGCCGCCGAGGGCAAGCGGATCGCCGCCATCTGCACCGGATCGTTCGGCCTGGCCGCCGCCGGACTCCTCGACGGCCGCAGCGCCACCACGTACTGGGCCTACCGCGAACGGCTCGCCGCGCTCCACCCGGACGTCGACCTCCAGGACGACGTCCTCTTCGTCCAGGACGGCCAACTGGTCACCTCCTCGGGCTACGCCGCCGGGATCGACCTGTGCCTGCACCTCATCCGGACCGACCACGGCGCCGCCGTCGCCAACACCGTGGCCCGGCTCGCGCTGGTCGCGCCCGTACGGCCCGGCGGGCAGGCGCAGTTCACGCTCACCCCGCTGCCGCCCGAGCGGGGGGTCTCCTTCGCCGCCACGCGCGCGTGGGCCATGGAGCACCTCGACCGGCCGCTCACCCTCACCGATCTGGCCCGTCAGGCCGGGGTCTCCGTGCGCACCCTCTCCCGCCGTTTCCACGCCGAGACCGGCGTCAGTCCGCTCCAGTGGCTGCTGCACCAGCGCGTCGAGCGGGCCAAGGAACTCCTGGAGACCACCGCGCTGCCGATGGATGTGCTGGCCCGCGCGTGCGGTCTCGGGACGGCGGACTCGCTGCGCCGGCACATGCTCCAGCGGACTGGACTCACCCCCAGCGCGTACCGGGCCTCCTTCAGCCGGCTGACGGGCGCGTGACGGCCCGGGCGTGACGTTCCATCAGCGCACGCGTCCGCCGCTCGGTCTCCCCGGAGGGGACGAGCGGCCGGAGATCCGGATCGAATCAGGGGTTAGGGGCGGTCCACGGGATGCCGAAGGCTTTTTGGAGGGCGAGGAGCAGCCGCAAGAAAGTGAACAGGAAGTCCTCGTCCCGCCGGAGCGCCTCGATCACGACGAGCAGGCCGTCGCCCCGCGCACGCACAGCGGGGCGGTGCGCGCGACTCGCGCGCACCCGAACGGGGGTACAGACTGAGAGGAGAGCACGCGCGAGCGACGTGCGCCGGTACGTCAGCCGTGTGCGCATCACCGCACGCCTGTGCGTAACACCGCATGTCAGGAGTCGGTCATGCCGGAGAAACCGGAAGAGATCCCGACCATCACCGTGTCGCTGGAGGACATCAGACCCACGGCCATCGGATCGCAGTCCTTCGCGGCCCGCGTCGACTTGGGCGGATTGAGCGGCCTTGCCGATCTGCACCTCCTCGGCGGTCCCACCGGACGGCCCATCACCGTGAACTCGCACGTGTTCGCCTCGATCGCGGAATACCAGGGTGCCCCGGGAACGCCCAGGTTCATGGGCGCTGCGAAGATGAGCGTCCTGAACATCGTGCCCGGGGACGACGACGCGTTCACCCGCATCTTCATCGACTGGCCCAGTGAACTGACCGCGGTGGTCGACTTCCTCGTCATCAATGACTGACCCCGCCCCGCCGGGCCGCGCCGATGACCACCGGCACGGTGGACTCATTGACGGAGGAGGGGTGGGAACCCAGGCTGGAGCCATGGATTCTCAGGAAACCCTGGTACCCCTCGGCGGTGCCGAGTTCGCGCCCACCTGGACCTACCTCAACACCTCCGCCTGCGGGCTGCTGCCGCGCCGCGCCATCGAGGCCGTCACCCTGCTCGCCGAGGAGACCGCGGCCGGCCGAGCCGACGGCGCCGGGGACTTCGGCATCGTCGACGAGGCCCGGGCCGCCTTCGCCCGGCTCGCGCACGTCACCCCCGACCGGGTCGCCGTCGGCAGCTCGGTCTCCGTCCATATCGGCATGGTGGCGCAGTCCATGCCGGCCGGCGCCGAGATCCTGTTCCCCGAAGGGGACTTCTCCTCCTTGATCACCCCCTTCACCGTGCGCGGCGACCTGAAGACCCGGTTCGTCCCGCTGGAGCGGCTCGCCGAGTCCGTACGCCCCGGGACCGCGCTCGTCGCCTTCTCCGCCGTCCAGTCGGCCGACGGCCGCACCGCCGACTTCGCGGCCGTCCGCGCCGCGGCGGCCGCGCACGGCGCCCGTACCCTCTGCGACGCCACCCAGTCCGCGGGCTGGCTGCCGCTGTACGCGGGGGAGTGGGACTTCACCGTCGCCGGCGGCTACAAGTACCTGCTCTGCCCGCGCGGGGCGTCCTTCCTCACCGTCACCGAGGAGGCCCAGGACGCGCTGCTGCCGATCCACGCGGGCTGGGTCACCGGCGAGGAGCTGTGGACCAACAGCTACGGACCGGTGCGCGAACTGGCCCACTCCGCGCGGCGGTTCGACGAACCACCGGCCTTCCCCTCGTACCACGGCGCGGCCCGCTCCCTCGCCCTCCTGGAGGAAATCGGGATCGAGCGGATCGAGGCGCACGACAAGGCGCTCGCCGCCCGCTTCCGCGCCGGACTCACCGAGATCGGTCACACCCCCGTCGCGGACGACTCGACCGTCGTCGCCGTCCCGGGCCTCGGCGACCGCGCCGACGCGCTGCGGGAGGCCGGGGTACTGCTCTCGGCCCGCGCGGGCAACCTGCGGGCCTCCTTCCACCTGTACAACTCGGCCGCCGACGTCGACCGGGTCCTGGAGGTCCTCGCCGGATGACCCGCGAACTCTTCAACGTCCGGCTGCTGCCCGCCGACGACGCCCCGGAGGCCCTGGGGCAAGCCCAGGCGGCCCCGGCGCCGCTGACCGACGAGGAGGAACGGCGGTACCAGGCCCTGCTGGTACGCGAACTCGGCGACACGATCGCCGGCCAAGGCTGGGCGCGCTACCCGGCGTACACACCGGAGGACCGCCGCCGGCTGGTCGCCGTCGCCCACCGGCTCACGACCCACTGGGGGCAGCGGGTGTACGTCGAAGCCGAGGACCTCACCCGCCTGCGGCTCTTCCTCGCCGGGTACGGCGAGGAAGAGGAAGGCGGCTGAGGGACGACCGGGGCCGGGGCCCGGGCTTGCGGCCCGGGCCCCGGCCGGCGGGGGGGGGCCCCCCGCCGGGGGGGCGGGGGGTGCCCCGGGGGCGCCGGCCCCCCCCCCGGCCGGAAACCCCAACGCGCGGGGGGCGGCCACCCCACCCGGAGCCCCCGGCGC
>NZ_JBICVG010000027.1:0-57821 GCF_043198875.1 Streptomyces sp. NPDC048718
GAGAGCGCGCGCAGGCCCGCGAGGAACGAGTGGGCCGAGCACGGTCGACCGTCGACACACGCACCAGGCACCCGGAGGCGAAGGAGCCACAAAAAAGGCCAACGTGAAGCAAACAACATGCGCTCGCCCCTTGCCGCCTCACTCACGTGCGGCTCCGGCCCTTGCCGCCTCACTCACGTGCGGGTCCGGCCCTTGCCGCCTCACTCACGTGCGGGCCCGCGCCTTGCCGCCTCACTCACGTGCGGGCCCGGCCTTTGCCATCTCGCCCTCGTGCGAGCCCGCGCCTTGCCGCCTCGCCCTCGTGCGAGCCCGCGCCTTGCCGCCTCGCCCTCGTGCGGGCCCGCGCCTTGCCGCCTCGCCCCCGTGCGGGCCCCCGCCTCGCCGTCTCGCCCCCGTGCGGGCCCGCGCCTTGCCGTCTCTCTCAGGCGTGCGGTGCCCAGAAGTCGACGAGCTTGGCCGTGCCCGGTTCCACCGATTTCCAGGGGCCGTTGAAGGTGAGGACGGCGAAGGCGGCCGTCGGGAAGCCGGTCCGGGTCATCCGGGTCAGGGCGTCGCCTTCGGATTCGGCCGCGAGGATGTCGGCGAGGCCGTGCATGCCGGGGTTGTGGCCGACCACCAGCAGGTCGTCGATGGTGTCGGGGGTCTCGTTGATCAGGGCGATGAGTTCGCCGGGCGAGGCCTCGTAGATCCGCTCTTCGTAGACGGTCTTCGGGCGCTCGGACAGTTCCTGGACGGCCAGTTTCCACGTTTCGCGGGTGCGCAGCGCGGTCGAGCAGAGAGCCAGGTCGAAGCCGATGCCGGTGCCGGCGAGCCGGCGGCCCGCGACGGGGGCGTCGGTGCGGCCTCGCTCGGCGAGCGGGCGCTCGTGGTCGGTGGTCTGGGGCCAGTCCGCCTTGGCGTGTCGAAGCAGCACGATCCTGCGGGGTGTATCGACGCTCATGGGCTCAGCTTCGCACGGATCGCCCCGGCCCGGCCCGGGGACGGCGGAGGCTTCAGTGCGACAGGGTGTGCTGGATCTGCTGGACCCTGGTGAGGACGCCGCCGACGCTTCCCGCACCGGTTTCGCCGCCCATCGCCCGCGCCTCGCCCTGTCCCGCTATCAGGACGAACAGGGTGGCGAACGCGATCATGGACAGGGGCAGTGCCCACCAGGGGAGCCGGGTCGCGGCGCGGGCCGCCGTGGGCCGGACACCGGTGTGGGTTCGCGCCGCCATGGCCGCCTCCGTGGTCGGGGTCTTCGTGAGGACTCCCACGCTACGGAGAACGGGGCCGCGGACCCATCAGGTGATCCACCCATACGACCCTGAGAAGCGCCCCCTAGGGGATGGGGGCAGCCCCACCATCCCCTGGGGGCGTGGTCTCGGCGGCCCCGGTCAGGGCGAGGTGGATCAGGGCGACGCGATCGAGGCGATGACGGCGACGACGGCCGCGATGCCGAGCATCGCGCCGAGCACGATGAGCAGCTTCTTCTGACCGTTCGGGGGGTTCGGTTCGAGTACGGGCATGGGGTCAGTCTCGCATCTCAGCACTCGTCCTCGACGGTCCGGTCCCGCCCGGCGAGGGTGCCGACGATCATCTGCGGGATCATCAGGCCGCCCATCAGCATGATGGGCAGTCCCCAGCCCCCGCTGTGCTGGTAGAGCACGCCGACCAGGAGCGGTCCCGGGATGGAGATGAGGTAGCCGACGCTCTGGGCGAAGGCGGAGAGCTTCACGACGCCGGTGCCGGTGCGCGAGCGCAGTCCGATCATGGTGAGGGCGAGGGGGAACGAGCAGTTGGAGATGCCGAGCAGCAGGGCCCAGCCCCAGGCGCCGGCGGCCGGGGCGAGGTAGAGGCCGGTGTAGCCGGAGATTCCGCACAGGGCGAGGGCGACGACGATGGGGCCCTGGGTGCGCATCCGGGTCGCGAGGCGGGGGATGACGAAGGCGAGCGGTACGCCCATGACCATGGTGACGGCAAGCAGGAGGCCCGCGGTCTCGGGCGAGACGCCGGCGTCACGGAAGATCTGCGGCATCCAGCCCATGGTGATGTAGGCGCCGGTGGACTGGAGGCCGAAGTAGGCGCCGAGCGCCCAGGCGGTGCGGCTCCGGGTCACGCGGGGCGCGACCGCGGCGCGTACCGCTCCCCCGGTCCCGGCCGGTGCGGTGGCCGGGGCCGTACCCGCGCCCGGTCCGTCCGTACGGCCGGCCTTCCGGCCCGTGCCCCTGACGGCGCGCGGGGCACTGGACGTGCTCGCGGTGGCCCTGCGGTCGCGGACCAGGGGCAGCCACGGGAGGACGGCGACGGCGGCGAGGGCCGCCCAGACGCCGAGTCCGAGCCGCCAGCTGCCGCCGAGGGCCTGGGTCAGCGGCACGGTCACGGCCGCGGCCGCCGAGGTGCCCAGGGCGAGGGCCATGGAGTAGAGGCCGGTCATGCTGCCGACGCGGTCGGGGAAGTACTTCTTGACGAGGACCGGCATGAGGACGTTGCTGAGCGCGATGCCCATGAGGGCGAGGGCGCTGGCGGCGAGGAAGGGCACGGTGCCGCTCGCGAAGGGGCGCAGGGCCAGACCCGCGCAGATCGCGGCCATGCCGGCGGCGACGACGGCCACCGGGCCGAAGCGGCTCGCGAGGCGCGGGGCGGCGGTGCCGAAGAGGGCGAAGCAGAGCGACGGTACGGAGGTGAGGACTCCGGCCACGCTGCCGCTCATGTGCAGGCCCTGGCTGACCTCTTCGAGGAGGGCGCCGAGGCTGGTGATGGCCGGGCGCAGGTTGAGGGCGGTGACGACGAGTCCGACGGCGACGAGGGGGCCGATCCAGCGGGCGGGGCCGCCGGTCGGGGAGGTGTCGGCTCCGCGGGGTACGCCGGCGGTGTCGCGGGATCGGTCGCCGGACTGTCCGGGAAGCTTCCCGGGGGCGGAATCGAGTGTCTGGGGCTCGTCAAGCATGGACTCATCATAGAATCATGGGATGATTGATTGTCCATGTATTTGATGGTCGATCATGGGTTCGGTACGACGATCCGGTCACACGGGCGGATCGGCCGGACGAACGTGTCGAACGGAACGAACGGGAGGTGCGGCCATGGCGCTCGGCCAGCCGCGGCGCAGCGGGCTCTCCGACCAGGTGATCGCCCAGCTGCGGAATCAGATCACCTCGGGCGAATGGCCGGTGGGCACCCGGATCCCGACGGAACCGGAACTGGTCGAGCAGCTCGGTGTCGCCCGTAACACCGTCCGCGAGGCGGTCCGCGCGCTCGCCCACAACGGGCTGCTCGACATCCGGCAGGGCTCGGGCACCTATGTGGTGGCGACGAGCGAGCTGGCCGGGGTGATGAACCGCCGGTTCGCCGACTCGGACCCCCTGCATGTGGCGGAGCTGCGCGCCACCCTGGAGTCCTCGGCGGCCCGGCTCGCCGCCGAGCGGCGCACCGACCGCGACCTGGTGCAGCTCGACACGCTGCTGCGGCGGCGCGAGGCGGCCTGGGAGGCGCGGGACGCGGAGGAGTTCGTGACCGCGGACACGGCCTTCCACCACGCGGTGGTGGTCGCCTCCCACAACGACGTCCTCATCGAGATCTACGCGGACCTCGGTCATGTCCTGCGCACCTGGCTGCGGGAGGACCTGGGCGGGACGCTGCGCCCCGAGAACCACATGGAACACGGGCGTCTGGTGGAGGCCATCCGCGCCGGTGACGGCGAGCTGGCGGCGACGGAGGCGGCCGGTTATCCGTTCATGTGCCTGCGTGGCCCGAAGGCCGCGGAGAGCCTGCCGGAGGCATAGCCCGCGGGGGCGCCGCGGACTCCCCCGCCTCCCCGGGTTCCGGGGACTCGGGGCGGCCGGGGCCGGCGGTCACGGGCTCATGGGTGACCCAGGCCCAGCGGACCTCTTTCCAGCAGCGGCCGGTCACCTGTGCGAAGTCGGCGGGCTCGACGTCGACGGGAGCGCTGTCGCTGTCGACGTCCCACCAGCGGTCGCACTCCAGGTGCAGACGGACGCGGTCGGCGTACGGGTCGGGGTTGCTGCAATGGGCGGTCACCACCGAGCCCCGCAGGAGCAGCCGGCAGGAGGGTCCGCCGTCCTCGCGCGTCCCGCTCGTTCCCGCGCCGTCCCTCTCCTCTTCCTCCGCCGACCCGGTCCCGGCGCCGGCTCCGCGGGCCGATCCCCCGGCTCCGGGGCCGGCACCGATTCCGGCTCCGCCTCTCGTCTCGGCGACCGGAACCGCGCCCGGCCCCGCGGGGTCCGTGACCCGGACCCGGACCGGCGGGTCGGGTGCGGTGTGCAGGTCGGCGGCGACGGCGAGACCGGCGATCCCCGCGAGAAGAGCGACGGCCGGAACGACGCCGCGAACCCTGTGCCGCCGCGCGCGCATACCCGCACCTCCTGCCCGCCCGTAGCCGGAATGTCACGCCCTGAACATCACGCTCTGCCCCAGTCTGGGGTGGATCGCGTGACATTTCGACCCGGGGAGCGGCCCGGACACACGAAAAGGCCGGGTGCCCGCCGTCCTCTGGCGGGCACCCGGCCCTCGCGTCACGCTGGTCCTACGGTGTACGGCGCGTACGGCGCGTGTGCCCTACGGCGTACGACACGGGTCGTACACCGTACGGGCGCGCTTCCCGTGCGACGTACGAGAGGTCAGGCGCCGATGGCGTGCAGACCGCCGTCCACGTGGACGATCTCGCCGGTCGTCTTCGGGAACCAGTCGGAGAGCAGGGCCACGATGGCGCGGCCGGCCGGCTCCGGGTCGGTCAGGTCCCAGGCCAGCGGCGAGCGGCTGTCCCAGACGCTCGCCAGGTCGGAGAAGCCCGGGATGGACTTCGCGGCCATGGAGCCGAGCGGGCCGGCCGAGACCAGGTTGCAGCGGATGTCCTGCTTGCCGAGGTCACGCGCCATGTAGCGGCTGGTGGCCTCCAGGGCGGCCTTGGTCGGGCCCATCCAGTCGTACTGCGGCCAGGCGAACTGCGCGTCGAAGGTCATGCCGACGACCGAGCCGCCCTCGGTCATCAGCGGCAGCAGCGCCATCGTCAGGGACTTCAGGGAGAAGGCCGAGATGTGCATGGCCGTGGCGACCGACTCGAACGGCGTGTTCAGGAAGTTGCCGCCGAGCGCGTCCTGCGGCGCGAAGCCGATGGAGTGCACGACGCCGTCGAGGCGGTCGCCCAGGTGCTCGCGCACCTGGCCCTCCAGCCGGGCGAGGTGCTCGTCGTTGGAGACGTCCAGCTCCAGGACCTTGACGTCCTCCGGGCGGGGCAGCTTCTTGGCGATGCGCTCGGTCAGCGTCGGCCGGGGCCAGGCGGTGAGGATGATCTCCGCCCCCTGCTCCTGGGCCAGCTTCGCGGCGTGGAAGGCGATGGAGGACTCCATCAGCACACCGGTGATCAGGATGCGCTTGCCCTCGAGAATTCCGCTCATGTGATCAGTGACCCATGCCCAATCCGCCGTCAACCGGGATGACGGCTCCAGTGATGTACGAGGCGTCGTCCGAGGCGAGGAAACGCACCGCGGCGGCGATCTCCTCCGGACGCGCGTAACGGCCGAGCGGCACCTGGGAGACGATCCCGGCGCGCTGCTCGTCCGTGAGCACCTTGGTCATGTCCGTGTCGACGAAACCGGGCGCGACGACGTTGAAGGTGATGTTGCGCGAGCCCAGCTCCCGGGCCAGCGACCGCGCGAAACCGACCAGTCCGGCCTTCGAGGCGGCGTAGTTCGCCTGACCCGCCGAGCCGAGCAGACCGACGACCGAGGAGATCAGCACGACCCGGCCCTTGCGGGCGCGCAGCATGCCTCGGTTGGCACGCTTGACGACCCGGAAGGTGCCGGTGAGGTTGGTGTCGAGGACGGACGTGAAGTCCTCCTCGGACATGCGCATGAGGAGCTGGTCCTTGGTCACGCCCGCGTTGGCCACGAGCACCTCGACCGGACCGTGCTTCTCCTCGATCTCCTTGTACGCCTGCTCCACCTGCTCGGTGTCGGTGATGTCGCACTTGACGGCCAGGAAACCGGCCTTCTCGAGCTCCACCGGGTCACCCGAGCGGTACGTGATGGCGACCTTGTCGCCGGCATCGGCGAACGCGCGGGCGATGGCGAGGCCGATGCCCCGGTTGCCTCCGGTGACGAGAACCGAGCGGCTCAACGGATCACCCTTTCCATAGCGGTCTGGTATGCCGAAAACCTATCGGTCCATTTCGGGATACGGGGAATCGGGCCGTGACAGTCGCGTCAGTACGTCACTGTCGGATCCCTACAGAAACACCTGGGCAACCCGGCCCAAAGAGCGACATGATCGGGGTCGACCGGTCTCACACGACAGGAGACAGCTGTGCAATCTGGGACCCATTCCCTCGATGAAACCTTCACCCAGCTTCCGTTGCGGGCGCTCGCCGACGCCGCGCTCGCGCGGGCCCGGGCGCTCGGCGCGGACCACGCCGACTTCCGCCTGGAGCGGGTGCGCAGCGCCGCGTGGCGGCTGCGGGACGCCAAGCCGTCGGGTTCCTCGGACACCACGGACCTCGGGTACGCGGTACGGGTGGTGCACGGCGGGTCCTGGGGCTTCGCCTCCGGCGTCGACCTGACCATGGACGGTGCCGCGCGGGTGGCCTCGCAGGCGGTGGCCATGGCGAAGCTGTCGGCGAAGGTGATCGCCGCGGCCGGGTCCAAGGAGAGGGTGGAGCTGGCCGGGGAGCCGGTACACGAGGACAAGGTGTGGATCTCCTCGTACGAGATCGACCCCTTCACCATCGCCGCCGAGGAGAAGAGCGCGCTGCTCGCCGACTGGAGCACGCGGCTGCTGCGGACCGACGGGGTGGCGCACGTGGACGCCTCGCTGCTGACCGTCTTCGAGAACAAGTTCTACGCGGACACCGCCGGCACCGTCACCACCCAGCAGCGGGTCCGGCTGCACCCGCAGCTGACGGCGGTCGCCGTGGACGCGGCGACCGGCGAGTTCGACTCGATGCGGACGCTGGCGCCGCCCGTCGGCCGGGGCTGGGAGTACCTGACCGGCACCGGCTGGGACTGGGACAAGGAGCTGGACGAGATCCCGGCACTGCTCGCCGAGAAGATGCGCGCGCCGAGCGTCGAGGCCGGCCGCTACGACCTGGTCGTCGACCCGTCCAACCTGTGGCTGACGATCCACGAGTCCATCGGCCACGCCACCGAGCTGGACCGCGCGCTCGGCTACGAGGCGGCGTACGCGGGCACCTCGTTCGCGACCTTCGACCAGCTGGGCAAGCTGGCGTACGGCTCGTCCGTGATGAACGTGACGGGCGACCGGACCGCCGAGCACGGGCTGGCCACCATCGGCTACGACGACGAGGGCGTCGAGGCGCAGAGCTGGGACCTGGTGAAGGACGGCACGCTCGTCGGCTACCAGACGGACCGCCGGATCGCCCGGCTCACCGGCCTCGGCCGCTCCAACGGCTGCGCCTTCGCCGACTCCCCGGCGCATGTGCCGGTGCAGCGGATGGCGAACGTGTCGCTCCGGCCGGACCCGGGCGGGCTGTCCACCGAGGACCTGATCGGCGGGGTCGAGCGGGGCATCTACGTGGTCGGCGACCGCTCCTGGTCGATCGACATGCAGCGGCACAATTTCCAGTTCACCGGCCAGCGCTTCTTCCGGATCGAGAACGGCCGGCTCGCCGGGCAGCTGCGGGACGTCGCCTACCAGGCGACGACCACCGACTTCTGGGGCTCGATGGAGCAGGTCGGCGGCCCGCAGACGTACGTCCTCGGGGGCGCGTTCAACTGCGGCAAGGCCCAGCCGGGCCAGGTCGCCGCGGTCTCGCACGGCTGCCCGTCCGCCCTGTTCCGGGGCGTGAACATCCTCAACACGACGCAGGAGGCCGGTCGATGAGCCGCCACAGCAAACCGTCCGAGATCATCGAGCGGGCCCTGGAACTGTCCCGCGCCGACGGGTGCGTCGTCATCGCCGACGAGCAGTCCTCCGCCAATCTGCGCTGGGCCGGCAACGCGCTGACGACCAACGGCGTCACCCGGGGCCGCGAGCTGACGGTGATCGCCACCGTGGACGGCGCGCGGGGCACCGCCTCCGGTGTGGTCTCCCGGTCGGCGGTGACCACCGAGGAACTGGAGCCGCTGGTACGGGCGGCCGAGCGGGCCGCGCGGGCCGCCGGGCCCGCCGAGGACGCCCAGCCGCTGGTCGAAGGGCCCGCGGTGTCCCCCGGTTTCACGGACGCGCCGGCCGAGACCTCCTCCGCGGTCTTCGACGCCTTCGCGCCCGCGCTCGGCGAGGCGTTCGCCCGGGCCAGGGCGGGCGGCCGGGAGCTGTACGGCTTCGCGTACCACGAGATGACCTCCACCTACCTGGGGACGTCGACCGGGCTGCGGCTGCGGCACGACCAGCCCAAGGGCACCCTGGAGGTCAACGCCAAGTCGCCCGACCGCACCCGCTCCGCGTGGGCCGGCCGCGCGACCCGGGACTTCACGGACGTCGACCCGGCCGCGCTGGACGCCGAGCTGGCCACCCGTCTGAGCTGGGCCGAGCGGCGGATCGAGCTGCCGGCCGGCCGTTACGAGACGCTGCTGCCGCCGACCGCCGTGGCCGACCTGCTGATCTACCAGCTGTGGTCCTCGACGGCGCGGGACGCGGCGGAGGGCCGCACCGTCTTCTCCCGGCCCGGCGGCGGGACCCGGGTCGGCGAGACGCTGTCCCCGCTGCCGCTGAACCTGCGCAGCGACCCGGGCGCGCCGGGCCTGGAGTCGGCGCCGTTCGTCATCGCGCACGCCTCGGGCGACGACTCGTCCGTCTTCGACAACGGGCTGCCGGTCGCCCCGGTCGACTGGGTACGGGACGGCAAGCTCGCCCACCTGGTCACCACCCGGCACTCCGCGGGGCTCACCGGGCTGCCGATGGCTCCGGGGGCCGGGAACCTCATCCTGGACGGCGGCGGCGAGAAGTCCCTGGACGAGATGGTCGCGGCCACCGAGCGCGGGCTGCTGCTCACCTGCCTCTGGTACATCCGCGAGGTCGACCCGGCGACGCTGCTGCTCACCGGGCTCACCCGGGACGGCGTGTACCTGGTGGAGAACGGCGAGGTCGTCGGCGAGGTGAACAACTTCCGGTTCAACGAGTCGCCGGTCGACCTGCTGTCGCGGGCCACCGAGGCGGGCCGGACCGAGCAGACGCTGCCGCGCGAGTGGTGCGACTGGTTCACCCGGGCCGCGATGCCCGCGCTGCGGGTGCCGGACTTCAACATGAGCTCGGTCAGCCCGGGCGTCTGAGCACCTAGACTGGACTGTCACACCCCAACTGCAATCGAGGAGACGGACGACGTGACCGACATCGTCGACGAGCTGAAGTGGCGTGGGCTCTTCGCCCAGTCCACCGACGAAGAGGCCCTGCGCAAGGCGCTCGCGGACGGTCCCGTCACGTTCTATTGCGGTTTCGACCCGACCGCGGCCAGTCTCCACGTCGGCCACCTGGTCCAGGTGCTCACCGTCCGCCGGCTCCAGCAGGCCGGGCACCGGCCGCTGGCGCTGGTCGGTGGGGCCACGGGCCAGATCGGCGACCCGCGGCCGACGGCCGAGCGCACCCTGAACGACCCCGAGACGGTCGCGAACTGGGTGAGCCGGCTGCGTTCGCAGATCGAGCCGTTCCTGTCCTTCGAGGGCGAGAACGCCGCGGTCATGGTGAACAACCTGGACTGGACCGCCGGGCTGTCGGCGATCGAGTTCCTGCGGGACATCGGCAAGCACTTCCGGGTCAACAAGATGCTGACCAAGGACTCCGTGGCCCGCCGGCTGGAGTCCGAGCAGGGCATCAGCTACACCGAGTTCAGCTACCAGCTGCTCCAGGGCATGGACTTCCTGGAGCTGTACCGGCGGTACGGCTGCACGCTCCAGCAGGGTGGCTCCGACCAGTGGGGCAACCTGGTGGCCGGCCTCGACCTGATCCACCGCCTGGAGCCGGGCGCCGAGGCACACGCGCTCGCGACGCCGCTGATGGTGAAGGCCGACGGCACCAAGTTCGGCAAGACCGAGGGCGGCGCCGTCTGGCTCGACCCGGAGATGACCACGCCGTACGCGTTCTACCAGTTCTGGCTGAACGTGGACGACCGTGACATCTCCACGTACATGCGGATCCTGTCCTTCAAGTCCCGCGAGGAACTGGAGGAGCTGGAGGCGCTCACCGCCGAGCGGCCGCAGGCCCGTACCGCCCAGCGCGCGCTGGCGGAGGAGCTGACCACGCTGGTGCACGGCGCCGAGCAGTGCCAGGCCGTCATCGACGCCTCCAAGGCGCTGTTCGGTCAGGGCGAGCTGTCCGCGCTGGACGCGCCCACCCTGGCCGCGGCCCTGTCCGAGCTGCCGCACGCGCGCGTGGCGGAGCTGGGCGCGGTCGCGGACCTGTTCACCGAGGTCGGCCTCGCGCCGAGCAAGTCGGCGGCCCGCCGTACGGTCAAGGAGGGCGGCGCCTACGTGAACAACGTGAAGGTGACCGCCGAGGACGCCGAGGTGTCGGCGGACGAGCTGCTGCACGGGCGCTGGCTGGTGCTGCGCCGGGGCAAGAAGAACCTCGCGGCGATCGAGTACGCGCCGCAGGGCTGAGCCCCCGGGTCCCGTACGCGAGGGACATGTCCCTGAGGAACACTGACGGACGAAAGGCCCGGGGCCGGTGGAGGAATCCACCGGCCCCGGGCCTTTCGCGTCATGAGCTTCAGCCGCCGATCGCAGGCCGGCCGCCGGTCAGGTTCGTTGTTTGTTGCCCTTGATCGAGACCCACAGCATGTCGCCCAGACCCACGACCACGACGGCGCCGATCAGCTGGAGCAGATGACGGATCCAGTCGATGCCTTTGGTGTCGTTGACCCCGATCCAGGTCGCGACCGCGTTGCCGAGCAGACTGCCCACCATGCCGCACACGATCGTCAGCCACAGCGGGATCTGCTGCTTACCCGGGAGAATCGCCTTCGCGATCAAGCCCAGGACCAAGCCCACAATGATCGCCCACAACCAGCCCATCGTCGCCTCCTCGCGCACGTGTGAGCCCAGTTTCGGCTCGCCGCCCGCACCGCGCATGTCGGGCGGCGCCATCCGTGCCCCGGCCGCTGCCCGGACCGCTGCCGCGCCGCCGCTCCGGTCGCCGCCCCGGTCTCGTCGGGCCGGGCGGGCGGGCGTACCGTGGAAGCAGACCGGGCCGGGGAGTGTTCCGGCATGAGCCGTGGTGGTGGAATGTGATGCGGAAGCGTGGCGGGAGCGAGGTCTTCCGGATCACCGGCGCCCGTCAGGGGCTCGCCGAGGACGTCCGGGGCCGGCAGCGCCGGTACGTCATCTCGATGCTGATCCGCACCGTCGCCGTCATCGCCGCCACGACGCTGTGGAACGTGGAACGGCCCGTGGCGATCGTCGCCCTGGTGCTCGGCGCCCTGCTCCCCTATGTCGCCGTCGTGATCGCCAACGCCGGCCGCGAGACCACGCCGTCCCTTCCGTCCACTTTTGTCGTCAACCAGGTCCGGCCCGCACTGGGCGCCGGACCGGAGGCGGGAGCGGAAGACCAAGCGGAGGACTCGTTCCGCCGGGGCGCTCACCCAGAGTGATACGAACGAGGGAATGAACGCCCGGGTTCACTCCGAGCAATCATGAAGTTTCGGTGCACCACACCCCATCCCCCGTGACATACTGCGTACGCGCTCCGCATCCCCCGTCGGAGCGACGGACCGATGCCGGGCAGCTCCCCCCGTGGCTGCTCGGCATCGCCTTTTGTGGACAATGATCACGTGATCCATGGTCCCGTGAGCGAAGACAAGCCGACCTGTTCCGCCAAGGGCTGCCGGGTGGCCGCCGTGTGGGTACTGGCGTGGAACAACCCCAAGCTGCACACGCCGGAGCGACGCAAGACGTGGCTCGCGTGCGAGGAGCACCGCGAGCATCTGTCCCAGTTCCTGGGGGTACGAGGCTTCCTGAAGGACGTCGTCCCGCTCGCCGAGTGGGAGGCACCGGAGGAGGAGCGGCCGGAGGACTGAGCCCCGGCCCGAGCCCGGCCCCGCGCGCCCGTCCCCGCGGCACGCCCGTCCGTGCGACGCGCCCGCCCAAGAAACCCGCCCGGCCCCCTGAACAGCGCTCAAGAGCCGCTGCCGGGGGCCGCTTTCCCGTAACGGGCGGCTCAGCCGCCGATCGCCGACATCGGGCGTTCGGGCTGGAGGAAACCGGGGTCGTCGAGGCCCGAGCCGGCCTTCTTGCCCCACATCGCCTTGCGCCAGATCTCCGCGATCTCCGCGTCGGAGGCCGTCCCGCGCAGAGCCGCGCGCAGGTCGGTCTCCTCGGTGGCGAACAGACAGGTGCGCACCTGTCCGTCGGCGGTGAGCCGGGTGCGGTCGCAGGCCTGGCAGAACGGCCGGGTCACGGAGCCGATGACGCCGACCGTGTGCGGGCCGCCGTCGACGATCCAGCGCTCGGCGGGGGCGGAGCCCCGGTCGCCGGCCGTCTCGGGGGTCAGCTCGAAGCGGGTGCGCAGCGAGGCGAGGATGTCCTGCGCCGTGATCATGCCCTCGCGCTTCCAGCCGTGCTGGGCGTCGAGCGGCATCTGCTCGATGAAGCGCAGCTCGTACTCCTGCTCGATCGCCCAGGCCAGCAGCTCGGGTGCCTCGTCCTGGTTGAGTCCGGGCATGAGCACGCTGTTGACCTTGACCGGGCTGAGGCCGGCGGCGCGGGCGGCGGCCATGCCGTCGAGCACGTCCCGGTGGCGATCGCGGCGGGTGAGCGTCTTGAAGACCTCGGGGCGCAGGGTGTCCAGGGAGACGTTGACCCGGTCGAGACCGGCGTCCCGGAGCGCGGCCGCGGTGCGGGCGAGGCCGATGCCGTTGGTGGTCAGCGACAGCTGGGGGCGGGGTTCCAGGGCGGCGCAGCGCTCGACGATGCCGACGAGGCCGGGCCGCAGCAGCGGTTCGCCGCCGGTGAAGCGGACCTCGGTGACACCGAGGTCCGTGACGGCGATACGGACGAGGCGGACGATCTCGTCATCGGTGAGCAGGTCCGGCTTGGCCAGCCAGCTCAGGCCCTCTTCCGGCATGCAGTACGTACACCGCAGGTTGCACCGGTCGGTGAGGGACACTCGCAGGTCGGTGGCAACGCGGCCGTACGTGTCGATGAGCACGTAAGTCCCCTCCCCTTTTCCGGTTCGTCTTCCGGTTGTCTCGGCCCGAGCCTACGCGACCGTTCGGACGGCGGGCCGTGAACATCACGGAGTAGGAAACACGCGGCCGGCCGCGCCGTGGTGGTCCACGACGCGGCCGGCCGGTGGGGCGGCGTGCCCGGGAGGCCCGAGGTCCGGGTCCGGGGTCCAGGCCCGGGTCAGTGGGCTCCGACGCCGGTGAGGGACTTGACCTCCAGCTCCGCGTACTTGCCCGCGTCCGGCTCCTCCTTGGACAGGACCGTGCCGAGCCAGCCGAGCAGGAAGCCCAGCGGGATCGAGACGATGCCGGGGTTCTCCAGCGGGAACCAGTAGAAGTCGGCGCCCTTGAACATCGAGGTCGGCTTGCCGGAGACGACCGGCGAGAACAGCACGAGGACGACCGCGGAGACCAGACCGCCGTAGATCGACCAGAGCGCGCCCCGGGTGGTGAACCGCTTCCAGAAGAGGCTGTAGAGGATCGTCGGCAGGTTGGCGGAGGCGGCGACCGCGAAGGCGAGGGCGACCAGGCCGGCGACGTTGAGGTCGCGGGCGAGGGCGCCGAGCGCGATGGAGACGACGCCGATGAGGACGGTGGCCCAGCGGGCGGCGCGTACCTCTTCCTTCTCGGTGGCCTGGCCGCGCCGGATGACGTTGGCGTAGATGTCGTGCGCGAAGGACGAGGAGGAGGCGAGGGTGAGACCGGCGACGACCGCGAGGATGGTGGCGAAGGCGACGGCGGAGATGACGGCCAGCAGTATCGAACCGCCGGTCGAGCCTGAGCCGCCGCCGATCTCCAGGGCGGCGAGCGGCGCCGCGGTGTTGCCCGCCTTGTTGGAGGCGATGATGTCGCTGTTCTTGAGCAGGGCGGCGGCGCCGAAGCCGAGGACGATCGTCATCAGGTAGAAGGCGCCGATGATGCCGATGGCCCAGTTGACCGACTTCCGGGCGGCCTTGGCGGTGGGCACCGTGTAGAAGCGGATGAGGATGTGCGGCAGTCCGGCGGTGCCGAGGACGAGCGCGATGCCGAGGGAGAGGAAGTCCAGCTTCGAGGTGCCGGTGGCGCCGTACTTGAGGCCGGGCCGGAGGAAGGCGTCGCCCTTGCCGCTGTTGGTGGCGGCGGCGCCGAGCAGCTCCGAGACGTTGAAGTGGAACTTCATCAGGATCAGGAAGGTGATCAGGAGCGTGCCCGCGATGAGCAGGACGGCCTTGACCATCTGCACCCAGGTGGTGCCCTTCATGCCGCCGATGGTCACGTACACGATCATCAGGACGCCGACCAGGGCGACGATCGCGACCTTGCCACCGTCGCTGGTGATGCCGAGGAGCAGCGAGACGAGCACGCCGGCTCCGGCCATCTGGGCGAGCAGGTAGAAGATCGAGACGACGATGGTGGACGTGCCGGCGGCGGTACGGACGGGACGCTGGCGCATCCGGTAGGCGAGGACGTCGCCCATGGTGAACCGGCCGGAGTTGCGCAGCGGTTCGGCCACCAGGAGCAGCGCGACCAGCCACGCCACGAGGAAGCCGATGGAATAGAGGAAGCCGTCGTAGCCGAAGAGGGCGATGGCGCCGGCGATGCCGAGGAAGGACGCGGCGGACATGTAGTCGCCGGAGATGGCCAGGCCGTTCTGGAAGCCGGTGAACTGGCGGCCGCCGGCGTAGAAGTCGGCGGCGCTGCGGGTCTGGCGGCCGGCCCAGATGGTGATGACGAGCGTGGCGACGACGAACGCGCCGAAGAGGCCGATGATCAGCGGCCGGTGCTCGGTGGTCGCGTTGGGCGCCGCGGCGGCGAGGAGGAGCGGGGCGGCGGTCATGCGTCGGCCTCCGTACGGGCGTCACCGGGGGTGCGGGGGGCTCCGAGGGGGGTGGGGCCGCCCTCCATGTGCGTCTTGATGGTCGCGGCGCGCGGGTCGAGGCGGCCGGCCGCGTGCCGGGAGTAGAGCCACGCGATGAGGAACGTGGTCAGGAACTGGCCGAGGCCGAGGACCAGGGCCACGTTGATGTTCCCGAACAGCTTGGTGCCCATGAAGCCGTCCGCGTAGTTGGAGAGCAGCACGTACAGCAGGTACCAGGCGATGAAGGCGACCGTCAGGGGGAAGGCGAACGAGCGGTAGGTGCGGCGCAGGTCGCCGAACTCGCTGCTCCCCTGGACCTCGACGAATTCCTCCGTCGTGGGCGGGGCGGGGGCGGTGAAGTCCGGGCCGCTGCGGGGCGGCGGGGCGGCGTCGTAGGCCACGGGATCTCCTCATCTCCTCGGTCCGCAGGAGCGGCCGCGGGTGCGGGTGCAGACGCGCGTGCGAGGCGCGGAGTGCGGACAAGGCGGGCAGGGACGAGCTCAAGGGGCAGGGGAGGCAGGGAGGGTGGGGACACGAGTGCCAAGGTGCCCTTCCTCCCTTGCCCATCGACACGGATTCCGACACCAGGGGGTTCACCCGAGTGGGGAATTCTCCGTGCGATCTTCATGAAGTCTTCTCAACTCATTGAGCGAGAGGAAGATCAGCGCTAGCTTCACTCGTCATGCACCTGTCCAGCCGCACGTCAGCGGCCGGACGGCTCGACGGACGATGTGGAGAAACCATGGCTCACCTGGGATCGCGGCGCGCCCGCGTACTCGCTCTGCCCGCAGGCCTCGCGCTCACCGCTTCGCTGGGCTTCCTGCCCGCCGGCGGCGCCTCGGCCGCCGAGCTGAGCGACGCGCCGACGGCGGCGACCGCCAGTGGCCCGGAGCTGTCGTACGTCGTCAACGTCGGGGGCGGCCGGTGGACCGCCGACGCGGTGCGCGCGTCCATAGCCGAGGCCGGCGGCGACATAGTCCAGTCGTACGACCAGATAGGCGTCATCGTCGTCCACTCGAAGAACCCCGGCTTCGCGGCGGCCATCCGCAAGGCCCCCGGCGTCATATCCGCCGGCGCCACCCGGACGGCCCCGATGGCCGTACAGACCGACGACTCGATCGGCGAGGGCGGCCAGGCGCTGACCGAGGCCGAGATGAAGGCCGCGGCCGCCACGGCGACCGCGGGCCAGGACCCGCTCGAGCCCCTCCAGTGGGACCTGCCGGCCATCAAGGCCGACAAGGCGCACGAGAAGACCCTCGGCAGCAGCAAGGTGACGGTCGGCATCATCGACACCGGTGTGGACGACACCCACCCGGACCTCGCGCCGAACTTCGACCCGGCCGCCTCGGCCAGCTGCGTGGGCGGCAAGCCCGACACCACCTTCGGCGCCTGGCGTCCGAAGCCGGGCGAGAGCGACCACGGCACGCACGTGGCCGGCACCATCGGCGCCGCGAAGAACGGCATCGGCGTCACCGGTGTCGCGCCGGGCGTGAAGCTCGCCGGCATCAAGGTGTCCACGCCCGACGGCTACTTCTACACCGAGGCCGTGGTCTGCGGCTTCGTGTGGGCGGCCGAGCACGGCATCGACGTCACCAACAACAGCTACTACACCGACCCGTGGATGTTCGCCTGCAAGAACGACGAGGACCAGAAGGCCCTCATCGAGGCGGTCACCCGCGCGACCCGGTACGCGGAGAAGAAGGGCGCCGTCAACGTGGCGGCGGCGGGCAACTCCGCCTTCGACCTGGCGGCCGACTCGATCCACGACGGCGGCAGCCCCAACGACTCCACCGCGGGCGGCCGTGACATCGACCCCAAGGAGTGCTTCGACTACCCGGCGATGCTGCCGGGCGTGGTGACGGTCTCCGCGACCGGCGCCCTGAACATGAAGTCCTCCTACTCCAACTACGGTCTGGGCGTCGTCGACGTCGCGGCGCCGGGCGGCGACAGCACCAAGTACCAGCCGCCGCAGGCCCCGGCGAACAACGGTCTGATCCTGTCGACCACCGTGAACGGCGGCTACAACTACAAGGCCGGCACCTCAATGGCCTCGCCGCACGTGGCGGGCGTCCTCGCGCTGCTGAAGTCGAGCCACCCGAACGCCGCCCCGGCGGCCCTGAAGGCCCTGCTGGCCGCGCAGGCGACCGCGACGCCGTGCGCGCCGTACGACTACAACGGCGACGGCAAGGCCGACGCGGTGTGCGAGGGCGGCAAGCAGAAGAACGGCTTCTACGGCGCGGGCATCGTCGACGCGCTCGCCGCTGTCCGTAAGTGACGGTCCTTCCCGAAGAAGCGCCGGTACCTCGCCGATCGGCCTCGGGTCTCCGGCCCGGCCTTTGATCGACGGCTGATCCACCTCATATGAACCGCCCATGGCACTGCGTGCCATGGGCGGTTCATAGTGGTGCCCATGGACACCGACATGCGCACGGACACGGGGATCGGCACGGGTACGGAGTTGTTGTGGTCGGCGCTGGGCGGGGACCCCGCCCTGCTCGGCCGGGTGGTGTACGGCGGCCCCTCGGGGCTGCTCGGGGCGCGGCTGCCGGTGATGGACCTGGCCAGGGCGTCGGTCGCGGTGGCCGGACTCGCGGCGGTGGAGCGGGCGGGGCTTTCGGGGCCGGTACGAGTCCACGACGGGGCGGTGGCCACGGCGTTCACGAGCGAGCGGCGGCTGCGGGTGGACGGCCGGGCGCCCGAGGTCTTCGCGCCCCTCTCCCGCTTCTGGCGGGCCCGGGACGGCTGGGTCCGCACCCATGCCAACTACCCGCACCACCGGGCCGCGCTGCTCGCCGTGCTCGGGCTGAAGGACGGCGCGGATGCGGAGGGTGCGGCGCCGGGCGGTGCCCTTCCCGACGCCGTCGCGGCGGCGATCGCCGAGCGGACGGCGGTGGAGACCGAGACCGCGGTGTACGGGGCCGGCGGCCTCGCCGTCGCCCTGCGTACGCCCGAGGAGTGGGCCGCCCATCCGCAGGGCCGCGAGGTGGCCGCCCACCCGCTGGTCGTCCGGGAGCGGCTCGACGAGGCACCGCCGCGCCGCCGGGACGGCCGTCCGCCGCGCGTACTCGATCTGACCCGGGTCATCGCGGGCCCGGTGGCGACCCGGACGCTGGCCCTGCTGGGCGCCGACGTGCTGCGGATCGACCCGCCGGGCAACCCGGAACTGCCGGACCAGCACGCCGACATGGCGTTCGGGAAGCGGACGGCGGCGCTGGACCTGGAGCGGCCGTCGGACCGGCGTACCGTCCGTGAACTCCTCGACGAGGCCGACGTCCTGGTGACCGGTTACCGGCCGGGCGCGCTCGACCGCTTCGAGCTGACCCGGCCCGGTCTGGTGGTGGCGCGGCTGTCGGCGTGGGGCGATGACGGGCCGTGGGCCGAACGGCGCGGCTTCGACAGCCTGGTGCAGGTGGCGACGGGCATCGCGGCGGTGGAGGGCTCCGCGGAGCGGCCGGGGACGCTGCCGGCGCAGGCGCTGGACCACGGCACGGGATATCTGCTGGCCGCCGCGGTGCTGCGCGCGCTGACCGAACAGGACCGGGACGGCGGCACCCGGCTGGTGCGGCTGGCGCTCGCCCGCACCGGGCATTTCCTGACGCACTCTCTGGCCCGGTACGAGCCGGAGCGGCACCTCACGGAGGCCGACGGCCCGCTCGGGCGGCTGCTGCACGCGCGCCCGCCCGTGACGTACGACGGCGGCCCGGCCGGCTGGTCGCGCCCGCCGGGGGTGGCGGGCGCCGACGCCCCGGTCTGGCTGTAGACCCGGGGGCGGGTGCGGGAGATCCCCTGGGGGAGGGCGGCCCGGGGCTGGGCAGGGGCCGGTGTCGTACCCGGCGCCCGGGCCCTGGTCAGGCCCCGGGCGCCGGGGCGGCTTTGGTGACACGGGGTGCCGTGCCGGTCGTACGCGGCGCCTGTCCGGTGGCCCGCAGGGCTCCGGTGGTGAGCAGGTACTGGGCGGCGAGATAGGTCGCCATCACCCAGAAGTCGTGCCCGGGCAGCCGGGGCCAGTCGGCGACACCGGTCGCGATGAGGCTGTCGGAGAGCAGGAACAGCGCGCCGCCGACACCGGCCGTCACGCCGAGAGAGCTCGACCGGTAGGCCATCGAGGTCAGCAGCAGGGAGTAGCAGGCGACGGGGATCCGCAGGCCGGCGGGGAGGTCGGGCCAGAGCGCGACGACCGTACCGGCGAGGGCGACAGCGTAGAGCGCGCCCAGCGGGACGCTGCTGCGGCGCCGGCCGAACAGCGTCAGATAGCCGACATGACCGGCGGCGAAGCAGCCCATGCCGGCGAGGAAGGCCCAGTCGGGGTCCAGCATGAGGAACACGTCGCCGCCCCAGCCGAGCAGCAGTGCGGCGATCAGGATGCGGGGGGCGCCCTGCGTGGCGGCGTATCCGGCGAGCAGCGGCATGAGCAGCGGCTTGGCGATCATGTGCCCGGTGTGCACGCCGGCGAGCAGCGAGACGAGGTCGACCGCGGCGGCGAGCAGGAAGGCGCCGAGCAGGGCGCGGGACAGACGGTTCACGCGGCGGCCTCCGGTGCGGTGGTAGGGGTGGTGGTGCTGCCGGGCGTCGCGGCGACGGGACCGGAGTCGGTGCCGGGGATGGCGCCGGTGACGGGGACCGCGGCGGCGACGGCAGTGGTGCCGGGAACGGCAGCGGTGGCGGGGACGGCGGCGATGCCGGGGACGGCCGCGGCCGGCTGCCAGCCCGGTCCGCGCAGCAGCCGCCCGGAACGCTCGCGCCAGTCGCGGGCGGCCTTGAGGTCGCGGGCGATGGAGACGTACTCGTGGGTGGCGACGCGCAGCGGGTTGTAGGTGGAGATGTTCTTGGTGAGTCCGTACACGGGCCGCTCCGTCTCGGGGACGAAGGAGCGGAACAGCCGGTCCCAGACGATGAGGATGCCACCGAAGTTACGGTCCAGATAGCCGCCTTGGGAGGCGTGGTGGACACGGTGGTGCGAGGGCGTGTTGAAGACGTACTCCAGGGGGCGCGGCAGTCTGTCGATCCGCTCGGTGTGGATCCAGAACTGGTAGACGAGGCTGATGGAGGAGCAGAACGCCACGGCCGCCGGGTGCACCCCGAGCAGGATCATGGGCAGATAGAACGGCCATGAGGTGAGGCTGGTCCAGGGCTGCCGCAGCGCGGTGCTGAGATTGAACTTCCGGCTGCTGTGGTGCACGACGTGGCAGGCCCACAGGATGCGGACGACATGGTGGCCGCGGTGCTGCCAGTAGTAACAGAAGTCCTGCGCGAGCAGCATGAGCAGGACCGTCCACCACACGACGGGGACGCGCAGCGGCGTCAGCTCGTACAGGAGGGTGTAGAGCGCGACGACGGGGATCTTCCACAGGGCGTCGAAGACGAGGCTGCCGAGACCCATGCCGATGCTGGTGGCGGCGTCCTTGGTCTCGTACCCGGCGGCGTCCTCGTCGGGATGGAGGCGAACGCTGACCACCTCGATCACGGTGAGGAGGACGAACGCCGGTATGGACCAGAGCACGACATCGGGCAGATTCGGCATGCCGATGACGGTAGAGGCGGGCGGGCAGGCAGGGCTAGACGCTGTTACCAACAAGTATGTGAGACGGTTCGTCAGCAGGCTTTGGTAGCTTCCGACAACGCGGAGGGGTCACACCCCCACGGCTCCGAGCAGCGAACCGGCCGCGTAGGTGACGGCCATCGCGAGCGCGCCGCCGCCGACGTTGCGCAGGATCGCGCGGCCGGCCGGGGCCTCGCCGAGGCGGGCGCTCCACCAGCCGGTGAAGGTGAGGGCACCGAGGACGGACACCACGGTGATCCACAACCGGTGCTCGGTGGGCGGCAGGGTGATCGCCAGGAGCGGCAGCAGGGCACCGACGGTGAAGGCGAGACAGCTGGCGCCGGCCGCGTGCCAGGGGTTGGTGAGTTCGTCGGGGTCGATGCCCAGTTCCACGGCGGCGTGGGCGCGCAGCGCGTCGCGTTCGGTGAGCTGGAGGGCCGCTTCGCGGGCCACGTCGGGGCTCAGACCGCGGGCGGTCAGCATGGCGGTCAGCTCGTCGAGTTCGGCCTCGGGGTCCTCGTGCAGTTCACGGCGTTCCTGCGCGAGAGCCGCCTGTTCGGAGTCGCGCTGGGTGGAGACGGAGACGTACTCCCCCGCCGCCATGGACATGGACCCGGCGAGCAGTCCGGCGAGACCGGCGGTGAGCAGGGCGGACCGGGACTCGCTGGCGCCGGCGACGCCGACGACGAGACCGGCGGTGGAGACGACACCATCGTTGGCGCCGAGGACGGCGGCCCGGAGCCAGTTCAGCCGGGAGCCGAGGCCGCCCCCGTGCGCTTCGTCGTGTGCGGGGACTTCGGTCACCCCAGGAGGGTCGCACCCACCGGCCCGGCCGCGGCGGACCGACCCGCCGCCCCGGGCACCCGCCTCCTGAGACGGTGCTCACACGGCAGATGGTGCTCACGCGGCGATCGACGGTCCGGTGACCCCACGACACCTCTTCACCGTCACATTTCGGCCACTGATCACCATCGATTCCGGCCGGGAAAGCGGCACTGGGGGCCCGAGTGTCGGTCGGGGCCCGTATTCTCAGTGACCATGCTCGACGACCGTACGACAGCAGCGACGTGGCCGGCCGCCTACCCACAGGGGTACGCGGTCGTCGACGTGGAGACCACCGGCCTCGCCCGCGACGACCGGATAGTTTCGGCTGCCGTCTACCGGCTGGACGCCCAGGGCGAGGTGGAGGACCACTGGTACACCCTGGTCAACCCCGAACGGGACCCCGGACCGGTGTGGATCCACGGGCTCACCAGCGACATGCTGGCGGGCGCACCGCTGTTCCCCCAGATCGCCGAGGAGTTCTCGGCGCGCCTCGACGGACGGGTGCTCGTCGCGCACAACGCGATGTTCGACTGGCAGATGATCGCCCGCGAGTACGCGCGGGCCGAGCTCACCGCCCCGGTCCGGCAACGGCTGTGCACGATCGCGCTGTCCAAGGAACTGGCGCTGCCGCTGCCCAACCACAAGCTGGAGTCGCTGGCCGCGCACTACGGCGTGGTCCAGCAGCGCGCGCACGACGCGCTCGACGACGCGCGGGTGCTCGCCGAGGCGTTCCGGCCGAGTCTGCGCACGGCCGCCGAGCGGGGCGTACGCCTGCCGCTCCTTGAATGCCGTCCGCTGACCGAGTGGGCCACGACGCCCGCCCGCCCCCGGGTCGGCTACCAGCCGTCGTACGGAGCGGGCAGCTGGCGCCCCTCGCGCAAGCGCCCCGCGTGCCCGTACCCCAACCCCGGCCGCTACACCGCCGACGCCCCGCTCAAGCAGGGCATGCGGGTCGCGTTCTCCGGCGACACCTCGATCGACCGCGAACTCCTGGAGGACCGGACGGTCGAGGCCGGGCTGCACGTGGCGACGAGCGTGTCGCGGGTCACCAGCCTGCTGGTCACCAACGACCTCGACTCCGCCACCTCCAAGGTGGTCAAGGCGAGGTCCTTCGGCACGCCGATCGTCGACGAGGCCGCCTACACCCAGCTGCTGCGGGACGTCGCCCCGGCGGACGAGTGACCGCCTGGGGTGGCCCCGGCGGCGAGTGACCGCCGCGGGCCGTCCCGGCAGACGAGTGACCGCCGTGGAAGGCCGGGCGCGCCGTCCGGCCTTCCGCCGCACCCCGCTCCACGCTGTGGCGCATGGCACGTTGTGAAGTCTGCGGAAACGATTACGGCATGTCCTTCGAGGTGCACGCGCAGGGCGCGGTGCACGTCTTCGACTGCTTCGCCTGCGCGATCCACCGCATGGCCCCGATCTGCGAGCACTGCCGAGTCCAGATCATCGGCCAGGGCGTCGAGGTGCAGGGCAGCTGGTACTGCGGAGGGCACTGCGCCCGCGCCGAGGGGAGGGCGGGCATCATCGACAAGGTGTGAACGGCGGCACCGATGGGCGGTACGAGGGACCGCACGAGGGCGAGCGGAACCCCCGTGCGCAGAGCTCATGGTCCCCGGGGGTACCGTCGTGGGGTGTACCGCTTCCTGTTGTCCCGGCAGTGGGTGATCCTCACCCTCATCACCCTCGTCCTCATCCCCACGATGATCGAGCTGGGCTTCTGGCAGTTCCACCGGCATGAACACCGGGTGGCCCAGAACACCCTGATCGCGGACAACCTCAAGGCCGCACCGGCCCCGGTCGAGCGACTCACCTCCCCCGGCCACACGGTCCCGCGCACCGACTACTGGCGCCAGGTCACCGCCACCGGCACCTTCGACACCGCGCACGAGGTCGTCGTACGCCGCCGCACCTCGAACGACGACCGGGTCGGCGTCCACGTCCTCACCCCGCTGGTCCTCGCCGACGGCAAGATCGTCATGGTCAACCGCGGCTGGGTGCCGGGCGCCGACGACCAGCGGACCCTGCCGAAGATCCCGGCGCCGCCGAAGGGCGAGGTCACCGTCACCGGCCGGCTCATGGCCGACGAGACCACCGGCGCCAGCGGCATCAAGGACCTCAAGGGCCTGCCCGACCGCCAGGTCATGCTGATCAACAGCACCCAGCAGGCCGCCCTGCTCGGCCGCACGGTCCTCGGCGGCTACATCGAACAGGCCACCCCCGAACCCGCCGGCGACTCCCCCCAGCTCCTCACCGAACCCGACCACGAGTCGATCGGCCCGCACATGGCCTACGCCGTGCAGTGGTGGCTGTTCGCCGCCGGAGTGCCGGTGGGCTGGGTGGTCCTCGTACGGCGCGAGAAGCGCGACCGCGAAGCGGCGGCGCGGGAGGAGACGGACACGGTGGCGGAGGAAGCGCAGCCGGTGGCGTAGGGGGCGGGGGCTGGGCTTGTACGTAAGCGCGACGGCAAGGGCCGGGCCCGCACGAGCGCAAGGCGGCTACAGGCGAGCGCATGTGTGATTGGGCAACGTTGGCCTTTTTTGTGCCTCCTTCTCCCCCTGCCTTCGGCGGGGGGACCCCCACGGGGTGCTGGAGTCGGACTCACAGCACCGATCGTGCTCGGCCCACTCGTTCCTCGCGGGCCTGTGCGCGTTCGGCACTGTTCCCCCGACGCACCCCTTCGGCTCACTCGGCCGTAGGGGGCAGCCCGGTAGCTCTGGCCTCGTCAGGTGCGCGGCCCGCACTCGCGGTGCCTTCGGGAGGGGGCCCGCACGGGTGCGAGGTGGTTGGGGGCTGGGCTTGCGGGTGGGTGCGGCGCTGGTGCGTGGCCCGCACGTGCGCGAGGCGGCAAGCCTGGGCGCGTGTTGCTTGCTTCACGTTGGCCTTTTTTGTGCCTCCCTCGCCTCCGGGGTGCCGGAGTCGGACTCACAGCACCGATCGTGCTCGGCCCACTCGTTCCTCGCGGGCCTGCGCGCGTTCGGCACTGTTCCCCCGACGCACCCCTTCGGCTCACTCGGCCGTACACAGCAAACCCGCACAAAGACGTGACGGCAGGGAAGCGGCCCGCACTCGTGAGTGGAGACAGGGTCCCCTGATTGACCGTCGTCGCTTCCGGGAACAGCGCACAGCGTGACGCAACGCATCGACGACTACGCCCTCATCGGCGACCTCCAGACCGCCGCGCTGGTCGGACGGGACGGATCGGTCGACTGGCTGTGTCTGCCGCGCTTCGACTCCGCCGCGTGCTTCGCCGCCCTCCTCGGCGACGAGGAGAACGGCCACTGGCGGCTCGCCCCCAAAGGGGCCACCACCTGCACCAGCCGCCGTTACGCCGAGGACACCCTGGTCCTGGAGACCCTCTGGGAAACTCGTACCGGCACCGTCAAGGTCGTCGACTTCATGCCGCAGCGCGACCTGGCCCCCGACCTCATCCGGATCGTCGAAGGCGTCAGCGGAAACGTCGAGATGAGCGGCGTCCTGCGGCTGCGCTTCGACTACGGCTCGATCGTGCCGTGGATGCGCCGCGCCGACGGCCACCGGGTGGCGGTCGCCGGGCCCGACTCCGTATGGCTGCGCAGCGAGCCGCCCGTGAAGACCTGGGGACAGCAGCTCTCGACCTGCTCGGAGTTCACCGTCGCCGCCGGGCAGCGGGTCGCGTTCGTCCTCACCTGGCACCCCTCGCACGAGCCGCGCCCGCGGCTCGTCGACCCCTTCGAGGCCCTGGAGCAGTCGCTCGGCGACTGGCGGGAGTGGGCGTCCCGCTGCACCTACGGCGGACCGTACCGGGACGCCGTCGTCCGCTCCCTCATCACCCTGAAGGCGCTCACCTACGCCCCGACCGGCGGCATCGTCGCCGCGCCCACCACCTCCCTGCCGGAAGCCATGGGCGGGGTGCGCAACTGGGACTACCGGGCCTGCTGGCTGCGCGACTCCGCCTTCACCCTCGGCGCCCTGCTGTCCACGGGATACGTCGACGAGGCACGGGCCTGGCGCGACTGGCTGCTGCGCGCGGTGGCCGGCGATCCGGCCGACCTGCAGATCATGTACGGGCCGGCCGGCGAGCGCCGGCTGCCCGAGACGGTGCTGCCCTGGCTGCGCGGCTACGCCGACTCGGCACCGGTCCGTACCGGCAACGCCGCCGTGAACCAGCTCCAGCTCGACGTGTACGGGGAAGTGCTCGACTCGCTGAACCGGGCGCGGGAGGCGGGCATCCCCGCCAAGCCGCACGCCTGGAACCTCCAGCTGAGCCTGCTCGGCTTCCTGGAGTCGACCTGGCGCGAACCCGACGAGGGCCTGTGGGAGGTACGCGGGCCGCGCCGTCACTTCACCCACTCCAAGGTGATGGCCTGGGTGGCGGCCGACCGCGCCGTGCGCACCCTGGAGGCCGAGCCGTCGCTGCGCGGCGACGTGGGGCGCTGGCGGGCGATGCGGGACGCGATCCACGCGGAGGTGTGCGCGAAGGCGTACGACGCCAAGCGGGGCACCTTCACGCAGGCGTACGGCTCGTCCGAGCTGGACGCGGCGACACTGCTGATCCCCCGGGTCGGATTCCTGCCGCCCGACGATCCGCGCGTGGTGGGCACGGTCGACGCGGTACGGGGGGAACTCCTCGACGGCGGGCTGCTGCGCCGCTATTCGACGGCCGGGGTGTCGGTCGACGGGCTGCCGGGCCAGGAAGGCACCTTCCTGGTGTGCTCGTTCTGGCTGGTGGACGCGCTGCGGCTGACCGGGCGGATGACGGAGGCCCGTGAACTGTTCGAGCGGCTGGTCGGACTGTGCAACGGCGTCGGGCTGCTCGCCGAGGAGTACGACCCGGTGACGGGACACCAGTTGGGCAACTTCCCGCAGGCGTTCAGCCACCTGGGCCTGGTCGGCGCCGCGCTGGCGCTGTCCGACCAGGACGACGCCATCGCGCCGTGAGCACGCCCCCTGCCCCAGCCCTCTCTCCGGCCTGCCCTTCCCGGGGGAAACCCTCGGTGCGGAATACCCCCAGGGGGTATATGGTTCTGATCGTCGTCCGGAACGGACAACGCCAGCAGGCGCGTCACACAGGGGAGTTGTCATGTCGAACCACGCCGCCCACACCGGTCACGACCACGCCGCCCACGCCCACCACGGCGGAGGACAGCCCGGCGGGCTGTCGGTCTCCCAGCACGGGTACAGCCTCGAACTCGACGCGCCGATCCTCTCCGCCGGCGTGCGGACCGTCTCCTTCCGGGTGATCGGCCCCGACGGCGCGCCGGTGACCGCCTTCACGCCCGAACACGAGAAGGAACTGCACTTCATAGCCGTCCGGCGGGACACCGCCGGCTTCCAGCACGTACACCCGGTGCGGGACGAGAAGGGCACCTGGAGCACCGAACTGACCCTGGAGCCGGGAGACTGGCGGTTCTTCGCCGACATCCACCCGGCCGGCCACGACGGGACCATGACGCTGGGCATCGACGCCGCGGTCACCGGGACGTACGACCCGCGGCCGCTCCCCGAGGCCACCGGCGTCGCGCGGATCGGCGCGTACACCGTCGCGCTCGACGGCGTCCTCCTGCCCGGTGAGGCGAGCCGGCTGACCCTCACCGTCAGCCGGGACGACCGGCCCGTCACCGACCTGGAGCCCTACCTGGCCGCGTACGGACACCTGGTGGCCCTGCGCGTGGGCGACCTGGCCTACCTCCACGTCCACCCGGAGGGAGAGCCCGGCGACGGCGTCACCGCGCCCGGGCCGGAGATCGCCTTCATGGCGGTCGCACCGTCGGCGGGCACCTACCGCCTGTTCCTGGACTTCCAGCACGACGGCGTGGTCCGGACGGCCGAGTTCACGCTACGGACCGCCGAGACGGCACCCGCGCCCGCGCCCGCCGAGCAGCACCACGGCCACGAGCACCACGGCCACGGCGACCACCACGCGCACCACTGACCGACGGGCCGCTTTTTGTGCCCCGGTTCTCCTCCGGGGTGCTGGAGTCGGACTCACAGCACCGATCGTGCTCGACCCGCTCGTTCCTCGCGGGCCCGCACGCGTTCGGCACTGTTCCCCCGACGCACCCCTTCGGCTCACTCGGCCATAGGCCGGCCCGCGCCCTCGGCCCGAACCTACAATCGGCCCATGGATCTTGGGCTGAAGGACCGTGTGTACGTGGTGACCGGCGCGACCCGAGGGCTCGGCCGGGCCTCGGCGGAGGCGCTGCTCGGGGAGGGCGCGAAGGTGCTGCTCACCGGGCGCGAGGAGAAGACGGCCGCCGAGGCGGCGGCCGAGCTGGGCCCGGACGCGGCCGGGGTCGCCGCCGACAACGCCGATCCGGGCACGGCGGCCCGGCTGATCGGGGAGGCGAAGGCGCGGTTCGGCGGCTTCGACGGCATCCTCATCAGCGTGGGCGGCCCGGCGCCGGGCTTCGGCACCGACAACACCGACGAGGAGTGGGCGGCCGCGTTCGACACCGTCTTCCTGGGTGCGGTGCGGCTGGCCCGGGCGGCGGCGGAGGCCCTGCCCGAGGGCGGTGTGATCGGGTTCGTGCTGTCCGGTTCGGTGCACGAGCCGATCCCGGGTCTCACCATCTCCAACGGTCTGCGGCCGGGCCTGGCCGGTTTCGCCAAGTCCCTCGCCAACGACCTGGGCCCGCGCGGCATCCGGGTGATCGGCCTGCTGCCGAGCCGGATCGACACCGATCGGATGCGTTCGCTGGACGCGCTGTCGGGTGACGCGGAGGCGTCGCGCACGGCGAACGAGGCGACGATCCCGCTGCGTCGCTACGGCACGCCGGAGGAGTTCGGGCGGACGGCCGCGTTCCTGCTCTCGCCCGCCGCCTCGTATCTGACGGGTGTGATGCTCCCGGTGGACGGCGGGGCGCGCGGCGGTTTCTGAGCCGTCACGTCACGTCCGGGCCGGCCTCACGTCACCCGGCTGGCCTGGTGGCGGACCGCGCGGAGACGGGCCTCGGCGGGCAGGGCGGCGAGCCCGGTGCCGGCACGGGCGTTGCCGAGGGCCTCAGCGGCGAGGGTGGCGAGCGCGCCGGCCGGGGAGGCATGCGGTTCAAGCAGCAGGGCGACCCGGGCGCGGGGCGCGGAACGGCGCCCGGTGAGCGCGATCCGGGCCCGGGCGACGCCTTCCTGGGCCTCGGCGTCGGCGGCGAGGACGGCTTCCAGGGCCCGGCCCCGCACCACCGCTTCCTCGCCGTCGCCACTGTCGACGACGACCTCGGCGAGCCGGGCCCGCCGGAACTGGGCGATCAGCCACCACAGGGCGAGCAGCACGACGAGCCCGAGGACCGCGATGACCGCCGGCCACCACCAGCCGTCGGAGCGGAAGTGCTGCCGCTCCGAGCGGCTGAGCAGGACGTCGTGCGGGCCGGACCAGGGCCACCAGGACGGTACGGCGAGGCCGAGGCCGGCGGCGAACACGGCGCCGCCGCCCACGACGAGGACCAGGCCCGCGAGGGCGAGCACGGTCCGGTCGACGCGGCGCAGGACTGCGGTCACGCGGATCACCCCTTCCGGGGCGGCCGGGCCACCCGGATCCTCAGGCCCGGCGGCCGGGCGAGGGCGAGTTCGCCGACGCCGGCGGCGAGGGCGTTCTCCAGGTCGGCGCGGACCTCGTCGAGTCCGCGGAAGTGCGAGACGGCCCGCACGGACACCTTGCGACGGCCGGCCGTGACCCGGACCGACTGGACGCCCGACACCTCCATGGCGCGATCGCGCAGCACCAGGGCGACGGCCTCGCGGTCGAGACCGGCGCGGACGTCGGGGTACGTACGGAGCATGGGCAGGACGGCCCGCAGGCCGGGGGTGAGGGCCAGGAGCAGCAGCCACAGTCCGATTAGGACGGCGAGGGCCGCCGCGGCGAGCACCCAGGTGTCGTCGAGGGGCCGGGTCGCGAGCTGATCGGCCAGCGAGCGGCGCCAGGACATGGCGGTGCGGCCGGCCCGGACCGCGGCGATGTCGTACAGCAGCAGCCCGGCGCCGCCGAGCAGCACGGCGGCGAGCACGGCGGCGGGAACACGCCGTACGGACCAGAACCGGCGCGCGCGCACGCGGGCCGGCGGTTCGCCACCGCCTTCCTCCAGTACGGGTACGGGGTCGGTCATCGCGGACGCTCCCGCCCGCCGGCGGCGGTCCGTACCGAGTGCAGCCGTTCGACGTGGACGGCGACCTCGTGGACGCGCATGCCGGCCAGTGCCTCGACCCGGGTACGCACCCGGCCCCGGACGGCGCCGCACTGGCGGCCGACGTCGCCGGGATAGCCGAGTTCGAGGCTGACCGAGACCCGGGCGGTGTCCCCGTGGACGACGACCGAGGCATGCGGCGGTTGCCCCCACTCGGGGACGTCGATCGCCTCACGGGCCGCCTGCGCGGCGATCTTCGCGACGACCCGGTCGGCGATCGTGGTCGCTCCCCGGCCGGCCGGGGGCACCCGTGCCGCCCCCACCCGCCGCTGAGCCAGGTCCGCCACCCCGGATCACCTCCTGCGGCCGCGTTCGCGGCCGCGGAAGAACTCGCCGGGTTCGAGATCGCCGTCCAGGAACCGGCCGACCACGAATCCGATCGCGCCGAGCGCCGCGACCAGGACAAACGCACCGAAGCCGCCGAAGTATCCGGCGAAGCCGAGCGCCAAGCCGGCCACCAGGCCGGCCATCGCCATGCTCATGCTGAGCCCTTTCCGCCGGGCGGTCAGCGGCTACTGGAGCCGCGACTCCGGCTCCTCGTCCTCTTCGTCGGGCAGTTTCACGTCACTGACGGCGATGTTGACCTCGACGACCTCCAGGCCGGTCATGCGCTCGACGGCGGCGATGACGTTCTCCCGGACGGCTCCGGCGACATCGGCGATGGAGACGCCGTAGTCGACGACGATCTCCAGGTCGAGCGCGGTCTGCACCTCGCCGACCTCGGCCTTGACGCCCCGGGAGGCCCCGGACTTCGCACTGCCCCCGCCGGGGACCCGGTCGCGGACGGCGCCGAGGGTCCGGGAGAACCCGCTGCCCATGGCATGGACCCCGACGACATCGCGTGCGGCGAGCCCGGCGATCTTCTCGACGACCCCGTCGGCGATGGTGGTCCGCCCTCGGGAGGCCGGATCACCGCCACCGCGCTTGGTCATCGTCGTATGCGGAGAGGAATCCGTACGGTCGGTCATCACGCACCCCTTCCATCGACTTTCGTCACCGTATTCGCCAGATTAAGACGAGTTGCCCGATCTCGCGCCGTGGATACGGCAGGCTGGGGTGATGACGACGGCGGAGACGTGGCACGCGACGGACCGGCTGCTGCCGCTCGGCGACGCGGCGGACGGCGCGTGGATCGCGGAGCGGACGGTACGGGCACTCCTGGCCCAGGCGGCCCGGCGGGTACGGGGAGTGGTGGCGGGGCGGCCCGGGTTCCGCCTCGCGGGCGAGGGCGCCCGTTCACCCGTTCCGGTGCCGCCGGGCGGGCTGCCACCCGGGGAACTGCGGATCTCGATGGATGTCGCGGCGGTCGCGGGCCGGCCGCTGCCCCAGCTGACGGGCCGCCTGCGCGCGGCGCTCCTCGACGCGGCGGAGGGCACCCTCGGCCTGAAGGTGGCGGGAGTGGACCTGCGGGTGACGGAGCTGCTCGACACGCCCCCGGACCGCCCGGCACCCCCTCCCCCGCCGGGCCGCACCTCGCCCCCGGCCCCGGACGACCCGGCCGCCCTGACCACCCTCACGGTCCCGGGCGTGGCCGCCCTCACCGACGCCTTCGGCGCCCCGCTCCAGCGCACCCCGGGTCACGTCCGCGTCGAGGTGGCGGTGACAACGGGCTACCGCGCCTTGACGGTGGCCCGCGCGATCAGCCGGGCACTGACCACCGAAGAGCAGCCGAAAGTCACAGTCCTGATCTCAGAACTCCACTGATAAAAATCCCCCCACCAGCGGAAAGCCGCCCCCCCACCAACCCCCTCACCCACCTCCCCCCACCCACCGGCGGACGGCACCCCACCCCCCATCCCAGCGGGAGGGGTGCGGGGCGGTGCGCGCGAGACGGCGACGGGAGCGGGGGCCGGGGAGGGGGTCGTGTTCGAAACGTAAAGCGTGATTTGTGGCGCGGAAAAAGAACGCTTCACGCACAAGTCAGGGCCCCGCGCCGTAAATCATGCAGTGCGGAACACGAGCCCCCGGACCGGCCCACGCGCACCACCCACGAACCCCCAGCGCACCACCCCGCAGCCCCGAACGCGCCCCCACGCCCCGCCACCACCACGCGCCACGCTCACCCGCACAGCACAGCGCAGCGCTACTCGCCCAGCCCCGCCAGATCCCGCAGCCGCCGCCCCTGCGCCGCCCGCTCCGCCACCCGCTGCTCCTCGTACGACCGCTCCGCCGCCCCCCGCAGCAACGCCTTCGTCTCGACGACGGCGTCCCGCGGCGCCGCCAGCAGCGCCGCGCTCAGGTCCTTGACCGCCGCGTCGAGTTCGGCGGCGGGCACGGCGATGTTGGCGAGGCCTACGCGTTCGGCTTCCTCGGCGTGGACGAAGCGTCCGGTCGCGCAGATCTCCAGCGCGCGGGCGTAGCCGACGAGGGAGACGAGGGGGTGCGTGCCGGTGAGGTCGGGGACGAGGCCGAGGCTGGTCTCGCGCATGGCGAACTGCACGTCGTCGGCGACGACCCGCAGGTCGCAGGCGAGCGCGAGCTGGAAGCCCGCGCCGATGGCGTGGCCCTGGACGGCCGCGATGGACACGATGTCGTTGCGGCGCCACCAGGTGAACGCTTCCTGGTACTCGGCGATGAGCGCGTCGAGGTCGCTGTCGGACCCGCGGGCCATGTCGAGGAACGACGGTTCGCCGTCGAAGCCTTCCGGCGTGAACGCCTGCCGGTCGAGGCCGGCGGAGAAGGACTGGCCTTCGCCGCGCAGCACGACGACGCGTACGGTGCCCGGCAGGGACCGGCCGGCTTCGGTCAACGCCCGCCACAGCGCGGGAGTCTGGGCGTTGCGCTTCGCCGGATTGGTCAGGGTCACCGTGGCGACGGCGTCCTCGACGGTGAGTCGTACACCGTCCTTTTCGAAAACGTGCTCAGTGTTCTCGAACGTGGTCATGGGGCGTCTCCGGTTCCGGTGCAGCACTGTGTCCGATGCTAAGTGACTGCACAGTAACCACCCGGTCGGTCGCAGGACAGACCGGGTGGCCACCGGGAGACCCGGTGGCCCGATCGAGACGTCCCGGCGTCAGGCCGAGGCTGCTTTCTTGCCTCGTGTGGCTCCGCCGCGTCCTCGCAGCGTGACCCCGGATTCGCTGAGCATCCGGTGGACGAATCCGTAGGAACGGCCGGTTTCCTCGGCCAGTGCCCGGATGCTCGCACCGGAGTCGTACTTCTTCTTCAGGTCTGCCGCGAGCTTGTCGCGCGCGGCGCCGGTCACCCGGCTGCCCTTCTTCAGAGTCTCGGCCACCCGTGCCTCCTCATGGGAAGTGCGCTCTGGTCTTCTCATGATCACCCCTCCCGTGCCTCCTGGCCACCCATTCGACAAGGTCGGTGCCATTCGCTCGCACGCTGTGACACGGCCCGTCACGACGGGAACGGGCCCAAGCCGTCGCCCCGGGCGACCGCTTTCGCCGGCGCCGTTCGAAAAGCAGCAGGTCAGCGGCGTGCCGGGGGCAGAGGAACGGCGCGGGCCCCGCGGTGGGAATTCCGCGGGGCCCGCGCCGGAGGTGCGCGAGGAGTACGAGACGTACTCACTCAGATGAAGGATCACCGATGAGCCGAATGATCCAGCCCGGCACGGCACGGCCGGGTGTTTGACGGGTCAGGCGAGGGACACCAGGTCCGCGTAGTCCGCGCCCCACAGGTCCTCGACGCCGTCCGGGAGCAGGATGATCCGCTCGGGGTCGAGCGCCTCGACGGCGCCCTCGTCGTGGGTGACGAGGACGACGGCGCCCTTGTAGGTGCGCAGCGCGCCGAGGATCTCCTCGCGGCTGGCCGGGTCGAGGTTGTTGGTCGGCTCGTCCAGGAGGAGCACGTTCGCCGAGGAGACGACGAGGGTGGCGAGCGCGAGACGGGTCTTCTCGCCGCCGGAGAGCACCCCGGCGGGCTTGTCGACGTCGTCGCCGGAGAACAGGAACGAGCCCAGCACCTTGCGGACCTCGACCAGGTCGAGGTCGGGCGCTGCGGAGCGCATGTTCTCGAGGACGCTGCGCTCGGGGTCGAGGGTCTCGTGCTCCTGGGCGTAGTAGCCGAGCTTGAGGCCGTGGCCCGGGGTGACGGCGCCGGTGTCGGGCTGCTCGACGCCGCCGAGCAGCCGGAGCAGGGTGGTCTTGCCGGCGCCGTTGAGGCCGAGGATGACGACGCGGGAGCCCTTGTCGATGGCGAGGTCCACGTCGGTGAAGATCTCGAGGGAGCCGTACGACTTGGACAGGCCCTCCGCCGTGAGCGGGGTCTTGCCGCAGGGCGAGGGCTCCGGGAAGCGCAGCTTGGCGACCTTGTCGGAGACCCGCGCCGCCTCCAGGCCGGACAGCAGCCGCTCGGCACGCTTGGCCATGTTCTGCGCGGCGACGGTCTTGGTGGCCTTGGCGCGCATCTTGTCGGCCTGCGAGTTGAGGGCCGCGGCCTTCTTCTCGGCGTTCTGGCGCTCGCGCTTGCGGCGCTTCTCGTCGGCCTCGCGCTGCTGCTGGTAGAGCTTCCAGCCCATGTTGTAGACGTCGATGGTGGAGCGGTTGGCGTCCAGGTAGAAGACCTTGTTGACGACGGTCTCGACGAGGTCGACGTCGTGGGAGATGACGATGAAGCCGCCTCGGTAGCTCTTCAGGTAGTCCCGGAGCCAGGCGATCGAGTCGGCGTCGAGGTGGTTGGTGGGCTCGTCGAGGAGCAGCGTGTCCGCGTCCGAGAAGAGGATGCGGGCCAGCTCGATACGGCGGCGCTGACCACCGGAGAGGGTGTGCAGCGGCTGGCCGAGGACCCGGTCGGGCAGACCGAGGGCGGCGGCGATGGTGGCCGCCTCGGCCTCGGCCGCGTAGCCGCCCTTGGTGAGGAACTCGGTCTCCTGGCGCTCGTACTGCCGCAGCGCCTTCTCGCGGGTGGCGCCGGAGCCATTGGCGATGCGCTCCTCGTTCTGGCGCATCTTGCGGATGAGCGTGTCGAGACCGCGGGCGGACAGGACGCGGTCGCGGGCGAGGACGTCGAGGTCGCCGGTGCGCGGGTCCTGCGGGAGGTAGCCGACCTCGCCGGAGCGGGCGATCTGGCCGGCGGCGGGCTGTCCCTCGCCCGCGAGGCACTTGGTGAGCGTGGTCTTGCCGGCGCCGTTGCGGCCGACCAGGCCGATCCGGTCGCCCTTGGCGACGCGGAACGAGGCGGACTCGATGAGGACACGGGCGCCGGCGCGCAGCTCGATGCCGGAGGCGGTGATCACGGACGGACTCCAGGGTGATGGGGGAACGGCGGAAGGACGACGGGCGGGCTTCGACGCCGCTAATGCACCCAAAACACGGTGGGAATGTCCATAGAGCCAGTCTAGCGGGACCCTGCAACTGGTTTTCGGCCACGCGAGCCACTCGTCCCGGCCCCTTCCCGCCCCCTTCCCGCATGCTTCCCCCGAGCCCTCCCCTGTGCCTCCTCCCGTCCCGTCTCCGGCCCCCGGGACCGGCGTCGAGCGGTGCGGACGCGATGATTCACCGATACTCCGAAGAGACACAAAGGGTGGTGGGCATGCAGTTCGACGACGACGCCGATCTCGACACGTCGGAGGTCCAGGACGTCCGGGGAAGCCGTATCCCGGGCGGCGGGGTCACCATCGGCGGCGGGATCGTCGGCCTGGTCGCCCTGGTCATCGGCCTGCTCCTGGGGGTGGGCCCGGCGGAGCTCGGACTCTCGTCCGGCTCGAACGCCCCGGCCGCCGGCGCGTCGTCGGTGGCGGAGGTGAGCCAGAAGTGCAAGAAGGGCTCGGACGCGAACACCCGCCAGGACTGCCGGATCGTCGCGGTCGTCAACAGCCTGCAGGACTTCTGGCGCGGCGAGTACCCGCGCCACGGCGGGCGGTACACGGACGCGCCGACCGTCCTGTTCAGCGGCCGGGTCTCCACCGCGTGCGGCGCCGCGGACTCCTCGGTCGGCCCCTTCTACTGCCCGGGGGACCGGCAGGCCTATCTGGACCTGGGGTTCTTCGACGAGCTGCACACCACGTTCGGCGCGAACGGCGGACCGTTCGCCCAGGCGTACGTGGTGGCGCACGAATACGGGCACCACATCCAGAACCTGACGGGCACGCTGGCCCGCACCCAGGACGGCCGGACCGGGGCCGGCTCGAACGCGGTACGGGTGGAGCTCCAGGCCGACTGCTACGCGGGGGTCTGGGCGCATCACGCGACGACCACCCCGGACAGCCGGACGGGCCGCCCGCTGCTGACCCGGCTCACGGACGCCGACATCCGCGACGGTCTGGACGCCGCGGCGGCGGTGGGCGACGACCGGATCCAGGAACGGTTCCAGGGCCGGGTGGCGCCCGAGGCGTGGACGCACGGCTCGGCGGCCCAGCGGCAGCAGTGGTTCCGTACCGGCTACGAGACCGGCGACATGGCGCGCTGCGACACCTTCCGCTAGAAATCGCCCGGCGGATCGGGGTCGGCGCCACCGACGAGGAAAGGCGAGAGCACATGACCACGACGCCCGACATCTGCCCGGCCCTGCTCTACACGGACGCCAGGGCCGCCATCGAGCAGCTCACGACGGCGTTCGGCTTCACCGCGGACGCCGTGTACGAGGACGAGGACGGCCGGGTGGCGCACGCCGAGCTGTCGTACGGCAACGGGAGGGTGATGCTCGGCAGCCGGGGCACCGGCAGCCGTTACGACACGATCATGGCCGGCGGCGGACCGGCCGGGGTGTACGTCCGGGTGACCGACATCGACGCGCACCACGCGCGGGCCGCCGCCGCGGGCGCCGAGATCCTGATGCCGCCGACGGACCAGGACTACGGCTCGCGCGACTACATGGCCCAAGACGCCGAGGGCAACGTCTGGAGTTTCGGGACGTACGCCCCGGGCACGCCCGCCGGGTAACCCGGGGGGCTGTCCTTCGGATCAGGCGCCGCCCGTGTGGACCTGGAAGGCGGCCCGGCGGACCGCCTTCGCCAGGGCCGGGTCGGGGTGCGCGGCGGCGAGGGCGACCAGGACCTGGACCGTACGGGGGTGGCCGACGGCCCGGACCTCGTCGAGGAGCGCCGGGACGGTGCCCTGGACGGCGGACTCCAGGTGGCGGACGAGCAGATCGCTCTCGCCGTGGTCAGTGACGGCGGCGGCGGTGTCCACCCACAGCCAGGTGGCCTCTTCGCGGGTCAGCACCTCGGCGGCCTCGTCCGGGTCGGCGCCCTCGTGCTCGGCGAGCCAGAGCAGCGCGTACGGGCGCAGCGACGGCTCGGCGACGGTGGCGCGGACCACGGGCTCGGCGGGCGCTCCGACGACCCGCAGCGCCTCGAAGGCGAGGCCGCGCAGCAGGGCGTCCTCGCCGCGGGCGACGGTGATCAGTTCGGCGATGGCGGCGGCGAGGGTACGGGCGGCGAGCCAGGCCCGGTATTCGTCGCGGGCCGGTCCCGGGGTGAGCCGAGCGCAGCCGCGGAGCATGTCCTCGGCTGACTGCTCGATGTTGCCGGCCGGGCTCTGGGCGGCGACGCAGATCTGTTCCAGCTTGACCCAGACCGCCCAGTTGCCGAGCGGGGTGAGGGTGGCCTGCCGGCCGCCTTCGCCCTCGCCGAGGGTGAGGGCGCCGACGGCCGCGAGGCCTTCGAGGGCCCAGTCGAGCAGGGCGGGAAGCCCGTCGACGGCGGCCGGGTCCCGTTCGGTGACGGGAACCGGGGCCATCGACTCCGGCGCGACACCGGGGGCGGGGACCTCGCAGCGCCCCTCGCGCAGTTCGTCGACGCGCTGGCCCAGCAGGTCCAGGAGGGCCGGCACGGCGACCGGCCCGGCGGACAGCTGGAGCAGCGAGAGGGCCTGCGGGACGGCCTCGACGACCTCGGCGACGGCGCCGGGCGCCACCGCCTCGGGCGCCGGGTGCGCCAGCGACCAGGCGTCGAAGAGCGCGACCCAGCCGCGCAGGACGGCGGTGTCGTCGCGGTCCCAGGCATGCAGCCGCCAGCCCGGGCGGGCGGTGCCGTCGTGCAGTTCGACCAGCCCGGCGAGGCGGGCCCGGTCCCAGCAGGCCCGGACCTCGGCCGGGGTCAGGCCGAGGGCGTCGGCGGCCGCCGCCCCGTCCTGGGGCGCGGTCCGCGCCCGCTGGTCGTCGGCGGCCCAGCGGGCGAGCCGCACCGCGTCCGCGAGCAGGGTCCGTGCCTGGTGGGCCAGAACGGCGCGGGGCGGTGTGCCCTCGGGCGGCCGTGGCGCGGGGCGGGTGCGCCGGTTCGTCACGGCCCCCCGCGCGGTGGCGAGTGGCCGCGGACGGACGAGTCGGAGTCTGGAGTTGCGCGCCAATGGTTCATCGGGCTTTCGAGACGTCACGGGGGCAGTCTTCCCGCTGATCGCCCGAAAGCCCAATCGGAAGGGGAGACGCCGCCGCCCTGGCCCCGGTTTCGTGTCCGGAGGGTCCCGAAAGCCCCGTACGGACCCGTTTCGACCTCTGTTCTACGACCCTCTGTTCGAGATCGGGAACCGGCCGGCCTCCGCAGGAGGGGGCGTGGGTCCTAGACAAGGGGGGTGAGGAAGCGGCGCAGCGCCTCCTCGTAGCGGACCGGGTCGGCGTTCCACATCGCGGCGTGCGGGGCGTCGCGGACCGTGGTGAGGGTGACGAGGTCGGGGCGGAGTTCGGCGAGCCGGCGCGAGGGGCCCCAGGGGGCGATGGTGTCGTCCGGGCCGTGGAAGAGGAGCGTGGGGACGCGTGCGCCGCCGGGGTCGGCGGCGTCCCGCAGCCGGTCGCCGTGCGGGCCGGTCCGGCCCTGGGCGGCGCGGACGGCGAGCGGCAGGAGCGGGGCGGGGACCCGGTGGGCGGCGGCCAGGTTGCGCACGGTGGCCTCCCAGTCGAGGACCGGGGAGTCGAGGACGAGCCCGCGGATCCGGCCACGCACGCCGGAGTGCGCGGCGGCGTACAGGGCCATCGAGGCGCCGGTGCCGAAGCCGTGCAGGATGACCTGGGCCGCGCCGCGGCGGACGGCGTAGCGGATGGCCGCGTCGACGTCGCGCCACTCGGAGTCGCCGAGGTGGGCGAGTCCGTCGGGGGACGGCGGGGCGCCCGGGTCGCCTCGGTAGGCGGGAATGAGGACGGGGACGCGGCGGCGGTGGAAGAAGGGGACGAGATTGAGCGGGTGCTCGCGGGTGGTGCCGAGCCCGTGCAGGGCGATCACCCAGGTGCCGCGGGCGCCGGGGACGAGCCAGGCGGGCAGGGGGCCGAGTTCGCCGGGGATCTGGACGTCCTCGTAGCCGACGGCGAGGGCGGTTTCGGGGGTGCCTCGGTGGAGCTGGGGGGTGAGCCGGACCCGGGCGCCGGCGGCGGGGATGCCGGACTCGATCCGTTCGAGGCGGCGCACCACGGTGTCGGCGGCGTGCGGGACCCGGTCGAGGACGGGGCCGACGACGGCGTGCAGGCCGTCGCCGCCGTCGATGCCGTACGTGCCGGGGCGCAGCGTGGCCAGGCTGCGGGTGAGGGTGATCCGGTCGGGGTCGGCGGAATGGACGGTGAGCCGTGGTTCGCCGGGGAAGGGGCGTCCGGGCGGCGCGCCGAGGGCGACGTCGCAGGCGTACCGGCCGGCCGCCACCGCGGCCGCGCCGAGACCGAGCACTGTGGTGACGGCCGCTGCCGCCGCTGTAGCCGGGCGCACGCTCCCAGTGTCGGCGGGGCCCGCGCACCCTGCCATCGGACGCTCTCGTTCGAGTGACAAGGGTCTCGCCGACGGGGTCCTTCGTACGAGTGAAGGCCGACCGAGGGGCGTCCAGGGGGTGATACGGGGAGGGAACGGGAGGAGTGCCGCACCCCGGTTCGGCCCTTGGGAGGCCCCGGATGACCCGTGGTTACAGGGCGACCGCATCGTGGACGCCGTCCGGTCCGGAACACGGATCGCGCACAACCGGAATCTTCCGAACCCGGTTCGGGACACCACCGCGCCCGGCCCAGTTCACCTTCCGTTCACTCAGGTTGCCTAGGTTCGACGCGCCACTGACGTCAAACGATTGCCTGGGTAAATGGAACACATCACGCTGCTGCTCGCCATTGTGGTCGTGACAGCTCTCGTGTTCGATTTCACGAACGGTTTCCACGACACCGCCAACGCGATGGCGACGACCATCTCGACCGGTGCTCTCAAGCCCAAGACGGCGGTGGCCATGTCCGCCGTGCTGAACCTCGTCGGCGCCTTCCTCTCCGTGGAGGTCGCCAAGACGATCTCCGGCGGCATCATCAACGAAGAGGGCATCCGCACCGAAGTGATCTTCGCGGCGCTCGTCGGCGCCATCCTGTGGAATCTGCTGACCTGGCTGCTCGGCCTTCCGTCGAGCTCCTCGCACGCGCTGTTCGGCGGCCTCATCGGCGCCGCGGTGATGTCCGCCGGCTGGTCCGCGGTCAACGGCTCGACCATCGTCACCAAGGTCCTGCTCCCCGCGGTCGCCGCCCCGATCGTCGCCGGCCTCGCCGCGATGGTGGCCACCAAGCTGACGTACCGCATCAACGCCGCCCCCGAGGCCAAGGCCACGGCCAAGGGCTTCCGGGCCGGCCAGATCGCCTCCGCCGGTCTCGTCTCGCTCGCCCACGGCACCAACGACGCCCAGAAGACGATGGGCATCATCACCCTCGCCCTGGTCGCCAACGGCGTCCTCGTCCCCGGCTCCAACCCGCCGGTCTGGGTCATCGCCTCCGCCGGTGTCGCGATCGCGCTCGGCACCTACCTCGGCGGCTGGCGCATCATCCGCACCATGGGCAAGGGCCTCACCGACCTCCAGCCGCAGCAGGGCTTCGCCGCCCAGACCAGCGCCGCGACGGTCATCCTGGCCTCCTCGCACCTCGGCTTCTCCCTCTCCACCACCCAGTCCTGCTCGGGTGCCGTGATGGGCGCGGGCCTCGGCCGCAAGGGCGGTGTCGTCCGCTGGTCGACCGCCACCCGGATGTTCGCCGCCTGGGGTCTGACCCTGCCCGCCGCGGGCCTGGTCGGCGCCGGCGCCGAGTTCCTCACCAAGCAGGGCGACTGGGGCATCGTCACCGTCGCCGTCCTGCTGATCGCGGGCTCCGGAGTGATCTGGTCGCTGTCCCGCCGCAAGCCGGTCGACCAGCACAACGTGACCGCCGACGACCTCGACGCCCCGGCCGCTGCCGACGTCGAGCCGGCGGGTGTCGTCACCACCGCCATCGCGGCCGTCACCCCGCCCCCGCCGGCCGGCTCCGTCGCCGCCGTCAAGGACGAGGCCCTGAAGACCACCATCCCCTCCCCCGGCCCGACGGACCCGGCCGCCCCGCCGGCCGCTCCCGCCGCCGCGGTCTAAGGAACTGGAAGCACGCACATGAAGATCGACTGGGCAGCTCTCGGCTCCGTCTTCGGAGTCAGCCTCGTGACCACCGTCGCCCTCGTGGGCCTGTTCACCCTCGGTGTCGCCGCGCTCGCCAAGCAGGAGCGGGCCACCGCCGCGGGCGGCTCGGCCACTCTGGCCCGTACCGGCGCGTACGCCTGCTTCGCGCTCTGCGCGGCCGCCGTGGCCTACGGCATCTACCTGATCGTCGCCTGACCGGACACCGACGAGCACCACGAACACGCGCGCACACCACGCCGTCTGGGCGGCCCCACCTCCGGGTGGGGCCGCCCAGACGGCGTATGCGGGTTCGTGGCACTGCGCACAGTGACCAGGCGCAGGTCAAGCGCGGGTTGACGGGCCTTCCGGCCGCGTGGTGGACTGCCGGGGCCATTACGGCGGCATGGGGAGGAAGTCCGGTGTGATTCCGGCACGGTCCCGCCACTGTGACCGGTCCTCGCGGCCGGGAGTCAGGAACTCTCGCCGCCGATCACGTCGATCCAGGGCGCGGACCCTGAGTGAGGACACTGTGCCATGCCCGGCAACGGCTCCAGGACACCCCGAACCCGCCGCTTCTCCTCTCCCGCGGCCTCCCGCACCCGCTCTCCCCGTCTCTTCGCGTACGGAGCGGCCGCCGGCCTCGCCGCCGATCTGCTCGTGGGCGATCCCCGGCGCGGTCATCCGGTCGCCGCGTTCGGCCGGGCGGCGGGCGCCGTCGAGCACCGGATGCACCGGGACCACCGCGGCCGGGGCGCCCTCTACACCGCGCTGTGCGCCGGCTCCGCCGTGGCGCTCGGCGCCGTCGCGACCCGCGCGGTACGGGGCAGCGCCACCGCCACCGCCGCGCTGACCGCCGCCTCCGTGTGGGCCGTCGTCGGCGGGACGACGCTGGGCCGCGAGGCGCGCGCCATCGGCGGGGCGCTCGAAGCCGGGGATCTGGGGGTCGCCCGGGAGCGCATGCCGCATCTGGTCGGGCGCGACCCACAGGCGCTGGACGGGCCCGCGATGGCCCGCGCGGTCGTCGAGTCGGTCGCCGAGAACACCTCGGACGCCGTCGTCGGCGCCCTCTTCTGGGGCGCGGTCGCCGGTGTGCCGGGGCTGCTCGGGTTCCGGGCGGTCAACACGCTGGACGCGATGGTGGGCCACAAGTCCCCGCGCCACCGCCGGTTCGGCTGGGCCTCGGCCCGGCTCGACGATGTGGCGGGCTGGCCGGGTGCCCGGCTGACGGCCGTCCTCGCCACCGTCGCGGGCGACGATCCGCGCGGGGCGCTGCGGGCCTGGCGGGCGGACGCCGCCCGGCATCCGAGCCCCAACGCCGGCCCGGTGGAGGCCGCGTTCGCGGGGGCGCTCGGCGTCCGGCTCGGCGGCACCCTGTCGTACGGCGGGCGGGTCGAGCACCGGCCGGTGCTGAACGCGGCGGGACGGCCCGTCGAGGTCGCGGACATCGACCGGGCGGTACGGCTGTCGCGCCGGGTGACCTGGCTGACCCTGGCCGGCTGTGCCGGCGGCCGGCTCCTCGCGGGCGCGCTGCGCCGGCGCGGGGGTGCGGCGTGAGGGGCGGCGGTACGACGAAGGGCACGGCGGGCCGGAGCGGAGCGCGGGGCGGCGGGCTGCTCGTCGCGGGCACCACGTCCGACGCGGGCAAGAGCGTCGTCACGGCGGGGATCTGCCGGTGGCTGGTCCGCCAGGGCCTGAAGGTCGCGCCGTTCAAGGGCCAGAACATGTCCCTGAACTCCTTCGTGACCCGGGACGGCGCCGAGATCGGCCGCGCCCAGGCGATGCAGGCGCGGGCCGCGCGGGTCGAGCCGACCGCGCTGATGAACCCGGTGCTGCTCAAGCCCGGCAGCGACCGGTCCAGCCAGGTCGTCCTGATGGGCAAGCCGGTCGGCGAGATGAGCGCCCGCGGGTTCTTCGGGCGGGCCGGGCGGGCCGGGCAGACCAGTGGGTCCGAAGTGTCCGAGGGGCACCGGCGGGAGCTGTTCGAGCCGGTGTTCGCCGCGTTGGAGGAGCTGCGGCGGACCCACGACGCGGTGATCTGCGAGGGCGCGGGCAGTCCGGCGGAGATCAATCTGCGCCGCAGCGACATCGTCAACATGGGGATCGCGCGGGCCGCGCGGCTGCCCGTGGTGGTGGTCGGCGACATCGACCGGGGCGGGGTGTTCGCCCAGTTCTTCGGGACGACGGCGCTGCTCGCGCCAGAGGACCAGCGGCTGGTCGCCGGATATCTGGTGAACAAGTTCCGCGGCGACGTGTCGCTGCTCGAACCGGGCCTCGCCATGCTGGACGGGCTGACCGGGCGCCCCACGCTCGGCGTGCTGCCGTACGCCCACGGCCTCGGCATCGACGAGGAGGACGGGCTGCGGATCTCGCTGCGCGGCGCGGTCCGCGAGTCGGTCGTGGCGCCGCCGGTCGGCGAGGACGTGCTGCGGGTCGCGGTCTGTGCCGTTCCGCTGATGTCGAACTTCACGGACGTCGACGCGCTCGCCGCGGAGCCGGGCGTGGTGGTGCGGTTCGTGGACCGGGCGGAGGAGCTGGCCGACGCGGACCTGGTGGTGGTGCCGGGCACTCGCGGCACGGTGAAGGCGCTGGCCTGGCTGCGGGAGCGCGGCCTCGCGGCGGGGCTCGCGCGGCGGGCCGCCGAGGGACGGCCGGTGCTCGGGATCTGCGGCGGTTTCCAGCTGCTCGGGGAGCGCGTCGAGGACGAGGTGGAGTCGCGGGCCGGGGTCGTGGACGGGCTCGGTCTGCTGCCCGTACGCGTCCGGTTCGCGCGCGAGAAGACGCTGGCGCGGCCGGTCGGCGAGGCGCTCGGCGAGCGGGTGGAGGGGTACGAGATCCATCACGGCGTGGCGGACGTACGGGGCGGCGAGCCGTTCCTGGACGGCTGCCGGGTGGGCGCGGTGTGGGGGACGCACTGGCACGGTTCGCTGGAGAGCGATGGCTTTCGCCGGGCGTTCCTGCGCGAGGTCGCGGCGAGTGCCGGGCGGCGTTTCGTCCCGGCGCCGGACACCTCGTTCGACACGCTGCGCGAGGAACAGCTGGACCGGCTCGGCGATCTGATCGAGGAGCACGCCGACACGGACGCGCTGCTCCGGCTGATCGAGAAGGGCGTACCGGAGGGGCTGCCGTTCGTGCCGCCGGGTGCGCCGTGAGCGCCCCGTACGCCGCACGCGCCCTGCGCGCCTCGCACGCCCCGCGCGTCGCGAGCGCTTCTCGCGCCGTGCGCGCCGTGTCCGCCCCGCGCGCCGCCGTCCTTGCCTCCGTACGACTCGAAGGAGCGACCGTCCGATGAGTACCCGTTACCCGTTCACCGCCGTCGTCGGCATGGACGATCTGCGCCTCGCGCTGCTCCTGAACGCCGTCAGCCCCGCGGTGGGCGGGGTCCTCGTCCGCGGCGAGAAGGGGACGGCGAAGTCCACCGTCGTCCGCGGTCTCGCGGCGCTGCTGCCGCCCATGGACGTCGTCGCGGGCTGCCGGTTCAGCTGCGACCCGGCCGCCCCCGACCCGGGCTGCCCGGATGGGCCGCACGAGCCCGGGTCGACGGCCGCCGACGAGCGGCCGGCCCGGATGGTGGAGCTGCCGGTCGGCGCCTCCGAGGACCGGCTGGTCGGCGCGCTCGACATGGAGAAGGCCCTCGCCGAGGGCGTGCGGGCCTTCGAGCCGGGGCTGCTCGCCGACGCGCACCGGGGCATCCTCTACGTCGACGAGGTCAATCTGCTCCACGACCATCTGATCGACCTGCTGCTCGACGCCGCCGCCATGGGGGCGTCGCATGTCGAGCGCGAGGGGATCTCCGTACGGCACGCGGCCCGGTTCCTGCTCGTCGGCACGATGAACCCCGAGGAGGGCGAGCTGCGGCCGCAGCTCCTCGACCGGTTCGGGCTGACCGTGGAGGTGGCCGCGTCCCGGGACCCCGGGCAGCGGGTGGAGGTGGTGCGCCGGCGGCTCGCGTTCGACGACGATCCGGCCGCGTTCGCCGCGCGCTGGGCGGATGAGGAGACGGCGCTGCGCGGGCGGATCACGGCCGCGCGGGCGCTGCTGCCGAAGGTGGTGCTCGGGGACGCGGTACTGCTCCAGATCGCCGCGACCTGCGCCGCGTTCGAGGTGGACGGCATGCGCGCCGACATCGTGATGGCCCGGACGGCGACCGCGCTCGCCGCGTGGGACGGGCGGCGGGAGGTCACCTCCGACGACGTACGGCAGGCGGCGCTGCTCGCGCTGCCGCACCGGCGGCGGCGCAACCCGTTCGACGCGCCGGGGCTCGATGAGGCCAAGCTGGACGAGACGCTGGAGCGGTTCAAGGGCGAGGAGCCGGAGCGGGAGCCAAAGCAGCCGGACGACGATCCGGAGCCGGACGGTCCGGGCGACGGCGGCCCCGGTGGAGACGGCGGCCCCGACGGCGGTGGGGGCGGGAACGGCGGCGGGATTCCGCCCCAGGGCGACGCGCCCGCGCGGGAGTCGGCCCAGGACCCCGGGGCGGCCGAAGCCCCGCAGACGCAGGAGACCGGGGAACCCGGCTCCGCCGAGCAGCCCGGCACCGCGCCCGCGCCCCGGGGCGCGGGTTCCGGTGAGCGGGCCGTCGTCGGCGCCGGCGAGCCGTTCCGTACGAGGATGCTCAGCGTGCCCGGACTCGGCCAGGGCGCGACGGGCCGCCGTTCCCGGGCCCGTACCGCGCACGGCCGCACCACCGGCGCGACCCGCCCCCGGGGCGCGCTGACCTCCCTGCATCTGACCGCGACGGTACGGGCCGCCGCCCCGCACCAGAAGGCGCGCGGCCGTACCGGCCGGGGTCTGGTGGTGCGCCGGGACGATCTGCGGCAGGCGGTCCGCGAGGGCCGCGAGGGCAATCTGGTCCTGTTCGTCGTGGACGCGTCCGGTTCGATGGCGGCCCGGCAGCGGATGGGCGCCGTGAAGGGCGCCGTCCTGTCGCTGCTGCTCGACGCCTATCAGCGGCGCGACAAGGTCGGTCTGGTGACCTTCCGGGGCCGGGGCGCCGAGGTCGCGCTGCCGCCGACCTCGTCGGTGGAGGCCGCCGCCGCCCGGCTCGACCGGCTCCCCACGGGGGGCCGTACCCCGCTGGCGGCGGGCCTGCTGACGGCCCGTGAGGTGCTGCGGGTGGAGCGGCTGCGCGACCCCTCGCGCCGGCCGCTGCTCGTGGTGGTGACCGACGGCCGGGCGACCGGTGGCCGGGAGCCGCTGGCGCTCGCCGCCCGCGCCGCGCGGCTGCACGCCTCGGACGGCACCGCCGCCGTGGTCGTCGACTGCGAGACGGGCCCGGTGCGGCTCGGGCTGGCCGGGGAACTCGCCCTCGGCCTGGGCGGCGGGGCCGTCACCCTGGACGAGCTGCGCGCCGACGCGATCGCCGGGCTCGTCCGCGATGTACAGGAACAGCACACCGCAGTCAGGAGGGCCGCGTAATGCCTCAAGGACAGCCGTCCGTCGTCCCCGACGACGGGCTGACCACCCGCCAGCGCCGCAACCGCGCGCTGGTGATGGTGCACACGGGCGTCGGCAAGGGGAAGTCGACCGCCGCCTTCGGGATGGCGCTGCGCGCCTGGAACCAGGGGTGGCCGATCGGGGTGTTCCAGTTCGTCAAGTCCGCCAAGTGGCGGGTCGGCGAGGAGAACGCGCTGCGGACGCTCGGCGAGAGCGGCAAGGGCGGCACGGTCGTCTGGAACAAGATGGGCGAGGGCTGGTCCTGGATCCAGCGCGCCCCGGCCGACGGCGAGCCGTCGCACGAGGAGAAGGCGCGCGAGGGCTGGGAGCAGGTCAAGCGGGATCTCGCCGAGGAGCGCTACCGGTTCTACGTCCTCGACGAGTTCGCGTATCCGCTCCACTGGGGCTGGATCGACACGGCCGAGGTGATCGAGGTGCTGCGCGAGCGTCCCGGGCAGCAGCATGTCGTCATCACGGGCCGGAACGCACCGGCGGAACTGATGGACTTCGCGGACCTGGTGACCGACATGTCGAAGGTGAAGCACCCGATGGACGCGGGTCAGAAAGGGCAGCGGGGCATCGAGTGGTAGCACGTCTCGTCATCGCCGCGCCGTCCTCCGGCGCGGGCAAGACCACCGTCGCGACCGGTCTGATGGCCGCGTTCGCGGGCCGGGGGCTCGCGGTCTCGCCGCACAAGGTCGGCCCGGACTACATCGACCCGGGCTATCACGCGCTCGCGACCGGCCGTCCGGGCCGGAACCTCGACGCGTACCTGTGCGGGCCGGAGCGGATCGCGCCGCTCTTCGCGCACGGGGCGCGCGGCTGCGAACTGGCGGTCGTCGAGGGCGTGATGGGCCTGTACGACGGGGCCGCCGGGCAGGGCGAGCTGGCCTCGACGGCGCATGTCGCGAAGCTGCTGCGGGCGCCGGTGGTGCTGGTCGTGGACGCGTCCTCGCAGTCCCGGTCGGTGGCTGCGCTCGTGCACGGCTTCGCGTCCTGGGATCCGCGGGTCCGCATCGGCGGGGTGATCCTCAACAAGGTCGGCTCGGACCGGCACGAGGAGCTGCTGCGGGAGGCCCTGGAGGAGTCGGGCGTGCCGGTGCTCGGGGTGCTGCGCCGGGCTTTGGCGGTGGCGACACCGTCGCGGCACCTCGGTCTGGTGCCGGTGGCCGAGCGGCAGGCGGCGGCGGTGGCCGCCGTGGCGGCGCAGGCGGAGCAGGTACGGCAGGGGTGCGATCTGGACGCGCTGCTCGCGCTCGCCCGGTCGGCGCCGCCGCTGGACACCGAGGCGTGGTCGCCGCCGGTGACCGAACCGGCCGGATCGGCTGAACCGACCGGCCCGGCCGGCCCGGTCCGGCCCGTGGTCGCCGTCGCGGGCGGGCCCGCGTTCACCTTCTCGTACGCCGAGCACACCGAACTGCTCACGGCCGCCGGGGCCGAGGTCGTCACCTTCGATCCGCTGCGCGACGAGGCGCTGCCCGAGGGGACCCGCGGGCTGGTGATCGGCGGCGGGTTCCCGGAGGTGTACGGGGCGGAACTGTCCGCCAACGCGCCGCTGCGCGCGGCGGTCGCGGAACTGGCGGCGTCGGGCGCGCCGGTGGCGGCCGAGTGCGCCGGGCTGCTGTATCTGGCGCGGTCGCTGGACGGCCGGCCGATGTGCGGGGTGCTGGACGCCGAGGCGCGGATGACCGAGCGGCTGACGCTGGGCTACCGGGACGCGGTCGCGATCGGCGACAGCGTGCTGGCGCCGGCCGGGTCCCGGACGCGGGGGCACGAGTTCCACCGCACCGTGATCGAGCCGGGCGCGGGGGCGGCGCCCGCGTGGGGCCTCACGCTGCCGGTGCGGCGGGTCGAGGGCTTCGTCCAGCGCGGGGTGCACGCCAGTTACGTCCACACGCACTGGGCCGGGGCGCCCGGCACGGCGGCGCGGTTCGTGGAGCACTGCCGGTGAGCACGGCGGACCGGGTGGATCCCGGCGATCCTGACGGCCCTGGCGGCCTTGGCGGCCCCAGCCGTCCCGGCCCCGGGGGCTCAGCCGGACAGGCCGACCACGAGCCAGATGAAGGCCGCTCCCAGGACCGTGCACAGCAAGGTGGTGCGGGCGGGGTGGGTGTGATGGGCCTCGGGCAGGATCTCGGCGGCGGCGAGGTAGAGCAGGGCGCCGCCGAAGAAGCCGAGATAGCTGCCGAGCAGTTCGGCCGGAAGGGTGAACAGGAGGGTGGAGGCGGCGCCCACGACCGGGGCGAGCGCGTCGGCGGTGAGCATGGCGAGGGCCCGGCGGCGGGCGTTCCCGTACAGGCTGGTGATCGTGTACGTGTTGAAGCCGTCGGCGAAGTCGTGGGTGATGACGGCGAGCGCGACAGTGGCGCCCATGCCGCCGCCGACCTGGAACGCAGCGCCGATCGCGATGCCGTCCATCAGGCTGTGGCCGACCATGGCCGCGGCGGCCGTGAGGCCGACCTGCGGGGCCCGCTTCCCCTGGTCGCCGCCGTGGCCCGCGCGGCGGACGGCGAGCAGGCGTTCGACGGCGTGGGCGAAGAGGAAGCCTCCGACGAACAGCAGCAGGGCCTGGGGCACGCCGAGGACCGGGCGGCCCGCGGCGGCCATGGCCTCGGGGAGCAGGTCGAGTCCGACGACGCCGAGCATCAGTCCGCCGGCCAGGCCGAGGACGAGGTGACGGCGGTCGGTGACGCGCTGGGCGGTCCAGCCGCCGACCAGCGTCATCAGGAACGCGCCGAGCGCCACGACCACAGCCATGGGCCCTTGCTAACCGATGGCGCCTCCCCCGCGCACCTCGGGCCGGGCCGCCGTGTGGTGGTGGGGGTGGGGTCCCGGTCGGGGGCGCCGGAGGCGGAGGTGCTGGGTCTGGTGCGGGCGGCGCTCGCGGAGGCGGGGCTGCCCGCGGTCGCGGTGACGGCGTTCGCGACGCTGGACCTACGGGCCGGGGAGCCGGGGATCCTCGCGGCGGCGGCGTGGTTCGGGGTGCCGGTGCGGGCGTACCCGAGCGAGGAGCTGGCGCGGGTGGCCGTACCGCATCCGTCGGCGGTGGCGCGGGCGGCCACCGGTTCGGGTTCGGTGGCGGAGGCGGCGGCGCTGCGCGGGGCGGGGCCGGGGGCGGAACTGGTGGTGGAGAAGCGCAAGACGGGTCGTGTTACGTGCGCCGTTGCCGCTTTTCTCCCGATAGTTCCGGGCGAAGTGACCGTGGAGGAACGGTTGTCGGGGCCTACTGGCGGGTACATCGGTGGCGATGCCCGGACACCCCCCACATGTCCCACTCCCCTCCCCTCCCCCCACGCGACGGCGGCCATGACCATCGACATTCCTGCAGAGACGCATGACCTCAGACACCACGGCGACGCCGAGGTGCGCGACGAGAAGCTGATCGACCTCGCGGTCAACGTACGGACGCACACCCCGCCTCTGTGGCTGCGGGACCGGATCGCGGCCTCGCTGACGGAACTCGCGGCCTATCCGGACGGACGGGCGGCACGGGCCGCGGTCGCCTCGCGGCACGATCTGCCGACCCGGCGGGTGCTGCTGACCTCGGGCGCGGCGGAGGCGTTCGTCCTGCTCGCGCGGGCGCTGCCGGTACGGCGGGCGGTGGTGGTGCATCCGCAGTTCACCGAACCGGAGGCGGCGCTCGTCGCCGCCGGGCACACGGTCGACCGGGTGCTGCTGCGCGAGGAGGACGGCTTCCGGCTGGATCCGGCGGCGGTGCCCGAGGACGCGGATCTGGTGATCATCGGCAATCCGACCAATCCGACGTCGGTACTGCACCCGGCGGCGGCGATCGCGGCGCTGGCCCGGCCGGGGCGGACGCTGGTGGTCGACGAGGCGTTCATGGACGCGGTGCCGGGCGAGCGGGAGTCGCTGGCCTCCCGGACGGACGTGCCGGGCCTTGTGGTGCTGCGCAGCCTGACCAAGACCTGGGGGCTCGCGGGCCTGCGGGTCGGGTACGTGCTGGCCGAGCCGGGGATCATCGCCGCGCTTGAGCGGGCCCAGCCGCTGTGGCCGGTATCGACGCCGGCGCTGGCGGCGGCGGAGGCGTGCATGTCGCGGGCGGCGCTCGCGGAGGCGGAGGACGCGGCCCACCGGATCGGGGTGGACCGGGCCCATCTGCTGGCGGGTCTGGTGGAGTTCGACGAGGTACGGGCGGTGGCGGCGGCCGAGGCGCCGTTCGTGCTGGTGCGGATCGAGGGCGCCGACCAGATACGGGAGCGGCTGCGGGCCCGCGGGTTCGCGGCGCGGCGTGGCGACACCTTCCCGGGGCTCGACCGGAACTGGCTGCGGCTCGCGGTCCGGGACAGGGTCACGACGAATCGTTTCCTCCAGGCTCTGGACCAGTCGCTGTTGCTGCTGGGCTGAGCGGTGGCGGGCCGAGCGGTGGCGGGGGCGCGGCCCCCGGAGTCCGTACGGCATGACGCGCGGGGGCGGCGCCCGGTCCGGCGCCGCCCCCGTGTCCTGTCACCTCAGCCCTGTTCGTCTCGGCTCAGTTCGACTCGCCTCCCCTTCTTCGCACCCTGGTTCCCCCTGGTCCCCGCGGGTGCGGGCCCCTCGGCGATCCCCGCGGTGGTCGGCCGCGGGGAGCTTTCCGGGGTCTGTTCGGTAATCAGCCGCGGGCGCGGGCGCGGGACCGGCTGCGGGCCATGATGAGCGCGCCGCCGGCACCGACCAGCAGGATGGCGCCACCGGCGAGGTACGGCGTCGTGGAGCTGCTGCCGGTCTCGGCGAGGTCGCCGGCGGGGGTGGTGCCGCCGTTCTGGGTGTCCACGTTCGAGCCGTGGCCGGCACCCCCGGAGTTACCCGAGTGCCCGGAGCCGCCGGTGGAGCCACTGGTCGAGCCGCTGGAGGACCCGCCGGTCGAGCCACCGGTCGACCCGGACCCACCGGTCGAGCCGCTGGAGGAGCCGCCGTTCGAGCCGTGCGAGGGCTCACCGGTCGGGTGACCGGTGGGGTGGCCCGTCGGGTGGCCGGTGGGCTCGGTGCTGGGGCCGTCGGTGGGACGGCCGCCGGCCGGGGTCGCGCAGGTGGCCTCCGCGAGGGTGATCTTGCCCTTGACCTCGGCGACGTTGAGCTTGAGCGGGTTGACCTCCACGCCCAGTTCGAGCGCGGTGGCGGCGGCGGCCTTGGAGGTGACGACCGTACGGGAGAGGTCGAGGTAGACCTCGCCGACGCCCGGCACGGTCACCTTGGTGCGGCCGCCGGTGGACAGCGAGACCCGCTGGCCGAGGACGCTGACGTGGCCGAGCAGATTGGCCTGGGCGACCGGGCGCCGGCCGGCCTCGCACACCGCCTTGGCGGTGACCTGCTCCAGCTCGATCAGGGACAGCAGGGGCAGTCCGGGGACGTGGACGCGGGCCTTGACGAGGTTGACGTACCCCTGGGCCTTGCGCCCCTCCACGGTCGCCTCGGAGGTGGCGACGTCGGCCTTGAGGATGTCGACGGGCCGGCCCTGCTCGGCGCCCGCCACCCGGACGCTGAGCGCGGTCTGCTCGGCGCTGGCGGGGGCCTCCACCGCGTTGAGGGAGGCACGCAGCGGCACGCTCACCGTCTTGTCGAGCAGGTTGACGTCGAGCCCGGCGCGCAGGACGACGGCGGTGGCGTGGCCTTCGCCGCCCGCGCCGCCGGTGCCGCCCGTGGCGTGGGCCGCCGGGGCCGCGAGGACCAGCGGTCCGACGGCGAGCGCGGCGACGGTGGCCGCGGCGGCGGTGCGGCGGACGGGCAGGCGGAAGGTGTTGCTGTTCACGTAGGTGGAACCCCCACAAGAGACATGGCATCGCCGGCCGCTCGCCACGGGGACTGTGGGTCACTGCGGCGGCGGCGACTTGGGACACCGGAATCTTTACGCACTGTGGGTGAACTGGCGGACACCTGAGGTGAGTTCACTCCAAAGGGTGGTTTCCGCGCTCATTTTCGAATCTTTTCGGTACAACCGTACGCAGTAGCCCCACTCCGCACCTCACGCACCAGGCCCCGAGTGCGGCCGCGTAAAGGGAAACAACGAGCAGCACCCGCCGAAGGCAACGAAACGTCAACTCACCGCCCCCTCCCCCATCCACCCCGACCATGGGTTAAGTTAGGTGAGCCTTACCTAATAAGCGGCGAGCGGATCGGGGCGTACGCAGTGAGCATCGAGGTCTTCCGGGACGCCTGGGGCATCCCCCATCTGCGCGCCGCCGACCCCCTGGAACTCGCCCGCGCCCAGGGCCGGGTGACCGCGCACGACCGGGCCTGGCAGCTGGAGGTCGAACGGCACCGGGCCGAGGGCACGACGGCCGCGTTCCTCGGCGCGGCGGAGACCGGCTGGGACGCCTTCGCCCGGCAGGCACGGCTCGCCGACACCGCCCGCCGCTGCCACGCCCGGCTCGACGCGGAGACCGCCGCATGGGTGGCGGCGTACGCGGCCGGGGTCAACGGAGGACTGGCCGAAGGGGCCCGGCGGGCACCGGAGTTCGCGCGCACCGGGCTCGTGACGGGCCGCTGGGAGCCGTGGACCCCGCTCGCGGTGTGGCTGTCCACGCACATCCTGTTCGCCGGTTTCCCCACCAAGCTGTGGCGGGACCGGGTCGCCCGGCTGCTCGGCGAGGAGTGGACGGAACTCTTCGCCACCGACGGCCCGGGCACGGCCGGCTCCAACGGCTGGGTCGTCGCCGGTTCCCGTACGGCGAGCGGCGCCCCGATCGTGGCCGGGGACCCGCACCGGTTCATCGAGGCGCCCGGCGTCTACCAGCAGATACGGCTCGCCTGCCCCGAGTTCGACGTGCTCGGCCTGGCCGTCCCCGGGGTGCCCGGCCTCGCCCACTTCGGCCACACCGGCACCGTCGCCTGGGCCATCACCAACGCGATGGCCGACTACCAGGACCTGTACCGCGAACGCCTGCGCCGCCTCGCGGACGGCCGGATCGAGGCCCTGGGCCCTAACGGCTGGGAACCGGCCGCCGCGCACACCGAGACGATCCCCGTGCGGGACGCGGACCCGACGCTGGTCACGGTGATCGAGACGGCCCGCGGCCCGGTGATCGCCGGCGCCGACGCCCCCGCCGGCGCCCCGGTCGGGCACGGCGCCGGGGACGGCGTCTGGGAGGCCGTCAGTCTGCGCCATCCGCCGCGTGTCACCGGCGACCTGGGGTTCGCCGCGCTGCCCGCGCTGCTGCGGGCGCGCGAGGTCGCCGACGTCGACCGGGCCCTGGACGGCTGGGTGGAGCCCGTCAATGTCGTCCAGGCCGCCGACACCGCCGGCGGGCTGCTGCACCGGGTGGCGGGCCGGGTCCCCGTACGGGACCGGGCGAACCGGCTCCGGGTGGTGCCCGCCTGGGACGCCCGGCATGCCTGGGGCCCGGCCCCGGAGCCGATGCCCCGGGCGGCGGTCGGGGGGTACGCGGTGATGGCCAACGAGCGCGGGCCGGCCGCGCCGCTGGGCGTCGAGTTCGCGCCCGCGCACCGGGCCCGCCGGATCGCCGCTCTCCTCGACGCCTCCGACGCCTGGACTCCCGGGGCGATGACGGCGATCCACACCGACACCGACAACCCGTCCGCCGCCCGCCTCCTGGCGGCCGTACGGGAGACGGACCCGGCGGTCCTCTCGCCCGCCGCCCGCGCCGTACGGGACCGGCTGCTCGGCTGGGACCGGCGGATGACGGCCGACAGCACGGACGCCGGACTGTACGCGGCGGTGCGCGGCGCGGTCGTCCGCGCTCTGACCGCCCACCCGGCGTTCGCCGCCCTGCGGGGGCCGCACCCCGACCCGTACCCCGAACTCTTCGCCCCCTGGCTGGCGCTGGGCGCACGGGTCGCGTTCGCGGTGGAGACCCTGCTGGTCACCGGACCGGTCCCGGCCCCCGACGTGGCCCGGATCGTGCGCGAGGCCCTGGAGGAGACGGGCGGCGGGGACCCCCCGCCCACCTGGGGCACGACCCACCGGCTGGCCCCCTGGCAGGCCCTGCCGGAGCCGGACGACACATGGCCGGGGCTCGACGGCGACCACGACTGCGTGCTGTCGACCTCCAGCGTGCCCGGTTTCACCGATCGCGGTGCCCGCGCGTCCGCGGCCCGCTTCGTCTGGGACCTCGCGGACCGGGACCAAAGCCTGTGGGTCGTCCCGTTCGGCGCCTCGGGCGTCCCCGGCAGCGCGCACCACCGCGACCAGCTGCCCCACTGGCTGCGCGGCGACCTCGTCCCCGTCACCACCGACTGGGCCCACCTCGTTCCCGAAGAGGACCACGATGACCAGCACTGAGTACACCCGGACGATCGCGGGCTTCGGCACCGTACGCGTCGACCGCGTCGATCCCGCCGCCGACGCCCCGCTTCTGCACCGCTGGGTCAACGAGGAGCGGGCCCGCTTCTGGGGCATGCACGGCACCACCGTGGCGGAGGTGTGCGACATCTACGCCCACCTCGACGCGCTCCCCACCCACCACGGCTTCCTCGTCCACCGCGACGACGTGCCGGTGGCGCTCTTCCAGACCTACGAGCCCGAGGCCGACCGGGTCTCCGAGTGCTACGACGTCCAGCCCGGCGACATCGGCATCCACCTCTTCCTCGCCCCCTCGACGACCCCGGAACCGGGCTTCACCGAGCACCTGCTGACCGCCCTGCTCGACTTCGCCCTGACCGCCCGCACCCGCGTGGTGGGTGAACCGGACGCCGCCAACACCCAGGCCCTCACCCGCCTCGCCCGCACGGGCTTCACCCTCGGCCCGGAGATCGTCCTGCCGGAGATCGACCTCCCCGAGGTCCATCTTCCGGAAAAGCAAGCGCGGTTGGTCTTCTACACCCGAACGATGCCCTGACCCCCACCCGAATTCCCCCACACATCTCCATTCCCGCGCCCACCCCCACCCTCCCCATCCCCACCCACTCGCGGAACCGCCCCCCACCCCTTCCACTCAAGCGGACGGGGTGCGGGGCGGTGCGCCGCGAGACGGACGGGAGCGGGGGCCGGGGAGGGGGTCGTGTTCGGAACGTAAAGCGTGATTTGTGGCGCGGAACAAGAGACGCCTCGCGCACAACTCAGGCCCCGCGCCGTAAATCATGCAGTGCAGAACACGAGCCCCCGGACCGGCCCACGCGCACCACCCACGAACCCCCAGCGCACCGCCCCAGCACCCCGAACGCGCCCCCACGCCCCGCCACCACCACCCGCACAGCGCAGCGTCACCGCAGCGTCACGCGATCACCCGCCCGTTCACCACCACCCGCCGCGGCGCGCCCAGCACCCGCACATCCGCCCGCGGATCCTCCCCGTACACCACCAGGTCCGCCGGCGCCCCCTCCACCAGCCCTTCCCGCCCGAGCCACTCCCGCGCCTTCCACGCGGTCGCGGACAACGCGTCGATCGCGGGGATTCCGGCGCGGGTGAGTTCCTCGACTTCCGAGGCGACGAGCCCGTGCGGCAGCGAGCCGCCCGCGTCGGTACCGACGAAGACGGGGATGCCGGCGTCCCAGGCGGCCCGCACGGTGTCGTAGCGCCGTGCGTGGAGCCGGCGCATGTGCGCGGACCAGCGGGGGAATTTCTCCTCGCCGCCGTCGGCGAGCTTGGGGAAGGTCGCGATGTTGACGAGGGTGGGGACGATGGCGACGCCGCGTTCGGCGAAGAGCGGGATGGTGTCCTCGGTGAGGCCGGTGGCGTGTTCGACGCAGTCGATGCCGGCTTCGACGAGGTCGCGCAGGGAGTCCTCGGCGAAGCAGTGCGCGGTGACGCGGGCGCCGAGCCGGTGGGCTTCGGCGATGGCCGCCTCGACTTCGAGGCGCGGCCAGGACGGCGCGAGGTCGCCGAGGCCGCGGTCGATCCAGTCGCCGACGAGTTTGACCCAGCCGTCACCGCGGCGCGCCTCGCGGGCGACGTAGTCGACGAGCTGGTCGGGTTCGATCTCGTGGGCGTAGTTGCGGATGTAGCGGCGGGTGCGGGCGATGTGCCGGCCGGCCCGGATGATCTTCGGGAGGTCGTCGCGGTCGTCGATCCAGCGGGTGTCGGAGGGGGAGCCGGCGTCGCGCAGGAGCAGGGCGCCGGCGTCGCGCTCGGTGAGGGCCTGCTTCTCGGCGGTGTCGGCGTCGACGGGCCCGTGCGCGTCGAGCCCGACGTGGCAGTGGGCGTCGACGAGGCCGGGCAGGGCCCAGCCTTCGACGGTGACGGCGTCGTCGGCGAGGGCTCCGGGCCGCTCGAAGGTGACGCGTCCGCCGACGCACCACAGCTCGTCCCGTATGTCCTCGGGGCCTACGAGCACCCGCCCCTTCACATGCAGCACCACGTGATCGCTCATACCCGGCACTCTAACGAGGCGGCGGGGACGCCCGTGGGTACTCTGACCGGGAGCTTCACCTCGTACGAACCGATACGAACCGAATCGAAGAAGGCACTGCCGTGACCGTGACACATCCGCTTCTGGACCTGGCCCCGCTGACCGCCGGGCACTTCGCGTCGATCGAACGCCGGGTCGCCGCGCTGCTCTCCACGGAGCAGGACGTGGTGATCACGCAGGGCGAGGCGCTGCTGCCGCTGGAGGGCTGCATCCGCAGCGGCGCGCGGGCGGGTTCGACGGCGCTGAACGTGGTGACCGGTCCGTACGGGCAGACGTTCGGCAACTGGCTGCGGGACTGCGGTGTCACGGTGGTGGATCTGGAGGTGCCGTTCCACGCCGCGGTGACGGCGGAGCAGGTGGAGCGGGCGTTCGCGGCGCACCCGGAGATCGACTTCGTGTCGCTGGTGCACGCGGAGGCGGCGACGGGCAACACCAACCCGGTCGCGGAGATCGGCGAGGTCGTACGGGCGCACGGCGCGCTGTTCTACCTGGACGCGGTGGCGTCGATCGGCGCGGAGCCGGTGCTGCCGGACGCGTGGGGTGTCGACATGTGCATCATCGGCGCGCAGAAGGCGATGGGCGGGCCGGCGGGTGTGTCGGCGGTGTCGGTGAGCGAGCGGGCGTGGGAGCGGTTCGCGGCCAATCCGAACGCGCCGCGCCGTTCGTACCTGTCGCTGCTGGACTGGAAGGAGCGCTGGATCGACGGTGGCCGCAAGGCGCTGCTGCACGCTCCGGCGCAGCTGGAGATGCTGGCCCTGGAGGCCTGTCTGGACCGGATCGAGACGGAGGGCCTGGACGCGCTGATGGGGCGGCACGCGGCGGCCGCCGCGGCCACTCGCGCGGGTGTCCTGGCGCTGGGCGGGGGTCTCGCGCCGTACGTCCACGAGGCGCGGGACGCGGCGCCGGTGGCGACGACGCTGCGGTCCCCGGCCGGGGTGGACGCCTCGGAGCTGGTGGCGAAGGCGCTGGCGGCGGATCCGTCGCTGCCGCTGATCGCGGGTGGCGGGGCGCTGTCCAAGGAGATGATCCGGGTGAACCACTACGGGGTGGACGCGACTCCGGGTGCGGTGCAGTCGTCGCTGGCGGCGCTGGGCGCGGCTCTCGCGGAGACGGGCCGCCCGGTGGATCTGGAGGGTGCGCGCCGCGCGGTCACGGAGGCGTGGACGGCCGCCGCCCGATAGGCGTATCCGTACGGCCGCGGGGCCGCGGCCCCGCGGGAAACAGTGAAGCCCCGGCCGGTGGGCGACCCCCGCCGGGGGGGGGGGGGGGGGGGGGGGGGCGGGCGGGGGCGGCGCGGGGGGGGGGGGGGGGGCGCCGCGCGCCGGGAAACATACAATAAAACGGCAGCGCCCAGAGGGGGCGCGGCGCCGGGG
>NZ_JBICVG010000028.1:0-56684 GCF_043198875.1 Streptomyces sp. NPDC048718
GCCCCCCCCCCCCCCGCGCCCCCCGCCCCCCCCCCCCCCCCCGCCCCCCCCCCGCCCCCCCGCCCCCCCCCCCCCCCCCCCCCCCCCGCCGCGCCCCCCGGGGGCGCGGCGGGCGGCCGCACCGCCCCGCGGCCCCGGACGGGGGAATCCGTCCGGGGCCGCGAGGGAGAAAGCGTCCGCTGGTGCCCGGGTGAACGCCGCGCTCCTTGTGGCCGGATCGGGTCGGGCCGCGTGCGGAGCGGGTACGGGGCGTGGCGACGGCGCGCGCCCAGCAGGCCGGGTGCCGGGTGCCGGGGGTGCGGGGTCAGGCGTCGGCGCCGCCCGCGCGGCCGGCCTGCGGCAGCAGCGCCGCGTCCTTCTCGCCGACCTCCCTGAGCAGGCAGGTCAGGCGCGCGGAACAGACCCGCTTGCCCTGCTCGTCGGTGATGACGATCTCGTAGGTGGCGGTCGACCGGCCCCGGTGCACGGGCGTGGCGACACCGGTCACCTGGCCGTCGCGCACCCCGCGGTGGTGGGTGCAGTTCAGGTCGACACCCACGGCGATGCGGCTGACCCCGCCGTGCAGCATCGCGCCGATCGAGCCCAGGGTTTCGGCCAGGACGGCGGAGGCACCGCCGTGCAGCAGGCCGTACGGCTGGGTGTTGCCCTCCACGGGCAGGGTGCCGACGACCCGGTCGGCGGAGGCTTCCAGGATGCGCACCCCCATCCGGTTGCCGAGGTGCCCGGCCGAGAAGAGCGCCGGCAGGTCCACACCGAGCGAGGCGTACTCGTCGATGACCTCCTGCGGGAACTTCACGTGCTGCTGCTCACCCATGGTCAGGCTCCGTTTCGTCCTCGTACGTACGGCTGAGGCGGCCGGTCCCACCGGACCGGCCGCCTCAGTCACGCTTGTTGGTCAGGCGGAAGCGGATTCTTCCAGACGGATGATCACGGACTTGCTCGCGGGGGTGTTGCTGACGTCGGCCGTGGACTCCAGCGGCACCAGCACGTTCGTCTCCGGGTAGTAGGCGGCGGCGCAGCCCCGGGCCGTCGGATAGTGCACGACCCGGAACCCGGGCGCCCGGCGCTCGCTGCCGTCGGTCCACTCGCTCACCAGATCCGCGTACGACCCGTCGGCGAAGCCCAGCGCGGCCGCGTCGTCGGGGTGGACCATGACGACCCGGCGACCGCCGGTGATCCCTCGGTAGCGGTCGTCGAGACCGTAGATCGTGGTGTTGTACTGGTCGTGCGAGCGCAGTGTCTGGAGCAGCAGCCGGCCCTCGGGGACGCGCGGGAACTCGACCGGCGCGGCGGTGAAGTTGGCCTTGCCGGTGGCGGTGGGGAAGCGGCGCTCGTCGCGCGGCGCGTGGGGCAGCCGGAACCCGGCCGGGTCGGCGGCCAGTTTGGCGTTGAAGTTCTCGAATCCGGGGACGACGCGCGCGATGCGGTCGCGGATCGTGGCGTAGTCCGCCTCGAACTCCTCCCAGGGCGTGGCCGATCCGGCGCCGAGCACGGCACGCGCGAGCCGGGCCACGATCGCCGGTTCGGACAGCAGATGAGGGCTCGCCGGGGGCAGGTTGCCGCGCGAGGTGTGCACCAGGCCCATCGAGTCCTCGACGGTCACCACCTGCCGGCCGGCCTTCTGTACGTCCTTGTCGGTGCGGCCGAGCGTCGGCAGGATCAGCGCGCGCCGGCCCGTCACCGCGTGCGAGCGGTTCAGTTTCGTCGACACGTGCACGGTCAGCCGGGCCTTGCGCATCGCCGCCTCGGTGACCTCGGTGTCCGGGGTCGCGCCGATGAAGTTGCCGCCCATCGCGAAGAACACCTTCGCGTCGCCGTCGCGCAGCGCCTGGATGGAGCGGACCACGTCGTAGCCGTGGTGCCGCGGCGAGACGATCCCGAACTCCTTGTCCAGGGCGTCCAGGAACGCCGTCGAGGGCCGCTCGAAGATGCCCATCGTGCGGTCGCCCTGCACATTGGAGTGCCCGCGCACCGGGCACACCCCGGCGCCCGGCCGGCCGATGTTCCCGCGCAGCAGAAGGAAGTTGACGATCTCGCGGATGGTCGGCACGGAGTGCTTGTGCTGGGTCAGGCCCATCGCCCAGCACACGATCGTCCGCTTCGAGGCGAGGACCATGGCGAGCGCCCGCTCGATCTCCGCCCGGGTGAGTCCGGTCGCGGCGAGCGTCTCGTCCCAGTCGGCGGCGGTCGCGGCGGCCGCGAACGCGTCGTACCCGTGGGTGTGCTCGGCGACGAACTTCTCGTCGACGGCGCCCGGCGTGTTCAGGATCAGCTTGTTCAGCAGCCGGAACAGGGCCTGGTCGCCGCCGATGCGGATCTGCAGGAACAGGTCGGTGAGCGCGGTGCCGCGCAGCATGCCCTGTGGCGTCTGCGGGTTCTTGAACCGCTCCAGACCCGCCTCGGGCAGTGGGTTCACCGAGATGATCCGCGCCCCGGCGGCCTTCGCCTTCTCCAGCGCCGACAGCATTCGGGGGTGGTTCGTGCCGGGGTTCTGCCCGGCGATCACGATCAGATCCGCCTGGTACAGGTCCTCCAGGGAGACGCTGCCCTTGCCGACCCCGATGGTCTCGGTGAGCGCGGAACCCGAGGACTCGTGGCACATGTTCGAGCAGTCCGGCAGGTTGTTCGTGCCGAACTCGCGGGCGAAGAGCTGGAGAAGGAACGCGGCCTCGTTGCTGGTACGGCCCGAGGTGTAGAACAGCGCCTCGTCGGGCGAGGCCAGCGCGGTCAGTTCCTCCGCGAGGATCGCGAACGCCCGCTCCCACGACACCGGTTCGTACCGGTCACCACCCTCGGGGAGATACATCGGCTGGGTGATCCGGCCCTGCTGGCCGAGCCAGTAGCCGCTGCGCTCGGCCAGGTCCGCCACCGGATGCGCGGCGAAGAACTCGGGGGTGACCCGGCGCAGCGTCGCCTCCTCGGCGACCGCCTTCGCGCCGTTCTCGCAGAACTCCGCGACATGCCGCTTGTCGCCCTCGGGCCAGGCGCAGCCGGGACAGTCGAAGCCGTCCTTCTGGTTGACCTTGAGGAGGGTGCGGGCGGTGCGCCGCATGCCCATCTGGGCCTCGGCCATCCGCAGGGTGTGCGCGATCGCGGGCAGACCGGCCGCCGCGTGCTGCGGCGCCGAGACCTCCGGCGCGTCCTGGACCGGGTCGCCGGCGGGCGGCTTGCTGACCATCGCGCTCTCCTTCGAGCCCTTGTGCGGATGTCGCGGCTGTCGCGGATGCCGTGGACGCGCGGGGTTCGCGCGGCGCGGGCGACTCCGGCTCCACCGGCTCCCGCGTCCGCTCGTACGGCCACGACCGCATCCGCTGTATCCGTTGTATCCGCCGCATCTGCGTCTACGTCATACGTCTACGCCTCCGATCCTGTCACGGGTCACGGGGAGACGGCCACGCGCGGTCCAACGGGGTGGCCGGAGACGGTACGTACCCGGTCCGTACGCGGTCGGTGGCCGGTTCGCCGGGCGGCCCGTGCGCCGGAGCCGCCTCGCGGTCACGGTCCGTACGCCCTGGGGGGAGACGGTCCGTACACCCTCGTACGCGCCCCGCACGCGGGCAGCCGCAGCCGCCCGCCCGCGCCGAGGCCCCCGCGCGCCCCGCCCCGCGGGCTCACCCCGCACATCGCCCGGCGCCCCCGGCCCGCGTGGACGGGAATGTCCGTGGCGCGTGGCAGGATCGTTCCGTGGCCGAGACAGCAGCGAAGAAGACCGATGTGACCGAAGCGAACCGCCCGCGCCTGCTCCTCATGGACGGGCACTCCCTGGCGTACCGGGCGTTCTTCGCGCTGCCCGCGGAGAATTTCACCACCGCGACGGGGCAGCCGACGAACGCGATCTACGGGTTCGCGTCCATGCTCGCGAACACGCTCCGTGACGAGGCGCCCACGCACTTCGCGGTCGCGTTCGACGTGTCGCGCAAGACCTGGCGTTCCCAGGAGTTCCCCGAGTACAAGGCGAACCGCTCCAGCACCCCCGACGAGTTCCGGGGCCAGGTCGAGCTGATCGGCGAGCTGCTGGACGCCATGCACGCGCCGCGCTTCGCCGTCGACGGGTTCGAGGCGGACGACGTCATCGCCACCCTCGCCACCCAGGCCGAGGCCGCCGGCTTCGAGGTCCTCATCGTCACCGGCGACCGCGACTCCTTCCAGCTGGTCACCGAGCACACCACGGTGCTGTACCCCACGAAGGGTGTCTCCGAGCTGACCCGGTTCACCCCGGAGAAGGTCCAGGAGAAGTACGGGCTCTCGCCCTCGCAGTACCCGGACTTCGCGGCCCTGCGCGGCGACCCGTCCGACAACCTGCCCGGCATCCCGAAGGTCGGCGAGAAGACCGCCGCGAAGTGGATCAACCAGTTCGGCTCCTTCGCCGAGCTGGTCGAGCGCGCCGACGAGGTCAAGGGCGTGGCCGGCCAGAACTTCCGCGACCACCTGGAGTCGGTGAAGCTCAACCGGCGGCTGACCGAGATGGTCCGCGACGTCGAGCTGCCGAAGACGGTCGAGGACCTCGCCCGCGAGCCGTACGACCGCAAGGCGATCGCCCTGCTCCTGGACACCCTGGAGATCCGCAACCCGTCGCTGCGCGAGCGGCTCCTCGCCGTCGACCCCGGCGCCGCGGAGGAGGCCGCCGCCGCGCCGGAGCCCGGCGTCGAGCTGGACTTCTCGGTCCTCGGCTCCGGCGAGCTCGCGCCGTGGCTGGAGACGCACGGCGCCTCGCCGCTCGGCGTGGCCACCGTCGACAGCTGGGCGCTCGGCACCGGCAACGTGGCGGAGGTCGCCCTCGCCGCCGCCGACGGCGCCGCCGCCTGGTTCGACCCGGCCGAGCTGGACGAGGCCGACGAGCGGGCCTGGACCGGCTGGCTCTCGGACGCCGAGCGTCCCAAGGTCCTGCACAACGCCAAGGGCGCCATGCGGGTCTTCCCCGAGCACGGCTGGAGCGTCGACGGCGTCACCATGGACACGGCGCTCGCCGCGTACCTGGTCAAGCCCGGCCGCCGCACCTTCGCCCTGGACGCGCTCTCGCTGGAGTACCTGGGCCGTGAACTCGCCCCGGCGGCCGCCGCCGACGGCCAGCTCGCCTTCGGCGCCGAGGACACCGCCGAGGCCGAGGCCCTGATGACCCAGGCCCGGGCGATCCTCGACCTGGCCGACGCCTTCGACGACAAGCTCGCCGAGGTCGGCGCGAAGGAACTGCTCCACGACGTCGAGCTGCCCACGTCCGTCCTGCTCGCCCGGCTGGAGCGGCACGGCATCGCCGCCGACCGCGACCACCTGAAGGCCCTGGAGCAGCAGTTCGCGGGCGCGGTGCAGCAGGCCGTGAAGGAGGCGCACGCCTCCGTCGGCCACGAGTTCAACCTGGGCTCGCCCAAGCAGCTCCAGGAAGTCTTCTTCGGCGAGCTGAACCTGCCCAAGACGAAGAAGACCAAGACCGGCTACACCACGGACGCCGACGCGCTCGCCTGGCTCGCCGGCCAGACCGAGCACGAGCTGCCGGTCATCATGCTCCGGCACCGTGAGCAGGCCCGGCTGCGGTCCACCGTCGAGGGCCTGATCAAGACGGTCGCCGCCGACGGCCGGATCCACACCACCTTCAGCCAGACCGTCGCCGCGACCGGCCGGCTGTCGTCCACCGACCCCAATCTGCAGAACGTGCCGGTGCGCACGGACGAGGGCCGCGCCATCCGGCACGGCTTCGTCGTCGGCGAGGGCTTCGAGACCCTCATGACCGCCGACTACAGTCAGATCGAACTGCGGGTCATGGCCCACCTGTCCGAGGACGAGGGCCTGATCGAGGCGTTCACCTCCGGCGAGGACCTGCACAACACGGTCGCCTCGCAGGTCTTCGGCGTCGACCGGTCCGCCGTCGACCCGGAGATGCGCCGCAAGATCAAGGCCATGTCGTACGGGCTGGCGTACGGCCTGTCCGCCTTCGGTCTGTCCCAGCAGCTGGCCATCGACCCCGGCGAGGCCCGCGGTCTGATGGACACCTACTTCGAGCGCTTCGGCGGGGTGCGGGACTATCTGCGCCGGGTCGTCGACGAGGCCCGCGCCACCGGCTACACCGAGACGATGCTCGGCCGCCGCCGCTACCTCCCGGACCTCAACAGCGACAACCGGCAGCGCCGCGAGGCCGCCGAGCGCATGGCGCTCAACGCCCCGATCCAGGGCACCGCGGCCGACATCGTCAAGATCGCCATGCTGAACGTCGACCGGGCGCTGACGGAAGCGGGCCTCACGTCCCGCATGCTCCTCCAGGTCCACGACGAAATCGTCCTGGAGATCGCCCCCGGCGAGCGCGAGCGCGTCGAGGAGCTGGTCCGCACCACGATGAGCGAGGCGGTGGACCTCAGGGCCCCGCTGGACGTGTCGGTGGGCGTGGGCCGGGACTGGGACTCGGCCGCGCACTGAGCGGGCGCGAAGGGGAGGGGGCGGGACCCGGCCGGGTCCCGCCCCCTCCTTCTTTGCCGGTACGCCGATGCGTACGTCTGTACGCCCCGCGCCGTCAGCGCCTCGGGCGGGCCGGTTCCGGGCGGGCCGGCTCCGGGATGTGCGGGGAGCCGGGGACGGTGATGCCGCCGGCCGGCTCGGTCCGGGGTGCCGTCGTACGCGAGGGGGCGAGCGCCCGCAGCCGCATCGCGGCGGCGTACAGCACCAGACCGGCGACGAGCCCCGCGCCCACTCCGAAACAGAGGGTCGGGATGATGTCGAGCGGCGTGTGGGCCCAGCCCCAGTAGGCGTACCAGCGCAGCACCCGATGGGCCGCCACGGCCAGTACGCACACCGTGATCAGCGCGGCGGCGAGCAGCCGGCCCCGGTCGCCGAGGGCGTCCGCGGCGGCGGGCCGGGGCGTGTCCATCGCCGCCGTCCGCAGTTCCCGGACCGCCCACCACACCAGCACCACCGCGGCGAGCGCCGAACTCCCGTACTGCAGAAAGAGGTAGCCGGGCAGCCCGGCCGTCACGGTCTCGCCGAGCACCGGGACGATACGGGTGCCCCACCGGTCGTGGTGGGTGAAGGCGTCCCACCCGACGTGCGTGGCCGACCCGGTGACCGCCGACACGGCGGTCCAGCACACCAGCGCCACCGGCCGCCGCTCCCGCCACGGCCGGCCTCGCACCGCGCCGTACACCCGGCCCCGCCACCGTCCGGGCAGCAGTGCCACCAGCGGTTCGCGCAGCATCAGCCACAGCGCCACCAGGGCGCCCGTGATGAGCACGTCGACGGTCACGATCCCGAGCGGCGAGTGCGTGACGCTCCCGAACTCCATCGCGCCCGGGATGGCGCCGGCGGCGAAGTACGTCGTGTCGGGGGCGAAGGAACCGGCGACCAGCGCCGACGCCACGAGCGGCCCGCGCGCCGTGCCGCCGCGGCGGATGCCCGGCAGTACGGCCGCGGCATGGCTGAGTGTGAATGGCACGCGTGTCCCCCTCGTCCGGCGTGGCCCCAGTATTCAGGACGTTCCGGGGGCGGTCCCATGGCCGCCCGAGTGGTGACGAAACCGTGAAACACGGTCATGACCCGGTGTTCCCCCGCCCGGAGTTGACATATGGTCGGCGAGTCGGAGCCGCGCCTGTGGCGCGGATGGGGTATTCGGGGAGGGACCATACGTATGGCAGGGCAATTGGGCCACCGGCTGCGCAGGGGAGCCGCCAGTGGTGCGATCGTGGCGGCGGCCGTCGCCGCACTCGCCGCCTCGCAGGCTCCGGGGAACGACATCCCACCGTCCACGGACACCACCGGCGGTGAGGTACCGATCGGTGCGGGCGACACGACGGCACCCCCGGCGGGTTCGGCCTCCGGCGACTCGCCGTACTTCACCGCCCTGCCGCCGCTGAACTCGCCGAACAAGCCGGGCGCCACCGTGCCCACCACGCCGATCGTCACCGGCCCCGCCGAGGCGGGCATACCCGCGACCGTCCTCGCCGCCTACAAGCGCGCCGAGGAATCGATTCGCTCCACCGACCCCGGCTGCAACCTGCCCTGGCAGCTGCTCGCCGGCATAGGCAAGGTCGAGTCCGGACACGCGAACGGCGGCCGGGTCGACACCGTCGGCACCTCGTCCCCGGCGATCCTCGGGCCCGTGCTGAGCGGCGGCGCCTTCGCGAACATCCCCGACACCGACGGCGGTGCCTACGACGGCGACGCCACGCACGACCGGGCGGTCGGCCCGATGCAGTTCATCCCGTCCACCTGGGCCACCTGGGGCCAGGACGCCAATGGCGACGGGCGCAAGGACCCCAACAACATCTACGACGCCGCCCAGGCCGCGGGGCTCTACCTGTGCGCCCACGACCGCAACCTCGCGGTCAAGGCCGACCTGGACCAGGCCGTCCTCAGCTACAACCACTCCCGCGAGTACCTGAACACGGTGCTCTCCTGGGCCGAGTACTACAAGCGCGGCACGCACCAGGTGCCCGACGGCACCGGTGTGCTCCCCGTCGGCCGCAGCGACGGCCGGGTCCGTACGCCCGTCACCACGACTCCGGGCACGAAGACGCCGTCGGCGTCGAAGCCGCCCGTCACGAAGCCGACGGCGCCGGCCAAGCCGGGTACCACCCCGAAGCCGCCCACCGAGCCCACCGAGCCCACCACGCCCACTCCGCCGGCCACCGACCCGGCGACCGCGGCCGTGACGATCGAGAACGCCACCTCCGGCCCCCTCGCCGCCACCGCGGGCAGCGTCTTCACCAACCGCCCGGCGGTCCGGGTCCTCGACAAGGCGGGCAAGCCGGTCGAGGGCGCCCGGGTCCGCTTCCGGATCGGCGCCGACACCGACATCCGCTTCACCCTCGGCACCCTGCGCGAGATCGTCCTCGTCACCGGCGCGGAAGGCTGGGCCGCCACGCCGGAGCTCAGGGCCGGCGAGAAGACCGGGGACTTCGGCGTCGTCGCCGACGTGGTCGGCAGCGCCGCGAAGGCGGTCTCCTTCAAGGTCACCGTCACCGAGCGGCAGGCCGACACCCTCACCCGGGTCGACGCCAAGGACCTCTCGGCCACCACCGGCGGCCGGTTCGCGGACGAGGTACGGGTCAAGGCCACCGACGGCGGCAAGGCCGCCGCCAAGGTCGCCGTCACCGCCACCTTCGTCACCTCGGCGGACGCCGGGGCGAAGCCCGCCACCGAAGGCCCCTCCTTCAAGGCCGCCGACGGCACCGCGATCCGCACGCTCACCGGCCTGAAGACGGACGCCGACGGTGTCGTCACGCTGCCCGAGATCTTCGCGGGCGACAAGACCGGCACCTTCGTCCTGCGGCTGACCGCGCCCGGCGGCGGCACGGCGACCGTCGAGCTGAAGGTCACCGCCCCGGACCCCGAGCAGACCCCGGGCCCGACGCCGTCGCCCACGACGCCGAGCCCGGCGCCGTCCGCGACGAAGTCGGCCGCGCCCTCGGCCAAGCCCACGGCGGCCGCCACGGCCAAGCCGTCGGCGACCGCGTCCGCGAAACCGTCGGCCACCCCCTCGGCCGCCCCGTCGCCGTCGGCGTCCGCCACGGCGTCGGCCTCGCCGTCCGCCTCGCCGTCGGCCACGAGCGAGCCGAAGGCCACGACCGGCTCCTGACCGACCCCTCCCGTGCGCGCCGCACCGGCGCGCACGGGAGGAGCGCTTCCGCCGCCCCCGCGTCCCGACCACCGGACGCGGGGGCGGCGTTCGCGTAAGGCCGCCGGGAACGGGTACGACGGGTTCTCATCTCACGGCCGCGTTGCTACGGTGCCCCGACCTGACGCTGTATCAGATCGAGCACCGGGAGGCCGGCCATGCGCGCCCTCGCCGCCACCGCCATCGGACTCGCGCCGGTCCTGCTGTTCATGCTGCTCGTCTCCTTCGTGGATCTGCCGCCCGACGGCCCCACCTCGCCCCGCCCTTTGCTGACCGCCGTCCCCGGCCCCCGGAAGTAGAGGGGCCGCCCGTGCGCCGCCGTGCCGCCCTGGTCCTGCTCTCCCTCGCGGTCTTCTGCGCCGCGATGGCCCCCGCCCTGCGCTGGTACGCCTTCCCGCGCCTCGCCAGGATCCCGCCGAACCAGTACCAGGTGACGGTCCTGGAGGCGAAGCCCGCCACCCTGCTCGACTACACGACCCTCAAGGCCAGGAAAGTCGACAAGATCACGATCGTCCAGACCCTCAAGGGCGACGCCGAGGCGGCCAAGCGCGTCGAACGTGCCACCGGCCGCGACGTCGTCGTCTGGGACTCCCTCTCCTATGTCGCCGGACCCGACGGCGCGATGGTCTCCAAGATCCCCGAGCGGTACGTCTTCGACGCCCACACCCAGGAACCCGTCCACGCGGCCGGCGAGACGGTCGACGGCGACCCGGTCCGGCGCGAGGGCATCGAGTTCAAGTGGCCCTTCCTCACCGAGAAGCGCGACTACCAGTACTTCGACGCCCAGACCCGCACCGCCGCCCCCATCCACTACCGGGGCACCCGGGTCTTTGGCGGCCTGGAGGTCTACTACTTCGAGCAGACCGTTCCCTGGACCGAGGTCCCGATGCCGAAGGCCATGCCGGTCAAGGGCATCACCCCCGAGGTCCTCGCGCAGACCGGCCTCACCCGCTGGTACACCACCCGGCGCATGTTCTGGGTCGACCCCGTCACCGGCGCCCCCGTGAACGGCGAGGAGATCCACCGCGAGGAACTCCGAGGCGCCCGTGCCCTGTTCGGCCAGGACACGGTCACCGTCTTCGCGGGCCATGTGAAGATGCGCGAGGACAGCGTCACCGAGGTCGTCGACCTGGTCCGGGCCGACCGGCTGAAGGTCCTGCTGCTCGTCTCCTACCTCCCCTGGAGCCTCGCCGGTCTCGCCCTCCTCCTGCTCGCCCTCGCCCTTCGGCTCGAAGCCCGCTCCCGTACGCGGCGCCGCGGGGTCACTCCGGACTGACGAGGTCGGTACGCGGGTCCATCGCCCAGTGGTTGCTCCGCAGCACCCGGCCGGCGAACGGGACCTCCTGTTCGCCGACGAGGCGGAAGCCGAGCGACCGGCAGATGCCGTTCGAGGCGCCGTTGCCCGTCGCGGGGAACGCGTGGACGACGCCCCAGCGGTCCTCGTCCCGGGCCCGCTCCAGCAGGGCCCGCGTCGCCCGCTTGGCCAGACCGCGGCCCTGGAACCCCGGCAGGACCATCCAGCCGATCTCCGACAGGGGACCCTCTTCGGTGTCGTGCGACCAGATGACCACCGTCCCGGCCACCACACCGGGAGCGCCCTCGTCGGGAACGATCATCTTGATCCAGGAGACGTCCGCCGCCGCGTCCCGCGCGTCCCTGCGCACCTTGTCGGCCTGAAGCTCTCGCGGCAGCGGGCCGCCGAGATCGGCCATCATGACCGGGTCGCACCGCATCCGGATGTACGCGTCGACGTCGTCCGGTGTGACATCACGCAACTGCATGGAGTCCTCCTGCCGTCGGTTGCCGTGGGTTGCCCGTCGGTCGTGCTCGGCCGGAAGGCCGCAAGGCCATGATCCGGGGCGGCGCCGAGCCGCGGGCCCGGTCCCGCCCACAGCGGACCGGGGGCCGTCCCACCCGCGCGGGACGCCGGGCGAGCAGCCCCTCTCGACGACAGCCCCCCGACGACCGGCCGACCGCACGCCGGCCGTCCCGTCCGTGCCCGCCGCCGGGCGCCCCGGTCACCGCTCCCGTCCCAGCCGCGCGCTGGTGTGCCGGGTCGGCACCGCCGCCGAGGGGTCCTCCGGCCACGGGTGCTTCGGATAGCGCCCGCGAAGCTCCGCCCGCACCGCCCGGTACCCCTCCCGCCAGAACGAGGCCAGGTCCGAGGTCACCGCCGCCGGCCGCCCGGCGGGGGAGAGCAGATGCACCAGGACCGGCACCCCCGAGACCCGCGGCGTCTCGGCGAGCCCGAACATCTCCTGGAGCTTCACCGCGAGCACCGGCCGCTCCCCGCCGTAGTCCACCCGTATCCGCGAACCGCTCGGCACCTCGATCCGCTCCGGCGCCAGCTCGTCCAGCCGCCCCGCCTCGCCCGTCGCCCACGGCAGCAGCCGCCGCAGCCCCTCACCGGCGTCGATCCGCCCCAGATCCGCCCGCCGCCGCGCCCGGGACAGCTCCGGCTCCAGCCACTCCCCGGCCCGGGCGAGCAGCGCCTCCTCCGTCACCTCCGGCCACGGCTCGCCCCGCTCCCGGTGCAAAAACGCCAGCCGGTGCCGCAGCTCCCCGGCGTCCCGGCTCCACCGCAACAGCCCCGTGCCCTCCCGGCGCAGCCCGTCCAGCAGGGCCTCCCGCACCAGCCCGGGGTCCGCCTCCGCGCGCAGCGGCCGTACGGTCAGCTCCACCGCCCCCAGCCGCTCCACCGACCGGGCCACCACCTCGCCGTCCTCCCAGTGGACCTCCTCGGCCGCCCGCAGCAGATGCCCCGCCGCGCGCCGTGCGGTCTCCTCGTCCACCACCGCGGCGAGCCGCACCCGGGCCGTGGCGTTCTGCGCCGTCCGGTCCGCGACCGCGACCGCCAGCCACTCGGGGGTGCCCAGCCGGGACCCCTCCGCGAGCCGTGCCCCGGTCCCCGACACCATCAGATAGCCGCCCCGCTCCCGGGCCCTCGCCACCCGTTCGGGGAAGGCGAGCGCCGTCACCAGGCCCGCCACCGCGTCCTCACCCCGGCCCGTCGGGCCCGCTGTCCCGGCCGGCCCGGCGCCCGTACCGTCGCCGGTGCCGACGGCCCGCTCCAGCCGGCGCACCTCCGCCTTCCAGCGGGCCGCGTATCCGTCGCCGCCCCGGCGCGCCTCGCGCCAGGCCGCGGTCAGATCGTCCCCGTATTCCCGGGGCGGCTCCTCGCTCAGCAGCGCCACCACCTCGGCCGCCCGCCGGGCACCCGCCCCGGCGGCGCCGTCGAGCAGCGCCCGCGCCAGCCGCGGGTGCAGGCCGAGCCCGGACATCCGCACCCCGCGCTCGGTGGCCCGCCCGTCCCCGTCCACCGCGCCGACCGCTTCGAGCACCGTGCGCGCGGCGGCCATCGCCCCCGCCGGCGGTGTGTCGAGCAGCGCGAGCCCCGCCGCCGACGGATCGCCCCAGCAGGCAGCGCGCAGCGCGAAGCCCGTCAGATCCGCGATCTTGATCTCGGGGGAGGGGAAACGAGTGCGGCTGCCGTCCTCCGCCTCCGCCCAGCAGCGGTAGACCACCCCGTGCGCCTCGCGCCCCGAGCGGCCCGCCCGCTGGGTCGCCGCCGCGATCGACACCGGCACCGTGGCCAGCGAACCGAGACCCCGCGCGTGATCCATCCGGGGCTCCCGGGCGAGCCCCGAGTCCACCACGACCCGCACCCCCGGAACGGTCAGGCTCGACTCGGCCACCGAGGTCGCGAGCACCACCCGGCGCCGCCCGTCCGGACCGGACCCGCGCAGCACCGCGTCCTGTACCGAGGCCGGTGCCCGCCCGTGCAGCTGAAGCACCTCGGCGTCCAGATCCGCGAGCAGCCCCGCCGTCCGCGCGATCTCCCCCGTACCGGGCAGGAAGCACAGGACGTCGCCGTCGTGGGCGTCCATCGCCTGCCGGACCGTCGCCGCCACATGCCGCAGCAGCGCCGGATCCACCCGGGTGCCGTGCGCCGGCCGGATCCCGGCGGGCGGCGCGGCGAACCGCACCGCGTACCCGTACCCCTCGCCCTTCGCCCGTACGACCGGCGCGGGCCCGGTCCCGTCCAGGACGGTGAGCAGCTCCGACCACGCCTCGGCGTCACTGGTCGCCGACGCCGCGATCAGTTTCAGCTCGGGCCGCAGCGTCGCCCGTACGTCCACCAGGAACGCCATCGCCGTGTCCGCGTCCAGATGCCGCTCGTGGCACTCGTCGAGCAGCACCACGTCCACCCCGGTCAGCTCCGGGTCGCGCTGGAGCCGCTGGAGAAGGATGCCGGTCGTCACCACCTCGACCCGGGTCCTGGGCCCGGTCCGCCGCTCCCCGCGCACGGAGAAACCGACGGACGCGCCGACCTCCTCGCCCAGCAGCCACGCCATCCGCCGGGCCGCGGCCCGCACCGCCATCCGGCGCGGCTCCGCCACCAGCACGCGCCGGACCGGGCCGTCCCCTCCTATGAGACCCGCGAGGGCCAGCGGGACCAGGGTGGTCTTGCCCGTCCCCGGCGGGGCGTGCAGCACGGCCGTGCCGCGCTCCTCGAGCGCGCCGAGCAGCTCGGGGACGGCATGGCGGACGGGAAGACGGTCGAGCGCGTCGTATCGGATCACGCGTTCAGTCTCGTACGGCCGGCCGGACCCCGGCGCCCGTTGTCCACAGGCCCCGCCCATTAGTACGACCAATGGGCGGGGCCTGTGGGCCGGCGGGACCGCGGAAGGCAGCGGCCCCGGGCCCCTCAGTCGTCGGCGCGCTCGCAGACGAAGATCGCCGTGCCCGGGATCAGATTCCCCCGCAGCGGGGACCAGCCGCCCCACTCCTGGCTGTTCCAGGCCGGCCACTCCGGCTCCACCAGGTCGACCAGCCGGAAGCCGCCGGCCACCACGTCCCGCACCCGGTCGCCGAGCGTCCGGTGGTGCTCGACGTAGACCGCGCGCCCCCGCTCGTCCTGCTCCACGTACGGCGTCCGGTCGAAATACGAGGCCGCCACCGACAGGCCCTCCGGCCCCGGCTCGTCCGGGAACGCCCAGCGGATCGGGTGGGTCACCGAGAACACCCACCGGCCGCCCGGCCGCAGCACCCGGCGCACCTCGCGGAAGACCCGTACGGGGTCGGCGACGAACGGCACCGCGCCGTACGCCGAGCACGCGAGGTCGAAGGAGCCGTCCCGGAACGGCAGCGCCCCGGCGTCCGCCTCCACCAGCGGCAGGCCCCCGCCGATCCGCAGCGCGTGCTGGAGCTGCCGGTGCGAGAGGTCGAGGGCCACCGGCCGGGCCCCCCGCGCGGCCAGCCAGCGCGAGCACTGCGCCGCGCCCGCCCCGATCTCCAGGACGTCGAGCCCCTTGAGCGACCCGGCCGGGCCGAGCAGCCCCGCGTCCGCCTCGTCGAGCCCCTCGGGACCCCATACGAACCGGTCGTCCCCGAGGAACGCCCCGTGGTCGGTCTGGTACTCGTCGGCGTTGCGGTCCCACCAGCCCCGGCTGGCCCGGCTGCTCTCCGCGTCCCCCGCGTCGCGCCGGGTGGCCTCCGCCTCTTCCTCGGGGCCGTCTTCCTGTCCGTACTCTTGGTTCATCTCGTCCGTCGATGTAGTTTGCGGTCGAAGCCGTGGCGCGAGAAGCGACACGGCCGCCCCGGCCAGGACGGCCTGGGCTGGCGTGAGTTGTGCCGGAAATGCGGCGACCCGCCCCGGGTGAGCGCTTCGCGCATTGACCCTTTCCGGCCGTCCCCGTATGCTAAAGGTTGCGCTGCGGGCCTGCGCGCTTCAGACAGAGCAGGCCGCGCTCGCATCTGTTGCATGTCCCCTCGGTTTTCGAGGTGCCTCCCGGCGATGGGATCGGCGCTTCCTTGGCTGTCCGGCTTCTTCAGCTGCGATACGGGCTCTCGGCGTAGCAGTACCTACGACTTCAATGTCCGCACCGGAGCCCTTTCCCACATGACGAGCAGCACCGAGACCACCGCCACCACCCCGCAGGTTGCGGTCAACGACATCGGTAACGAGGAAGCCTTCCTCGCCGCGATCGACGAGACGATCAAGTACTTCAACGACGGCGACATCGTCGACGGCGTCATCGTGAAGGTCGACCGGGACGAGGTCCTGCTCGACATCGGTTACAAGACCGAAGGCGTCATCCCGAGCCGCGAGCTCTCGATCAAGCACGACGTCGACCCGAACGAGGTCGTCAAGGTCGGCGACGAGATCGAGGCCCTGGTTCTCCAGAAGGAGGACAAGGAAGGCCGCCTGATCCTCTCGAAGAAGCGTGCCCAGTACGAGCGCGCCTGGGGCACCATCGAGAAGATCAAGGAAGAAGACGGCATCGTCACCGGTACCGTCATCGAGGTCGTCAAGGGTGGTCTCATCCTCGACATCGGCCTGCGCGGCTTCCTCCCGGCCTCCCTGGTCGAGATGCGCCGTGTCCGCGACCTCCAGCCCTACGTGGGCAAGGAGCTCGAGGCGAAGATCATCGAGCTGGACAAGAACCGCAACAACGTGGTCCTGTCCCGCCGTGCCTGGCTCGAGCAGACCCAGTCCGAGGTTCGCCAGACCTTCCTCACGACCCTCCAGAAGGGTCAGGTCCGCTCCGGCGTCGTGTCCTCGATCGTCAACTTCGGTGCCTTCGTGGACCTGGGTGGCGTCGACGGTCTCGTTCACGTCTCCGAGCTGTCCTGGAAGCACATCGACCACCCGTCCGAGGTTGTCGAGGTCGGCCAGGAAGTCACCGTCGAGGTTCTCGACGTCGACATGGACCGCGAGCGTGTCTCCCTGTCGCTGAAGGCGACCCAGGAGGACCCGTGGCAGCAGTTCGCCCGTACCCACCAGATCGGCCAGGTCGTTCCGGGTAAGGTCACCAAGCTGGTTCCGTTCGGTGCGTTCGTCCGCGTGGACGAGGGCATCGAGGGTCTGGTCCACATCTCCGAGCTGGCCGAGCGCCACGTGGAGATCCCGGAGCAGGTCGTCCAGGTCAACGACGAGATCTTCGTCAAGGTCATCGACATCGACCTCGAGCGTCGTCGCATCAGCCTCTCGCTGAAGCAGGCCAACGAGTCCTTCGGTGCCGACCCGGCCTCGGTCGAGTTCGACCCGACCCTGTACGGCATGGCCGCGTCCTACGACGACCAGGGCAACTACATCTACCCCGAGGGCTTCGACCCCGAGACCAACGACTGGCTCGAGGGCTACGAGACCCAGCGCGAGGCCTGGGAGACCCAGTACGCCGAGGCGCAGCAGCGCTTCGAGCAGCACCAGGCTCAGGTCATCAAGTCCCGCGAGGCCGACGAGGCCGCCGCTGCCGAGGGTGGCGCCGCCGCTCCGGCCGGTGCCCCGGCGGGCGTGTCGGGTGGCTCCTACTCCTCGGAGTCGGACGACAACGCCGGCGCCCTGGCGTCGGACGAGGCTCTCGCCGCCCTGCGCGAGAAGCTGGCCGGCGGCCAGAGCTGAATCAGCTCGTTCGCTGACCCGCTCCTGTAGCCGGTACGAGGCCCGTCTCCCCTTCGGGGGAGGCGGGCCTCGCCCGTTTTCCGGGGCCGATTTCCGAGGTCGTTCCCCGGGACCGTCCCGCGGCGTCGTGTCCGGGACCGTTTCCGGGGGCCGATTTCCGGGAGCGTCTCCCGGACATGACGAAGGGCGGGAATGACGGTGCGTCGGACGATGTTGTGGCTGAAGAACGCGAGGAGGAGCGGAAATCGTGCTTGATCCCCAGGATTTGTACGAATGGGACCCGAAGGGTCTCGCCGTGGTCGATGTCGCCCTGGCGCAGGAGTCGGCCGGGCTGGTGATGCTCTACCACTTCGACGGCTACATCGACGCCGGCGAGACCGGTGAGCAGATCGTCGACCGGCTGCTCGACACCCTGCCGCACCAGGTGGTGGCCCGCTTCGACCACGACCGGCTGGTGGACTACCGGGCCCGGCGCCCGCTGCTGACCTTCCGCCGCGACCGCTGGACCGCGTACGACACCCCGGCCCTGGAGGTGCGCCTGGTCCAGGACGCCACCGGCGCGCCGTTCCTGCTGCTCTCCGGCCCCGAGCCGGACGTCGAGTGGGAGCGCTTCGCCGCGGCCGTACGCCAGATCGTCGAGCGCCTCGGGGTCCGCCTCGCCGTCAACTTCCACGGCATCCCGATGGGCGTCCCGCACACCCGCCCCGTCGGCCTCACCCCGCACGGCAACCGCACCGACCTCATGCCCGGCCACCGCAGCCCCTTCGACGAGGCGCAGGTGCCCGGAAGCGCCGAGTCCCTCGTGGAGTTCCGGCTCGGCGAGGCCGGTTTCGACACCCTCGGCGTCGCCGCCCACGTCCCGCACTACGTGGCCCGCTCCGCGTACCCGGACGCCGCCCTGACCGCCCTGGAGGCCGTCACGGCCGCCACCGGCCTGGTCCTGCCCGGCGTGGCGCACGCCCTGCGCACCGAGGCCCGGCGCACCCAGACCGAGATCGAGCGGCAGATCGGCGAGGGCGACGAGGAGCTGACCGCACTCGTCCAGGGGCTTGAGCACCAGTACGACGCGATGGCCGGTGCCGAGACCCGCGGCAGTCTGGTCGCCGAGCCCGCCGATCTGCCCTCCGCAGACGAGCTGGGCCGCGAGTTCGAGCGTTTCCTTGCCGAACGGGAGGGCGACGCGTAGCCGCCGGGCGGCGCGATCTAAGCTGCCGCTCATGCTGAAGGCAGGATTGACCGGTGGCATCGGCGCCGGCAAGAGCGAAGTGTCCCGGCTGCTCGTCTCGTACGGAGCGGTCCTCGTCGACGCCGACCGGATCGCCCGGGAGGTCGTGGAGCCCGGCACCCCCGGGCTCGCCGCGATCGTCGCGGAGTTCGGCCCGGAGATCCTCACGCCCGAGGGCACGCTGGACCGGCCGAAGCTCGGCGGTATCGTCTTCGCCGACACCGGGCGGCTGGCCGCGCTCAACGCCATCGTCCACCCCCTCGTCGGCGCCCGCTCCGCCGAACTGGAGCGCCAGGCCGGACCCGGCGACGTCGTCGTCCACGATGTGCCGCTGCTCACCGAGAACGGTCTCGCCCCCCTCTACGACCTGGTGATCGTCGTGGACGCGGCGCCCGAGACTCAGCTGGACCGGCTCGTCCGGCTGCGCGGCATGACCGAGGCCGAGGCCCGCGCCCGGATGTCCGCCCAGGCCACCCGCGCCCAGCGGCGTGCCGTCGCCGACTTCCTCATCGACAACGACGGCCCCCTGGAGCGGCTGGAGCCGCAGGTGCGGGAGGTGTGGGAGGAGCTGGCGCGACGGGCCGCCGAAGCCACTGGGCACCCCGCCGGAGCCGGAGCCGGAGCCGGGTCCGCCGAGCCGGCCGCGTCCGGCCGCACGGACGCGTCGTCGTCCGCCCGGGAGGACGCGGACCCGCCCGGGACCCCCTGAACGCCCCGCCCATGGGGTAGTCATGACGTCCCGGCGGGAATACCCCTCCGGGGAACGGGGCCGGCGCGGAACGAGGCCGCCCTGCCCGCTGTCGAAACGCCGGAGCGAGGGAAGGGGGCCGCTGCCGTGGCCGAGAGGGACCCGCAGACCCACGTCATCGACTATCGCGCCGCCGAGCGGCTACTCGCCGCCAGGGACCCGCGGGGCGCCGTGAAACTGCTCGACTCGGTGATCGCCGCCCATCCCGAGAACACCGCGGCCCGGCTGCTGCGGGCCCGCGCCTTCTTCGCCGCCGCGCAGCTGCGTCCGGCCGAGCTGGAATTCGAGCTGGTCCTGGAGCGGGAGCCGGACAACGCCTTCGCCCACTTCGCGCTCGGCCGTACCTACCAGCGCTCCGGCCGCCCCGACCAGGCGATCCGCCACTTCCGCCTCGCCGCCGCCCTCGACCCCAAGCCCGAGTACCTGGAGGCGGCCCGCTTCGGACCGGCGACGGGGAAGGCGGGGACGGGGAAGGCGGGGAAGGCGGCTGAGACCGACCCGGGAGAGAGCGGCGACACCGGCGGAAGCGGGGAGAGCGGAGCGAGCGGGACGGCGGGGGAGTAGGGCGATGGCCCGCCCGGGGGAGGGTTCCTCAGCGTCCCCGGCCGCCGTGATCCGGCTCGTACGGGGGGATGTCCCGGCCCGGCTGCCAGTGCGGCCCCTGCCGGAGGCGGTGGATCACCAGGGTCGCGTCCACGGCGGTCACCAGGAACAGCGCACCGCACGCCGCCGCCCATCCCACCGCTCCGAGCAGCGCGAACACCGTCGTACCGAAGGCGGCCCACAGCAGCCCCCACAGGCTCAGCCAGAGCCGCAGCCGCAGCGAACTGCGTGCGGTCGCCGGTTCACTCCCCGTACGCATCACGTCGCATCTCCCGGGTGGAGGGACCCCCGAGGGCCCTTCCAGGATCCACCCAGGGCGCACGATCCGGCAAAGGCGTCCGCCGAGCGGCGGGCCGACGACGAGAGGACGCGAGAGACATGAGCGAAGACGGGACCAACGGGCGCGTCCGGCCCGGACACACGGGCACCGGGCCCGGCGCGATCACCCCGGACGGCTGCGCCGTCGACCTGTACCGGCGGCTGGGCCCCGGCGCCGAACCGGAGGTCATCGGGTCCGCCGTGCCGGCCGGTGCGACCCTGCTCGAACTGGGCAGCGGCGCCGGCCGGGTGACCGCGCCGCTGGCCGAGCGAGGGTTCGCCGTGACGGCCGTGGACGAGTCCGCCGAGATGCTGGAGGCGGTCGGCGAGCGAGCCCCGGGCGTCGAGACCGTGCTCAGCTCCATCGAGGACCTGGATCTGTCCCGCAGGTTCGACGCGGTCGTGCTCGGCTCGTTCCTGGTGCACACGGCCGACGTGGAGACCCGGCGGGCGCTCCTCGCGACCTGCCGCCGCCATGTCAAGGACGACGGACGGGTCCTGATTCAGCGCGAGGGCGCCGACTGGCACGTGGACCTGCCGCGCGAGCGCCACGACCCGGCCGGGTACACCGTACGGATCATGTCGGCGGAGCCGGTGGAGGAGGGCGTGAACTCGGTTCACGCCGAGTACGTCTTCCCGGACGCCCGCTGGACCCAGACCTTCCTGTCGAGGCCGCTGACCCACGAGGCCCTGGCGGGGCATCTGGAGGCGGCCGGGCTGGCCTTCGAGAGCTATCTGACCGAGGACGGCACCTGGCTGGCCGCCCGTCCGCGCTGAGCGGCGGGGAGCGGGCCCCGGTCCGTGCCGGGGTCAGTGCACGACGCTGTAACTGCGCCAGGGCAGGGTGCCCGGCGCGATCTGGTCGGAGGTCCGGGTCGCCACGTAGATGTTCGGGCCCCGGCAGTCACGGGTCCGGAACAGTCGCATGTCCACGAGCGTCGCGTTTTGGACCCGGGTCGCGCCCCCGGGCGACAGCAGGTGGCAGCCGCGCACCACGGGGCTGGTCACCGTCACCTCGATGTCGTGCGCGGTCTCGTACGAGACCGTGCCGACCATGCTGCGGCCGAGGCCCGAGCAGCCCGAGACGGCGAACGAGAGCAGGACGGCCCCGGTGGCGATCGTGAGACGCCGGTGAACGGACATGGCGGACATCCTCGTCTGTGAGGTCAGGGTCGGGTCAGGGTCGAGGGAGCGGATCGGGTCGGGCCTGGAGGGACGGATCGAGGGTGGCCGGAGCAGGGCGGCCGGGTCGCGCCTGGTCCGGGCGTACGGGTGCCGGGCGTACGGGTGCCGGGCGTACGGGTGCCGGGCATACGGGTGCCGGGCGCGCCGCGTCCGGTGTCCGTTGCCGCCACCCTCCCCCGCCTTGATCGGCGTGTCACCCGCTGCTGGGCCGCCCGGGGGACGGGTGGGGGAACCGGTTGTCAGACCCCACCCGTAAGGTCGGAATCGGAATCGGAACCGCAAGCCGACAAGGCCGAGAGCCGGCCGTCCGGCCGGAACCCGTCGCGGAGCAGGAGGTGAGTCGCCGTGTCCCCCACCACAAGTGCCTGGAGCATTCCCGGAAACGTCGCGGCCGTCTTCCTGCCCGCCGTCCTGCCCCGCGAGGGCCGGATCGCCCTGTGGACCCCCGACGGCGGCCCGCTGCCGGGCGGCCCGGGCGGCGCACCGGCGCTGCCCGTCGGCGCCGAGCCCGCCGAGCTGACCGTCGTACGGCGGCACGGCACCGGTGCGCGCGGCCGTACCGTGCCCGCCCTGCTGCTGCCCGTCGCCGACGCCCTGCCCGCGCTGGCCGCCGCCCGCCACCAGCCGGCCGCGCATCCCGCCACCGCCTGCTGGGGCGCCGCCACCCTGCACGCGCTGCACCTGATCGCCCGGGGACGGCTGCTGCCCGGTCTCACCGCGGACGACCACGACGCCTGGCGGGCCGGTCCGCTCGATGCCGACGACATCGCCCACCTGCGGGCGATCGCCGCCGCCATGCCGTACGAGGCCCACGCCACGCCCGTGTCCGGCCGGGGCCCGCTCCGGCTGCCCGAGCCCGAGGCGCTGGTTCGGGCCTTCCTGGACGCGGTCGCCGACACCCTGCCCCGTACGCCCGCCGCGCCGCACGCGGCCGGTGCCCCGTTCGCCGCGCGGGAGCCGCAGTGGCTGCCCCGCGCGCGAGGCTGGGCCGCCGAGGCCGCCGCGGGCATGGACGCGGGCGTACGGATCTCGCTCCGTCTCGACCTGTCCGCCTTCGAACTCTTCGACGCCTCCGACCCGGCCGAGACACCCGACCCGGCCGAATTCCCCGAGCCCTCCGATCCCGCCGATCCGGCCGGGGAAACCGGGGGCCGGCACGTCGCCGCCGCGCTCCTCCAGATCCACAGCCTCGCCGACCCGACCCTCGTCGTCGACGCCTCCGCCCTGTGGGCCGGGGAGGGCGACGAGCGGTTCGGACCCCGCGCCCGGGTCGACGCCGTACTCGCCCTGCGCCGGGCCGCCCGCGTCTGGCCGCCCCTCGCCGGCCTTCTCGAACGGGACGTGCCCGATGTGCTGGCCCTGCGCGAGGAGGAGCTGTACGAGCTGCTCGGCCCGGCCGCCGCCCGGCTCGCCGACGCCGGGGTCGCCCTCCACTGGCCTCGCGACCTCGCCCGTTCCCTGACGGCCTCCGCCGTGGTCCGTCCCGCCCGGAGCGCGCCCGGTTCCGCGACCGACGGCACCTCCTTCTTCGACAGCACCGAACTGCTCCGCTTCGACTGGCAGCTCGCCCTCGACGGCGACCCGCTCACCGCGCGCGAGATGGACGCCCTCGCCGAGTCGCACCGCCCCGTCGTCCGGCTGCGCGACCAGTGGGTGGTCGTCGACCCCGATCTCGTCCGCAAGGCCCGCAAGCGGGAACTGGGTCTGCTGGAGCCGGTCGACGCGCTCGCCGCCGCGCTGACCGGATCCGCCGAGGTCGACGGCGAGTCCGTGCCGGCCGTACCCGTGGGCGCTCTCGCCACCCTGCGCGACCGGCTGCTGGCCGGACCCGGGACCGCCACCGCGCCGCCCGGACTCGACGCCACCCTGCGCGACTACCAGCTGCGCGGCCTCGCCTGGCTCGACCTCATGACCTCCCTCGGCCTCGGCGGCTGCCTCGCCGACGACATGGGCCTCGGCAAGACCGTCACCCTCATCGCCCTGCACCTGCGCCGCGCCCACCGCGACCCCACCCTCGTGGTCTGCCCGGCCTCGCTCCTCGGCAACTGGGAGCGGGAGATCCGGCGCTTCGCCCCCGGCGTGCCCGTACAGCGGTTCCACGGCACCGGCCGCACCCTCGACGAGGCGGCCGGCGGCGGCTTCGTCCTCACCACCTACGGCACCCTGCGCACCAGCGCGCCGCTCCTCGCCGAGCGGAACTGGGGGATGGTCGTCGCCGACGAGGCCCAGCACGTCAAGAACCCCTTCTCGGCGACCGCCAAGGCGCTGCGCACCCTGCGGACCCCCGCCCGGGTCGCGCTCACCGGCACCCCCGTGGAGAACAACCTCTCCGAACTGTGGGCGCTCCTCGACTGGACCACCCCCGGTCTCCTCGGCCCCCTCAAGGCCTTCCGCGCCCGGCACGCCCGCGCCGTCGAGAACAGCGAGGAGGTGGAGAACGAGGAGGCGGTCGAGCGGCTGGCCCGGCTCGTCCGGCCGTTCCTGCTGCGCCGCCGCAAGTCCGACCCGGGCATCGTCCCCGAACTGCCGCCGAAGACCGAGTCCGACCACCCCGTCCCGCTCACCCGCGAACAGGCCTCCCTCTACGAGGCGGTGGTCCGCGAGACGATGGCGCGGATCGAGGCCGCCGAGGGCATGGCCCGGCGCGGACTGGTCATGAAGCTGCTGACCTCGCTCAAGCAGATCTGCAACCACCCCGCCCAGTACCTCGGGGAGCCGGCAGCCGACGGCGCCCGCCTGTCCGGCCGCTCCGGCAAGCTCGCCCTGCTCGACGAGCTCCTCGACACGATCCTGGCCGAGGACGGCTCGGTCCTCGTCTTCACGCAGTACGTGTCCATGGCCCGGCTACTCGCCGGCCATCTGGCCCGGCGCGGCATCACGGCCCAGCTGCTGCACGGCGGTACGCCCGTCGCCGAGCGCGAGCGGATGGTCGACCGCTTCCAAGGCGGCGAGGTCCCCGTGTTCCTGCTGTCGCTGAAGGCGGCGGGCACCGGTCTCAACCTGACCCGGGCCGGTCATGTCGTCCACTTCGACCGCTGGTGGAACCCGGCCGTCGAGGAGCAGGCCACGGACCGCGCGTACCGGATCGGGCAGACCCGGCCGGTGCAGGTGCACCGGATGATCACGGAGGGCACGGTGGAGGAGCGGATCGACGAGATGCTGCGCGCCAAGCGGGCCCTCGCCGATGCCGTCCTCGGCTCCGGCGAGGCCGCCCTCACCGAACTCACCGACCGGGAACTGGCCGATCTGGTGTCCCTGAGGAGGTCCGCGTGAGTCCCCTGAGCCCCATGGATCCCGGGGGCCCTTTCCCGTCCCGCCGAGGCCGCGCCACCCGTACCGGATCCGCCTCCCTTAACGGTGCGGGCCAGGGCGCCACCGTCCACGCCGGTGCCCCCTCCCGCCACGACGACCGCCGCCGCACCTTCCCGCAGCTCGCCCCGCACGGCGCCCCCGACGGGAGCTTCGCCGCCACCTGGTGGGGAAACGCCTGGGTGGACGCCCTGGAGGACACCGCCCTCGACCCGGCGCGGCTCGCCCGTGGCAAGGCATATGCCCGAAGTGGCCATGTCGACGCGATCACCGTGACCCCCGGCCGCGTCGTCGCCTACGTCCACGGCAGCCGCCCCCGCCCGTACCGCGCCGAGATCCGGCTCCGCACCCTCGGCGACGACGACTGGGAACGCTTCCTCGACGAGGCCGCCGCCCGCCCCGAGTACATCGCCGCCCTCCTCGACAAGGACGTCCCGCACGCCCTGGAGGCGGTCACCGGCCTCCTCCCGGCCTCCGGCGACCTCGTCCCCGACTGCTCCTGCCCCGACGACGGCTACCCCTGCAAGCACGCCGCCGCCCTCTGCTACCAGGCCGCCCGGCTCCTCGACGAGGACCCCTTCGTCCTCTTCCTGATGCGCGGCCGGGGCGAACAGGAACTCCTCGCCTCCCTCGCCCGCCGCAACGCGGCCCGCTCCGCCGCCGAACAGGCCGAGCGGGCGGCGCGCGACGGACAGGCCGGACGGACCGGTACGACCGGCCGGACCGGGCGCCCCGACGGCACGGACACCGCCCCCGTCCTGCCCACCGTGCTCGCCCGCGCCGCCCTCACCCCCGCCGACGGCCCCATCGCGCCGCTCCTCCCGCCGCCGCTGCCCGCCCCCGAGACCCCGGGCCGCCCCGCCGTCTTCCCGGCCGACCCCGAGGCGCCCGACCCGCTCGCCCTCGACCTCCTCGCCACCGAGGCCGCCGCCCGCGCCCACACCCTCCTGGTCACCGGCCGTGACCCCGTCGCCGGTCTCACCCCCTGGCAGGACGCGGTACGGCTGGCCGCCGCACACCCCGGCTCCGGCCTCACCGCCTCCACCCGGGCCCTCTACCGGGACCTCGCCCAGGCCCAGGGCCGCACCCCCACCGACCTCGCCCGCGCCGTCGCCGCCTGGCGCCAGGGCGGGGCCGCCGGTCTCGCCGTACTGGAAGAGCCCTGGGACCCGCCCGCCGGGCCGTTCGACCGGGCCCGGCCCGCCCTGATCGCCGCCGACCTGCCCGCCTTCCGCCCCGCCCGCAACCGGCTGTCCGGCCGGTCCCTCCAGCTCCGCCTCGGCCGTGACGGCCTCTGGTACGGCTACGAGTCGGACGCCGGCCGCGAGGACTGGTGGCCGCGCGGCACGCCCGACGCCGACCCGGTGGGCGTGATCACCGCCCTCCTGGGAAGGTGACCGATAGGCTGGGCGGCACGCGCGACGCTTTGAAGGGGGCCTGGTGGAAGCCGAGTTGGTACAACTGGCAACGGCGGGGGCGACCGTGCTCGTCCAGCAGATGGTCGGCGACGGCTGGGAGCGGGCCCGGACCCGGATCGCCCGGTTCTTCGCCGCCCGTTCCGGAGCCGACGAGCAGGCGGTCGGCGCCGAACTGGACGCCGCCCGCGACGAACTGGTCCGCGCCGAGCAGGGCGGTGACGGGGAGATCGCCGACGAGGCCAGGGCCGAGGCCCGCGTCGAATGGCGCGCCCGGATGCGCCGCAGCCTGCTCGCCGACCCCGAATCGGCCGCCGACCTGCGCGCGATCCTCGACGAACTGACGGGGGAGCCGGACACCCCGCCGCAGCCCACCCTCGTCGTGCACAACACCATCAGCGGCGGCAGCAACCACGGCCTGTTCATCCAGACCGGCACCATCGGCGAGGTGCGGCAGACCGGCGGCCCCCGCCCATGAGCCCCGAGCCCGTGGTGCGCAACGAGATCGGCGGCACCGTCCACGGTCCCGTCGTCCAAGCGGGGCGGATCGACACCCTGACCATGGCCGCCGTGGTCCCCGCGATCCTCCCCGGCAGCCCGGTGCCCCGGCTGCTGCCGCCGCCGGCCCGCCACTTCACCGACCGGCGCGCCGAACTCGACCGGCTCACCGCCCTGCTGGAACACGAGGACGACGACCCGGCACCCCGCGTGGTCCTCCTCACCGGCACCGGCGGCATCGGCAAGTCCGCCACCGCGCTCCACTTCGCCGGCCGCCTGCGGGAGCGGTACGACGGCGGCCAGCTCCACGCCGACCTTCGGGGCGACGCCACCGCCACCGCCGCGGCGCCCTCGACCGTGCTGGTCCGCTTCCTGCGCGCGCTCGGCGTCGCCCCGCCGTACGTACCGGCCGACGAGCAGGAACAGGCAGACTGGTTCCGCACCCTCACCGCGGACCGTCGCCTCCTCACCGTCCTGGACAACGCGCACTCGGCCGCCCAGGTCCTCCCGTTGCTGCCCACCGGCCCCGGCTCGCTGACCCTCGTCACCAGCCGCCGCCGGCTCGACGGCCTGACCCGCGCCGTCGGCGCCCACCGCATCGCCCTCACCCCACTCGGCCCCGAAGACTCCGCCCTGCTCCTCACCCGGCTCTCCGGCCGCGCCGCCGACGCCTCCGCCCGGGCCTCGGCCGCGGCGGTCGCCCGCCGCTGCGGCGGCCTCCCGCTCGCCCTCTGCGTGGCCGGCGAACGCCTCGCCGTCCGCACCCACCTCACCTGGCAGCAGCTGGAGGACGACATGGCCACGCCCCCGGCGCCCGGCCACGGCGGACCCGGCGGCGCCGAACGGCACCCCGACCCCGTCACCGCGACCGCCGACGCCTCCTACGACGACCTCACCCCCGACGCCGCCCGCCTCTACCGCCTCGGCGGACTGCGGCCCTGGGCCGGACTCACCGCCCCGGCCGCCGCCGCGCTCATCGACGTCCCGGTCGAACGCGCCGCCGCCCTCCTCGACGAACTGGACTCCCTGCATCTCGTCGAGGAGTACGCGCCGGGCCGCTACCGCCACCACGACCTGCTGCGCGCCCACGCGGAGCGCCGCGCCCTCGACACCGACGGCCCCGGCCGCGCCGCGGCCGCCGTAGGCCGGCTGCTGCGCCACCACCTCGCGACGGCCGCCGCCGCGGACGCCGCGATCATGCCCGGCCGCTGGCACGTCGGCCCCGTCTACGACCGGCTGCCCGCCGGCCCGCCCTCCCCGGACGCCGCGATCGACTGGCAGCTCGCCGAGCGCGAGAACCTGGTGGAGGCCGTACGCACCGCCGACACCTACGGACTCGACGACCTCACCTGGCAGCTGTGCGAAGCGCTGTGGAGCCTGTTCCTCCGGCAGGGCTTCCACCAGGACTGGATCGCCACCCACCGGCTCGGCGCCGAGGCCGTCACCCGCTGCGCCGCCCCGCCCGGCGCCGAGGGACGGATGCGTGCCCAGCTCGGGTTCGCCTTCCTCGGCCTCGGCCGCCACGCCGAGGCCGAGGAAGCGTTCACGGCCGCCGCCGAGGCCGACCGGGCCGCCGGCTTCCGTACGGGCGAGGCCACGGCGGTCGAGTCCCTCGGTCTCGTACGGCTCGCCCAGGGCCGGCCCGCCGAGGCCGCCGACGCCTTCCGCGCCGCCCGGCGGCTCACCGACGATCCGCGCGCCCAGGCCCTGCTCGCCCACCACCTCGGCCGCGCCCTGTCCGGCCAGGGCCGGCCCGCCGAGGCCGACGCCACCTTGGAGGAGGCCGCGCGGCTCATGGCCGGGCTGTCCCCCGCCGACCCGTACAACGAGGCCAGGGTCCTGACCAGCCGGGGCGAGGCGGCCCTCGCCGAGGGCGACCCCGGCCGCGCCGCCCCGCTTCTCGCCGAGGCGGCCGCCCGCATGGCCCTCGGCAAGGCCCCGGTCCAGGAGGCCGCCATCGCCGCCCTGCGGGCCCGGGCCACCGCCGACCCGGCGGAGCGGGCGCGCTTCCTGACCGAGGCCGTCGAACGCTACGAAGCCCTCGGCGCCCCTCAGGCCGCGGCCCTGCGCGCCGAGCGGGACGCCCTGTGAAAGGAATGGCGAGAGGGGGAACCACCTTCCTAGGGTGACCGCATGTCCCTGAGTCGCGTCATCCTCTCGTCCGGCCGTTCGATCGAGCTTTCCGAGCTGCGGATCTCCTCGACGTACGGGGGGATGCTGGAGGGCTATCCCTGCAAGCGCGTCAACGACTTCAAGGTCGACGCCCTCCAGCGCAGCGCCGAACGCGCCTTTCCCACCTGGCCGGTGCATCTCGTGCCGCCCCCGCGCACGTACCCGGACGACAGCCTCGGCCCCGGCCCCTTCGGGCCGGTCGAGGAGCTTCCTCCGGTGGCGTGCGTCGGGGTGTTCCACTCGGCCCCCCTCGCGCCCGGATTCGACTACTCCCGCCTCACGGTGGCCTGGTTCCAGGCCGACCCGGCGGTCCCCTCGGGCGAGGACGCCGATCCCGCCCTGCGTGGCATCCCCTGGGAGGAACTGGCCGGGGACGACGAGTTCTAGTGGTCTCTCTTCTGGATCAGGCCGGATCAGGGCGCGGGGGCCGGTGCACCGGGCTCGCTCCGTCTCCTTCGAACCAGGTCACCAGCTCTCCTTCACCACCGCCACCCGATGGCGGATCGCGCCCGTCGTCACCGTGATCGTGCCCGTGTCGGCGAGGGCGGCGAGAGGGCGGCCGCTCGCGTACCAGGCGTAGGCGGCCGAGGCGTGGACGGACGGGTCGCAGGGGTCGGGGAAGCCGTCCGGGCGGGGGAGCGAGGACAGCAGGAGGCCCGCGCCCTCCCGGCCCTGAACCAGGCACCGGCCCGGGCCGTCCGGTACGGCGGCGAGCGCGGCGTACGGGTACCGGGCGAGCAGTTCGGCGGCGCGAGGGCCCGGCGGTTCACCGGGCCGGGCGCGGCAGGTGACCACGTCCGCGAGCGAGAGCCGCCCGCTGTCGGTGGTGTCGTCGCAGGCCACGGTGTGGGCGTCCGGCTCGTTGTCGGAGTCGGCACCGGTGCCGGGGAGGTCGTCCGGCTCGACGGAAGGGTCGGCGAAGCGGGCGATGGCGATCTCGGGCGGCTCGCCGGGGGAGTGCCGGACCGTGGTGAGGACCCGGACCGGTACGGACGGACGCTGCGCGGCGAGGTTCTCCGGGACGGGCAGGGGCGGCGTCGGCGCCGCGCCCGCCGGGACGGGGAGGCCGAGCAGGGAGTGGAACAGCTTCCGCAGCAGCGTCGCCGACACGCCGGGGTCCGAACTCGCCTGCGCGGCGAACCGGTCGTACCGGCCTGGCATATGACCGTCGATCACCGCGTCGATCTGCTCGCGCAGCGGCACCCCGGGGCACAGCCGCGGGGCCGCCCGGCCGAGCGCGGCGACCGGTGACGCCGGGTCGAGCGCGTCGTGCGGGAAGGTGCCGAGCAGGACGGGCAGATGGAGCGCGGCGGCGTAGTAGGTGACGGAGCCGTGGTCACCGATGACGCAGTCGGCCGCCGCGATGGCCTGCCGCCAGTGCTCCAGCGGGTCGACCAGGAGGACGCCGGAGGCCTCGGCCCGGCGCAGCCAGGAACGGACCTGGCCGGGCCCGTGTCCGTACCAGATGTTGGGGTGCAGGACGGCGCACAGCCGGTACTCGTCCAGTGGCAGTGTCTCGGTCAGTTCCCTGAGGAGTCCGGCGAAGCCGGCCGATCCGGCCAGCGAGGCGCGGCCCCAGGTGGAGTTCAGGACGACGAGCCGACGCCCGTCGCCCGCGCCGAACGCCCGGCGTAGCGCGGGGCGCCGGCGGCGCAGGTCGAGCAGCCGGTCGAAGCACGGGTCACCGGCGAGGACGGCGGTGTCGGCGGCCTCCGGGCAGGACAGGCGCAGCCGGTCGAGCTGTTCGGGATGGGACAGGACGGTCGCGGAGGCGAGGGGTTCGCCCTGGTGGAGAAGCCATTCGGGGGCCATGCCGAAGACGGGCGCACTGCTTTTCCCGGTCCCGGTCCTGGCCTCGGCCCCAGCCTCGGCCCCGTGCCCCTTTGGCACCCGGTGTCCGGTGTCCGGTGTCCGGTGTCCGGTGTCCGGTGTCGCGAGCCTCTTATTGTATCCAATGCCGTGCGAGAGGACGGCCAACTTGCCCTGGAAAGCCTGGAGTTCACCGCCATAGCTGGCGGTGACGGCGAGGTCGACGGTTCCGGCCGAGGCCAGTTCCTTCGCCTGCTCCCAGGGCACGACCGGGAGTCCGGCGGCTTCGAGCAGCTCGTCGACGCCCGCCAGGAAGGGCGAGGAACCGGTGCAGGTCGCCAGCTGCTGGATGTCCGGGGCATCGTCGAAGAGCGGCAGTACGTCGAGCAGACGGGTCGCCGAGGTGACGTTGTGGACGACGAAGAGCACCGTGCGCCGGGGTTCCCGGGTCCGCCAGCGTGCCGCGTCCGGTCCGACCGGCACCCGCAGGCGCTCCCGTATCACCGTCACCTCGTCCCCCTCGGGCCTCCTCGGATTCCCTCGAATCCCGTGGACTCGCGGGCCCCACCGGCCACTTCCCTGTCACGGTATCCCACCCGAGGCGGCGGGCACCGGGCGTAAGCCTGCCGCCTCACACTCCCTCATGGGAGTGAAACAAACCGGTCATCGGATCCGTGAACCGCCGGAAAGCGTTGTTTCCGGTGCGGGCGAGTGCCCGTGAAGAGATTCGGAAGGCAGGAAGCCATGAGGCAGATTCGCCGAAGTGGTCTGGCCACTCTGTTGGTCACCGGTGGCGCGCTCGCGCTCTCGGCGGGCGCCGCGTTCGCGGACGCCGGCGCACAGGGCGCCGCTGTCGGTTCGCCCGGGGTCGCCTCCGGCAACACCCTCCAGGTGCCGGTGAACGTCCAGGCGAACGTCTGCGGGGACACGGTCGACATCGTCGGGCTGCTCAACCCGGCGTTCGGCACCACGTGCGTCAACGGGGCCGCCACTCCGGCGCGCGGGCACGGCCACGGTGCCGCGGGCCACGCTGCCGCGGGCCGCAGCGCCGCCGACCACGAGGCCGCCGGCCAGGGGCAGGGCCAGGGCCAGGGCCGGCAGCAGGCCGGCCAGGAGCAGGGGCAGAACCAGGGGCAGGGCCAGAGCCAGGAGCAGGCGGGTCCGGGCCGGGGCCGCACCCACAAGGATCTGCCCGGCACCCCGCGCACCGGTTCCTCCTCCGACCACGGCTCGCGCGAGGGCAACGGATACGGCGGTTCCGGCTACGGCGAGTCCGGGTACGGCGGCGAGGAGGCGAACGGCGCTCCGTCGGGGGGTGGTCCGACCCATGGTGGTGGCGCCTGCGCCGAGGCCGTCGCCCAGGGCTCCCCGGGCGTCCTGTCGGGCAACGCGATCCAGGTGCCGGTCGACGTCCCCGTCAACGTCAGTGGCGACTCGATCAATGTCGTCGGCATCGGCAACCCTGCCTTCGGCACCACCTCGGTCAACCGGTCCGAGGAGGAGTGCGACGGGCCGCCGGTCACCAATCCGCCGGTCGTCCACCCTCCGGTCGTCCACCCGCCGGTCACTCACCCGCCCGTGACCACTCCGCCGGCTGTCGAGCCGCAGGTCCCGCACCCCGGTGTCGAGCCCGCCCCGGCCCCGCAGGCCGGGCCGCCCGCGCTCGCCCACACCGGCGCGGGCCCCGTCGGCTTCGCCGCCCCCGCGAGTGCCGCGCTCCTGCTCGGCGGCGCGATGATGTACCGCAGGTCCCGCCGCGCCGCCGCCGACCGGGCCTGATCCCGCCGCGCGTTCGTACGGGCCCGCGCCCGTGGGAACGCCCGGCCCCGCCGCACGACGGCCGTACCGCACCCGAGTCGTACGGCCGTACGGGTGCGGTACGCACCTCGGCCGCCTCAGCCCGCGCGCCAGCTCCGCAGCACCGCCTCGATGGCGGGCGCGACGCTCGCCCGGGCCTGGCTCCGGGGCAGCCCGGTCATCAGCAACGCGTCGTAGTCGGTGTCGACATGGCGAACGGCGGCCCGCACCGCGGCGAGCACCGCGTCCCGGTCCAGGGCCCGCCCGGCGGCCTTGCGCCCCACCCGGCCGCTTCCCTTCGCCGCCGCGTGCGCCGCGATGGCATCGGCCCGTTCGGCCGGACAGCCCGGATACAGCCGCAGGATCTCCGCCGCCAGGGCGGCCGTGATCTCCGTGTCCTGCCGGGCCCGGCGCCGCGCCCGCGCCTCGGTGTCCGCGAGGCATGCCGCCTCCGCCCGGGCCAGCGCCCCCTCCTCCACGAGCAGGCCCTGACGCTCGTACCGGGTGCGGCGCCGGTTGTGCCGGACCACCACCGCCCACAGCGTGCTGCCCTCGCGGGCCCGCCGGGTGAGCGCGGTGTCGCCCCGGCGCAGAAAGACGAGATGGCCGAGGTCGGCGCAGTCCAGGCAGATGACCTGGTTGAACTCCACGATCATCCGCTCCACCGGACCCTGGTGGCATTCCGCGCAGCGGCGGCGCCGGAGCGGTTCGACGACGACGGGCGCGACGAGATCCATGCCCCTGTCCTACCCGTGCCGTGCCGCCCGCATCCCGCGTCCCTGCCCGCGCCCCACCGCCCCGGCCGACCGACGCCGTCCGCGCGCACTGGTTCGCGATCCCGCTGCTCGGTGTCCTGGAGGGGCTGGGGGCGAGGGTGGTCCAGGTGACCCTGGACGAAGGCGAGTTCCACGCGCGTGTACGGGACGGCGCCGCGCCGGAGTACGGGGACGGGCCGGCGGCCGACGCGGAGGTGCTGCTGCGGACGGATGCGGAGACCTGCCGGGCCCTCGCCGCCGGCGAAGCGACCCTGGCGGAGGCGGTCGAGTCCGGCCGCGCCGTGCTTCAGGAATCCGCCCGGACTGGCGAGTCCATCTGATCGAACATGCGCCCGCTCCTTCCCTCTTCCGGGTAGCGTGACGGCTCCGACGGTCGCGAACCGGACGGCCGCGCAGACGAGTTCGGAGGAGAACCATGGGTCTGGGCACGGGCGACGCGGCCGGAGCGGGTTCGGGGAGCGGCGCGGGCGGGCGGCTGCGCAAGGTACTCGTCGTGGCGGCCGCCGTCGCCGCGGTGGCGGTCGTCCCGTCCGCGGCGGGCGCCACCCCCGGCAGCGGCGTCGGCGCCACCGAGCTCGCCCACGGCACCTCGCACGGCACCCTCCCGGTCAAACCGCCGAAGGGCGACACCGATGTCGTCTTCCGGACCATCACCGTCGCCCCCGGCGGCACCACCGGCTGGCACCACCACGACGGCCAGCTGATCGCCGTCGTCGCGTCCGGCGCCCTCACCCGGACCCTGGCCGACTGCTCGGTGGAGGTGTCGAGAGCGGGCGACTCCTTCATCGAGCCCGCCGGCGCGCACCGGGTCCACACCGGGCGCAACCTCGGCACCGTGCCCGTCGTGCTCTATGTGACCTATCTGCTGCCCAAGGGCGCGCCGCTGTCGGTGGACGAGCCCGCGCCCGCGTGCGCGTCGGGCAAAGCCGGCTGACGGGCGACGCTCTGACCGGTGGTGCTCTGGCCGTCGGCTCCTGCCACGGCGGACTCGGCGGGCTGGGCGGAACGGGGCGAACGGGCGGACTGGGCGGCCAAGGCGGCGGCGAGCCGGTTCCGGGCCTCCGTCTGCGCCGCGATCCGGGCGTCGAGCACCGCGAGACGTTCACGGGCGATGGCCAGACCCTGGGCGGACGGGGTACGGGCGGGCATCCGCCCGTCCAGGCAGGACGCGAACGCCGCGACGTCCTCCAGCGTCAGCCCCACGCCCAGCAGATACCGGATGTTGGAGACCCGGACCACCGTGCCCTCGTCGTACACCCGGTAGCCGTTGGCCGCGCGCTGCGACGCGATCAGCCCCGCCTGCTCGTAATGGCGCAGTGCCCGCGCCGTCGTCCCCGTCCGGCGGGCCAGTTCACCGATGCGCAAGGCCTTCACCTCCCCGCGCCTTCCTACCACGCCCGCCCGGGCATGCCGATACGACCAGGGTGTCCCCGGCATACCGTCAGGTCTTCACGCCACCAGGGCGCCCCCGTCGACCGACAGCACCACGCCCGTGACGAACCCGGCGTCCGGCGAGGCCAGCATGGTGATCGCCCACGCCACCTCCTCCGGGCGGCCGATCCGCCGCATCGGGGTGTTCCCGATCTGCCAGGCGCGGATCGCCTCCTGCTGTTCGGGCGTCAGCCCCCGGTGCTCGCCGATCGGGGTGTCGACCGCCCCGGGCGCCACCGCCGTCACCCGCACCCCGCGCGCCGCGAACTCCACCGCCCAGCAGCGGGTCAGCGTCTCCAGGGCGCTCTTCGTCGCCGGATACACCGAGGAGTTCGGCCAGCCGCGCTGCCCGATCGCCGTCGTGACATTGACGACCGTGCCGCCGGAGGCCGCCAGCGCCGTCAGCGCGGCCTGGGTGAGCAGGATCGGAGCGGTGAGATTGGTCGCCAGGAGCGCGTCGATCGTCTGCCGGGTCGTCGATTCGAGCGGGCCGCCGTCCGCGATGGCGGCGTTGTTGACCAGGATGTCGAGCCGTCCGCAGATGTCCACGGCCGTGGCCACGATCCGCTCGGGTGCCCCCGGGGCGGTGATGTCGGCGACCAGGGGGCGGATCCCCGGGAAGCCGCTCGCCGTCTCCTCCAGGGGTCCGGGCCTTCGGCCCACGGCGACGACGGTCGCCCCCTGCCGGGCGAAGGCCCGCGCGGTGGCGCGGCCGATGCCGGTGCCGGCCCCGGTGACCACGACGACCCGTCCGGCCGCCTCGGTTCGCTCGGTCCGCTGGGTCTGCTCGGTCCGCTTCGTGCCGTCGCTCTGCCGCTGTGTTTCCGTGTTCATGCGCCGATGGTCGAACCCTGCCGCCAGTGACAAGGTCAAGTCCCGGTCACCATGCGGCAGGATGGAAAGGACCGGAGGCCGGAGAACCGGAGACCGGGGAACCGGGCAGGAGGGGCGGCGCGGGACGGATGCGACTCGAAGCGATCACCTGGGAGCGCCTGGCCGACGCCGTCGCCGACCGCGTCGACCGGGCCGGGCCAGGGGACGGCGGCGACTGGCTCAAGGTGGGCGTCGACGGCCCGCCGGCCGCGCCCGGGGCGGAGTTCGCCGAACGGATCGGCGAGGCGCTGCGGCTGCGCGGGCGTTCCGTGCTGGTCGTCGGCACCGGCGGCTTTCTGCGGCCGGCGTCGCTCCGTTTCGAACACGGCAAGCGGGATCCGGACGCCTACTACACCGACTGGTTCGACACCGGCGCGCTGTGGCGGGAGGTGTTCGGCCCGCTGGAGCCGGGCGGCGGCGGCCGGGTGCTGCCCGACCTCTGGAACCCGGTCACGGACCGCGCCACCCGCAGCCCCGCCGTGCCGCTGGCCCCCGGCGGAGTCCTGGTCCTGCACGGCCCGTTCCTGCTCGGCCACTGGTTCCCCTTCGACCTGAAGGTCCATCTGAGCCTGTCGCCGGGCGCGCTCGCCCGCCGCACCGAGCAGCCGTGGACCCTGCCCGCCTTCGCGCGGTACGAGCGGGAGGTCGACCCCGCCGGCGTCGCCGACGCCGTCGTCCGCGCCGACGACCCCCGCCGCCCGGCCTGGACCGGCTTCCGAGAGGCGTGAGATGGAGGGAAGGAGCGCGAGGAAGGGGGCATGAGCCGGCTTTCACGACCTCCCGCCTACGGCCGGCCGCCCACCCGCGTCACCGCCCGCGCGCCCGCCCGGCAGCCCGCCGCCGCGGCGTCGGCCGGGTCCGCGCCCGCGAGCCGGGCGGCCAGGAACGCGCCGGTGAAGGCGTCGCCCGCGCCCGTGGAATCCACCGGACGCGCCGTCGGCGCCGGCACCCGGGCCGTCACCCGTCCTCCCCGCGCCGCGAGCACCGCGCCCCCGGACCCCAGGGTGACCGCGACCAGCGGGACACGGCGGCTCAGCGCCGCGGCCGCCTCGCCCGGGTCCGTACATCCGGTCAGCAGGCGGGCCTCGTCGGCGTTGGGCAGCAGACACTCGACGCCGTCGACCGCCGCGAGGAACGGCTCCGTGCCCAGTTCGGCGAGGAACCCGGCGGAGGCGGGGTCCACGCTCACCGGCAGGCCGGCCGCCCGCGCGTCCCGCAGCACCCGTTCCGCCGTTGCCCGACTCGTCTCGGCGAAGAACAGATAACCCGACAGGTGGACACGGGCGACCCCGGCGAGCAGTTCCGCCGCCCAGTCCTCCGGTGCCAGCCGCAGCGCCGCCCCGCTGTCCGTCAGGAAGGTGCGCTCCGCGTCCGCGCCGACCAGCGCGATCACCGACGCCGTCGGCGCCCCGGGATCCCGTACGAGCCGCGGCCGTACGCCCGCCTCGCGCAGCACCCGGTCATGCCAGTCCACCGCGTCCTCGCCGACCCGGGCCAGGAGCCGTACGTCCCGGCAGCCCGAACACGCCGCCCAGCAGGCCACGTTCGCCCCCGCGCCACCGGGCAGCGTCCGGATCGAGGCCGCCGTGTCCGTCGCGGGCGCGAGCGGCGTACGGTGCCGGGCGACGATGTCCGTGACGACGTCCCCGACGACCAGGAGCGCGCCGGGCCCGCCCGCCGTACGTTCGGGCCCGCCCGCCGTACGTTCGGGCCCGCTCGCCGTACCGCCGGCCCCGTTCGCCGCACCGCCGGTTTTGCCCGCCGTGTCACCGGGTCCGCCCGCCGTGCCCGCCGTATCGCCGGGCCCGGTCACCGCGCGGCGCGGTCGGCCGCCGCGATCCGCGCCGCGAGCGCGACATTGCCCCGGACCGCCGCCAGATTGGCCTCCAGGGACGCCCCCTCGGTGCGCGTCGTCAGGAACGCGAGAAGGAACGGCGTCACCGCCTGCCCCGTCACCCCCTTGTCCCGCGCCTCGGCGAGCCCTTCGGCCAGCACCCGGTCGTGCAGCGCCGGATCGAGCTGCCGGTCGGTCTCCACCGGACGGCCGACGACCAGCGCGGACCTCGGCCCGCCCAGCTCGTCCCGCGCCCGCATCACCCGCGCCACCTCCTCGGGGGAGTGGACCGTCCAGTCCACCGGCTCGCCGGAGGAGGACAGATAGAAGCCCGGGAAGCGGTCCGTGCCGTAGCCGACGACGGTCACCCCCAGCGTCTCCAGACGCTGGAGCGTCGCGGGCACGTCGAGGATCGACTTCACGCCCGCGCACACCACCGTGATCCCGACCTGGGCGAGCAGCCGCAGGTCCGCGGACTCGTCCTGGGTGAGCGTCCACTCCCGGTGTACGCCGCCGAGTCCGCCGGTCGCGAAGACCCGCAGGCCCGCGGAGTCGGCGAGCCAGGCGGTGGCCGAGACCGTCGTCGCGCCCGTCGCCCCGGCCGCGAGCGCCGGGGCCAGATCGCGGTGGCCGAGCTTGCGTACCGCCGGGTCCTCGGCGATCCGGGCCAGGGCCGCGTCGTCCAGGCCGATCCGGGCGGTGCCGTCGAGCACCGCGACGGTGGCGGGCACGGCTCCGCCGTCCCGTACCAACTGCTCCAGTTCACGGGCCACGGCCAGATTGCGCGGGCGCGGCAGGCCATGGGCGATGATCGTCGACTCGAGCGCGACGACGGGACGCCCCTCGTACAGCGCCTCCCGCACCTCTTCGGACACATGAGTGGACATGCTGGAAATCTGACGCGCCCGCCCGGCCCGCAAACCTCGGCGACGGACATCAGCCACAGCCCGGCAGCCGGGGCAGCCGGTCCGCGTCCACCACCTGGATCACGGCCCGCGCGCCCGTCTCCTTCGCGTCGCCGGGGCTGTACGCGAGGGCCAGGGCGCCGCCGGAGGCCGCCGCGTACCCGTAGGCGGGAGTGATCTCCGTATACGCGCCTACGGCGGGGTCCAGCGCGTACGAGGTCTCGGGGGTGCGCCAGACGACCAGCCGTCCGGCGATCCGCAGCTGGTCCATGCCCTGGGCGGCGGGCCGGCCGGTCACGACCGCCGACGGCCGCGCCTCACCCGTACGCCACACCATCAGCCGGGGATCGCTCTCGCCCGCCACCCACGCCCAGGTGGTCCCGTCGGAGACCGGGGCGCGGATGTCGCGCAGCGCGGCGACCGGCGCGGGCAGCCGCGCGGGGCGCCCGTCGGCCAGGGAGACGGCGGCGAGCCGGGTCCCGCCACCGACCGCTTCGCGCCACACCAGCAGACCGCCCGCCGCGAACGGCGTGTCGACCACTCCCGTGTGCCATACGCGCGCGTGCCCGCCGCCCGCCGGAGCGGCGAGGACGGCGGCCTTCCCGGCGTCACCGCCCTGGGCCCACACCACTGTGCCGTCGTGGAGGACGGGACGGGGCAGCGGGCCCGGCCGGTCGGCGTGGGCCAGCCGGCGCGTCCGCCCGGTGGCCGCGTCCCACACGTACAGACTCCACGGGCTGTCCAGCGTGCGCCCTTCCAGGACGGCGAACGCGGCCCACCGCCGCCCGTCGAAGTCGGCGGCGAGCAGCTGGTGTTCGACCGGATCGGCGAAGCGCAGCAGCGTCCGGGGGGTCTTCTCGCCGGCCCGGACGAGGACGGCGGAACGGTCGTGCCCGCCGCTGAGCTGGAGCGCCGTCCAGCCGGGGCCCGCGTCGGCGAGCACCGGCCGCAGTCCGTCCGCCGGGTGGTACGCGCCCGCCGTGAACGCGCCGCGCCACGTATCCGGGAGCGGCACCCGGCACGCGGCCGGTGCGGTCGTCCCCGGCGCCGGTGCGGCCGTGGGCGCGGAGGTACGGGCGGACACCGGCGTACGAGCGGGCGCGGGACCGCCCCCGCCCGGTGCGCATCCGGCGGTGTACCAGAGGAGGAGGGCTCCCGCGACACCCGCGAGCCCCGCGACGGATGGAGAGTGGCGGTATCTACCAGATGTAGCCACGGCCGCCCATGATGGTCGTGAGGGTGTCGGAGGAGATGTGCGCGGACTTCGGCACGGAGCCCGCCCAGGAGACGACGCTGGTGCTCACCCCGCCGACCGGGTCCAGATAGGAGACGTCCGCGGCCGCCGTGTCGGTGTCGTAGCCGTCGATCGCGACCCAGTGGAATATCTCGATGTTGGGATGCCCCACGAGATGCGGACCGCCCGGCACCTCCCAGGCGTTGCCCGCGATGGCGTAGTCGTTGTCGGTGTTGTGGACGATGTGCTGCCTGAAGGCGGTCTTGTCGGCGGCGGTCGGGGTGTACGGCAGGGCGTTGGGCACGTAACCGGCGCCCGGAAGGCGGTAGTTGAGCGCGTCGGCCATCGGATAGCCGGTGGGGCCCGGTACGTCGATGTCGATGCCGTACCAGGCAGTCCCGGCGGTGCTCGTCTTGAGCAGGGTGGCCGCGTCCTGCTGGGAGCGCCCGCCGACCCCGTCGTGGGCGGACTGGACCGCCACGAACGCGGCCGGACCGCACCAGTACGAGGTCTGCTGCGGCTGCTGGATGCCGCCGGACGTCTTGTAGCCGGTGAGGAGGCCGGAGGTGCGCGCGCCGCGGGCCTCCTCGTATGAGACGACCGCCTCGGCGTGCCGGGCGTCGGCCCGTTCGCGCTGCGCGGGGGTGAGCCGCTGGGGGCCGAGACGGTCGTGGGCGGCCTTGTACGCGGCGCCGGGCGCGCCGCCGTGCACGGTGTCGGGCACCGGGGCCGCGGCGGCGGGGGAGACAGCGGGGGAGACGGCCGCGGTGGCGGTGGCGAGGAGGGCCGCCGCCGTGAGCACGGCGGCGCGGAACAGGGTGGGGGTGGCCGGCATCGCACGCTCCTGTCCAGGAGGAGGGGAGGAGTGGGTGGCTCTGCCGAGGAGTGTGCGCCCGCGCGCCCGCCTTGTCAGGAGGGAGCGCGGGTTTTCCGCGCGCCGTCGTGGACGCGCCGGTACGGGGCGTGCGCGCCCGGCGGCTCCATGGCGCGGAGCCCTGTTCCCGTTGTCGTTTCCGCGCCCGGAGCGCGCGGACGCGCTCGCGCGCGTACCTGCGGAATCCGTGCCCGTTCGCCCCTCCCGCCGCCGTGCGCGCGGCTCTTCGGCCGGGAGGGCGCCGTCGTCGGAGCCACGGATTCCGTCGTGGTTCGCCGCCCCGGTCACGGGCCCGGGCGGGAGGGGGATCGGAGGACTTCATTCCGGGCCATCCCGGCGGTGGAACGGGGCCGGCAGCCCACTACAGTCACCGGCCATGACCACGCACGCGCAGCCTTCCTTCGCCGTCCGCATCCCCGACGCCACGCTCGAACCCGAGCCCCTCGACCCTGGCCAGATCGTCTCCGGCACCCCCGAGGTGACCGGCAAGGTGCTGTGGGAGTCCGCCGACGGCAAGCAGATCCGCGGCATCTGGCAGATCACCCCGGGCGTGGTCACCGACGTCGAGGCCGACGAGCTCTTCGTCGTCGTCAGCGGCCGGGCCACCGTCGAGGTCGAGGGCGGCGAGACCCTGGAGATCGGCCCGGGCGACGCGTGTGTGCTGCGCGAGGGCGACCGCACCACCTGGACCGTGCACGAGACGCTGCGCAAGGCGTACCACATCAGCCTCTGAGGACGGCCGTACCGGGACCGGGGCCCCTCCGGCTCCCGGCCCCGCGCGGTACGGGCTCCACGCGCGCGTGTCAGTCGCGGCGCGTCGCCGTCCGTACCGCGAGCAGCGCCATCGGCAGCAGCAGACACGCGCCGACCACGTTGAGCCAGCCGTAGCCCGCCTGGGAGACGATCAGCCCGGCCGACAGGCCGCCGACTCCGGCCGCGGTGTTCATGATGAAGTCGGAGAGCCCCTGGGCCGCGGCGCGGGCCGCCTGCGGGACGGAGTCCGTGAGCAGCGCGGAGCCCGAGACGAGCCCCGCCGACCAGCCGAGCCCCAGGACGAACAGGCCGAGCGCGGTCTGTACGTGGCTCGGTCCCGCCGTGCCGGCCAGCAGCGCGGCGACGGCGAGCAGGGCCGCCGCGAGGCCGATCACCGACAGCCGGCCGAGCCGGTCCGACAGCCAGCCCATCACCGGCGAGAAGGCGTACATGCCGAGGATGTGCCCGCTGATCACCAGACCGATCAGCCGGATGCTCGCCCCGTGGTGGCTGAGCGCGACCGGCGTCATCGACATGATGGACACCATCGCCGTGTGCGAGACCGCCACCGTCACGAGGGCGAGCCGGGCCCGCGCGGAGGCCCGCACGGCCCGCAGACCGGCCTTCAGGGAGCGGCCCTCGGCGGACGAGGCCTCCTCCGGCCCGGCCAGCGCGCGAGCCGTGAGCAGCGGGTCGGGCCGCAGCAGTACGGCCACCACCGTGGCCGAGACGACGAAGACACCGGACGCCCACACGAAGGGCCCGGCGGCCACCGGGATGCCGAGGCCCGCCACGCTCTCGCCCGCCGGGGCGGCGACGTTGGGGCCGAGGACGGCGCCGATGGTGGTGGCCCACACCACGGTCGAGATGGCCCGGGCCCGCCGGTCGGGCTCGGCGAGGTCCGCCGCCGCGTACCGGGCCGCGAGGTTGGCGGAGGAGCCGGCCCCGAAGCCGACGAGGCCGAGCAGGAGGACCGGGAAGCTGCCGATCGCCGCGCCGAGGACGGCGACCCCGGCGCCGACGGCGCCGACCAGATAGGCGAGGACGAGCCCGGCCCGCCGTCCGCGCCGGGCCATCAGCGCGGCGAGCGGCATCGCGAGCAGGGCGGGCCCGGCCACCGAGGCTGTCGAGGCGAGACCCGCCAGCGCCTCCGTGCCGCTGACCTCCTTGGCGAGGACGGCCGACAGGGCGACGCCGATGGCGATGCCGAGCCCGCCGAGGATTTGGGTGGCGATGAGTACGGCCTGGAGGCGGCGGCGCAGCGCCGGAAGCCGGTCCGGGGTGAGGGCGGCGCCGGGTATCGGGGCCGCCGTGAGTTCGTCAGGGGCACTGGGGGCATTGGTCACTTACGCAGTGTGCCAGCCCAGTCTCAGCCGGGGAACATCTGTTCCCGGGCACCCTTCGCGCCCCATGACCGCGCCTCCCGCGCGCCTCTTCACGCCCCCTTGGAGTGTCCGCCCCGTCCGGAACACCCGCCCCGCCCGGAACACCCGCCCCGCCCGGAACACCCGCCCCGCCCGGAACACCCGCCCCGCCCGGAACACCCGCCCCACCCCACGCTCAGAACAGCGGTTCCGGCAGCACACCCTCCAGAGCCAGCAGTCTCCGCTTCGTCTCCAGCCCGCCGCCGAATCCCCCGATCCCGCCGTCGCGCTCCACCACCCGGTGGCACGGCACCACCACCGGCAGTGGATTGGCCCCCATCGCCGCGCCGACCGCCTGCGCCGCGCCCGGCTCCCCGACCCGGCCGGCCAGGTCCCCGTACCCCACCACCGCCCCGTAGGGGACACCGTCCGCCAGTTCGCGCAGCACCCGGCGGTTGAATCCGGTCACCAGCGACCAGTCCAGCTTGACGTCGAAGGTCTTGAGGCTCCCGTCGAAATATGCCCTGAGCTGGCGGATCGGCTCGGCGAGCCACCCCGAGGCGTCCTCCACGAGCTCCCCGCCGAACGCCGCCCCCAGCCGCTCCAGGGCGCCGTCCCGCACCCGTCCGTCGGCATGGAACACGACGCTCACCAGCCCCCGGTCCGTCGCGGCGAGCAGCAGCGGGCCGATGCCGCTCGGCACCACGGACCACTCCACCCGGGCCGTCGCACCGGCCGTTCCCGCCTTCTCACGCTTCATGCCGATCACGGTACGGCCCGGCGCCGACAGCGGGCCGACAACGGGCGGATCTTTCTGCCCGACCACATGGCCCGGGGGCCTCGCCGGACGCCATAATCCGGTAGCACTACTCAGCGGTACCGACTGTTTTCGGACGACGTTGCACCCCGAGTGGAGGACATACGCTCATGCAGGGCACGGTCGACGGATTCAGGTACGGACTCGTCACGCCCGTGGCGGCCTTTCTCATGGCCTGCCTCGGCGGCGCGCTCGGGCTGCGCTGCACCACCCGGTCGCTGCGCCACCGTGACTCCTTCAAGGCCGGCTGGCTCGCGCTCGGCGCCACCTCCATAGGCACCGGCATCTGGACCATGCACTTCATCGCCATGATGGGCTTCTCCGTCCGGCAGACCCCGATCACCTACGACCGGCCGCTCACCTTCGCCAGCCTCGGTGTCGCCGTCGTCATGGTCGGCGTCGGCATCTTCCTTGTCGGCTATCGCGGCGCCACCGCGCTTTCGCTGGTCACCGGCGGCACCATCACCGGCCTCGGCGTCGCCACCATGCACTACCTGGGCATGGCCGGAATGCGACTGCACGGCAGGATCGGGTACGACACCCTCACCGTCGCGTTCTCCGTCGTCATCGCCGTGGTGGCCGCCACCGCCGCCCTGTGGGCCGCCGTCTCCGTACGCGGCTTCCTGCCCAGCCTCGGCGCCAGCCTGGTCATGGGCCTCGCCGTCAGCGGTATGCACTACACCGCCATGGACGCCGTCCACGTCGAACTGCACGAGGCGGCCGTCGTGGCCGGCCGCGGCGACACCGCCACCACGCTCCTGCTGCCCCTGCTGATCGGCCCCGGCGTGTTCCTGCTGCTCGCCGCGGTCGTCGTGATGTTCGACCCGCTGCTCGTGCTCGGTGAGCCCGACTGGCAGCGGCCCGCCGCCCGGGGCCGGTCCCGCCGCGGTTCCCGCCGCCGGGCGGCGGGCCGGCCCGCCCGGCACCGGGCCCCCGCCTACGGAGAGCCGGCGAACTGGTCCGCCTCCCGCCCCGCCGGCCGCCGGTCCCTGCCCCGCGACGCCTACCGCTCCCAGGACTGGTAGCGACGGGGCGGCTACGGAATGACGACGGGGCGACGGCGGGTACGAGCCGCCCCGCAGGGCCGATCGGACGACCTCTGTCGGTGCCGGGTCGTACGGTGGTGGCATGCGGCCCGTTTCCAAGATCGAACGCTCGGTGGCGCCCTTCGAGGTCGTCAGCCCCTTCCAGCCCAGCGGCGACCAGCCCGCGGCCATCGCCGAACTCGACCGGCGCATCCGCGCGGGCGAGAAGGACGTCGTGCTGCTCGGCGCCACCGGCACCGGCAAGTCGGCGACCACCGCCTGGATGATCGAGAAGCTCCAGCGCCCCACCCTGGTCATGGCGCCGAACAAGACGCTGGCCGCCCAGCTGGCCAACGAGTTCCGCGAGCTCCTGCCGAACAACGCGGTCGAGTACTTCGTCTCGTACTACGACTACTACCAGCCCGAGGCGTACGTCCCGCAGTCGGACACGTACATCGAGAAGGACTCCTCCATCAACGAGGAGGTCGAACGGCTGCGCCACTCCGCGACCAACTCGCTGCTGACCCGCCGCGACGTCGTCGTGGTCGCCTCCGTCTCCTGCATCTACGGCCTCGGCACGCCGCAGGAGTACGTGGACCGCATGGTCCCCCTCAAGGTGGGCGAGGAGATCGACCGCGACCAGCTGCTCCGCCGCTTCGTCGACATCCAGTACACCCGCAACGACCTGGCGTTCACCCGCGGCACCTTCCGGGTCCGCGGCGACACCATCGAGATCTTCCCGGTCTACGAGGAGCTGGCCGTCCGCATCGAGATGTTCGGCGACGAGATCGAGGCGCTGTCCACCCTCCACCCGCTCACCGGCGAGATCATCAGCGACGACCAGCAGCTCTACGTCTTCCCCGCCAGCCACTACGTCGCGGGCCCCGAGCGCATGGAACGGGCCGTGAACGACATCGAGGGCGAGCTGGAGCAGCGCCTCAAAGAGCTGGAGAAGCAGGGCAAGCTCCTGGAGGCCCAGCGGCTGCGCATGCGGACCACCTACGACATCGAGATGATGCGGCAGATCGGTTCCTGCTCCGGCATCGAGAACTACTCGATGCACTTCGACGGCCGGCTGCCCGGCTCCCCGCCCAACACCCTCCTCGACTACTTCCCCGAGGACTTCCTGCTCGTCATCGACGAGTCGCACGTCACCGTGCCGCAGATCGGCGCCATGTACGAGGGCGACGCCTCCCGCAAGCGCACCCTCGTCGACCACGGCTTCCGGCTCCCCTCCGCGCTCGACAACCGCCCGCTGAAGTGGGAGGAGTTCCAGGAACGGATCGGCCAGACCGTCTATCTCTCCGCCACCCCCGGCACCTACGAGATGTCCCGCTCGGACGGCTTCGTCGAGCAGATCATCCGCCCGACCGGCCTCGTCGACCCCGAGGTGGTCGTCAAGCCCACCGAGGGCCAGATCGACGACCTGGTGCACGAGATCCGGCTGCGCACCGAGCGCGACGAGCGGGTCCTGGTCACCACCCTGACCAAGAAGATGGCCGAGGACCTCACCGACTACTTCCTCGAACTGGGCATCCGGGTCCGCTATCTGCACAGCGACGTCGACACCCTGCGCCGGATCGAGCTGCTGCGCGAGCTGCGCTCGGGCGAGTACGACGTCCTGGTCGGCATCAACCTGCTCCGCGAGGGCCTCGACCTGCCCGAGGTGTCCCTGGTCGCCATCCTCGACGCCGACAAGCAGGGCTTCCTGCGCTCGGGCACCTCGCTCATCCAGACCATCGGCCGTGCCGCCCGTAACGTCTCCGGCCAGGTCCACATGTACGCCGACACCATCACCCCGGCGATGGACCAGGCCATCGACGAGACCAACCGGCGCCGCGAGAAGCAGGTCGCGTACAACAAGGCCCACGGGATCGACCCGCAGCCGCTGCGCAAGAAGATCAACGACATCGTCGCCACCATCGCGCGCGAGGAGATCGACACCGAGCAGCTGCTCGGCACGGGCTACCGCAAGGGCGGCAAGGACGGCAAGGGCGCGAAGTCCCCGGTGCCGTCGCTCGCCGCGCACACGCACCCGCCCAAGGCCGCGGGCAAGAGCGCCAAGAAGGGGTCGGCCGTCGACCTGGGCGACCGTCCGGCGACCGAACTGGCCGGGATCATCGAGGAGATGACGGAGCGGATGAAGGCGGCCGCCGCCGAGCTGCAGTTCGAGGTCGCCGCCCGGCTGCGCGACGAGGTCTCCGAACTGAAGAGGGAGCTCCGCCAGATGAAGGAGGCCGGACTGGCCTGAACCCCCGCCCCGGCGCGCCGCCCGGGACCGTCCCCGGTGTGTTGCAAGAACGACACGAAACGGGCCCGGTCCGGGCCGGTCGTCGGTGCGGCTGCGTAGGGTTGTCGCTGATCACACCGATGAGAGGGGCAGCGCGTGACGGTCAACATGACCAAGGGGCAGGCCATCAGCCTGGAGAAGCGGGACGGGGGCAGCCTGACCTCCGTACGGATGGGACTGGGCTGGAAGGCGGCGCCCCGCCGCGGCCTCTTCGGCTCGCGTACGCGGGAGATCGACCTGGACGCCTCGGCCGTCCTCTTCGCCGACAAGCAGCCGGTCGACGTGGTGTTCTTCCGCCACCTGGTGAGCGACGACGGCTCCGTCCGCCACACCGGCGACAACCTGGTCGGCGGCGCCGGCCAGGGCGGCGACGACGAGTCGATCCTGGTGGACCTCCAGCGGGTCCCGGTCCACATCGACTCGATCGTCTTCACGGTGAACTCCTTCACCGGCCAGACCTTCCAGGAGGTGCAGAACGCGTTCTGCCGCATCGTGGACGAGACCAACGGCCAGGAGCTGGCCCGCTACACCCTCGACGGCGGCGGCCCCTACACCGCCCAGATCATGGCCAAGGTCCACCGGGCCGGTGCCGGCTGGCAGATGACGGCCATCGGCAACCCGGCCAACGGCCGCACCTTCCAGGACCTGATGCCGGCGATCTTCCCGGTCCTCTAGGAACCGCCGACGCCGCACGGCGCCACCCACCCACACCTGCATAGAGGAGAGACGCGCGCGATGACCGCCGAGCTGGTCCGGGGGCAGAACCACCCCCTGTCCCACACCCGCCTGGAGATCCGGGTCTCGGCCGGTCATCCGGTCCTCGCCGCCGCCACCCTCGGCGACGAGCGGGGGCGGATAGCGGGCCCCGAGGCCGTCGCCCACCCGGGCGCGGCCGCGCTGCCCGGGATCGAGGTGTCCCGGCAGGCGGCCACCGTCCACCGGCTCGCGGTCGACCTGGCGGTGGTACGGGACTCGGTCCACCGCGTCGGCGTGCTGCTCGCCCTGCCCGCCGACGGGAGCGGCCCGGCCCGTTTCGGGGCCACGGCCGCTCCCGTCGTCGGCGTCACCGGCCCCGACGGCGCCGCCCTCGTCAGCTACACGATCGCGGGGCTCGACCGCGAGTCCGCGCTGATCGCCCTGGAGCTGTACCGCCGTCAGGGCGCCTGGAAGATCCGGGCCGTCGGCCAGGGGTACGAGGGCGGGCTCGCCGCGCTCCTCGCCGACCAGGGGCTCCCGGGCGCCGACGGGTTCGCCGGTACGGTCCTGGAGGCCGCCGCCCGGGAGGCGGCCCGCGCGGTCGCCGCCCCGCCGCCCAGGACCCCCCAAAACCCCGGGCCCGACCGGACCCGCCACGCCGAGCCCGCTCCCGCGTCCGAGTCCACGCCCGAGTCCACGCCCGATTCCACGCCCGCTCCCGCGCCCGGCCCGGCGTCCGTCCCCGCACCGGCCGGCTCCACGAGCGGTATCGACTACACCCACCCGCGCCGCCGCCCGGCCGCCACGCCCCCGCCGCCCGCGGTCCAGGCCCCGACCCCGGCGCCCGCTCCCGCGTTCGCCCAGGAGGCCCGGGACCCGGCCCCCGCGGCCCCTGCCGGGCCCCCGCCGCCCGTCGCAGGCGATGCCGCCGGCTGGTCGATGGACGAGCGGCTCTACAACCAGGTGTGGGGCATGTTCGAGGACCTGGCCCGTACCGTCGCCGCGTGCCGCAGCGCCCGCGCGTTCGCCGACTCCCGGCTGGACCAGGAGCTGGACCGGCTGCTCGCCGAACCGAGGAACCGCAGCGGCGCCACCGGGGACGCCGCCCGGGCCGGCGCCCGGGCGAAGCGCGACATCCTCGTGGCCCGCGCCCAGGAGGCGCTGGACCGCGACCTCGTCCAGCTCATCGCGGAGTCCGAGGTGGTCGAGCCCGCGCTGCCGCCCGCGTACGCCCGCTGGGACAGCCCGGTCTGGCAGACGTACCGGGTGCCCGAGGAGCTGCCGATGGCCGTCCGGCTGGGCGATCTGCACCTGCCCGAGGAGCCCGGTCTGCGGGTGCCCTTCCTGGCCCGGCTGCCGCTCGCCCGCGGTCTGTGGGTGGACAGCGGGCGCGGCCACGGCGAGGCGGCGGTGTTCCTGGACGCGGCCGAACGGCGCCGGCTCGCGCTCGACTCCGCCGTCGCGCACACTGTACGGCTGCTCGCGGCGCACCCGGCGGGAGGCCTGCGGGTGCGGGTGATCGACCCGGCCGGGGCGGGCGCCGCCGCGTTCGCGCCGCTCGTGGAGGCGGGGGTGCTTCAGGCGCCGCCGGCGGCCGGTGCGGCCGGGGTCTCGGCGACGCTGGCCCAGCTCACCGAGCGGGTGGACCTGCTCCAGATGGCGCAGCGGGCGGGCGCGGCGGAGGATCTGCCGCCGGGTCTGGACACCTCGGCGCAGTTGCTCGTGGTGCACGACTTTCCGCACGGCTTCGACGACCGGGCCCTTACCCGGTTGCGCTATCTCGCCGACGAGGGTCCGGCGGTCGGGACCCAGCTGCTGATGGTCGCGGACCGGGAGGACGCGTCGGCGTACGGGCCGGTGCTCGATCCGCTGTGGCGCTCGCTGACCCGGCTCACCCCGGTCGCCGACGACCACCTCGCCGACCCGTGGGTGGGACATGCCTGGACGTACGAGCCCCCGGCCCTCCCGGCGAGCGGCACGGTCCTTCGGCGGGTGCTCGCGCAGGTGGCGGACGCCCAGCGGCGGGAGCGCCTCTGACCTGCACTTTTGAGATTCCTTTACCCATCTCTTTACCTTCTTTTGGTCTTTCGGGTACTCTCTTTCCTGCGGAGGGGAGTACTCCCTGCATGCGGTGATCCCGTCAATACGGACAGGTCCGACACCTGGTCCCGGGACGCCGGCCCGGCCGTCCCGGGTGGAAGAGACCTCCGGCAACGAGCAGGCTCCATGTGAGCCGTACGACGCCGGAGGCGCAATGGACGTATCCGTGACCCTGTGGGTCCTGACCATCCTGGGGCTCGCCGCCCTGATCTCGGTCGACTTCCTCATCGGGCGCAAGCCCCACGACGTGTCGGTGAAGGAAGCCGGTATCTGGACTGTCGTCTGGATCGTCCTCGCCGCGCTGTTCGGGCTCGGACTGCTGTTCTTCGGCAACAGCCAGTCCGCCGGAGAGTTCTTCGCCGGTTACCTCACCGAGAAGTCGCTCAGCGTCGACAATCTCTTCGTCTTCGTCCTGATCATGGCGAAGTTCGCGGTGCCGTCCCACCTCCAGCAGCGGGTGCTGCTCGTGGGCGTGCTCATCGCCCTGGTGCTCCGCGCGATCTTCATCGCCGCGGGCGCCGCGATCCTCGCCGGCTTCTCGTGGGTGTTCTACCTCTTCGGCGCGTTCCTGATCTTCACCGCCTGGAAGCTCATCCAGGAGGCCCGGTCCGGGGGTGAGGACGAGGACGAGTTCGAGGAGAACCGCCTCCTCAAGTCCATCGAGAAGCGTTTCGGCGTCGCCGACCGCTATCACGGCACCAAGCTGGTCATCCAGAGCCACGGCAAGCGCGTGCTGACCCCGCTGATGGTGGTCATGCTCGCGATCGGCACCACCGACATCCTGTTCGCCCTCGACTCCATTCCGGCGATCTTCGGCCTCACCCAGGACCCGTACATCGTCTTCACCGCCAACGCCTTCGCCCTCATGGGTCTGCGGCAGCTGTACTTCCTGATCGGCGGACTGCTGAAGAAGCTGGTCCACCTCAGCTACGGCCTGTCGGTGATCCTCGGCTTCATCGGTGTGAAGCTGGTGCTGCACGCCCTGCACGAGTCCGGGGTGCATGTACCGGAGATCTCCATCCCGGTCTCGCTGGCGGTCATCTGCGGTGTCCTCGCCGTCACCACCGTCACCAGCCTGATCGCCGCCAAGCGGCAGGCGCGGCGGGAGGCCGCCCTGGCCGCCCTGGCGGCCCGCGCGGCCGACGGGACGGACACCAGGGTCTGACCCGGAACACACGAACACACCGAGGGCCGGTGCGGACGATCCGCACCGGCCCTCGGTCCTGCGCGTCTACGGGTTAACGCGCGCGTACGTCCCCGGCGCCGGCCGGCCCCTACGCGGGCTCCGGCTCCGGCTTCGCCCCGGCCAACGCCGCCCGCCCCGGCAGGGTCTCCGGCAGCAGCGCGAAACAGCCGAAGCTCACCAGGGCCACCACCGTCAGATAGGCGGCCACCCCCCAGGGCGGCCCCGAGCGCCCCTCCGAGACGGCCGTCGCCACGATCGGGGTGAGCGCGCCGCCGAGCACCCCCGCGAGGTTGTAGCCGACGGCCGCGCCGGTGCACCGCACCCTCGGCTCGTACAGCTCGGGCAGATACGCGGCGACCACCGAGAAGACCGTGATGAAGGCGAGGGACGCGCCGAGGAAGCCGAGGAACATCAGCCACGGGCGCGCGGTGGCCAGCAGCGCCACCATCGGGAACATCCACAGCGCCGAGGCCGCGCAGCCCGTCAGGCACATCGTCCGGCGCCCGAAACGGTCGCCGAACATGGCCACGAACGGCGTCAGAGCCCCCTTGACCGCCACGGCGCCCATCACGCACGTCAGCATCACCGTGCTCGACACCCCGAGCTGCCGGGTGCCGTAGGACAGGGCCCAGGTGGACACCGCGTAGAACACGGCGTAGCCGACGGAGAGCCCGCCGGCGGTGAGCAGCAGGATCCGCCAGTGGTCCCGGAACACCTCCAGGACCGGGGCGTCGGCCTGCTGTCCCTGGGCGCTCATCGCCTCGAACTGAGGGGACTCCGCGAGCGAGGCGCGCAGCGCGAGCCCGGCCGTGGCGAGCAGTCCGGCCGCCCAGAACGGCACCCGCCAGCCCCAGGAACGGAACTCCGCGTCGCCGAGGCCGGCGGTCAGCGCCAGCATCACCCCGTTCGCGAGCAGGAAGCCGACCGAGGGCCCCATCTGCGGGAAGCTCGACCACAGGGCCCGGCGGCGCTCAGGGGCGTGCTCGGCGGTCAGCAGCACCGCGCCGCCCCACTCCCCGCCGAGGCCGAGCCCCTGGAGAAAGCGCAGGACGAGCAGCAGGACGGGCGCGGCGATGCCGATCGAGGCGTACGTGGGGACGAAGCCGACCGCGACCGTGGCACAGCCGGTCAGCAGCAGTGAGGCGAACATGACCGGGCGGCGGCCGTAGCGGTCGCCGATGTGCCCGAAGACGGCGGAGCCGATCGGCCGGGACAGGAAGCCGATGGCGAAGGTACCGAAGGCGGCGAGGGTCCCCGCGAGGGGCGAGAAGGTCGGGAAGAACAGCGGGCCGAGCACGAGCGCGGCGGCCGTTCCGTAGACGTAGAAGTCGAAGAACTCGATGGCCGTGCCGACGAGCGAGGCCGCGGCGAGCCGCCCCATCGAAGGGGCGCGGCGTGGCGACGGAGCGTGACTGTGGTGCATGTCGCGCCAACTACCCCGGGGCCGTACGGGTTACGGGGGGCGTGCGGAGGCATCCCCGGTGCGACCGGCCGCGCTCGCCGGCCGTACCGGGTCCCTCAGGGGGTCACCAGCCGCGCTCGCGCCACTCCGCGAGATGCGGACGCTCGTCGCCGAGCGTCGTGTCGCCGCCGTGTCCCGGGTAGATCCAGGTCTCGTCCGGCAGTACGTCGAAGAGCTTGGTCTCGACGTCGCGGATCAGGCTCGCGAACGCCTCCGGATCCTTCCACGTGTTGCCGACTCCGCCGGGGAACAGACAGTCGCCCGTGAACACGTGCGGGTGACCGTGCGGGTCGTCGTAGACCAGCGCGATCGAGCCGGGGGTGTGCCCGACGAGGTGGCGGACGGTGAGCCGGACCCGGCCCACGGTGACGGTGTCGCCGTCCTTCACGAGGACGTCGGTGCGGACCGGGATGCCCTCCGCGTCGTACGCGCCCGCGTAGGTCCGGGCACCGGTGGCCTCGGCCACCTCGGCCAGGGCCTGCCAGTGGTCGCCGTGCCGGTGGGTGGTGACGACGGCGGCGATGCCGTCGTCACCGATCAGCGTGAGCAGGGTGCCGGCCTCGGCGGCGGCGTCGATCAGCAGCTGCTCGCCGGTGGCCCGGCAGCGCAGCAGATACGCGTTGTTGTTCATCGCGCCGACCGCGACCTTCGAGATCATCAGGTCGGTCAGTTCGTGCACGTCCGCAGGTCCGCCGACCTTCACCGCTCCGCTGTACGTCATGGCCTCAGCCTAGTGCCGCGGGCCGTCGCCCGGGAGGCGAAGGCCCTGCCGAGACCTGCGGAGGCCCTATAGGTCCTACAGGGGCGGGAGCTCCGGGAGCCCCGGCCCCGCGAGGACGGCGAGGTGGGCGCCCTTGTCGCCGCGTCCGGCCAGCCAGCCGAGGAGCTCGGCGCCGGTGCCGCCGAGGACGACCGGCTCGCCCTCGGTGCCGCCGGTGCGCCAGGAGGGGGCGTTCTCGTCGTGCCCGAGCCGCAGCGTCACGGGCGGGACGTCAGCACGGCCGCTCCAGCGGTCCGCGAGGAAGTCGATCTCGCGGGTGGTGAAGTCCTCAGGCAGGTCTTCCAGCTCGTAGCCGCAGCCGAGGTCGACATGGTGCAGGGCCACCTCGACCCAGCGGCGGAACGGGACCCGGGAGGCACTGTCGGTGACGCCGTTGCGCAGTTCGACGGTGCGGCTCCAGTCGGCGGGCTCGGCGGCCACGGCCGCGAGCCGGTCGGCGGAGGCGCGCAGGTCGGCGAGCTGCTCGTCGAGCGGCCGGCCGGCGTCCCGCGCGATGTCGGCGTCGCGGGTGGCGGCGTCCGGGTACATCGGCAGGCCCCGGAGTACGTTGGCGAGGGCGTCGGCGTTACGGGAGAGGTGGGCCAGAAGATGGCCGCGAGTCCACCCCGGAAGCCGTGACGGCTCGGCGAGCGCCGCGTTGTCCCAGGAGGAGACCGCGTCGACGAGCCGGTCGGTCGCCTCGCGTACGAGGGCAAGGTCACGCACATGGTCGATCATGGCGCCGACCCTAGGGCGTGCCGGGGTTTGTGACCAGGTGCTTTCCGTACGGGGACAGGGGAGTGCGGCCACTCCTTCGGGTGAACCGGGCAGTGAACCGCCGGAAATCGAATGTACGTGCTATAAGCTCGGTGGAAGCATCCGGCATCCTTGGTTGTTGGGTGTTCAGGACCATCCGCTCTCTGAAGAAAGGTGCGGAACGGCGTGACCGACCGTCTCATCGTCCGTGGCGCTCGCGAGCACAACCTCAAGAACGTCTCGCTCGACCTGCCCCGTGACTCGCTCATCGTCTTCACCGGGCTCTCCGGGTCGGGCAAGTCGTCCCTCGCGTTCGACACGATCTTCGCCGAGGGGCAGCGCCGGTACGTCGAGTCGCTGTCCTCCTACGCCCGCCAGTTCCTGGGCCAGATGGACAAGCCGGACGTCGACTTCATCGAAGGTCTGTCGCCCGCCGTCTCCATCGACCAGAAGTCGACCTCGCGCAACCCGCGCTCGACGGTCGGCACCATCACCGAGGTCTACGACTACCTCCGGCTCCTCTTCGCCCGTATCGGCAAGCCGCACTGTCCCGAGTGCCACCGGCCGATCTCCCGCCAGTCGCCGCAGGCCATCGTCGACAAGGTCCTGGAGCTGCCCGAGGGCAGCCGCTTCCAGGTGCTGTCGCCGCTGGTGCGCGAGCGCAAGGGCGAGTTCGTCGACCTCTTCGCCGACCTCCAGACCAAGGGCTACAGCCGTGCCCGGGTCGACGGGAAGACGATCCAGCTCAGCGAGCCGCCGACGCTGAAGAAGCAGGAGAAGCACACCATCGAGGTGGTCGTCGACCGTCTCACGGTGAAGGACTCCGCCAAGCGCCGGCTGACCGACTCCGTCGAGACCGCGCTCGGCCTGTCCGGCGGCATGGTCGTGCTCGACTTCGTCGACCTCGCCGAGGACGACCCCGAGCGCGAGCGGATGTACTCGGAGCACCTCTACTGCCCGTACGACGACCTGTCCTTCGAGGAGCTGGAGCCGCGCTCCTTCTCCTTCAACTCGCCCTTCGGCGCCTGCCCCGACTGCACCGGCATCGGCACCCGCATGGAGGTCGACCCCGAGCTGGTCGTGCCCGACGAGGAGAAGTCCCTCGAAGAGGGCGCCATCCACCCCTGGTCGCACGGCCACACCAAGGAGTACTTCGGCCGGATGATCGACGGGCTCGCCCAGGCCCTCGGCTTCCGCACCGACATCCCGTACGCGGGCCTGCCCCAGCGGGCGAAGAAGGCCCTGATGCACGGCCACAAGACCCAGGTCGAGGTCCGCTACCGCAACCGGTACGGGCGCGAGCGCGCCTGGACCAGCCCCGCCTTCGAGGGCGCCGTCTCCTTCGTGAAGCGGCGGCACAGTGAGGCCGAGAGCGACTCCAGCCGTGAGCGCTTCGAGGGCTACATGCGCGAGGTGCCCTGCCCCACCTGCCGGGGCACCCGGCTGAAGCCGATCGTGCTCGCGGTCACCGTGATGGAGAAGTCCATCGCCGAGGTCTCCGCGATGTCGATCAGCGACTGCGCCGACTTCCTCGGCCGCCTCACCCTGAACGCCCGTGACAAGAAGATCGCCGAGCGGGTCCTCAAGGAGGTCAACGAGCGGCTGCGCTTCCTCGTCGACGTCGGCCTCGACTACCTCTCCCTCAACCGGGCCGCCGGCACCCTCTCCGGCGGAGAGGCCCAGCGCATCCGGCTCGCCACCCAGATCGGCTCCGGCCTGGTCGGCGTCCTGTACGTACTGGACGAGCCGTCCATCGGCCTGCACCAGCGCGACAACCACCGGCTGATCGAGACCCTGGTCCGGCTGCGCGACATGGGCAACACCCTCATCGTGGTCGAGCACGACGAGGACACCATCAAGGTCGCCGACTGGATCGTGGACATCGGCCCCGGCGCCGGCGAGCACGGCGGCAAGGTCGTCCACTCCGGACCCCTGAAGGAACTGCTCGCCAACAAGCACTCGATGACGGGGCAGTACCTGTCCGGCCGCAAGGCGATCGGCACCCCCGACCTGCGCCGCCCGCTCGACCCGGAGCGCATGCTCACCGTGCACGGCGCCCGCGAGAACAACCTGCGGGACATCGACGTGTCCTTCCCGCTGGGCGTCCTCACCGCCGTCACCGGCGTCTCCGGCTCCGGCAAGTCGACCCTGGTCAACGACATCCTGTACACCCACCTGGCGCGCGAGCTGAACGGCGCCAAGTCCGTCCCCGGCCGCCACACGCGCGTGGCCGGCGACGACCTGGTCGACAAGGTCGTCCACGTCGACCAGTCGCCCATCGGCCGCACCCCGCGCTCGAACCCGGCGACGTACACCGGCGTCTTCGACCATGTCCGCCGGCTCTTCGCGGAGACGATGGAGGCCAAGGTCCGCGGCTATCTGCCCGGCCGGTTCTCCTTCAACGTCAAGGGCGGCCGCTGCGAGAACTGCTCCGGCGACGGCACCATCAAGATCGAGATGAACTTCCTCCCGGACGTCTACGTCCCGTGCGAGGTCTGCCACGGCGCCCGGTACAACCGGGAGACCCTGGAGGTCCACTACAAGGGCAAGTCCATCTCCGAGGTCCTGGACATGCCGATCGAGGAGGCCCTCGACTTCTTCGAGGCCGTCCCGACGATCGCCCGCCATCTGCGCACCCTGAACGAGGTCGGCCTCGGTTACGTCCGTCTCGGCCAGTCCGCGCCGACCCTCTCGGGCGGCGAGGCCCAGCGCGTCAAGCTCGCCTCCGAGCTGCAGAAGCGCTCCACGGGCCGCACGGTCTACGTCCTGGACGAGCCCACCACCGGCCTCCACTTCGAGGACATCTCGAAGCTGATCAAGGTCCTGTCGGGCCTGGTCGACAAGGGCAACTCGGTGATCGTCATCGAGCACAACCTGGACGTCATCAAGACCGCGGACTGGGTCATCGACATGGGCCCCGAGGGCGGCAACGGCGGCGGCCTGGTCGTCGCGGAGGGCACCCCCGAGGAGATCGCCTCGATCCCCGCCAGCCACACCGGCAAGTTCCTCCGCGACATCCTCGGCGCGGACCGCGTCACGGACGCCTCCCCGACCCGCACCACCAAGAAGGCGGCGGCGAAGAAGGCGGCGCCCAAGAAGACCGCGACGACGGCGAAGAAGACAGCCGCGACGACGGCGAAGAAGACGGCCGCGAAGAAGACCACGGCCAAGAAGGCGACGACCCCCCGCTCCCGCAAGAGCTGACCGGTCGAACCCCCGAGGGGGGGGGGGGGGGCCGCCGGGGGGGCGGGCGGGGGGCGGGGGGCCCCCCGCCCCCCCCCCCCCCCCCCCCCCCCCCCCCCCCCCCCCCCCCCCCCCCCGCCGGGGCGGCCGCCCCCCGCCCCCCCCCCCGGGCGCCCCCCCCCCCCCCGCCCCCCCCGCCCCCCCCGCCCGCGCTCGCCCACACCGGCGCGGGCCCCGTCGGCTTCGCCGCCCCCGCGAGTGCCGCGCTCCTGCTCGGCGGCGCGAT
>NZ_JBICVG010000029.1:0-48459 GCF_043198875.1 Streptomyces sp. NPDC048718
CCCGCCCGCGGGGGGGCGGGGCGGGGGGGGGGGCGGTGGGGGGGGGGGGGGGGGGGGGCGGGGGGGGGGCGGGGCGCGCGCCCCCCGCCCCCCCCCCCCCCCCCCCCCCCCCCCCGCTTCCGCTTCCGCCGCCCGCCCCGCGCTCACACCAGACAGAACTCGTTGCCCTCCGGGTCTTGGAGGACGACGGCGTAATAGGCCATCCCTTGCGGCTCGTCCATCACGTACGCCACGGACGCACCCAAGGCCGTCAACCGGGCCACTTCCGCGTCCACTCGGGCCCGGCGGACCGCGAGCGGCACCGCCCGACCGCCGCCGACCTTGAGATCCAGATGCAGCCGGTTCTTGACCGTCTTCGGCTCCGGCACCTGCTGGAACCACACCCGAGGTCCCCGCCTCTCGGGATCGACGATCGACTCCGGGATCTCCCCGGCGTCCCCGGCCAGTTCGTCCTCCGGAACGCCGGTGGCCTCCCAGTACGCGCGCCACGTCGGGTGGCCCTCGGGTGGCGGCTCGGGTACGTAGCGCAGGGCCTCGGCCCAGAAGGCGACCAGGCGCCGGGGATCGGCGCAGTCGATCGTGAGCTGCAGAAGCGGCCGGGGTGCGGCGGGCCGGCCGGATGCGTCCAACTCGGGGGTGTCCATGGGGAAAGCGTCCCAGGTACCACTGACAACGCCCCGAGACCGAGATCGCGGCCGCCGTCCGCGCGCCGGTCACGGCCGTGCGGCAGAATCGTTCGCGCCACCGAAGCGCACAAGGGGGAATGGCCACGATGGCGAACACCACACGGACAGTGCCCGAACTCACGGGAATGCCGCTGATCGGCTCCCTGCTCGAACTCAAGAACGACTCGCTCGGCACCTTCCTCAAGGCCTGCCACGAGCACGGCGACGTCGTCCGCATCACCGCCGGACCGCCCGGGATGCGGGCCACCATCCACTGCGTGTTCTCCGCCGAGGGCGCACAGCAGGTGCTCGCCACCCAGTCGGCCAACTTCCGTAAGGACAACAACTTCTACGAGGAGCTCCGGGTCTCCTTCGGGAACGGACTGCTCACCAGCCAGGACGACGACTACCTGCGTCAACGGCGGCTCGTCCAGCCGCTGTTCACCCGTCGCGCCGTCGACACGTACGCCGCCGCCATCGCCGCCGAGGTCGACCGGCTCACCGGCGTCTGGAGCGCGGAGCGGCGCGAAACGGTCGACGTCGTCCACGAGATGGGCCGGCTCGCGCTGCGCGCCGTCGCCCGCATCATCCTCGGCACGGACGTGGATGCCGCCGTCGGCATCGTCGAGCGCTGCTTCCCGGTGCTCGCCTCGTACGTCACCAAGCGAGGCTACGCGCCCCGCAGTGTTCCGCGCGAGTGGCCCACGCCCGGCAACCGGAAGGCCCTCGCCGCCCACGAGGAGCTGTACGCCGTCTGCGACCGCATCATCGCCGACCGGCGCGCGGCCGGCACGGACGAGCGGGAACGCGACCTGCTGACCCTGCTGATGGGCGCCGGGGGAGAGGAGGACGGGAGCGGCGTCGAGGGCTTCGACGCCACCGAACTGCGCGAGCAGGTCCTGGTGTTCCTGCTCGCCGGACACGAGACGACCGCGACCTCGCTCGCCTTCACGCTGCATCTGCTGGCCCGTCACCCCGAGGCGCGGCGGCGGGTCCACGAGGAACTGGACCGGGTGCTGGACGGCCGCACGCCCGGCGCCGCCGACCTCGACGAACTCCCTTACCTGGGACAGGTGCTGAAGGAGTCCATGCGGCTCTTCCCGGCCGCCCCGGCGATCGGCCGCCGGGCCGTCGAGGAGTGCGAGATCGACGGGCACCTCATCCCGGCCGGTGCCGACGTCATCCTCGCCCCGTGGGTGACGCACCGTCACCCCCGTTACTGGGAGGACCCGGAGCGCTTCGACCCCGACCGCTTCACGCCCGAGGCGGAGGCCGCCCGCCCCCGCTACGCCTGGTACCCCTTCGGCGGCGGCCCGCGCGCCTGCATCGGGCAGCACTTCTCGATGCTGGAGTCGGTGATCGCGCTCGCGATGATCCTCCAGCGCTACGAACTGGAGGCCATCGACACCCATGTTCCGCTGGACTCCGCGATCACCCTCCAGGCCGTCGGCCCGGCCCGCTGCCGGTTGAAGCCGCGGAGGGGCTGAGCGGCGGGAAGCGCGCGCTCGTTGGACAGTGTGACGCCCCGCTCGAAGGACGGAGACGGGTAGGGCGTCACCTGTGCCACAAGGACGGCCGGCCCGGAGCGAAGGCCCCGGCGCCGGGCGCCGCGCGTCAGGTCAGGCGCGGGTCGCCACGACCACCGTGGCGTACAGGTCCTCGTCTTCGAGGACCCGGGCCGTCAGGCCGTGGGCGGCGACCGCCGCCACGGCGGCGCCGGTCTGCCGCTCGCTCGTCTCGAACAGCAGATGGCCGCCCGGGGCGAGCCACTCGGCCGCCCCCGCCGCGACCCGGCGCAGCACCGCGAGGCCGTCCGCCCCGCCGTCCAGGGCGACGAGGGGCTCGTGCTCGCGGGCCTCGGCGGGCAGCAGGGCCACCTCGGCGGTCGGGACGTACGGGACGTTGGCGACCAGCACCTCGATCCGGCCGCGCAGGACGCCCGGCAACGGCGCGAAGAGGTCGCCCTCGTACACCAGCCCGCCGCGCGGCTCCACGTTCCGCCGCGCGCAGCGGACGGCGGCCGGCTCGATGTCGGCCGCGTGCACCTCCGCGTCCGCGACGGACGCGAGCAGCACCGCGGCCGCCGCGCCCGAGCCGCAGCACAGATCGACGCAGACGCCGCCGGGCCGGGCCAGCCGGACGGCCTCGGCGGCCAGGAACTCGGTACGGCGGCGCGGTACGAACACCCCGGTGTCCACCTCGATCCGCAGCCCCGCGAACTCGGCCCAGCCCACGACGTGTTCGAGCGGCAGCCCGGAGGCCCGGCGGCCGACCATGGCGTCGAGTTCGGCGGGGCCGGCCGCCGCCGCGGACAGCAGCTCCGCCTCCTCCTCGGCGAAGACGCAGCCGGCCGCCCGCAGGCGCGCCACGACCTCGGGTATCGGTCCTGGCGGCGCGACGTGGTCAGACAAGCCGGGCCTCGATCGCCGCCACCAGCTCCGGGGCGTCGGGCTCGGTGCGCGGACGGAACCGGGTCACCGAACCGTCCGGGCCGACGAGGAACTTCTCGAAGTTCCACTGCACGTCACCGGCCTCGCCGCCGGCGTCGGCGACCCGGGTCAGCTCCGTGTAGAGCGGGTGCCTGCCGGCCCCATTGACCTCGGTCTTCGCGAGGAGCGGGAAGCTCACCCCGTACGTCGTCGAGCAGAACGTCTCGATCTCCTCCGCGCTGCCCGGCTCTTGGCCGCCGAACTGGTTGCACGGCACGCCGAGCACGGTGAAGCCGCGCTTGGCGTACTCCTGCTGGAGCCGCTCCAGACCGGCGTACTGCGGGGTGAGACCGCAGCGGGAGGCCACGTTCACGATCAGGACGACCTGGTCGCGGTAGTCGGCGAGGGAGGTGGGGGCGCCGGCGAGTGTCGTCAGCGGAATCTCGTACAGGCTCAAGGAACGCTCCTCGTAGCGATGGGGCTTGCTCCACCCGGATGGGGTTTGATCTGACCATGGGAGACGAACCGCTGGCAATCGACATCGGGACGGCCGAACCGGCCGGGAACGCACGGGAAACGGGCGGCGGCGCGGCACGCCGCGTGTGGTGCCGGCTGTGCGGGCGCCCGCTGACCGGTGCCGCGTCCCGCCGCACCGGCCTCGGCCCGGCCTGCGACGCCAAACTGCACCCGCCGGGCCCGGACATCCGCACCCGGCGGCACGAGGTCGTGCAGGACACCCTGCCCGGACTCTGAACCGCCCGTCGCCCGTCGCCCGCCGCCCGTCGCCCGCCGCCCGTCGGCCGGGATTCTGCGATCCGTCACCGGCGAGCGGCGTCGGGCGTGTTCAGGGCGACACCGTCACAGCGCGCGGAACAGCCCCTCCTGCACCACCGACACCAGAAGCCGCCCCTCGCGGTCGAAGATCCGACCCCGGGCCAGCCCCCGGCCGCCGGTCGCGACCGGCGACTCCTGGTCGTACAGGAACCACTCGTCCGCCCGGAACGGCCGGTGGAACCACATGGCGTGGTCGAGCGAGGCCAGGTCGTACCCGCGCGGCCCCCACAGCGGCTCGACCGGGATCCGGACCGCGTCGAGAAGGGTCATGTCCGAGGCGTACGTCAGCGCGCAGGTGTGCACCAGCGGGTCGTCGCCCAGCGGCCCCACCGCCCGCATCCACACCGCGCTGCGCGGATCCGCGCCCCGGACCTCCTCGGGCGACCAGCGCAGCCGGTCCACGTACCGGATGTCGAACGGCTGACGGCGCGCCATCCGCTCCAGGGCCTCCGGCAGCGCCCCCAGATGGTCGCGGATCTCGTCCGCGAGCCGAGGCAGGCTCTCCGGGTCGGTGAGGTGCCGAGGCGGCAGCTGGTGCTCGAACGCGGCCTCCTCGGGCCGGTGGAAGGAGGCCGTCAGGGTGAAGATCGTCCGCCCCTCCTGGACGGCCGTGACCCGCCGGGTGGTGAAGGAACGGCCGTCGCGCACCCGCTCCACCTGGTACACGATCGGCACCCCCGGCCGGCCCGGCCGCAGGAAGTAGGCGTGCAGCGAGTGCACCGGCCGGCCGTCCTCCACGGTCCGCCCGGCCGCCACCAGGGCCTGGCCGGCGACCTGCCCGCCGAAGACCCGCTGCAACGACTCCTGCGGGCTCTGCCCGCGGAAGATGTCCACCTCGATCCGCTCCAGATCGAGCAGATCCACGAGTCCCTCGGCGGGATTGGTCACCTCGTACTCCTCCCGGAGCGCCCGGCCTCCTCCCGGAGTGCCCGGCGCGGCGCTACAGCTGTCCGACCGACGTCACACGGACGATCGCCCGGCCCTCCTCGTCCGAGGCCGCCAGGTCCACCTCCGCGCTGATACCCCAGTCATGGTCGCCGTTCGGGTCGGCGAAGGTCTGCCGGACGCGCCAGAGACCGTGCGCCGGATCCTCCTCGATGGCCAGCAGCTTCGGGCCGCGGGCGTCCGGACCGGTGCCGAGGTCGTCGTACTCGTCCCAGTACGCGTCCATCGCCTCGCCCCACGCGTCCGCGTCCCAGCCGGACTCGCCGTCCAGCTCGCCCAGCTCGTCCACGTGGTCCAGGGCCGCCAGCTCCACCCGGCGGAACATGGCGTTGCGCACCAGCACCCGGAAGGCGCGGGCGTTCGCCGTGACCGGCCGGACCTGGTCGGCGCGCTCCTGCGCCTCCTCGGCGGTCTCCACGTCCGGGTTGGCCAGCTGCTCCCACTCGTCGAGCAGCGAGGAGTCGACCTGCCGCACCATCTCGCCGAGCCAGGCGATCAGGTCCTCCAGATCCTCCGTCTTCAGGTCGTCCGGGATGGTGTGGTCCAGCGCCTTGTACGCGCCCGCCAGATAGCGCAGCACGATGCCCTCGGTCCGCGCCAGCTCGTAGAAGGACGTGAACTCCGTGAAGGACAGGGCCCGTTCGTACATGTCACGGATGACCGACTTCGGCGAGACCGGGTGGTCGCCGACCCACGGGTGCGAGGTGCGGTACACGCCGTACGCGTGCCACAGCAGCTCTTCGAGGGGCTTGGGGTACGAGACGTCCTGGAGCCGCTCCATGCGCTCCTCGTACTCGACCCCGTCGGCCTTCATCGCCGCGACCGCCTCGCCGCGCGCCTTGTTCTGCTGCGCGGCCAGGATCTGCCGGGGGTCGTCGAGGGTCGACTCCACGACCGAGACCATGTCGAGGGCGTACGAGGGGGACTGCGGGTCCAGCAGGTCGAAGGCGGCGAGCGCGAACGTCGACAGCGGCTGGTTGAGCGCGAAGTCCTGCTGGAGGTCGACCGTCAGCCGGATCGTGCGGCCCTCCGCGTCCGGGGTGTCCAGCTGCTCCACCACACCGCCGTCGAGCAGCGAGCGGTAGATCGCGATGGCCCGGCGGATGTGCTTCAGCTGGTTGCGGCGCGGCTCGTGGTTGTCCTCCAGGAGCTTGCGCATGGCCTCGAAGGCGTTGCCCGGGCGGGCGATCACCGACAGGAGCATGGTGTGGGTGACCCGGAAACGGGAGGTCAGCGGCTCCGGCTCGGCGGCGATCAGCTTCTCGAAGCTGCCCTCCGTCCAGCCGACGAAGCCCTCCGGGGCCTTCTTGCGGACCACCTTGCGGCGCTTCTTCGGGTCGTCGCCCGCCTTGGCGAGCGCCTTCTCGTTCTCGATGACGTGCTCGGGCGCCTGCGCGACCACCAGACCGGCGGTGTCGAAACCGGCCCGGCCGGCCCGGCCGGCGATCTGGTGGAACTCACGGGCGCGCAGCGTCCGCACCCGGTTGCCGTCGTACTTCGTCAGGGCCGTGAACAGCACCGTGCGGATGGGCACGTTGACGCCGACACCGAGGGTGTCCGTACCGCAGATGACCTTCAGCAGACCCGCCTGGGCCAGCTTCTCCACCAGCCGGCGGTACTTCGGCAGCATGCCCGCGTGGTGGACGCCGATGCCGTGCCGGACGTAACGCGAGAGGTTCTTGCCGAACTTGGTGGTGAACCGGAAGTTGCCGATCATCTCGGCGATCCGGTCCTTCTCCTCCCGCGTGCACATGTTGATGCTCATCAGCGACTGCGCCCGCTCCACGGCCTGCGCCTGGGTGAAGTGGACGATGTAGACCGGCGCCTGGCGGGTGTCGAGCAGCTCGGTGAGGGTGTCGGTGATGGGGGTCAGCCGGTACTCGTACGACAGCGGCACCGGCCGGGTCGCCGAGCGGACGGTCGCGGTCGGCCGGCCGGTCCGCCGGGTCAGGTCCTTCTCGAACATCGACACGTCGCCGAGCGTGGCCGACATGAGGATGAACTGCGCCTGCGGCAGTTCGAGGATCGGGATCTGCCAGGCCCAGCCGCGGTCCTGCTCCGCGTAGAAGTGGAACTCGTCCATGACGACCTGGCCGATGTCGGCGTTCGTGCCGTCGCGCAGCGCGATCGAGGCGAGGACCTCGGCGGTGCAGCAGATCACCGGCGCGTCCGCGTTCACGGAGGCGTCGCCGGTGAGCATGCCGACGTTCTCGGTGCCGAAGATCTTGCACAGGTCGAAGAACTTCTCCGACACCAGCGCCTTGATCGGCGCGGTGTAGAAGGTGACCTGGTCATTGGCCAGGGCCGTGAAATGCGCACCCGCCGCCACCAGCGACTTTCCCGAGCCGGTGGGGGTGGAAAGGATCACGTTGGCCCCGGAGACCACCTCGATCAGCGCCTCCTCCTGGGCCGGGTAGAGCGTGATGCCCCGCTCTTCGGCCCAGGACGAGAAGGCTTCGAAGAGGGCGTCGGGGTCGGCGGTCGGCGGCAACTGATCGATAAGGGTCACGCCCCCCATCTTGCCTGGATTCCGCTCCGATGCGGGAACCGGCCACCGCCCTGAAGATCACGGACGGTAGGCTGACCCGTCGGCCGGCCGCCCGGGCGGCCGGCGTACCGGACGCCAACTGGGCACCGGTGGAGGAGAAATGGGGCGGGAACGACCATGATGGGACCGGCGCACTCGCTGTCCGGAGCGGCGGCCTGGCTGGGCGTCGGAGCGGCGGCAGCGGCCTTCGACCAGCCCATGCCCTGGCCAGTCCTCCTCGTCGGCGCGCTCATCTGCGCGGGCGCGGCCCTCGCCCCCGACCTCGACCACAAGTCGGCGACCATCTCGCGCGCCTTCGGCCCCGTCTCCCGGGGCCTGTGCGAGATCGTCGACAAACTGTCGTACGCCGTCTACAAGGCCACCCGCTCCAAGGCCGACCCGCGCCGCTCCGGCGGCCACCGCACCCTCACCCACACCTGGCTGTGGGCGGTCCTGATCGGCGGCGGCGGCTCCTTCGCCGCCGTCACCGGCGGTCGCTGGGCCGTCCTCGGTATCCTTTTCGTCCACCTGGTCCTCGCGGTCGAAGGCCTGCTGTGGCGGGCCGCGCGGATGTCCAGCGACGTGCTCGTCTGGCTGCTCGGTGCCACCAGCGCCTGGATACTCGCCGGCGTCCTCGACCAGCCGGGCAACGGCTCGGACTGGCTCTTCAGCGGCCCCGGCCAGGAGTATCTGTGGCTCGGCCTGCCGATCGTGCTCGGCGCCCTCGTCCACGACATCGGCGACGCGCTGACGGTCTCCGGCTGCCCGATCCTGTGGCCCATCCCGATCGGCCGCAAGCGCTGGTACCCGCTCGGCTCCCCGAAGCCGCTGCGCTTCCGGGCGGGCAGCTGGGTCGAGCTGAAGGTCCTCATGCCGGCCTTCATGGTCCTCGGCGGGATAGGCGGGGCGTCGGCGCTGAATCTCTTCTAGCGCGGGTACGGGGGCGGGCGGCGTCTTTCGAAGGTACGTCTCCCGACGGGGAGGCCCCCGTACGCCCCCGTGACGCCACAAGGGCCGCACCGGAGATGGTGGTTTCCAGGGGTCGTTGCAACACGTGGTTGTTTGTTTAGGCCGCGATGAGTTTATGCAGGCGCTCGGCCGGGGTTTCCCAGCCGAGTGTTTTGCGTGGGCGGCGGTTGAGCTGGTCGGCGACGGCCGCGAGGTGCTCGGGGCTTGTAGGGTCCGCGTTCCGATGTCACATGGCGAGTCCGTGAGGTGTGCGTTTCTTTGAATCCGCGCTCTGTGTCACCTTGATCGTTCCGGGTTTCATGTCACTTCCCCGGACGGTGTTGGCGTACGCCTGAAGATGCTCAGCCAGGTACACGCGAACGTGCTCGCTGCGGCCGGGCACGACGGCCGTGTCAGCTCGGTCCAGCCGGCGGAAACTGGGACCGCTGCTCTACTGCTCGGAGGGTACGGCCGGCGCGGGCAGGTCGAGGACTCGGGCGAGGGCGGCGGTGACGGGAGCCTGGTGGCACGGCAGGTGCCGGTGGGCCCAGTCGGCGGCCAGTGCGAGGAAGTCGGTCAGGTCGCGTTCAGCAGTGGCGAGCAGGTGGCGGAGTTCGGTGACTGGCAGCTCGATCACCGGGCTGTTGCTCTGCTCGGCGTTGACCGTGAGCCGGACGGTGTCGCCGAAGCGCTCCGCGACTGGTGACACCGGATCGTGGCCGAAGCCGAGCAAGCCGCCGCCCTCCACGAGCCGGTGCCAGTCACGCCAGTCCTCCAGCCCGTCGCAGCAACCGGGCATGAACGTGACACCGGTGGACTCGTCGGTGACCCCAAGGCCGCCGGCCGCGAAGGGCTTGTCAAAAGTCAGCAGTCCGTGGAGGAAGGAGCCGAGTGGGTCGGCGGGCCGGGGCAGGCGGTCGCCGTCGGGGTCAATGTCGTTGCAGCTTACGATGCGCATCACGGCCATCCCGACCTCGGCGGTCGAGAGCCCGCCGCTGAGGGGCAGGAAGGCGGCCGACCCAACATCGGCGACCGGCCAGAGGTCGAAGCCGTCGGGGGCGCTGAGTTCCAGGACGGGCTGCATCACGATCACCCGGAGAAGTGTTCCGCATCGCCCGCCCGTGACGCCTCCCGATTATGCCGGGCCGCCTCTCTTGTGCCGAGCCTGAATCAGCACGGGAGCTGAGCACCTTTGGCTGTACCGCCCTGGGCAGATACAGGTGTACGGTGAGGCGCCAGCGCAGGGGCCGGCGGCCGGCGTCTTCGGCCAGGCACTGCGGGCAGTAGCGGGAGCCGATCGGCACCTCCTGATGGGGCTCTCCAACCCACATCACCAAGGTGAAGCTGCAACCACCGGGTTGGGGCCGCAGGCCGGAGGTATCACAGCTGCTACATCGAATCCGGCCCGCCCGCCGGCCGCCTGCCGGGTGGTCAGCCCGTCGGCTGATCTTCGATCGGCGGATCGGGCGAGATCCGGCATGACCGTGGTCCGCGAAGCGCACCGCTTCGCGGACCACGGCTACATCGGAGGCTTGGATCGGCCGTACAGCCACGGCTGGAAGACCCGTGCGCAGCGAGCGCCCGGCGTCCCGCTCGGCGAACGCCACGAAATCCTCGGGGGCCCGCGCCTGACATCCCTGGTCGACCCGGTTACGGCCCGCGGTCCCGCGGTGCCTCAGTAGGGCTGGACCAGGACCGTCGACGAGCCGGCGACACCGACCTTCAGAAGCTCGTCCTCCTCCGGCGTGGTCGGCGCGCCCATCTCGTGCCGCAGCACCGCGCGGGACAGCGCCTGCACCCACATGGCCCGGGGCCGGCGCCGCTCCTCCCACGCCTTCAGCGCCGCCGCCACGTCCTCGTGCGCGTCCAGCGACTCGGCCAGCACGACCGCGTCCTCGACCGCCATCGCCGCGCCCTGCGCCAGCTGCGGGGCGCTGGCGTGCGCCGCGTCACCGGCCAGCACGACCCGGCCCACGTGCCACGGCTCCTCGACCGTCACCTGGGAGATCCGGGAGTAGACCACGTCGGAGGGGGACGTGACCGACGCGAGCGCCTCGGCGACGGGACCGGAGAACATCGAAAGACGTTCGGTGAGCTGCTCGTGGGCGCGCTCGGGGTCCGGGCGGAAGTCCTCGGACTCGGCGAACACCGAGGCGAGGTACATCGACTCCTCGGAGATCGGGTTGAGCATCGCCTTCGCGTCCGATCCGGCCACGCTCATCACCACCCCGCGCACCCGGGGCAGCCGGGGCACGGTCGCCCGCCAGTTCGCGAAGCCGGTGTACTCGGGGGTGTAGCGGTCCCCGTACAGCCGGGTGCGCAGCGGCGAGCCGATGCCGTCGAAGCCGACCACCAGGTCGAAGCGGCCGGTGGTGCCGTCGGACAGGACGACGTCGACGCCCGTGCCGTCGTCGGTGAGGTCGGTGAGGGTGGTGGAGAAGCGGATCGTGGCCCCGGCCGCCGCGGCGGCCTTCCCGAGCAGCTTGGCGAGCGCCGGGCGCGGGATGCCGTTGTTCGGCGGGATGTCGCCCATCCGGGGCTGCGGTATCTCGGCCAGGGTGGTGCCCGAGGGGTCGGCGATCGTCAGCACCTCCCACTCGTACCCGGCCTCCAGGCAGTCGGCGAGCACACCGATCTCGTTGAGGGCGTGCAGGGCGTTGGAGGGCTGGAGGATGCCCACGCCGAGCGCGTCCAGCTCGTTGCGGAGTTCCGCGACCTCCACGGTGTGGCCGCGCCGGGCCAGCGCCGTGGCCAGGGTGAGGCCGCCGATGCCTCCGCCGTGGATCAGGACCTTCAGGGGTGTCGTCATGTGGGTTGGCTCCAAAGGGAGAAGGAGGAAGGGCGGGTCGGCGGACCCGGCCGGTCCGGGGCGGACCGGCCGGCCGGGGTCCGCCGGGGTCAGCCGGTGGCCGTCGGCAGGCTGAGCAGATGGTCGACCAGGGCGAGCAGCGCTTCCTTGCCGAACGCGCGCTGCCGGACGTCGCCGATCAGCAGGGGGATGTGCGGATCGAGGTCCAGCGCGGCCCGGATCTCCTCGGCCGTACGGGTGTTGTGGCCGTGGAAGCAGTTGATGGCCACCACGAACGGGATGCCCCGGCTCTCGAAGAAGTCGATCGAGGCGAAGCTGGTCTCCAGACGCCGGGTGTCCGCGATGACGATCCCGCCGAGCGCACCGGTGACCAGGTCGTTCCACATGAACCAGAAGCGTTCCTGCCCCGGCGTGCCGAAGAGGTAGACGACGACCTCGTCACTGATCGTGATCCGCCCGAAGTCCAGGGCGACGGTCGTCGTCTCCTTGTCGTGGATCCCGGCGAGGTCGTCGACTCCGACGCTGGCCTGGGTCATGTACTCCTCGGTGCGCAGCGGGGTGACCTCGCTGACCGTGCCCACCAGGGTGGTCTTGCCGACGCCGAACCCTCCGGCGACAAGGATCTTGACGGCGGCGGGGTCCGCCTGTCTGTTGCTCATGGTGTCCTAAAGTCTCCGAAGTCCTTCGCGAACGGTGGTCAGCAGCTCCCTGGTGGCGCCCCCCGACGCCTGGGCGACCGAGATCGGCGGGCGCGCGTTCAGCAGCCCCTGGGCGATCAGGTCGGCCAGCAGGATCTTGGTCACCGACACGGGGAGGTCGAGTTCCGCGGCGACCTCCGCGACGGCCACCGGCAACCGGCACCGGTCGAGGATGATCCGGTGCTCCGGCTGGAGCCGGCCCGGCCGCAGCGGGACACCGCGCTCGTCGCGCGGGTCCTCCACCGTCGACAGCACCGTGATCAGGGTGAGGTCGTCGCGCACGGGAGCCGTCCGCCCCCGGGTGATGGTGTAGGGGCGCACCATGGTCTCGCCGGCGTCCTCCCCCGTGTCCCCCGGGTCCGCCGCGTCCCCGTACTCCCAGGGCGGGGTCACGCGCCCGGCCCGGTCCCGAACGCGTCGAACTCGCCGCGCGCCGCGGTGCCGAGCTTCTGTCCGACCTGCTGGACGAGGTTGTGCATGGCCAGCGACATGACCTCCGCGTCGACCTCCTGGGAGGCGACCACGGCCAGATGCGTGCCCTGCCCGGCGGAGATGATGAACAGCCACAGGTCGGACAGTTCCACGATCACCTGGTGCACGGAGCCGCCCCGGAAGAGCTGGCCGACGCCCCGGGCCAGGCTCTGCTGGCCGGTGCAGATGGCGGCCAGCCGCTCGGCGTCCGCGCGGGCGATGGTCCGGGAGTGGCTGACGACCAGTCCGTCGTCGGAGAGCAGGACCGCGTTCCTGGTCTCGGCGACCGACTCGACGAGGCCGTCCAGCAGCCAGTCGAGGTCCTGATGGGTTGCGGTGGTACGTGTCATGATCCGTCTTCTTCTCTCGTGGGGTGGTGGGACGCGCCCGGCCCGGCGGGTGCGTCCGGCTCGGCGGCCCGGGCCGCCCGCGACCGGCGCTGGAAGGCGCCGATCGTGGCTCCGGCGCGGCGCGGCGCGGGCCGGAGCATGGGGTCGTCCTGCCAGCGCGGCGGCTGGGGGGTACCGGGGGAGGAGGTGGGGTCCAGCCGGAGTTCGTCGACGAGGCTGGCCTGCCGCACGCGGCGGGGCAGCGGTGCCTCGCCGCCATTCGCCGGAGCCGATGCCGGGGCCGGTGACGGTGACTCGGGTGCGGCGGCCGGTGCGGCGGGTGGCGCCCCAGGCGCGGGCGTGTGGCCCGCGTGGGACGGCAGCGGGGTGACGTACCGCGCCGTGAACCCGCCCTGCTCCGCCGGAGCGGCGGGCTGCCCGCCGTGCTCCGGAGCGCCGAAGCCGTCGAACGCGCCGGTGTCGCTGTGGCCGTGCCCGTGGCCGTGTCCGGTGCCGTGCGCGTCGGGGCGGCCGTGTCCCAGGTCGCTTTCGTGGCCGCTTCCGTGACTGGTTTCGTGGACCGGGCCGTGGCCGCCGCCGAAGTGGCCGTCGGATACGGCCTGGCCGGTGCCGTCCGGTTGCTCGTGCGGGACGGGGTACGCGTCCGCGGTTCCGTAGGGCCGCGTGGAACCGTACGCGGGAGCGGCGGACGGGAAGCCCGCCTCGGGCGCGGCCGGCGGCCCGGGCACGAAGGGATCGGCGACCGGGTGCGGCTCGCCGTACGGACCCTGCTCCTCCAGCGAGGTCTCGTACGGAGCGGCCGGGACCGGCTCGTACGACGGATGGCCCTCGGTGTGCCGCGCCCCCACGGGAGTCTCCGGCATCCCGGCGGTCTCCGGCGCCGCGTACGGGTGGTGACCCGGGTACTCGGTCTCGGCGTGACCGGGGTAGTCCGACTTGGAGTGACCGAGGTGCCCGGCGTGACCGGCATACTCCGGCTCGGGCTGCCCGGCGTACTCCCGCCCCGCGTACTCCTGCTCGCCGTACTCCGGCTCGGGGTGCTGCGAGGCCGGCCGGACCTGCGGGGAGAGCCGGGTGACCGCGGCCAGGGCCTGACCCTGCCGCCGGGACGGCAGCGGGTCGTGCGCGCCGGCGGGCGCCGGAAGCGGAGCGGGCGCGGGCTCGATGTCGGGCACGGCCACCGGACCGGTCTGCTGCGGTGCGCTGACGATCAGGTCGCCGGGCACGAGCAGGACGACCCGGGTGCCGCCGTAGGCGGACGGCCGGAACTCGACGCTGAGACCGTACTGGTGGGTCAGCCGGGCGACCACGTGCAGACCGAGCCGGATGTCCTCGGCGTGGGCGAGGATGTCGAGCCGCGGCGGGTGGAGCATCAGGGCGTTGGCCTCGGCCATCTGCTCCTCCTCCATGCCCAGGCCCCGGTCCTCGACCTCGATGGCCAGACCGCGGCTGACGACCGCCGCCCGCACCTCGACCGGGTTCGGGGGACGGGAGAAGGACAGCGCGTTCTCGATCAGCTCGGCCAGGATGTGCGCGACCGGACCGACGGCGCGGGACGCCAGCCACGGGCTGCCGTCGAGGTCGAGGACGACCCGCCGGTAGTCCTGCACCTCGCCCTGGGCCGAGCGCATCACGTCGAGCAGCGCGACCGGCTTGCGCCAGCGGCGGTGCGGCGTACCGCCGGACAGGATGACCAGGTTCTCCTCGTACCGGCGCAGACGCGCGGTGAGGTGGTCGAGGTCGAAGAGGCCGTCGAGCACCTCCGCGTCCTCGTGCCGGCGCTCCATCTCGTCCAGCTTCTTCAGCTGCTGGCCGATCAGCTGCTGGGTACGGCGGGCGACTCGCTGGAGCAGGCGCTCGAAGCCCCGGTGCTGGTCGGCCTGGCTGACCGCCGCCTGGAGGGCGCTGGTGCGCGCGAGGTTGAGGGCCTTGCCCAGCTGGGCCAGCTCGTCGGTCCGGCCGTCGTCGGTGTCCTGCTCGATGGCCCGGGCCTCGGCCTCGACGTCGATCTGCTCGCCCCGGGCGAGCCGCTCGACGACCTCGGGGAGCGACTTCTCCAGCGCCTCGGCCTGCTCCTGGAGCCGGCCGATGCGCAGCCGCAGGCCGCGGGTCAGCCGCCAGGTGGTCCAGATGACCGCGAGGACGGCGGCGAGGCCGACCACGGTGGTCAGGACCAGGCGGATGAGCAGCGACAGCACGCTGTCCAGGCCCTGGTCGATGACCCGCTGCGTGCGGTGCTCCAGCAGCTTCTCGTACGGCGTGGTGACGCCGTCGATCGACGCGCGCCACTTCTTGTGCTGGTCGCCGATCGCGATCCGGCCGTTCTCGTCCGGCTCGGCGGGGCGGAGCAGGGACTGTTCGACGGCGGTCTTGTCCCGCCACGCCTGACTGGCGGTCATCTCCCGCCACATCGCCAGCTCGTCCTCTGGCAGATAGGGCGTGACCTTGGAGTCGGCCTGGAACGACTGGGTGAGGATGCCCTGCTGGACCTGCTGGAAGTCCTTGACGCTCAGCCCGTCCCGGCCCCAGCCGCGGGCCAGCAGCGCGTCGGACCGGGAGATCATCTCCTTCGTCCAGAAGAGCTCCACGAGCGGCTGCGAGGCCGTGGTGACCTTGCCGTCGTCCACATGGCTGAGTGCCGTGAACAGCTTCAGGTCGACGGCGATCAGATCCGTGTAGTACCGATAGACCGTCTCCTGCTGACCGGCGTCGCCGTCGTCGACGAGCGCCCGCTGGACGGACAGCCGGCCGATCGCCTCACGCGCGGTGTTGACCGCGTCGCGCACCTCGTCGGAGGCGTTGTCGACGGCCGGGTCGTCGGAGAGGGTCAGGAAGGTCTTCACCGCCTTGTCGGTCTCTTCCCGCTGCCCGGTGAGCGCCGTCGCGGCCTCGCTCCGCCCGGCGAGGACGTCGGCGCTCAGCCGCCGTTCCCGCTGCAGGTTGTAGTACACGATGTTGGACGGCTGACCGGCCTTCTCGGCGAGCTGGCCCTGGGCCGCCATCCGCTGGAAGTCGAAGAAGGTCTGACCGCTGGCGACCGCCCAGAGGGCGGTCAGGGCGATTCCTGGGACGAAGGCGAGGACGAGCAGAGCGGTCCGCAAGGAAAGGGACTTCGAGCTTGTCCGCCGTGACGCGCGCGTGCGCAGGGTGATGCTCCCTTACGAAGGCCGGTCGTCCGACCGGTCATTGCTGGTCCGTGCTACGACGCGTGCATATTAGTCACACTGTGAAGAAGGGGCGGAGATGACCCCGCACTCTGGTGACCTGCGCAGGTGTGCCAGAGTTGTCGGCGGAGCTCCCCGGAGGTGACGAAGTCCCGGGCTGTTTTCCGTCATGACGCGGCGTCGGCAAGGGCGTCGGTCCCCTGACGTGAAATCGGACGCGGCATCAGGCGGGCGAGGGGCGAGGGGCGAGGGGCGGTCCGGCGCGTGCGGCGGCATGCGGGGCGCGGTCTCGCCGATACCCGATATCGCGGCTGATGCCGGGGGATGTCGCTGTTGTGGGCAATGGCGGTGAAGGCGCGGTGGAGAAGTCGGCCGTGGGGTACGCGGCGTACGTCGTGTACGTGGGCTACGCGGCGTACGCGGCCGGGGGAGAGCGGGCCGCGTCAGGCCGGCGGCCGGGTCGCGCGCTCCAGTTCCAGCAGCACCGAGGTGTAGGTCCGGCCGGTGGCGCGGTCCATCCCGATCTCGCACGTCCGGTTGGCCGACACGTACGCGTCGAAGGGCCGGGCGGCGACCTCGGCGGCCTCCCGCGCCGAGGCCGAGTCGGTCAGCTCCGGGTGCAGCATGCCCCGGTCCCCCGCGAACGCGCAGCAGCCGGCGTCGAGGGGGACGACGACCTCCTCCGCGCAGGCCTCGGCGAGCGCGGTCAGCCGGTCCTCGTCCCCCAAGTGCCGCATGGAACAGGTCGGATGGATGACGGCTGAGCCGATCCGCCGATGCACGCCGAGCTGCGGCAGCAGTTCGTCCGCCGCCCACACCAGCGAGTCGAGCACGGTCAGCTCCGCGTGCAACTCCCGGTTGTCGTCGGTGAGATACGGCACCACCTCGCGTGCGATGCCGAGCGTGCACGAGGAGGCGTCCACCACCAGCGGCAGCCGGCCCCCGGCCGTCCACCCCCAGGCGGCCTCCACGATCCGGTTGGCCATCACCTCGTTGCCCCGCTCGTACCCCTTGGAGTGCCAGATCGTCGCGCAGCACGTGCCGCGGACATCGTCCGGGATCCACACCGGCCGGCCGGCCCGCGCCGACAGCGCCACCACCGCCTCCGGCAGCGAAGGCCCCTGGTATCCCTCCGGATTGCCGAAGATCCGGTTCACACAGGCCGGGTAGTAGACGGCGACGGCGGCCGGCCGGTGGGTGCGCGGCAGCCGGCGGGCCGCCGCGCCGGGGATCTGGGGCAGCCACTCCGGTACGAGATCGGGGCGCGTGGCCCGGCGCGCGAACCCCGTCAGCGAGGCGAGCAGCCGGTCGTCGACCCGCCGCGCGGTGCCCACCGCGAGCCGCGCCGCGGCCTCCACGGCCCGGAAGTTCCGGGCGGCCAGGGCGGCGGCCCGCTCTTCGTTCGGCGAATGGCGCTCGTGCCGGAACTCCTTCATCAGCGCCCCGGTGTCGATGCCGACCGGGCAGGCCGGCTTGCACGTGGAGTCGCCCGCGCAGGTGTCGACCGCGTCGTAGCCGTACGACGCGAGCAGATTGGTCTCCACCGGGGACCCGTCGGCCTGCCGCATCATCTCCCGCCGCAGCACGATGCGCTGGCGCGGTGTGGTCGTCAGATCCCGGCTGGGGCAGGTCGGTTCGCAAAATCCGCACTCGATGCACGGGTCGGCGATCGGCTCGACCACCGGAATGGTCTTCAGACCGCGCAGATGCGCCCGCGGGTCGCGGTCGAGCATGATCCGGGGCGCGAGGATTCCGTGGGGATCGATGATCTCCTTGATCCGCCACATGAGCGCGGTCGCCTTCGGCCCCCACTCCCGCTCCAGGAACGGCGCGATGTTCCGGCCGGTGGCGTGCTCGGCCTTCAGCGAACCGTCGAAGCGTTCCACGGTGAGCGCGCAGAACTCCTCCATGAACGCGGCGTACCGCTCCACGTCGGCCGGGTCGGCGGCGTCGAAGGTGAGCAGGAAGTGCAGATTGCCGTGGGCCGCGTGCCCGGCGACGGCGGCATCGAAGCCGTGCCGGGCCTGGAGGGCGAGCAGCTCCGCGCAGGCCTCGGCGAGCCGGTCCGGGGGTACCGCGAAGTCCTCGGTGATCAGCGTCGTACCGGACGGGCGGCCGCCGCCGACCGCCGCCACGAAGGCCTTGCGGGCCTTCCAGTAGCCGGCGATTTTCCCGGGGTCCCGGGTGAAGGCGTTGTCGACGGAGGCGACCGGGGCCACCAGCTCCAGTTCGTCCAGGACCCGGGCCGCCGCCGTCTCGTACGCCTGCCGGGCCGCCTCGTCCGGCGCCCGGAACTCCACCAGGAGCGCGGTCGTCTCCCGGGGCAGCTCCGCCCAGTCGGCGGGCACCCCGGATACCCGCACCGAGGCCCGCAGCGTGTTGCCGTCCATCAGTTCCACGGCCCGCGCGCCCGCCTGCGTGAAACGGGGCACGGCCGCGGCGGCGGCCGGCAGCGACGGGAAGAAGAGCAGCGCGGCCGACACCTTCCGGTCCAGCGGGAGGGTGTCGAAGACGACCTCGGAGAGGAAGCCGAGGGTGCCCTCGGAACCGACCATCAGACCGCGCAGGATCCCGGCCGGGGTGGCGCCGTCGAGGAAGGCGTCGAGCCGGTAGCCGTTGGTGTTCTTGAGCGTGTACTTCGCACGGATCCGGGCGGTGAGTTCCGGGTCGGCCTCGATCTCCGCCTTCAGCGCCATCAAGCCGGTGCACAGCCGGGGTTCGGCGCGTGCCAGCTCCTCGTCGGCGGCCGGGTCGGCGGTGTCGACGACCGTGCCGCTCGGCAGGACGACGGTGAGCGAGGCGACCGTCCGGTAGGAGTTGCGGGTGGTGCCCGCGGTCATGCCGGAGGCGTTGTTGGCGACCACGCCGCCGATCGTGCAGGCGATCGCGCTCGCCGGGTCGGGGCCCAGCACCCGGCCGTACGGGGCGAGGGCCGCGTTGGCCCGGACGACCGTGGTGCCCGGCCGGATCCGGGCGCGGGCCCCGCCGTCCAGGACCTCCACGCCCGCCCAGTGCCGGCGTACGTCCACCAGGATGTCCTCGCCCTGCGCCTGTCCGTTGAGACTGGTGCCGGCGGCCCGGAACACCACCTCGCGGCCCTTGCCGTGCGCGTACGACAGGACCGCCGAGACGTCGTCGATGTCCTCCGGCACCACGACGACCTGCGGGACGAAACGGTAGGGGCTCGCATCCGAGGCGTAGCGGACCAGATCGGAGATGGTGCCCAGCACCTTCTCGGGGCCGAGCAGGGCGGTCAGCTCCTCCCGCAGATGCCGGGGGGTGCCCCGGGCCTGGAGGTCGGGCACCCGGTCGGGCGCCGCCTGCCGCCGCGTTCCGGCACGCAGGATCTGCGGATTCGGTTCCCGTACGGGCATGGCCGGCGCTCCCTTCGGCGCGCGCCGGGCCCGGGCGCCGGGCGGTCCGGCGGTGCTTCCCGCCCCTGTCGCCGGTCGCGGCCGTCGCGGCTCAGCAGGCGCGCTCGGGGCCGGGGCCGACCAGGGCGGACAGCAGACCTCCCAGTACCTCGCGCTGTTCGACGGTCAGTGGGGCCAGGATGTCCTCTGCCGCGGTGCGGCGCGCGCTGCGCAGCTCTCTCAGCGTGTCGCGGCCGGTGTCGGTGAGCTCGACCCGGACCACCCGGCGGCTGTGCGCGTCGGGCACCCGGCGGACCCGGCCCGCCGCCTCCAGGGCGTCGACCAGGCTGGTCACCGCGCGCGGGACCACTTCCAGGCGGGCGGCGAGGTCGGCCATCCGGGGCGGCTCGGGGGACCGCGCCACCGTCCGCAGCAGCCGGAACTGCGCCGGGGTGATGCCCGCCGGCTCCAGATACAGCTTGTGGAAGCGGTGCAGCCGACGGGCCAGCCGGAGCAGCTGCTCGGCGAGCAGACCGTCGGGGTCGGAGGCTTCGGAGGCTTCGGGAGCGGCCGGGGTGCTCATGGCGGAACAATATCAGGATGAAGTTCATTGTGAGGATAGGTAACAATGAACTACCCTCCGAAAGGTATCGCCGCCCCCTCGCCCGCCGTCCCGGATCCGTCATCCGTACGGCTACCACGCGGCCACCGACGCCACCGCGCCACCGGGCCGTACCCGGGCCGTACGTGACACGCGCCGCACGGTCGTCGGGCACGGGCACGGGCACGGCGTACCCGCCGACCCGCCGCCACCGCCGGAAAGGCGCCGAAAAGTCACCGAGAAGCCGTCATCGCACCCCGCGCAGGAGCCCATGCATCCGCACCCGACGTCCTCCTGGACGCCTCCCGATCGTGAACCCGGCAGCCCCGAGGAGCCCGCCCAGCTGCGGCGCATCCTGCGGCTCTTCCACCCCTACCTGGCCCGCCTCGCGCTCGTCGGCCTGCTGGTCGCCGCGTCGTCGCTGGTCTCGGTCGCCTCCCCGTTCCTGCTCCGCGAGATCCTGGACACCGCGATCCCCGAGGGCCGCACCGGGCTGCTCAGCCTGCTGGCCCTCGGCATGATCGCCACGGCCGTGGTCTCCGGTGTCTTCAACGTCCTGCAGACCCTGATCTCCACCACCGTCGGCCAGCGCGTCATGCACGATCTGCGCACCGCGGTCTACGGCCGGCTCCAGCGGATGTCCCTGGCCTTCTTCACCCGCACCCGCACCGGCGAGGTCCAGTCCCGGATCGCCAACGACATCGGCGGCATGCAGGCGACGGTCACCTCCACCGCCACCTCCCTCGTCTCCAACCTCACCGGCGTCGTCGCCTCCGTCGTCGCCATGCTCGCCCTCGACTGGCGGCTGACCGTCGTCTCGCTGCTCCTGCTGCCGCTCTTCGTCTGGATCAGCCGCCGGGTCGGCCGCGAGCGCAAGCGGATCACCACCCGGCGCCAGAAGCAGATGGCCGTCATGGCCGCCACGGTCACCGAGTCCCTGTCCGTCAGCGGCATCCTGCTCGGCCGCACCATGGGCCGCGCGGACTCCCTCACCCGCTCCTTCGCCGACGAGTCCGAGCGCCTGGTCGATCTGGAGGTCCGCTCGTCGATGGCCGGCCGGTGGCGGATGTCCGTCATCGGCATCGTCATGGCCGCGATGCCCGCGCTGCTCTACTGGGCGGCCGGCCTCACCCTCCAGTTCGGCGGCCCCGCCGTCTCCCTCGGCACGCTGGTCGCGTTCGTCTCCCTCCAGCAGGGCCTCTTCCGCCCGACCGTCAGCCTGCTGTCGACCGGTGTGGACATCCAGACCTCCCTCGCGCTCTTCCAGCGCATCTTCGAGTACCTCGACCTGCCCATCGACATCACCGAACCCGAGGAGCCCGTCCGGCTGCCGCGGGTGGCCGGCGAGGTCGTCTTCGAGAAGGTCGGTTTCCGCTACGACCCCGAGGGCAAGGGCCGGGCCGTCCTCGACGCCGTCGACCTGACCGTCCCGGCCGGCAGCAGCCTGGCCGTCGTCGGCTCGACCGGCGCCGGGAAGTCGACGCTCGGCCATCTGGTGCCCCGGCTGTACGACGTCACCCAGGGGCGCGTCCTGCTCGACGGGGTCGACGTACGCGATCTCGACTTCGACACCCTGTCCCGCGCCGTCGGCGTGGTCTCCCAGGACGCCTATCTCTTCCATGCCTCCGTCGCCGACAATCTGCGCTTCGCCAAGCCCGACGCCACCGACGAGCAGATCGAGGCCGCGGCCCGCGCCGCCCAGATCCACGACCACATCGCCTCGCTGCCCGACGGCTACGACACCCTGGTCGGCGAGCGCGGCCACCGCTTCTCGGGCGGCGAGAAGCAGCGCCTCGCCCTCGCCCGCACGATCCTGCGCGACCCGCCGGTGCTGATCCTCGACGAGGCGACGAGCGCCCTGGACACCCGTACCGAACACGCCGTACAGCAGGCCGTCGACGCCCTGTCCGCCGGGCGCACCACGCTCACCATCGCGCACCGGCTCTCCACCGTCCGCGACGCGGATCAGATCGTCGTCCTGGACGGCGGCCGGATCGCCGAACGCGGCACCCACGAGGAACTGCTCGCCCTCGACGGCCGGTACGCGGCCCTGGTGCGCCGAGACGAACGTACGAACGTAGGAGCGGTTGTTCCCCAGAACGTGTGATCGCTGCGGGATGACGTTGCTCCGAACGGGTGTGGCGTCGGATGCTGTTGGGGCGCAAGCGACGGGCTGCAGACCGCGATCGCGTATGTCCCACAGAACTCTGTACGAGGAGAACGCGCCACCATGAACGTCATCACCAACCTGCTCGCCTGTGTCGTCCACTTCGTGGGCTGGCTGATCTGACGCCACCCGACACGGCAGAGCGCGGCGCCGTCGGTTCCCCGTCCCAGGGGGCCGGCGGCGCCGCCGCGTGTGCGCGGGGCGGCCCTGGCCGGACCCGGTCGGGCCGGTCGGGTTGGCCGGGGCGGGCGGGGCTCAGCCGGTGACGGCGGTCGCCGCCGTGCGCGGAGTGGCCCCGAGCGGCGCGGGCGGCGAGCCGCCGAGCAGCGCGCGGATCTCGCGGACGGCCGCGCGGCCCGCCCGGTTGGCCCCGATGGTCGACGCGGAGGGGCCGTAGCCCACGAGGTGAACCCGAGCGTTCCGTACGGCCCGGGTCCCCTCCAGCCGGATGCCGCCGCCCGGCTCGCGCAGCCGCAGCGGCGCGAGATGGTCGATCGCCGCCCGGAACCCGGTCGCCCAGAGGATCACGTCCGCTTCGACCGTCCGTCCGTCGTCCCAGGCCACCCCGGTCGGGGTGATCCGGTCGAACATCGGCAGCCGGTCGAGGACCCCGCTCGCGCGGGCCTTGCGGATGGCGTCGTTCAGCGGGAGCCCGGTCACCGACACCACACTGCGCGGCGGCAGCCCCTGCCGTACCCGCTCCTCGACCAGCGCGACCGCGGCCCGGCCCGCCTCTTCGTCGAAGGGGCCCTCGCGGAACACCGGATCGCGCCGGGTGACCCAGGTCGTGGCGGCGGCGTGGCGGGCGATCTCCATCAGATGCTGTGTGCCGGACGCGCCGCCCCCCACGACGATCACCCGCTGCCCGGCGAACGCCTCGGGCCCCGGGTAGTGGGCGGTGTGCAGCTGACGTCCGAGGAAGGTCTCCTGGCCCGGGTAGTGCGGCCGAAACGGGCGCTCCCAGGTGCCGGTCGCGCTGATCAGCGCCCGCGTGGCGTACACGCCCTCGGACGTCTCGACCCGCAGCCGTCCACCCTCGCCCTCCCGGCCCTCCCGTACCGCCGCGACGTCCACCGGCCGGTGCACCGGCAGTCCGAAGGCTTCCTCGTACGCGGCGAAGTACTCCCCGATCACCTGCGAGGACGGCCGGTCGGGATCGGCCCCGGTCAGCTCCATGCCGGGCAGCGCGTGCATCCCGTGCACCTTGCCGTAGGTGAGCGACGGCCAGCGGAACTGCCAGGCCCCACCCGGCTGCGGCGCGTGGTCCAGCACCACGAAGTCCCGCTCCGGCTCGAACCCGGTGCGGCGCAGGTGATACGCCGCCGAAAGGCCGGCCTGCCCGGCGCCGACGACCACGACGTCGACCGCGCGCTCCTCGTGCACCCCGAAATCGTTCACGATTCCACTAACGCTGCCCGGGCCCGCCGTCTTCCCGCACCGCCGCCGCACCTGTGCGCCCCGCCCGGGAGCGGCAGGATGACCCCATGGCCTTCGACACCACGCTCCTCACCCTCACCACGGGCTCCAGCGAGACCGTCACCGACCTCACCCGCCACTGCGAGGACTTCCTCGCCTCCACCGCCCACGGCCGCGACGGCCTGCTCCACCTTTTCGTCCCGCACGCGACGGCGGGCCTCGCCATCCTGGAGACCGGCTCGGGCAGCGACCACGACCTCCTCGCCACCCTCCACCACCTCCTCCCGGCCGACGACCGCTGGCAGCACCGCCACGGCTCCCCGGGCCACGGCCGCGACCACGTCCTGCCCGCCCTCGTTCCCCCGCACGCGACGGTCCCGGTCCTGGCCGGCCGCCTGGAACTGGGGACCTGGCAATCGATCTGTCTGGTCGAGTCGAGGGGTAGTAACCGAGACAACTGACCGCGCATGACGAGGCATATGGCGACTGCCGTCAGGTGGCGTCGTTCGGACTGGCTTCAGCTCGTAGAGGATCGATCACAGGCATCCCGGGGCAGGGATACCGGTCCTCTGCAGCCTTTGGACGTGTCACGGGATCCGCTTGGTGAGGTGCAGGTATCCGGCCTTGAGGCCTCCTCCGTGCTATGACTGACGGCATGGGGGAAACGGAGGCCCGGAACCATGTGGACGGCGGCACTTTCCACGGGCCGGTGATTCAGGGCGGGACTGTCTACGTTCAGTTGGATGGCAGCCTGCCGCCTGTTGGCACCGCAGCGGAGATGGACCCCTGGGTGGCGTCGGCTGCCGAGTCGTCTGTCTGGTGTCACGTGCCGCCGGACCGAGACGTGACGGTTGCACGGACACATGCGCTGGCTGTCGTCGGAGCGTTGGCAGCGGTACGCGACCGGGCCGAAGCCGCGCTTGGCGACGATCCTTGGCAGGACCCGGGTATGGCGATGCGGTTCGCCGAGCGGGTGGAGTGGCTGCTGGGTGAACCGGACGCGGAGGGCGCTTTCGAGTTGTACCCCGCAGAGGCGGCGCTACTTGTCATCCTGCCGTTCCTCTACCGCGCCAACCAGCTGCAGGCTGTCGCCCGGTGGGCGACTGCCGTTGTGCCGGAGCGACTGGGTCACACCGTGGCTGGCGCAGGCCCCGAACGGCAGTCCTTCGAGGCATTCAGTGACGAACACGGCATGCTGCGGGAACGCAGCAGACTGCGCCCTCAGTCGGCGGCGCCGATCGGTTGGTGGCTGTTCCACCGGTGGCTGCTGCGTCGAGGAGGGCTCGCTGACCCGGCGGATGTGGCGGAACTGCTCTCGGCGGTGGATGAACAGTCCCGCCCCCTCGGCGAGATCCTGGGTGCCCGTCGGGTCACGCGCCTGTTGCATGGCATCCGGCGAGGGCCTGATGTGGCCAACGCCGAGTTCCTGGAGCAGTTGCCGGCCGACGACCGGGTGCGTGGACCGGGACATCAGCGGGTGCGCGAGCGTCGGCTGGTCTTGCTGCTCGCCCTGGCCTTCAGCACTTGCTTGGACATCACAGCGCTACCGGACGTCGTGGTGGAACACCTCGGCATCCCGCACTCCGTAGACCTCGGACAGCTGCGGGAAACGGTCGAACGCGCGGTCTGGGGAGGCGAGTCGACGCTGCCCGTGCTGCGTGCTGACTGCCACCACGAGGCTGTCATCGAGGGTCTCCGGGCCTACACGGCGCGCGCTGACGAAGTCCTGCACGCCGTCGACCGTGCCGGCCGGGAGCGGATCACCTGCGCCATGCCGAGCCTGCCGTCCCGGCTGTCGGCAGACCAGGTCCGCCCGCCCGACGGTGTGTTCGACGGGTGGGCCGGGTTCCGGATGGACGAGCGTAAAGTGCGTGAACTCCTCATGGGTGTCCATCTGTACAAGGACCGCGATCTCGCGGTGCGCGAGCTCTACCAGAACGCGTTGGACGCCTGCCGCTACCGCCGGGCGCGCACCGAGTACCTCGACCGGACTGAGTACGCTTCCTACCCCTACGAGGGCCACATCGCCTTCGAACAGGGCGTCGACGCGGAAGGTCGCGGGTACGTGGAGTGCCGGGATAACGGAATTGGCATGGGGGACGCGGAATTGCGCGGCGTGTTCTCCCAGGCTGGAGCGCGGTTCGCCGAGCAACCTGAGTTCAGACTCGAACGCGCCATGTGGGATCGGCTGGACCCGCCCGTCGCACTGTTCCCCAACAGCCGGTTCGGCATCGGCGTGCTCAGCTACTTCATGCTGGCCGATGAGCTCACGGTCACCACCTGTCGGATGGACCCGACCGGCCGTCCGGGGCCGGTCTTGGAGGTGTCGATCCACGGACCCGGCCACCTGTTCCGGATCGTCGAGCGGGCGTCCAGGGGCGAGGAGTGTGGGACCACAGTCCGGCTCCGCCTGCGGGAACCAGCGGCGGACTGGTCCTGTGTGGACGTGCTGGAACGGGTACTCGGCGTTGCGGAGTTCGACACCGTGGCCGTGTACGGGGACCGCCACGCCAATTGGCCGGCCGGCCAGGTGCAGGTGCGGAAGCAGCCGGAGCGTGAGCGCTTCGGCTTTGACGCCCACGGGGCCCGGGCAGTATGGACCGACGCACCGCACGGCGTTCAGGTCACCTGGACGGAACACGGTGGGGCACTTCTGGTGGACGGTCTGGTCGTCCAGCCGTCGGTCCGTGCCGGGATTTTGTCGACGAGTGATGCTGGTCTGAGTGGCGTCGTGGTCAACCTCACCGGGGCGTACGCTCCGAATCAGCTGTCCGCTGACCGCATTCAGGTGCTCGACGATGTCTCCCCTGCCTTGCTCGACCTCCTCATCCCGGCGGCGGAGGCTCTGGCAAAAGCAGACGAGCATCTTCCGGAGTACGACTGGCTGTGCTGGATCGCCCGGACCAGCCCGCAACTCGCGGACCTGCTGACAGCGGCGGCTATGGCGGCCGGCCGGGCCCTGAGGTTCGAGGGGCGAGCGGCCGACCTCGCGCGTACGGGCGTACTTCCGGGGGACACGCACCTCCTGTCGGGAGGGGTCTCGCACCGAGGAAAGGTGTCCTGGGACTTCTCAGGCTTTCCACCCGATCACATCTTCCTCTGGCGACTCCTCGCGCATGCTCCGAACAAGATTCTCGATGACCTTGCCGAGCACTGTCCGGAGTTGCGGGACACTGCTCCGGTGCTGGCCGCCATGCCGTCAGACCAACTGCTGCTTTCTGAGAAGGGCGAGGAGAGCCGCTACTGGTCCTGGCACGCATCCGCAGACCTCAAGGGGGACCATTGGTCCGAAGCGGTGAACCGTTGGGGCGTCTCGCCGCACGAAGTGGCTCATCGGGCCGCCAGAATCGGCCTGAATGGCCCCCGGCCCCAGAGCCTCTCTGACGGGGCCATGCGCAAGGCGATGTTCGAAGGGCTGTTGCGTCGCGACAGTGCCCGGCCGGAGGACGGGTGGTTCGACACCGGCGACACAGTGCCGGCCGGCCGGATCGCACAGGCCAGCCTGGAACATGGTCTCAGTGTCCCCGAGGTTTGCTCACAGTTCCGCGATCACGGGTTGACTGCCGAGCCCGCAAGCCTGCCGAATCGCCCCTCGGCGGAGGCCGTGGAACTGCTCAGAGACCTCTGCGCAGAGTCGCCGTCCTGGTTGGATCGTGATCGCTGCCTGCCGCCCTTGCAGATTCTCAAAGCCGCGAAGGCTCTGGAGAAGCCCCCGGCAGAGATCCTTCGCAGGTACCCGGAACTGGGCTTCCAAGTACCGAAGACGTTCCCCGCGAACGCCTCAATCAACGACATCGCCCTATTCCAGGACAGCTGGAGCGGGCTGGCCGCAGACAGGTGCCCACCCGGTCCTGTGCCCTATCAGCCGATTCTTGAGGCAGCGTACGGAGGGTCACTGCCGGACGTGATTTCGAGGCTGGAGGACTATGGGTATCACGTACCCCTGCGTGCTCCCGTCACCCTGGACGAACTGGACAAGCAGCTGCTGGGCCCTCACGGGCCATGCTCATGGTGGGAAGTGGCAACGGGCGAGGCGATGCCATTCGCTCATCTCCTGGTAGCGGCACAGAGTTTGTTCCACATGCCCCACGTACTCGTGGAACGGTTTGACGCCTACGGAGTCCCCCTCTCCTGCCGCACGCTTCCCCAAGGGCTCACTCTGACCACTGCGATACAGCTTCTGAGGAGAAGCGAGTACTCGGACGACGACCACCTGTCGAAGGAAAGCAAAGTCTCGTTGGAAGAGCTGGTCGAGAGGGCCCAGAGACTGAACACATCCACTGCACAGGTCGTCGACTGGCTCACCCAACTGGGCATCTCGGTACCAGACGTCCGACGGCTCCTGCGTGACGCGCTCGACCGAGTCCCGCGCCCGTAGGTCTGCACCCAGTCGGCGGTCCTAGGTCGTGTCTCATAATTGATCTTGTGGTGGGGCGAGGAGAGCTGACAGGCGCGGCCTGGGCGCGAATAGAGCCGTTGCTGCCGAAGCATGACGGGGCTGGCCGGCCGTGGCGGGATCACCGCCAGGTGGTCAACGGAGTGATGTGGCGCCTGCGGACCGGGGCGCCGTGGCGTGATCTGCCGTCGAGATACGGCCCCTGGCAGACCGTCTACCGGCGCTTCGCTCACTGGGAGAAGGACGGCACCTGGGCCAAGTTGTTGGAAGAATTCCAGGTTCGCGACGACGCGGTGGGTGCCGTGGAGTGGACGGTATCGATCGACTCCACGGTCGCCCGGGCGCACCAACACGCCGCTGGCGCTCGGAAAAAGGGGATGGACCCGGGGACGAATCGGAAGATCCGGCAGCAGTTGCGCGTCGCGAGGCACTCGGCCGGTCGCGAGGCGGGCTGACCACGAAGGTCCACCTGGCGGTCGACGGCCGGGGCCTGCCGCTGTCGATCGTGCTGAGCACGGGCAACACCGCCGACTGCACCATGCTGCCCGTCGTGCTGGACGCGATCCGGGTCCAGCGTGCCGGAAGCGGACGACCTCGTACCAGGCCCGACCGGGTCGTGGCGGACCGGGCGTACTCCTCGCGGAAGATCCGTCATCTGCTGCGGTAGCGGAAGATCAGAACGACGATTCCCGAACGGCGCGACCAGATCGCCAACCGGGCTCGCCGCGGCGGACTGGGCGGCCGGCCTCCCGCGTTCGACGCGCAGGCCTACCGTGGCCGGAACGTGGTCGAACGGTGCTTCGCGCGGCTGAAACAGTTCCGGGCGGTCGCCACCCGGTTCGACAAGCTGGCGGCACGCTACCGTGCCGGCGTGCTGATCGCGTCGCTGGTGCTGTGGCTGCGGGAGACCACGGGCTGAGCCGACTACTTGATCAGGTGGAACTCCGGGTGCTGCAGCCAGGCGGCCAGGAACTCCGTATCACCGACGTGCCGGAACCAGCGGTCGCCGCCGCCCATGTCGTAGGAGACCTCCGCGACCGTCCCCGGTAGGGATGCCACCAGTGTCCTCGCCGTGGCGAGGTCCGCCTCGTCGCGTGTTTCATCGCGCGGGGCGGGGTAGCCCAGGACGCCGTCGAAGTCGACCAGCGTGCCGAGACGGCGGGCCATCCCGAGGGCCAGATGGCCGAGCAGCAGGTGGTTCTCCGGCCCCGAGCAGCCGGCGCAGAGGATCAGTCCCTGCACCGGCGGCACCGGAAAGGCCGAGTAGTCCTCGTCGTCGGCCGGTAGGCACTCGTCCTCCGACAGGAAGAAGCCGCAGGCGCCGGCCGGATCGACGTTCTGCAGTCCCAGGTGCGAGGCGTTTCGCACCCGGAAGCTCAGATCGCCGCCGGCCTCGGTCTCGACCGGTTCGCAAAAGGTCTGCAGCCACGGGACTACGTCGGTCAGGATGTTCTCGAAGCCACGAGGCTCGAAGAGCCACAGCCCGACTGCTGGTCCCGACACGATGCCTCCAGAGACGCGTGGTCCGCCGCCACATGTGACTCGGTTCTACCAGCCCCTGGAAGTCCGTGCGTGATCATTTATGAGACACGGCCTAAGGGCTGTCCCGTAACTGCTGTCGCCAGTCCGCGCGGCATCCTGCGATCGGATGCACCGCGCCGGCTCGCCGCACTTCACGCCGCTGGAGTAGAGGCCCCCTCGTGATTGCGTCCCATGAACTTGATGCCTTGGGTGCGCCGCTCCACATGAGCTAGCAGGAGGGCTTCAGCGCCCGACTTGGTCGAGAGCTCCAGGAGGTTACCGGGCTGGAGATTCCCGGCGAGGACATCGATCGTCATGGCGGGGATGGTACGGCTTGATCGCGAGATGGATCAGCCAAGGATGACTGACGTGCGGTAGCAGGCTGGCCATGGTGGGATGATCTTGCTGCGGCTGGCATTGATCACGGCGTCGGAGCCGCCCCGGACAGCGCCTTCACGGGCGGTTGGGAAGATGGTGACAGCGTTGCGGCGCGAGTCCGCAAGGGCCGACCGTGGAGCCTTCCTCTGGAGGACCGGGCCCTGCTCGTCATGGACTGACGCATGAACATGGCTATGCGCCAGCTCGCCGCCGTTCGGTGTGTCCAAGTCTGAGGCGGACAGAATCATCGATCACCGCGGGCTGATTCTTGCTCTCCGGCCGCGAAAGCGGTTCGCCAACGACACCGTGCTCATCGTGGACGGCACCTTTGTCCCCGCCTGGGAGTAGCGAGTGACAGCGATATGGGCCGGTATCGACGCCCGGAAGACCCATCACCACTGCACGGTGATCGACGACACCGGCAAGCGGCTGCTGTCCCGGCGCGTCGCCAACGACGAGAACGACCTGCTCAAGCTGCTCGGGGACGTCCTCGACCTGGGCGACGAAGAGACGTGGGGCATCGACCTGGCGGACGGCGGGGCAGCCCTGGTCATCGCGGCCCTGCTCAACCACAATCAGCAGCTCCTCTACATCCCCGGACGGACGGTCAACCGGGCTTCCGAGGGCTACCGGGGCGACGGCAAGACCGACGCCAAGGACGCGGCGGTCATCGCCGACCAAGCCCGCATCCGACGCGACCTCGCACCCTTGCGGCCCGGCGGCGAGCTGGTGTCCGAGCTGAAGGTCCTCACCCGCCACCGCCGAGATCTCAGCGACGCCCGCACTCGGACCATCAACCGGCTCCGCGGCCACCTCACCGAGATCTTCCCCGGCCTGGAACGCGAACTCGACCCGGGCGACATCGGCCCCCTGGTGCTGCTGACCGGCTACCGGACCCCGGCCGCCATCCGCCGCACCGGCCGACGACGCCTGGCCGCCTGGCTGCGCAACCGCAAGGTCCGCAACGCGGACGAACTCGCCGCCACGGCCGTCCAGACGGCCGAAGGGCAGCACATCACTATCCCCGGCGAGGACACGACCGCCCAGGTCGTGCACTCCCTGACCAGGGAGGCGATGGCCCTCAACGAGAAGATCGCGGAGACCGACAAGCTCATCGAGGGCCGGTTTCGCCACCACCGCAGCGCGGAAGCGATCACGAGCATGCCCGGCATCGGCGTCCTGCTGGGCGCCGAGTTCCTGGCCGCCACCGGTGGAGACATGGGCGCCTTCGCCAGCCCGGCCGGCTGGCCGCCTTCGCCGGCGTCTCCCCAGTGCCTCGCGACTCCGGGAAGGTCAGCGGCAACCTGCACCGCCCCACCCGCTACAGCCGATGCCTCCAACGCGTCTTCTACACCTCCGCGTTGGTCCGCATCCGTTGCTGCGACGAATCCCGCCGCTTCTACGATCGCAAGCGCGCCGAAGGTAAACGGCACAGCCAGACCGTGATGGTTCTCGCCCGCCGGCAGGTCAACGTCCTGTGGGCCCACTTGCGTGACGGGCGGTACTACGACCCGATACAGCCCGTCATGCTGGCCGCTTGGCAACTCCCTTAGGAATCGTAGGCGGCAGGCGGCTCGCCTGGAACCGCAACGACTGCAAGGCATGGGAGGAATTCGGCGGCAATGCGGCCGCCGGCTAGACCCTCGCGTTGGCCGACGGACGCTACCCGGGCACCGGACTGGTCATCCCGCAGCGCCGCGAGCGCCGCCAGACCGAACTTCCGGACTGGACAGAAATACGCGACAAGTCCCACAAGAAGGTCCGAGCCCGGGTTGAGTACGCTCCTTCGCAGAGGCATTACCTGCGATGACGGATCGTTGCTACGACGCGCCCTGCCGGATTCTCGGGTGATCCGTGTTGAGGATCGCCGGGTCGCGGACGAAGGGAGAGATCGCCGCAGCGGTGAGCGGGGAGGACAAGTACGCTCCGAAGGAGTGGAAGTCGATACGGCCCATCGGCGTGTCGGCGTGTTGGTCAACGGGGAATCGGTCGCCGAGTCGACGAGGAACCGCCACCAGATCACCTGTGTCGGCGAGGTTCACCCAGTAGTGGACCCCGGCAGGCCGGGTACCCCGATCGGCGATTGGCGCGGGCACCAGGTGCTCGAATATTCCTCCCGGGAGGCCAAGAGGAGAGCCCAAGGTCACGAAGCAGTCCACGGTCAGTTCCGGGTGAGTGTGGAGAGCCTCGTACGCTACGACCGAGCCGAGCGAATGGGCCAGCACCACGCGGGGGCGGACCTGCCGGATCGACTCGGCCACAGCAGATCGGGCGGCATCCCGTATCTGCGGAACGTGGAGGTAGCGGCGGACCTCGCCCGCTAGCTGGACGGCAAGTCGAATGACTGTCCCGATGGGGATGCTGCGGCGTTGGGACACCCAGGACAGGATCTGGCGCAGTGGCGCAGTGGCCAATCCCTGCCGTTCCCGGAAGGTGGGTGAGCCGAGGGCCAGCGCCCACGCGATGACGATGGCCTCTTCTCGCTTATCGAGAGCAGGTACGTCCAGCACGGCAGCCTGCCGCTCCGCGGCGTGGGTGTGGTGAGCGTAGTACGCGGCGTGTATGGCAGGGAGCAGGTAGTCGTTCAGTCCTGCAGCCGAGAACCCCTGCTGCAGCTTGAGCCTCCACTGCCCTGCCAGTTTGGTGGCCGCCTGTTCCGGCGAGCGGCCGCTCAGGTGGTTGCCGATGCCGTGCACTGCGACGATCGTCACTATTCCGGTCCTTCCTCGACGTAACAATGAACGGAGTACGCCGGGAAGCGCCACGGGCCGCCAGCAGTCACGCCGGCGACCCCGCTGATCTCGTACCAGCGCGCTTCCAGCCGTAGGACCTCGAATCCGTGCGGCGTGAGTATGTCTACGAGAACATCGTGTAGCTCAGCTGTCGTCACAGTGATGGGACGGGAGTACACCAGATTGTGGGAAGGGGGCAGTCCTCCCTCCCATTCGTCGATGGTGTGCAACTCCCATCCGTCTGCGCCGGCATCTCCACATAGCAGTTCGCCCGGCAGCCAAGCCAGGACATGGGTGATGCGGACGGTCGGCTGCGCTGGGCGGGTTGCCGGCGCCGTTGCGGAACAGGCCCACCCGAGGGCCGCAACATGGCCGGCCGTGGTGCCTACCAGCACACCGCTTTTGTAGGGGACGAGTGCGTGCACCTGCCCCGGCACCGGGACCGGATGCCCGAGTAGGTCGCCGGATTCGGCGTCCCAAGCCTGGACCGCTTCCTCGCCGACAGCGGCCACGAGGACCGGCCTGCCGTTCACTTGGCTGACAGTCACGACCTGCGGGTCGGTGACGGGTGCGGAGCCTATGAGCGAGGCTGTTGCGAGGTCCCAGACCCGTACCTGATCGCCGTCCGAGGACCGCTCCGCAGCGAACAGGCGCCCGTCGTGCGTCGCGATCGCTTCGATCCGGTCCAGCGTGATCGAATGCAACAGGGTGCTGTCAGCCAGGGACCAGAGACAGGCTGTGCGTTCGTTGTGGACGCTGATCAGGAGAGAATCGCTGCCGACGTTGCCCGCGACCAGTTGCGTGACCGGCCCCTCCACACTGCTGAGGACGCGGGAGGGCGACTGCTTGCTCGTGTCCCACACGCGGATGCTGCCGTCGGCACCGCCGACCACGGCCCACACCGAATCTCCGTGGGGCACAGCGGCCAATGAGGTGGCCGGGGCGGGGAGACGAACCGTCGATGCGAGGACATCCTCAAGGACATTCCAGGTGTCGAGCTCATTTTCCTTGGTCACCGTGACGACGTAAGACGCGGTGTCAGTCGTCACGGTGGCGACGTGGCTGAGCTCGCCCAAGTCGCTCAGCTCGTGATCCTGGGAGCCGGTGATCAGGTCCCAAGCCTTGACCTCGCCGGACGCGAGTTCGGCGCTGAGGACGAGTTCTGAGTTGCCGAGTCGGATGGTGCCGAGCACTGTGGTGTGGTGCCCATGGTCTTGGCCATGGCCGAACCGGGGACAAACGTCGAGGTCCCACACCCGCATGTTCCCGTCGCGATGGGCGGTCAGCGCGAGCTGAAAGCGGTCGACACGGCGAATGTCCGCGAGTCTCACCCCGCGGTCTTGGGCTCCGGTGACCACATGGACGGTCTCACCGTTCCCTCGTACCGCATACATGACGGGGTGGTAGGCGATGAGGGAGAAGAGCGGGGCGCGCGCGTTGACGGGCAGGATCCGCACTTCCTGTAGCGGACCCTCCGATGAGATGGTGACTGGCCGCTTGTCCAGATGCCGCACCACCCTCGGCTCGTGATCCTGAGGTGCGGCGGGCACAAAGTGAAAGCGGAGGGAGCCGTCTTCGGACTCCAGGCCGAGCAGCGAAGCAATGGCGGCGTTCCCGGCCTCGACGGTGTCGAAGATCGTGCCGAAGGACTCGTCCAGCAGGCCGACCAGACTGATCTCTCCACTGACCCGACCGACTGCAAGGACAGCCTGGTCGCCGGTGCCGACGAGGGCCAAGGCTGAGACTCTCTCACCGTCGAGGTGTGCGTTGGCGAGGGGGGAACCCGTCGCGAGGTCGTACATCTGGAGTACGTTCTGGCCAGTGACCGAGACAATTACCGCCTGCTCGTCCAGATCCATGATCGCCATCTGGGTGATGGTGCCCTCGCCCGTCCGAGGAGTCGAGAAGTGCCGGAACGCAGTGTCGGGGCTCGGCGTGACGTCCCATGCCTGGAGGGAGCCGTCGGTGCCGGCGAATACGGTGAGGAGTCGTCGTCCGGAAGAGCCCAGGGCCAGGGCTGACACCGAGGTGCCCAACTCGTCTTCGCCGATGACGTAAAGCAGGGACTCCTCGGACACGCCCGTGCTCCAGTGCGGACGGAGTACGGCCCGTTCATCACGGAGACCGCGTGTCAGCTCTGCAGCCCGATAGGTCGCCAGGGACTGGCGAAGCTTGGCACGGCGAGTCTCCAGCGGCATGCGCTGGCCAAAGCGGTTGCCGGAATCGAAGCGACCGAAGGCCGTTCGGTAGGCGACCCCAGCCCGCCTCGCCGCCGGGGTTCGCGTCCGGTGAACGGCCTCCCAGATGCTGCTGTGGTCGGCGTGAACCAGGTACTCCGGGTCCAGGAACAAGTGGTCGACCGCGGATCCGTACGGTGCAGCGACTGCATGCTCCATGAGGTGTCGCAGGAGGTACGGTGCGGCGAGGTCCCACCGAGGCCCCTCGGCGGCCCATCGCCCGGGGACGGTCGCCAGTAGCTCGTGAAAGAGGGTGTCGGCGTACCCTTCGAATTCGGCCCCGGCGTTACGGAAGTGCTCGGTGATCGTCTCGTGGAAGAACCGGTAAAGCTGACGCCCGTCAGAGTCGATGCTCGTCCGCAGATAGAAGCGGGCGGTCGCCAGCTTCTCGTGAGCCTCGCCCGGGGTAAGCGGGCGAAGCTCGTGACCCGCGGCCATGGCGGCAGCGGTCGCCGCTGCTGCCACAAGCTCCAGAGGCATACCCTGCCCCCGGGCTTGCGCCAGCCCGACCATCAGGTGCCGCATCCACGGGTCGTCGTCCAGGGTGTTCCGCAGGTGTAGTTCGAGTAGGTGCGGCAGGCTCTGCGGCAGTTGGGCGACCGCCTCGGCGGGATTCAGGGGTACACCGGTTCGCAGAAAGTCGGCGAAGAGCGCTGCGACGAGGAAGGTGCTGCGATCGGGGCTATGAGCGATCGCGGTAGCGACCGCACGGGCTACGGATTCACGAAGGGCCTGGTCCTCGTAACTGGGCGCGCTATACAGGATGTCGGCGATGTAGGTCGTGAGGTCGCCTGTGAGGTCTTCGGCACTAGAGGAGGTATCCAGGTCGAGCACCCGCTCGTGGGCACCGGGCACGTCCCAGACCTGGTGTCCGTCCGTCTGCGGCGGGCGCATCCCCACGAGTGCCCGGAAGGCGGGGCTGCCGTCAGAGCGATGCGTTCTCAGGAGCTCGGTTCGCAGAAGACTGACGATACGGTCGCTCTCCAGGGCTTCGTCAATGGCATCGAGGATGAGTACCACCGGCTCCGGAAGGTCCTGAGCGATGCGTTTGAGCTCGTCCAGCGCTTGCTCACTGTCAGCGACGGTCGGCTTCGATTCCTCGGGATTCAGCTGAGCCAGGATCGAAGCCACCACCTCGTCCCTGCTCCGGTGCCGGGCATGGACCGCGACAAGGGTCGGGTACCGACGCTCCGGGCGATACTGAGCAGGAATGCGACCAACCAGTCCAGTGCTCAGCTCGGCGAGCTGGTTGTGCGACAGAAAGACGGTTACCCCCAGTAGCGCCGACTTTCCGGACCCAGGGCTTCCCGTGACTAGCAACAGGGGTTCGTTGCTCGCCAACCAGGAGCGGATCCGTGTCAGTTCACGGGTCCGCCCCGTGAACAGACTGCCCGTAATCGCTGAGGCGTCGCCAAGGCGGCCGGACGCCCGGGTGAGGAAGTGCACGGGGTCCAGACCAGGGTCGAACTCCGCCGCCAGCTCCCGGACTGCCAGCCGAAGCCGGCCCCGAAGCCGCTGCCAGCCGTCTGTACTGAATGCCGGGTTGGCGAAGAACTCCGGTACAGGCAACGAGGCGGCTCGGCGTGGCGAGTGCACCACGGTCTGCGGATACCCCTCGCCGAGGCGGCCCAGCTCCCGCGCGATCTCGTCGGCTACGGTTTCCACCGGTACGTGGGACAGCGCCGGAGAAATGTCCCAGTGCCCCAAGCGGAGCCGCTCCAGGGCCTGGGCTGCGGCCTTGGTGAACCGCGCGGCGTAGGCGCTCTCGTCCGCTGTGCAGGCTGCAATCACCCAAGTTTTTCGGTCGCCTTCGGGAACGTCCTGGAACAGCTGATAGTCCGTCGCGGCCCCTGCACCGCAAACATCTAGCAGGAGTAGGACGGGGGACTGGTCGGAGCCATGCTCGACCTCATTCAGCCATCGGCCGACGTCGATTGCCGATCCTGGAAGGTCAGTCGGACGGGTATCGTGCACAGGCAGGTACAAGACCCTTCCGCGAAGGACCCCGTGTCCGGCAAAGTGCACGATACGTGGCAGGCCCCCCGAATCGTGCCGCAACCGCCGCCAGTGTTCCTCGACGCCGACCCGGTCTGCATTGATCACCGGGTCACCGATGTGCAGCCCGTCGAATCGTGAGAGCGCCACGCCAAGTTCACGTACCTGCGGTTCAACCGATGGCAGGGGAGACAATCCCGCCGAGGAGGGACTCCACTCGCCATCAGCCGCGTTCTCAAAGTTCCCAACTCCGAGCAGAAGTGCTCGAACCATCGTTCCCCCGCGCCCGTTCGATTGGATCTCCAGACTATCGGGATCGAGACTGCTCACTCCTCACGATCAGATTCACTGCTTGACTTGCGACTGTCAGCATGCATGTCCGTAGAGGCTGCAAGACGGCGTTGGCCCCGCACCTGAGATCTTGTGCCCATGGCAGCGTGTGCGCCGGGCTACTCCAGGCGTGATGTCCCCTTGGTTCTGGTCTGGGTGGTGCTCGATCGGCGGCGGCCGGCCGGCTGATCCTTGGCCCGCACATGCCTTCAGTCGGTCGCTGGGAGGAGTCGTGCCGCACGGTCGGGATCGAGATCCCATTGCAGGGTGATGGTTGTCATGCCTTCCAGCTGCAGATAGTCCTCTGTCATACGGCCGACTGCTCCTTGAGCGATGGCGCTTGCGAGGTTGGGTACGTCAGAGTTTCCAAGGGATGGGTCCTCAGTGATCTCGCTCTCGACCCGACGAGCAAGGGTGTCGAGGAAGTCGAGAGTCATATTGATGACCGGATCCCACTGGCGGAGGCCCGTGATTACGAGGCGTGCCTGCTGGAAATGCGTCACCGCCTCGTCGGCGGTGTTCTGGTGTCTCTGGTCCGTGTCCCGCAGGGTCGCGAGGTGAGCCAGCCCGGAGAGGCACTGGAGGGCCTGGTGGGCGGCGATGGCAGCATCGGTGAGGGGGGTCGGGTGTGCCTTGGGAAGGTCGGAGCTCCAAGTGTCGAACAGGTCGAATCCCGGCCACGGAGTCGTCTGAAGCTGTCGCGCCAAGAGCCTTACCGGCTTGCCGTCGAAGAGAGGAACGAGCAGGACAGACCTACGGTTGCCCTGGGTGCCGGGATCGTGCTTCAGGAGCGAGCACAGCTGTTCCACTGCCGTTGGCCACTGGGTGAGTTCGACGAGCTTCACGCCCACCGCGAGTTCCACGGCAGGCCACTCCGTTGAGTCTGGCTCGGAGATGGGTCTGGTGTACAGGCTGACATGGAGCCCTGCTGTCCTGGCATCGGACTGGAGTTTCAGGGGCACGATCTCTGCTCGCGCACTGGCAGTTCGGCGGGCGAAGTCTGCCGCTCGACCGAGTGCCTGGGCGGAGGGCCCTGACCGCGCCGCGGCTGTGAGTTTCTTGGGTCCGAGAGCGCCCCAGGCGAGTTCGGCCAGGACTGCGTGCAAGTCGGAGAGCGTGCTCACAAGGTGATCGAGGACATCCGGAGGCTCCTGGCCGATGAGGTGCCAGCGCTCCTTCTCCCGTACCTGCAAGGCGAGGTGCGTCAGAGAGTCACCCACGTAGCCGGCCAGCGCTGCGTACCCCTTGGGGTCTGCGAGCCTTGCCGTGAGGTTCTCGGCAATCCCGCTCACGAGCTGTTGCAGGTGGTCGGCTCCACCTCCTGGAACGTCATCGCCGACGGGCAGCGTGGACAGAAAAGAAGTGTCGACGGGGAGTGTCAGTGAGGCGGCCCAACTCTGTAGCGCTGCCTGCGCTGTGCGCAGGTCCTCGGCGTCTTTGGGCTGACCACGACCGACGCACCAGATCCGGGTCAGATGCGTCAGATACCGGTGAAGCACGGGAAGTGAAGAGGCTGCGGTCGCGGCTCGGGTGGTCCAGTCGGCTTGGCCAGCCACCATTGCACCGATCAACGCGCGCGTGCGTGTCCACGCCATCGAGGCGGACGGTCTGTCGAACTGCCGCTTCAGACGGCTGACTCCGCTGGTGAAGTCGCTGATGGTGAGGGGCAGACCGCTGGGCATCAGATTCTGGACGTCGACACTGTCGCACTGCGGAAGACAGCGCAGCAACAGTTGCCCAAGCGCTCTGACCTCCCGTTCCGCGTCCGGCCGCGCCTGGTCCGACACGAGAAGCAGGCGGGCGAACGCGACCCGGCTGTCCTCACGACTGACGACGGACGCCTCAGTGATCCACGGCGAATGGGTCGTAATGGCGTGCAGCACTCGCTCCTCTCCACCCGCGATCTTTAACAGCTGTTCGGCCAGGGGGACCGACACCGCCCGGGCGGTGGAAAGAATGTCTCCCAGGAGATCGAGCGGTGCATTGGCGAGCAGTTGATTGAACGGGGAATCGGAGAGGGCCGCCGGCCAATCTGTGAGATCCAGATCCGTTCCGGCAAGGACGGCGAGCAACCGCTGGGATTCGACCGGCTCCCCGCACTCCGACAGGAGGAGGCTGATCGCTGCCGTGCCGAGTCGCTCCGCGAGTGCGTCGCGCAGTGGGGAACCGGACGAATCGGCTGCCCGGATCTCAGTGATGGCCGCAGCGATCTCGGGTTTGAGCTGTGGCAGCAGCTCTCCGTCCACGAGCGCGAACTGGATGGTGGTGCGGCGCAGCGCGGGTGGGATCCGGTGTCGGTCGAGGGTCCGGAGCCAGGCGGCCGCGGTGCGGTTGACGTCGACCAGCCGAAGAGCTTGCAGAACGCCGACGGTCGCCTCCACCGAGGGGCGGTTGCCGAGTCGGACCGCGATCTGGTCCAGCACGACGGGATCCAGCTCGGGGTGGTCAGTGAGGACGCCGGCGATGAACGGCTGAAGCTGTGCGTCCGCCAGCAGCTGCATCACTGAGAGCACGGTCTCATCCAAGACCGGCGGTGGAATCGCGTGCACGGCGTCGGCCAGGTGTGCCGAGCGCAGCTGGTGCAGCCCGGACAGTCGTCCGCTCCGCTCGTGAACGAGGTGCTCATCAGCCAGGCGGGACAGCGCTATGCGGAGGTCCGTGTTTCCCAGCCCCAGCTGCTGCTGAAGTGTTCGTACGGGCAGATCGACGCCCCAACGGTGGGCGATCGAGATCCTGGCCAGGATCTCGATCTCTGTCTCCCGCCCTTCGATGACTCGCCGCTCGACCTGCTCGGTCAGGAGCTCCGAGAGCCTTCGTCCGCGGGTGAGGAGATGAGTGAACTCCAGGGTCAATCCGTTTGCCGCGTTGTACGCCTCTCGCCAATGCGCGGCTGTCGTGGCTCCGGTAGCCGACAGCCCGGCGTGAATCTGCTCAGCGACCTCCTCATCGAGGGTCACCTCGATCTGGGCACAGTCGGCCCGGCTTCGAAGAGGCAGCAGGTCCTCACTTCGGACCGAGCCCAGGAGTAGGACACCAGGGATCGGGGCGAGTTCGCGGTAGAGGGTATCCCACGCCTCGGCCGCTCCGATGCCGATGCCGTCCACGATGAATCCGACCGGAGAACGGGCCGAGGGCTGCAACGCCTGCGCCAGCCTTACCAGAGGGACAGCGTCGTCGGCCTGTAGCCGCCTGATGCGATACCAGAGCACATGCCTCGTCACATAGGCGGCCATCCACATCACGGTGGACTTGCCGATACCGGAGGGGCCGGTCACGAGGACACTCTGACCTCGATGGATCGCGTCTGCTACCTGCCCGGTTAGGGCCGGGCGAGGGGCCGGAAGACCGGCAGCGATGTGGCCGGGCCGCACGTCGATGCCTTCGTGGAAGCCGGCTGACGGGAGCGGCCGGTCGAAGTCCACCGGCTCGCAGAGGCCCGTGGCCAGCGCCTCCTCCAGAGATGCGTGGTCGATGGTTTCCGCGACCTCGGTTGCCATCCGTGCAATATTCGCGCGACTCAGCCCTGCTGCTCCCTGCAGGCTTGTCTCAGCGTTGGCATCGGCCTGACGTGCGACGGCGCTGCGTAGAGCCAGGACGACTGTCTCCGCAGCTGCCGGCAACAGCCCGAGTCGATGGGTCACAGCGCTGCGGGTGTCCTCGGCGGCGGCACGCCAAGGCAGGACGTAGAGACTGACGGCATTGCACCATGCGTCGATTTCGCCCTTGTTCAGGCCGGCCTTGGCGGCTTTGGCGTTGAATGCCTGTAGCAATCGATGGCCTTGCGGGAGGTTACTCAGGGGAGCGCCCCACTGGGTGAGCCATTCACCTTCGATCGGCCGCTCTAGCACAAGAAGGGATCGGCCTGCCACACCTGCCTTGACGCGCTTCATGTGTGCTAGAGCCATGGTGACAAGATGCCCGGCAACTTCAGGAGCGATGAAGTCGCCCATCCGTTCCTGGCGGGACTTCACTTGCACGTGCCAGGGCGTCGGCCCCTCACATGAGAGGTCTTCCAGCCCTTCAGGGACGATGCGATCGGCATCGAGTGCACCGGAGATGATGCGGCCACACAGCCAGGCCCCGACAGCGTCCTGATAGTGGAACCCACGCCCGGCCCGTGCTCCCGACCGCGTGGTTGCCCACAAGGTCTCCCCAGGACCGCCGCCCGGTTCGCCTGGCTGAACGGGGGCGGAGGGCTTGACCCTGCTGTGCTGCCCTCTGCTCTTGCTGGTCATCCGAGAAGCATTGCAGACCCAGCTGGGAAGCCGTGCGGCTCTCCAGCTACAGCCGGTCGCGCTTCTTGAAGATCACGTGCAGGCTTGTGAAGGCCACCGCCCGGCTGGCACCTGGGGGAGAGGGAGGAGGGGTATGGCCCCAATAGCCTTAAGGAGACTGCCGTTGGGAACATAAGGTAAGGGTTGTCCTAAGGGTTGTCCCGTTAAGGATCTTGGAGTCGCCGGACGTAGCGGCCCACCGTGCCGCATACGGCCTATCCGGCGAGGGTGAGGTTGTGTAGACGGGCGATGCCGAGCATGGCGTGGTGGACGCCGTCGCCTTTGAGGCGGCAGTCGCGGAGGATCTTCCAGGTCTTCATGCGGGCGAAGACGTGCTCGACGCGGGCCCGGACCTGCTTGTGGGACTTGTTGTGCTCCTCCTTCCAGTCCGGAAGTTGGCTCTGGCCGCGCTTGCGGCGGTGCGGGATGACAAGTCCGGTGCCCGGGTATCCGCCGTCGGCGATCGTCATGGTCTTGCCGACGGCGGCCCTGGCGCCGGACTCCTCCCATGCCTTGCAGTCGTTTCGGTTCCCGGCGAGCGGTCGGCCGACCACGACGACCCGGCGTGTGTCGGCGTCGATGACGACCTGGTGGTTGGTGGAGTACCGGTAGTTCTTCGACCGCTCCGATGCTGTGGTCGCGGGTGGGCACGAGGGTGCCGTCCACGATGAGCACGGTGTCTTTGGCGAACCGCTTGCGGGACTGGAGTGCGAGCAGGGGGCCGAGGTGGTTGATGACTCGGCCGGCCGTGGACTTCGAGATGCCGAACAGCGGGGCGAGCTGCCGCAACGTCAGGTTCGTGCGCCAGTATGCCGTGACCAGCAGAACCCTGTCCTCCAGCGGCAGACTCCACGGCCGGCCTCGGTGGATCACATCTGCTCCATCGCGCCGCAGCGCGGTCAGCAGCTTGCCGAAGCAGCGCGGGCTCAGTCCTGCGAACGGGGTTGTCCAGGACGGCTCCAACGCCGTGATCACACTCGCCACTTCATGATCATCACCCGGGCTGGTTCCATGCCGTGACAATCCCGCAGCTACGCTGACCAGGGCAGTCCACAGTGAGTAAGACCGGGGGAAACCGTGAACCGACCGCTGCTGTTCCTCGACGTGGACGGGCCACTCAACCCTTACGCAGCCAAGCCGGAGAGACGTCCAGACGGCTACACCACAATCCGAGTTCCCAGGAACGACGCCCATGGAGACGACAGAGGCCTCTCGTCCCGACGGCGCCCCCTGCGGGTCTGGCTCAACCCAGAGCACGGGCGAAACCTGCTCCGGCTCGGCTTCGAGCTGTGCTGGGCCACCACCTGGATGGACGACGCCAACCGGTGGATCGCACCGGTCCTCGGCCTTCCGGAACTTCCCTTCGTCGACTTCGGCGACGCCCTACTTCAAGAACGCCCCGATGGAGTCCACTGGAAGACCGGACCGCTGGTGAACTACGCAGACGGCCGTCCTTTCGCCTGGGTGGACGACGAGCAGAGCGAGCTGGACCAGACGTACGTGACCGCCCACCACCAGGGAACGGGCTCCTGCACCACGTCAACCCACGGATCGGTCTCCGGGAGAACGACTTCCACACGCTCGCCGGCTTCGCCTGGTCCCTGAGCACCTCACGAACCACCAGCTGAGCACCCACCAGCTCTTCAGACCGCTCCGGACCCCCAGCCAAGATCTTTGCGGGACAGCCCTTAATGGAGGTTGGCGGAGCCGAGGGCTAGCGACATAGACAACTGCGGAGCGTGCCTATAGCCGGAAAGCGGGTCCTCCTCACAGTCCGACCTCGGCCCATGAGAGGGCCGAAATGCCGCTGTGCTGTCCTGTCGTTGGTCAGGGGCAGCCGGGGAATCGGGGTACAGGCAGCGGGTCCGGGAGCGGGTGGCGCGTCCAGCCGGTGTCGTGGTCCCAGTGCAGGACGTGGGTCTGGTCCAGCAGGCAGCCGACCCAGAGGCCGGTGATGCCGGCCGGTACGTTCGGAGACCGCGAGGGCAGCAGGCCCGGGGCGGCGAGGCGGTGCCATGCGGAGGAACGCATCCAGGTGAGCCAGAAGAACACCTCGCGGCGCGGTCGGTCGGAAGCCGCGTTCAGTTTCAGGGCCAGGTCCTCGTGCAGCCCGAAGCAGAATCCGCACGTGCTGATCCAGTTCCTCGATCATGGTCGAGGGCAGGCCGACGGCCTCCGGGATGACCCACGCATCCCGCAGGAGCAGCGCCAGATCGGTATCGCCAACCGGCAGATGGAAATGCAGCTCCCAAGAAGGGACGGTCAACAGACGGCCCCGTACCGCCCGGCTCCGCCGCGCGAGCAAGCGCCGCCCGGCCACTTGGAGAGCACGCAGCACCGCCATTTCGGCCATGGCCGCCGCCACGGTCTCACGAGGGCTCTGGTTCATGATTCTCCTACTGGATCTCGGAGGCGCGCCGCGGCTGGAGGAACGGGACCAGCGGGGCCGGCAGCATGGCGGGAGACCCGAGCAGCTCCCATCGGCAGTCCGGCACTTTGCCGTCGAGGTCGCGCAACGACCGCCGCATCATCAACAGGATCAGGGTGTCCGACGCCCGGTCCGTGGGGGACCAGTGGCGGTCTCCCACCTGGGCTATCAGCACCAGCCCCGACACGAAGGCCCTGCCCATCAGCCAGGCGAGGGCCGCGTCGCCCAGCTCGCCGGCCTCGAACTCCGCCTCGACCCGTGCGCACAGGTCCAGCGCCCACTCGCGGGTCGCCCCGCTCACCTCCCAGGCGTCCCGCAGGTCCTCCAGGGTGGCCGTCTCCGCCAGACCCAGCAGGGCGCCGCGGACGTCACCGGCGGGAACGGTGCTCATCCCGCCGTCCGGGAGGAACACCTCCTGGGCGGCATCAGGGACGTCATCGACCGTGTACTCGGCGAGCGACGCCCCAGGGTTGCCCCACCCCGTCGGCTGCACGGCCCGCAGCACGTCACCGATCCCCTGCGGCGTGACGGCGGCACCTCCACGCAGCACCGTGGTCACCGCGGTAGCCGTGACCTCCCCGCCGGACAGGCTCGGAGGTTCCGGGTTCGCGTCCAGGTCGGCCAGCTCGGGAGGGGGCCACGCCACCCCCCGCTCACGCATGTACCGGGCGATGCCCTCATCGATCCGACGCACCCGCGCGGGAACGAGCCTCACCCGCCGCCCCGAGACGACCACCTCGTCGGCGACGCGCTCCGCCCACTCCTCCTCGTCCTCCCCCTCTTCCGGACCTTCCTCGCCGAGCCCTGCGCCCAGGCCCCGGACCGCCTTGCCGAAGGCGTCCCGCACGGTCTCCTCCGGCACCGGGTGCCCTTCGCCGAACAGCGCCAGCGCCAGGTGAGAGGGCCGAGCCCCCCTCCGCGCCAGCCGGGCGAGCGCCACGACCAGACCGAATGCCTCGTCGCCCGGAACCGAAGCGCTCCCACGCCCTCGGCCCAGCGCCCGCTTCGTGTGTTCCGGCAACAGCCCCGCCCGCCGCCACGACGCAAGCTGCTTCGCCGACACCACGAAACCGTGCTGACGCGCGTGCTCGACGAGCTGCTGATCAGCGGAGACCGGACCACCAGGAGAAGACATGCCGCGAACCTACCCACTTCCGTCGGAAGAGGCCGCGCCTTCGGGAAATAGAGACCCCCCACCTTTACCCGGGCCGGGCGCACCGGGCCTGGTGACCTGGGGGAACCGCCGAGCGCACGGCCCGGCGGCACATCAGGAGGAACCATGCTCACTGCACTGACCGCCCTGCTCCCGACCACCGGCCCCCTGCCCTGGGCCCTGATCACCGTCCTGCACATCTGGATCACCGTGTACGTCGTCATCGTCGGCGTCGCCCTGCTGCACCCCCGCCGCTCCCGCCGGAGGGAAGCCCGCCAGATCCTCGACTGCCACCTCCCCGTCCCCAGGTCCCTGTGACCCTGCTGGAGAAGTGACCGCGGGGTGGTGGCAAGGGCCGCCCCGGCCCCACGGAGCAACCTCTGACCGCCGGTCGGAGGTTGCTCCGTGGGCAGGCGTACGTTGCCATCCGGATAGGCCGGTGTTGCCTTGACGGAGTTTGGTCGACACCAACGTCGACAATCCGGAGCGCCAGGTGCGGTCGAGCTTCCTGAGCCGACCGGGGCGACCGAGGTCGTACTGGGTGTGGCCGCCGTATCTCCTTATGCTCCGGTGAACCGGGAGAGAGGTGCGTGGCGCCACCATGGGTGAGATCGAGCGGTCGTCCGACGGCTGCGGGAATGCCTGCTCCCCGGCCTCGGTCCGATCCCGCAGGCGGTCGACGAACGTGTCGGCGTCGCCGTTCTCACTGGTGAACGTCGTGCATGGCTGCATCAGTGCGCCGTCCCGGGCCGGCGTGGGAAGACGCGCCGGGACCGGATCAGGTGGGTCGACCCGCCGGCCCATCGGCAGTGGGAAGAGGGCCGTGGGCTTGGTTGTGTGTGGGGTTGCTTCAACGGAGGTACCTGTGCCCGGCCCACGAATCGTGCTATAGTGCCGGCCACTTGCGGGAGGAAGGCTTGCTTTCCTCCCTCGGGGTTGAAGACGCGAATGCCGTGCACGAAGCTCGCTGGGCAGGTGACTCCTGGCCAGGTGGCGCTGTCTGGTTCCCCTGGGGGAGGGCGGCGTCTCCCGGCGCCGTGGTGGCCGGGGGCGTCCACAACCGTGACGGAGGCCGGCCGGGCGGGCCGACGCTCTACCGGATGGCGTGGCGGTACCTACTGGCTGTGGCCGTGGTGTGAGGAGGGGAAGGGCTGCTCAAGCAGCGACCGACCCCTTGCCGGTACCGCGGCAACCTGGGTGACCGGCTGGAGGTGCCGGCCGGCGCCGACTGACAGCGCGGACGCCGGATTATTTCCTCTTCCGAAAACCCGGGCGGTAACCGTCTTTCGTGGTTCGGCCATTCCGCTCGCGGTTTCTCCGCTGTACTTGACGGATTTCTCTCTACGCTCCGGACAAAATGCCCGGGCAAGCGGACTGTCGACCGCTTTGGCGGAACGCGGCCTCGCAGTCCCGCGGTTCTGCGAGAAGGGCGGATTCCTCGACCCTTGGGCCGACAGCTTGCCCTGGCGCCCGGCGTGCCCAATGCGGAGGTTTGAGACGGCGGGCGGCTTTCCCACGACGTCCGGAATCCGGCTCCCTCGTGTGCCGACAGCGAGTTAACTTCGGTCACATGAGAATGCGGCGGGGGAGAGAACGTCACAGGGAGAGAACGGAGCAGAGCGGTTGTCGGGAGGAGGAAATTCCGCTGGGCCGGTTACGGGCCGGGTGGGGAAGTCTCCCCCTGGACGGGTTGCGGCTGAGTATGGGAGTAGGCCTCGTGCTCGTGCTCGGACTGGCCCCTTTCGGGCTGTTCGGGATCGTGCCGAGGCCCTCGGGACTGGATCTGGCTGACGCGGCGTCCGTGGCCCTGTGTCTCCTGGGACTCGTGGGCAACGCCTGGGGTCTGCTGCCGCGCTGGCAACTGGCGCGGCAGGTGGAGCTGTCCGGCACTGGGCTGGGCGAACAGCTCGTCGCCGCCAGAGAGGACGAGCGCAGCCGTCTCAGGGTCGATCTACACGACAGCCTCGGCCCGGCGCTCGCGGGGATCAGGCTCCGTCTCGACGTCGCAGCCGAGCGGGTCGCCCAACCGGGCACCCGGCGGCTCATCCTTGACGCGGCCGCCGAGACCGCCCGCACCGTCGACGACATCCGGCGCATCATTGACGACCTTCGCCCACCGGACCTGGAGGGCGGAGGACTCCACAGCGCGCTGCGCCAACTGGCGCGCCGGGCAGGCGGCGTGGAGCGGTTCGACGTCCGCGTCGAACTGCCCGAGTACGAACCGGCGCGCAGGCTTTCCTCCGCCACCGAACTCGCCGTATATCGCATCGCCTCGGAAGCCCTGACGAACGTCCTGCGTCACGCGAAGGCACGGACCGCGACCGTGCGGCTGGCCGATCGCGATGGCTGGCTGATCCTGGAGGTCTGCGACGACGGGAGCGGCCCACCCGGGCCGGAAGCCAGTCGGCGCGGGGTCGGACTCGCGTCCATGGCCCGGCGGGCCGAGGAAGTGGGGGGCTGGTGTCAGGTGCTGCCCCGGCACGACGGCCGGGCCGGAACACTCGTCCGCGCGACCCTGCCCTGGAGTGAGGCATGACGATACGTGTTTTCCTGGTGGACGATCACTCGCTGTTCCGTGCGGGAGTGCGGCTTGCGATGGAGGATGTGGAGGACATGGAGGTGGTCGGCGAGGCCGACAGCGGCGAGGAGGCCGTCAAGGCCCTCGTCGACGAACGGGTCCAGGCCGACGTCATCCTGATGGACATCCAGATGCCCGGTCTGTCCGGGGTCGCCGCGGTCTCCGCCCTCGCGGCTGCCCACCGCCCCGGCGAGGAGAGCCCGCGTGTGCTGATGATGTCCGTGACGGACGACGACGACATGATCGTCGCGGCCCTCAGGGCGGGCGCCCACGGCTACCTACTCAAGGGCGCCCCCCGGGCCGAACTCATCCGGGCGGTGCGCACTGCCGCCGCGAGCGGCGCGGTGTTCAGCCCGACCGTGGCGGCACGGCTCAGCGGATACTTCTCCGCGGTCCACGAGATGCCGATCCGCGTTGCTTTCCCCCAGCTCACCGAGCGTGAACGGCAGATCCTCGACCTGATCGCCCGGGGGTATCCGAACCGCCGGATCGCCCGCGAACTGGTGCTGGCCGAGAAGACCGTGCGCAACCACGTCTCGCATGTCTTCGCCAAGATCGAGGTGAGCGACAGGGCGGCCGCCATGGTCCGGGCCCGCGACGCCGGACTCGGCGCCTGACGGCACGACGGGACCCGGTCGGGTCCGTGGACCCAGGAGCCTGGGACGACGGGAGTCGTACGTTGGCGATGCAACGCCGGGGCGGACCGGTGGAGATGACCGGCGGTCCGCCCCGGACCAACCCGAAGCGAAGGATGTGATCACATGGCCACGTACGAGGAATACGAGACGCCCGAGCTGGTCGAGGTCGGCGACTTCTCCGAGCTGACCCTCGGCTGGGACAACCAGTGCGTCGATTGGTACGGCGGCGGTGCCTGGGTCTGCTGACCCGGCTTCATCCGTACCCCGGGCCGTGACGGCCCGACCCACCCGGGGGGGGGGGGGGGGGGGGCCCCCCCCCCCCCCCCGCGGGGGGGGGGGGGGGGGGGGGGGGGGGGGCCCCCGCCGGTGTGGTGGCTCCGGGGCGCGATGGGTCGGAGGTGCCGTGGCTCGGGGTGTCGTGG
>NZ_JBICVG010000030.1:0-45592 GCF_043198875.1 Streptomyces sp. NPDC048718
GCGCTTCCTTCGTTTCCGACTCTATCAGATCTTTCCGATCCGATTTCCTCGGTGCTTTCCGGTCCCGGTCGCTTTCGCTTCCGTTCCCTTCCGGCTTTCCCGACTTTATCAGAATCATTTCCGCCGACCTAATCGGTGGCTTCTTGATTCGGAAGGAATCGGGGTGGCTCCGAAGTGGAGCGAGGAAGAGTTTAAATGATCAGCCGGGAGTTTGTCCAACTTCCCGGGCAACCGTTTGAATCTACCTCCCCGCTCCGACCGTGTCAACGGTTTTTGCGGGCAAGGGAGAGACTAGCAGGTCAGCGGCGGGGTCCGCACATCAAGCGGCCGTCGGGAGTACGGCGGGCCGGTCCGCCTCCTCGACATCGCCCGTGTCGCCGGCGCGGGCCGCGCGGCCGCCGAGCACGTAGACGTACACAAGGAACGCCAGCTCGGCGGTGACGCCGATGCCGATCCGGGCCCAGGTCGGCAGGCCTGACGGGGTCACGAAGCCCTCGATCAGGCCGGAGACGAAGAGAACCAGGGCGAGGCCGATGGCCATGCCGATCGCGGCGCGGCCCTGCTCGGCGAGGGCGGCGCGGCGGGTGGTGGGGCCCGGGTCGACGAGGGTCCAGCCGAGGCGCAGGCCCGTACCGGCGGCGACGAAGACGGCGGTCAGTTCGAGCAGGCCGTGCGGAAGGATCAGGCCGAGGAACACGTCGAGCCGGCCGGCGGACGCCATGAGACCGAGGCCGAGACCGAGGTTCAGCATGTTGGCGAACAGGATCAGCAGGACCGGGATGCCGAGGAACGCGCCGAGGACCAGGCAGACGGCGGCGGCCTGGGCGTTGTTCGTCCAGACCTGGGCGGAGAAGGACGCCGCCGGGTGGCTGGAGTAGTAGGTCTCGTACTCGCCGCCGGGGCGGGTCATCGCGCGGAGTTCGGCCGGGGCGCCCAGCGCCGACTGCACTTCGGGGTGGGCGGCGACCCACCAGCCGATCAGCGCGCCGACCAGGACGGAGAGGATCGCGGTCGGTATCCACCAGTGCCGCGCGCGATAGACGGCGGCGGGGAATCCGGTCGTGAAGAAGGCGGCCGCGTCGCGCCAGGAGGCGCGGCGGGTGCCGGTGACCGTGGCGCGGGCGCGGGCGACGAGCTGGGTGAGCCGCGCCGTGAGCATCGGGTCCGGGGCGCTGGACTGGATCAGGGAGAGATGGGTGGCCGTGCGCTGGTAGAGGGCGACGAGCTCGTCAGCCTCGGCGCCGGTGAGCCGGCGGCCCCGGCCCAGCAGCTGGTCGAGACGGTCCCACTCGGCGCGGTGGGTGGTGACGAAGACGTCGAGATCCATGATCGGCTGCTGCTCCAGGCACTGGTGCGTACGGTCCGTATCTACTACTGCGGCGCGCTGCGGGTCAGCTTGGCAGACTGGCGTTCGGACGGGGACGGGCAGGGCGCAAAGGGGTGGGGCAGTGAGCGGAGTGGTGACGGGGGACGCGGTCGTCCTCGGATTGCAGCCGGCGCGGCTGCCGAGCCGGGCGCTGGCGCTGGTGATCGACCTGGTCGTGATCTGGGCCGTCTACATGGGGATGACCTTCGGTCTGCTGATGCTCACCGTGTCGCTGGACGAGGCCGCGCTCGCCGCGGTGAGCGTCGCGGCGTTCGTGCTGGTCCTGGTCGGGGGGCCGATCGCGGTGGAGACGCTGACGCACGGGCGCTCGCTGGGGAAGCTGGCGTGCGGGCTGCGGGTGGTGCGGGACGACGGCGGGCCGATCCGGTTCCGGCACGCGCTGGTGCGCGGGGCGATGGGGGTGGTCGAGATCCTCATGACGTTCGGGGTGGTCGCCGTCATCGCGTCGCTGGTGTCGGAGCGGGGGCGGCGGCTCGGGGACGTGTTCGCCGGGACGCTGGTGGTCCGGGAGCGGGTGGCCTCCTCGGCGGGCATGGTGCTGCCGCCTGCGCCGCCGTGGCTGGCGGGGCGGTTCGCCGGGCTCGATCTGTCGGCCGTACCGGACGGGCTGTGGCTGGAGATACGGCAGTACCTGACGCGGATGCGGCAGCTGGACCCCGTGATCGGGCAGCGGATGGCGGACCGGCTCGCGAACGAGCTGGTGGCGCGGACCGGGGCGCTTCCGCCGCCGGGGGTGCCGGCCGCCGCGTATCTGGCCGGGGTCGTGGCCGAGCGGCAGGCGCGGGAGGCCCGGCGGGCGTTCGCCGCGCCGGTCGGCGCACCGGTCGCCGGGGGTGTTCCGGGCGCGGTGGCGAGTGTGGGCGCAGGTGCGGGGGTGTCGGTGAGCGTCGCGCCTCAGGTGTCCGCTCCGCCCGTCGTACCGGACGCGCCGGAGGTACCGGACGCGCCCGCCGATCCCCGGCCGCCCGCGACCGGGTTCGCGCCTCCGGCCTGAGCGGGACGGGGCAGGACGGGGCCGGCGGGTCAGAACGTGTTCGGCGGGGTGTCGAGCTCTTCGAGTTCGATGCCGGGCGCCGAAAGGACCACGTCACCGGCCAGGTGGACGCTGTGCCGCTCCCCTGTGTCCAGGTCGTCGACCTGGTACTCGTCCACGGTCAGCGGGCCGTTGTCAGTGGGGTGCGCTTCACTCTTCACCAGCGACCAGGACTGATCGGTCGTCAGGGGGGCCAGTGACGGGCCCGTGAAGGCGACGAGCCGGACGCGGGCCCCGGGGGAATCGGGGGTGAGGCCGAGGAGACGCGAGAGCGCGACGAGGAATGCCGGGGACGTGCCCGTGAAGGCATGGGCGCGAACCGTGCCTTCGGTGGCATGGGCTCCGGTGGGGTCGGTACGGACCCAGGTGACGCCATCGAGGGCGGCGCCGCGGACTTGCCAGTGCGCGGTGCGCAGTTCGAGGCGGATGGGGCGGCCCCGGTCGTCGACGGCCAGGTCGACGGAGCCGGTGGGATCGCCCGAGGGGGTGGTGGTCCGTGCCACGTAGCGCCAGCCGGATGGGCCGGGCGCGCAGGAGAAGTGCTCTTCGCCAAGGGGGGTGTGATCGTGCGGATCATGGAGCGAATAGCGGCCGCGGGGCATGGGTCCTCGGGGTGCTTCCTGGAGCGGTGATCGGCTGGGCGGGGCTGCCTGGGGTGGGGGCTGCCCGGGCGGTGGTCGCCTGAGCGGTCGTCGCCCGCGGCGGTGGGCCGCCGGAACGCGGAGACGGGACAGGCCCCCGGCACGGGGGTGCGGGGGCCTGCTCGTTACCGCGGGGGGGGTCCGGGGCGGGCGGGTGGTCGGTCACCCGCCCGTCGTCGGACCGACGCTGATCGGATCGGCCCGGGCCGGTTCCGGCAGAACCGGTTCGGGCCGGGTCGGATCAGTAGCGGTAGTGGTCCGGCTTGTACGGGCCCTCGACCGGAACGCCGATGTACGCGGCCTGCTCCGGACGCAGCGTCGTGAGCTTGACGCCCAGCGCGTCGAGGTGGAGGCGGGCCACCTTCTCGTCCAGGTGCTTCGGCAGCGTGTAGACGCCGATCGGGTACTCGGACGTCTTGGCGAACAGCTCGATCTGGGCCAGGGTCTGGTCCGCGAAGGAGTTCGACATGACGAACGACGGGTGACCGGTGGCGTTGCCCAGGTTCAGCAGACGGCCCTCGGACAGCAGGATGACGACCTTGCCGTCCGCGAAGGTCCAGGTGTGGACCTGCGGCTTGACCTCGTCCTTCACGATGCCCGGGATCTGCGCCAGACCGGCCATGTCGATCTCGTTGTCGAAGTGGCCGATGTTGCCGACGATCGCCTGGTGCTTCATCCGGGCGATGTCGGACGCCATGATGATGTCCTTGTTGCCCGTGGTGGTGATGAAGATGTCCGCGGTCTCGACGACATCGTCCAGCGTGGCGACCTGGTAGCCGTCCATCGCCGCCTGGAGCGCGCAGATCGGGTCGATCTCGGTGACGATGACCCGGGCGCCCTGACCACGGAGGGACTCGGCGCAGCCCTTGCCGACGTCGCCGTAGCCGCAGACCACGGCCGTCTTGCCGCCGATGAGGACGTCGGTGGCGCGGTTGATGCCGTCGATGAGGGAGTGGCGGCAGCCGTACTTGTTGTCGAACTTCGACTTCGTCACGGCGTCGTTCACGTTGATCGCCGGGAACAGCAGGGAGCCGTCGCGCTGCATCTCGTACAGACGGTGGACACCGGTGGTGGTCTCCTCCGTCACGCCGCGGATCTCGGACGCCAGCTGGGTCCACTTCTGCGGGTTCTCGGAGAGGGTGCGGTTCAGGAGACGGAGGATGTAGCCGTACTCCTCGCTGTCCGCGGTGGCCGGGTCCGGGGCGGCACCGGCCTTCTCGAACTCGACGCCCTTGTGGACGAGGAGGGTGGCGTCACCACCGTCGTCGAGGATCATGTTCGGGCCGCCGGTGGGCGTGTTCGGCCAGGTCAGCGCCTGCTCCGTGCACCACCAGTACTCCTCCAGGGTCTCGCCCTTCCAGGCGAAGACCGGGATGCCCTGCGGGTTCTCCGGGGTGCCGTTCGGGCCGACGGCGATGGCCGCGGCGGCGTGGTCCTGGGTGGAGAAGATGTTGCAGGAGGCCCAGCGGACCTCGGCGCCGAGGGCGACCAGGGTCTCGATGAGGACGGCGGTCTGCACAGTCATGTGCAGCGAGCCGGTGATGCGGGCGCCGGCCAGCGGCTGCTGCTCGGCGTACTCCTTGCGGATCGACATCAGGCCGGGCATCTCGTGCTCGGCGAGGGTGATCTCCTTGCGGCCGAAAACGGCCAGGGACAGGTCGGCGACCTTGTAGTCCTGCGTGGCGACAGTCGTCATGACGGGGGCTGCTCCTCGTGGCATCGGTTGCGAGGGTCGATGGGGCGGCTCAACCGCGGCGGTGAGCGACGCGGGCATACGAATGCCCGGGAACTCGCGCGGTGCAGTCGTCGGAGGCCCTCTCTCCCTCGGCCGGTCCGCTCGTTTCGCGGACCGCCCGACCGCCATCAGCAGCGACGTCTGGCTCGTCACGAATCTACACCGATCGGCCCAGCGGACCACAGTCCGCCTGCTCGGGGGCGGGTTGGATCCCGCCGCCCCTGCCGGGCGGCGGGCCTGGGGCCGGGTGGTCGGGCGGGTGGTGTTCCGGGCGGGTGGCCGGGTCCGGAAAACGGGGGGGGGGGGGGGGGGGGGGGGGGGGGGGGCCGGCGGCCGGCCGCGCCCCCCCCCCCCCCCCCCCCCCCCCCCCCCCCCCCCCCCCCCCCCCCCCCCCCCCCCCCCCCCCCGTGACTCCGACGCGGGCTCCGCGCGCTACGCGGTCGTCTTGCCCGTGCCCTTGTCGCTGCCCTTGTCCTTGGTCCGGTAGATGTCCGGCTCCAGGTAGATGACCCGGGCGATCGGCACGGCGGCGCGGATCCGGGACTCCGCGTCGTCGATCGCGCGGGCGACCTCGGCGGCGGTGTCGTCGTGCTCGACCGCGATCTTGGCGGCGACCAGCAGTTCCTCGGGGCCGAGGTGCAGCGTGCGCATGTGGATGAGGCGGGTGACGGAGGTGCCGTCGACGATCGCGTCCTCGATCTTCTTCACCTCGTCGACGCCGGCGGCCTCGCCGAGCAGCAGCGACTTCGTCTCGGCGGCGAGCACCAGCGCGATGGCGATGAGCAGGAGGCCGATGCAGAGGGTGCCGATGCCGTCCCAGACACCGTCGCCGGTGAGTACGGCGAGGCCGACGCCGCCGAGGGCGAGGACGAGACCGATGAGCGCGCCGAAGTCCTCCAGGAGCACGACCGGCAGCTCGGGGGCCTTGGCGCGGCGGACGAACTGCCGCCAGCTCAGGCTGCCGCGCAGCTCGTTCGACTCCTTGATCGCGGTACGGAAGGAGAAGCCCTCCGCGGCGACCGCGAAGACCAGGACGGCGACGGGCCAGTACCAGGACTCCAGCGCGTGCGGGTGGGTGATCTTCTCGTAGCCCTCGTAGACGGCGAACATGCCACCGACCGAGAACAGCACGATGGAGACGAGGAAGGCGTAGATGTAGCGCTCACGGCCGTAGCCGAAGGGGTGCTGCGGGGTGGCCGCGCGCTGGGCGCGCTTGCCGCCGAGGAGGAGCAGTCCCTGGTTGCCGGAGTCGGCGAGGGAGTGGACGCTCTCGGCGAGCATCGACGACGAACCACTGAACAGGAACGCCACGAACTTGGCTACGGCGATCGCGAGGTTGGCGCCGAGCGCCGCCACGATCGCCTTGGTTCCGCCTGACGCGCTCATGGGTCTGGGTGTTCCCTTCGTCGGTGCTCCGGCCCCGGCGGCGCTCATGCTGATGCTGTTGCCGCCGCGACGTGCCTGGTTCGGCCGGTCATTCTCGCATCAGGCGGCGACGGTGGCACGAAAAACTGTTCCCGCCCCATGCATCTCGGCCGTCTCGCCCGCCGGCACGAACACGGACTCGCCCTGAGCGAGGGTCAGGCCGTCACCGCCCGCGCCGCGGCCGTCCGTTGCCCCGCCGCGCAGCCTGAGGGATCCGCCCGGGGCGTCGACGGCGAGCAGGATCTGTGGCGTCGGGGCGGTGAGCCGGGTCGGGGCGGCGCCCTCGGCCCGTACGAACCGGGACAGCCGGAACTCGTCGATCGGGGTGTCGTACACCTCCTCGCCCGAGGCCGTCGCCTCCGGGCGCAGGATGCCCGGCTCGCCGGGCTCGAAACGCACGACCCGCAGCAGTTCGGGGACGTCGACGTGCTTGGGCGTCAGCCCGCAGCGCAGGACGTTGTCGGAGTTGGCCATGATCTCGACGCCGAGGCCGTCGATGTAGGCGTGCGGGACGCCCGCGCCGAGGTAGAGGGCCTCGCCGGGCTGGAGCGTGACCGGGTTGAGGAGCATGGCGGCGAGCACGCCGGGGTCGGTCGGGAAGTGGTGGGCGATCCGGGCGTACGTGGTGTGGGGGCCGCCCAGGCGGGCCGCGGCGTGCGCGGCCTCGGCGACGGTGGGGGCCAGTTCGTCGTGGTCGGCGCTGAGGATCGCGGTCAGGACCTCGCGGAGAGCGGCCTCCTCGGGGTGGGCGCTCAGCAGGTCGACGTACGGCTTGAGGGAGTCGACCTCCAGCGCGGCCATGGTGGCGGCGGCCTCGGCCGGGTCGCGGAAGCCGCACAGGCCGTGGAACGGGGTGAGGGCGCAGATGAGTTCCGGCTTGTGGTGCGGGTCCTTGTAGTTGCGCCGCGGGTCGTCGAACGGGATGCCCTCGGCCTCCTCGGCCGCGTATCCGGCGCGCGCCTGGTCGAGGTCGGGGTGGACCTGGAGGGAGAGCGGGGCCCCGGCGGCGAGGACCTTGAAGAGGAAGGGGAGCCGCGGGCCGAAGCGCGCGACGGTCGCGCGGCCGAGTTCGCGGGCGGGGTCGGCGGCGATGAGCTCGTCGAGCGCACCGCGGCCGGTGCGGGACGGGGCGCCGGGGTGGGCACCCATCCACATCTCGGCCTGGGGCGCGCCGGTGGGGGCGACGCCGAGCAGTTCCGGGATGGCCGTCGTGGAGCCCCAGGCGTAGGGGCGGACGGTGTTGACGAGGCGGTCCATGGTGCTTCCAGCTCTTCTCAGTGCGGTGGGTGCCGGTGGTGCCGGGCGCCTGGTGCCGCGGGCCCGGGGGCGGGTGCGGCGCGCGCGGAGGAGGGGGTGGGTGGAGGTACGGGGGGTACGGGTGGGGCGGGTGGGGTTGTCGGGGCGTACCAAGGGACGCCGGGTGGGGCGGGCGGGTTGTCGTGGGTGGCGGCGGGCGACGGGGGCGGTACGGGGAGGGGCGTGGCCCCTCCCCGTACGCGCCGGAGGCCGGTTGTCGGGCGCCGCGTTCCGGTTGTCGGGCCCGGGGCCGGGCCGGGGGCCGGGGGTCCGGCTCGGTCCGGGCTCGGGCTTGGTTTCCGGGCTCTGGTCACGGACTCGGGCCACGGGCTCGGGCGGTGCCGCGTCCGGCGCCGCCCGGGGCGTCAGCCGGCGGTGGCGGTGAGACCCGCCGACGCGAGCGAGAGGTACGCGGCGGCGAAGTCGGTCACCGCGAGCAGTTCGGCGAGGTTCTCCAGCGCGCTGCCCGCCTCCGGTTCGACTTCGCTGATGGCCGTCTCGTGGCCGAGCGCGAGCTCTCGGGCCGCGGGCACGGCGCTGAGCGCGCCCGCTTCGGCGGGCCGGTCCCGGAGGAGGACCACCCGGGCGCGCAGCGCCTGGGGTTCCTCGACCCGGTCGCGGAAGAAATCGTCGGGGTCGGCGCCGGCCGCGTAGCCGCCGGCCAGCAGCATGCCGTGGGCGGGCAAGGCCTCGGGCAGTTCGCCGGCGAGCGCGGGCAGCCCGGCCAGCTCGGCGAGGACGGCGGCGAAGCGGCGGCCGACCGGCCCGGCGGCCTCGCCCTCGGTCCAGACGAGCGGCAGCGAGTCGGCCAGCTCGGCGGCGAGGGTCTTGGCCGGGTTGCCGTACGTGGCGATGGCCGGGCCGCAGCGTTCCGCCATACGGTCCAGCCGGTCCGCGACCTGGTCCAGGGCCTCCGGCGGCGCCTCGACCAGGCCGACCCGGTCGAGCAGCGCGAGCAGCGGCGTGAACAGCGCCCACAGCGCGACGGGTCCGGCGCCCGGTGTCCCGGCGGACTCCTCGGCCGTCTCGTGCGGGGCCATCGCCAGCGGGACGAACAGCCCGCGCGAGCCGTTCACGGAGTCGGAGAGCGGGGACGCGGCGGGTGCGACGGCGACGACCGTGAGGCCGCGCCGGTACGCCTGCTCGACGAGGAGCGCGAGGCCGGGTTCCGAGCCGTCGGTCGTCGGGACGAGCAGCAGGTCCATCGAGCCGGCCCAGCCGGGCAGCGCCCAGCGGAGCGCGCCGGCGGCGTGGGCGACTCCGGTCGGCTGGAGCCGGATCACCGGGGCGGCCGCGCCGGCGAGGGCGCCGATCAGGTCGGCGACGCCCGCGGCGGCGACGCCGGGGCCCGCGACGAGGACGGTGCGCGGGCGGCCCTCCGGACTGAGTTCGGCGATACCGGCCTCGGCGGCGTGCCGGGCGGCGGTCCGTACCCGCGCGCCCGCCTCGGCCGCGCCGCGCAGCAGATCGCGGCGGTCGGCGAGGGCGAGGGCTTCCGGTGCGTCGAGGAGGGTCTCGTCGAGCATGTGGCGGGCCTCCGGTCGTCGAAGCGGGGACCGGCCGGGCGGCCGGGTTCCGCGTGGTCTTCCTGCCGAGGGGCTTACCCAGGTTCTCCGGGGGCCTCCCGGGATGCCTGGGGTTTCCCTGTGTCCCGGGTGTACCGGGGTGTTCGCGGTGTACGCCGTGTCCCCGGGTGTCTCGTGGCCGGGGGCTCCCCGGGCCCGGGGACGGGTCCGGCGGGGCCGCCCCGGGGCCGGCCGGGTCATCCGGGTCGTCGGGTGGGATTCCCCTGGCCGGATCACCCGGTGGGGTCATCCGGTGGGGTCATCCGGGCGGACGGCCCGGTGGGGTCGGCGGGGCGGGGTGCCCGGGCCGGGTCAGGCGGGGCGGCGCGCCTCGTCCACGAGCAGCACCGGGATGTCGTCACGGACCGGGTAGGCGAGACCGCAGCCGTCGCCGGTGCAGACCAGCTCCGGGGTCTCCTCCGCCGTACGGTCGTCCAGCGGGGCGTGGCAGGCCGGGCAGGCCAGGATGTCCAGGAGGCCGGCTTCGAGCGGCATGTGCGGTCCCTTCGGGGGCGGTGCGGCTGCGTACCCGGGGGCGTACGGGCATGCGGGGCGGACGGTTCCGGCCCCGGTCAGCCTACCGCCGGGTCAGGTGCGGCGCCCGCCCCCGCGGGGGCGGCGCCGGGGACCAGGTTCCGTGGCCCGTGTGACGGACGAGCGGCACGGGGTGGGCGTGGCGCGGAACAGCGGGTGTCCGGGAGAACGCGCGAACGCGCGGTGCCCGTGGCGGGAACGCGCGGAGCGCGCCCGCCACGGGCACCGCAAGACCGGCCGTCGGCAGAGCGACCGTCAAAACGACCGTCTCGGCCCCGGATCGGCCCCGGATCAGCCCCGGATCAGCTCCAGCGCCTCGTCGCGCACCTTCGCCATCCGCGCCTCGTCCCGCGCCTCGACGTTCAGCCGGAGCAGCGGCTCGGTGTTGGAGGCACGGACGTTGAACCACCAGTCGGCGGCGGTGACCGTCAGTCCGTCCAGCTCGTCCAGGGTGACGCCCTCGCGGTCGCCGAACGCCGCCTTCACGGCGGCCAGCCGGGCGGCCTGGTCGTCGACGGTGGAGTTGATCTCGCCGGAGGAGGCGTAGCGGTCGTACGAGTAGACCAGCCCGGACAGCGGACCGTCCTGGCCACCGAGGGCCGCGAGGACGTGGAGCGCGGCGAGCATGCCGGTGTCCGCGTTCCAGAAGTCCTTGAAGTAGTAGTGGGCGGAGTGCTCGCCGCCGAAGATGGCGCCGGTCCTCGCCATCTCCTCCTTGATGAAGGAGTGGCCGACCCGGGTGCGCACCGGCGTGCCGCCGTGCTCGCGGACGACCTCGGGCACCGACCACGAGGTGATCAGGTTGTGGATGACCGTGCCGCTGCCGCCGTGCTTGGCCAGCTCGCGCGCCGCGACGAGCGCGGTGATCGCCGACGGGGAGACCGGGTCGCCGTTCTCGTCGACGACGAAGCAGCGGTCGGCGTCGCCGTCGAAGGCGAGGCCGAGGTCGGCGCCCTCGGCGCGGACCCGCGCCTGGAGGTCGACGATGTTCTTCGGGTCGAGCGGGTTGGCCTCGTGGTTCGGGAAGGTGCCGTCGAGCTCGAAGTACATCGGGACGACGTCCAGCGGCAGACCGTCGAGGACGGTGGGCACGGTGTGGCCGCCCATGCCGTTGCCCGCGTCGACGACGACCTTGAGGGGCCGGATGGCGGTGAGGTCGACCAGCGAGCGCAGGTGGGCCGCGTAGTCGTGCAGGGTGTCCCGCTCGGTGACGGTGCCCTCGGTGGCGGCCGCCTCCGGCGCGCCCTCCTCGCTCCACCGCTCGACGAGCGCGCGGATGTCGGCGAGGCCGGTGTCCTGGCCGACGGGGGCGGCACCGGCGCGGCACATCTTGATGCCGTTGTAGCGGGCCGGGTTGTGGGACGCGGTGAACATCGCGCCCGGCAGGCCGAACTGCCCGGAGGCGAAGTAGAGCTGGTCGGTGGAGCAGAGGCCGATCAGGGTCACATCGGCACCGAGGCGGGTCGCGCCGCGCGCGAAGGCGGCGGAGAGACCGGGCGAGGAGGGGCGCATGTCGTGGCCGATGACGATGGCGTCGGCCTGGGTCACGCGGACGAACGCGGCTCCGAACAGTTCCGCCAGGGCCTCGTCCCACTGATCCGGCACCACCCCGCGGACGTCGTACGCCTTCACGATCTGCGACAGATCAGCAGCCACGGATCAAACCCTCCTGAAGTCTCGGCATGTCACACCGGCGCGATGCGGTGCCCGTACGGATACGGAACGCCCAAACTACCCGGGACCGGGCCCCGGTCAGTTCTCGGGGGAACGCAGCACCCTCAGATGGCCTCGCCGGCCGACCTCCATCGGGTCGCCGCCGCGCGGGCCGCCCTTGCCGCCTGCCTCGGCCGCGCGCTCCTGGGGGCGGGCCGCCTCGCGGACCGCGTTGGCGAGGGCTTCGAGGTCGTCGCCGCTGGGGCGGGTGGGGACGGTCGCGTCGGAGAGCCGCACGACCTCCCAGCCGCGCGGCGCGGTGAGGCGCTCGCTGTGCTCGGCGCACAGGTCGTAGCAGTGGGGCTCGGCGTAGGTGGCGAGCGGGCCGAGGACCGCAGTCGAGTCGGCATAGACGTACGTCAGTGTCGCGACGGCAGGGCGGCCGCACGCGGTGCGCGAACAGCGACGTACAGGGCTCACGACGTTGGACGGTACCGCACTCTTGAGCGGGCCGCGACGACTCTCCCCCAGGTCACTCCACCGTGTCGCGGTGTGACGTCCGCCACGGCGGCTGTTCCCGGCACCCCTCCGACCTGCGGAAGTGGCCGGATTCAAGGCCCCGGCCGAGGCCTGATCCGGATGGTCGGAGGGGCGGGAAGAGGGTGGGGGGCGGTCCGGGGAGGGGGTCGGGAGAGGCGCCGGGAGGAGCACCGGGAAGAACACCGGAAGAAACGGGAAAGCGTGAGCGGATGGAGAGAACGCCGGGAGGTACCGGAGAGAAAGCGGGGAGGGACGGGGAGAGGGAAGCGGGGAAGCGGGGCGGGGGTGGGGCAGGGCCGGGAAGGGAGGGCCTCCCGGCCGTCGGCAGCCGGGCCCGGCGGGAGTTACGCTGCGTCGGTGACGGACACCACCGAGAGCAGGGGCACTCCTGCCGCACCGCGCCCGCGGCACCGTGACCGGCACGGCCGGGGCATGCGGGGGCCGGTCGCCCCGCCGCAGGTCCCGCTGTCCGCGAGCCGGGCGGACACCTTCCGCGACCTGGTCCTGGACTCGGTGGAGCGGCTGGAGCGGAGCTGGCCGCAGCTCACCGACGTCGAGTTCATGGTGCTGGAGGTACCGCCGGCGGAGCCGGCCGACACGGTGCCGCTGGGCATCGCGCTCCCGGCGGACCGGAAGGACCCGGCCCGGGTGATCGTCTACCGCCGCCCCATCGAGCTTCGTGCCAAGACCCGCGACGAGCGGGCCCTGCTCGTCCACGAGGTCGTGGTCGAACAGGTCGCCGACCTGCTGGGACTCTCCCCCGAGACGGTGGATCCGCGGTACGGGGAGGAGTGACCGGGCGGGGCGGAGCGGTCGTGCGGCAAGAAGTGGTCGTACGAAGAGGCCCGCGCCTTCACGGCGGCACGGCCACCCTGCCCGCGCCGGGACCCGCGCTCGTACTCGGACGCGGACCCCGACCCCGGCCGCGTCCGAGTCCGCGTCCGCTCAGTCGTCCAGCACCTTCAGGTCCTGGCGGGCCGGCGGCACCTCCACCGAGCTGCGGTCGTCGGTGAAGGCCTGCACGGTGAACATCGGTACGCCGTCCTGCGGCAGGGCCAGCGTGCGCGCGGCGTACACCGGGCCGCCCGACAGCCGCTCCACCGTCAGCGCGTAGCCGCCCTTCGCCCCCTCAGGGACGGGCCCGTCCATCGAGACCGTGCTGCCCGCCTTGATCGTGACGTTCTTGGTGACCGGCGTACCGCCCTCCGCGCCCGCCGACGCCGTGATCCGCACCTGGGCGGCGTCGCCGGGCGCGCTGAGGGCGAGGGTGGTGCCCTTGGCGCGGTTGTCGGCGACGGTGGCCCGGCCCTCGATCGCCGCGGTGGCCGGGATGAACGCGATCTCCTTCTCGGCGCCCTTGCCCCGGACGACCTTCACCGCCGCCACGACGGGCACCGGCTTCTTCGGGTCGGCGGAGGTCAGCAGCAGCGAGCCGGGCTCGCCTCGGGTCAGCTCGGGCAGGTCGACGGCGGCGGTCATGCCGGACTTCACATGCAGGGAGTCGGCGCCCGCCGGGACGATCGTGCCGGTCGGGGTGATCAGCTGGACCTTCAGGTCGGCGTCGTCGTCGCCGGGCGCGAAGGCGACGAGCCGGACCGAGGTCGCGTCGGCCGGGATGCCCGGCAGGACGGCCTTGCCGGCCGCGTCGGCGGAGGCGGGCAGCCAGTCGCTGCCCAGCTTCTCGTCGGCGACGCCGAGGGCCGCGCCGACGCGGCCGCTGCGGGTGGTGACGTGGACGGTGAGGTCCTGCTGCGCCGCCTCGGTGGTCAGGGTGGAGAGCAGCACCGGCACGGTGCTGTGGCCGGGCACCGGGATGCCCTCGGTGACCTCGGTCTTCAGGGTGCCGTCGGGGCCGTACAGCTCGATGTCGGCGACGGCCGCGCTGTCGTCGGGGTTGGTGAGGTGGACGTAGTCGTGCCGCTCCTTGGCCGTGGAGGCGGCCGGGAACCAGAAGTCGGTGTCCGGGGCGGTGCAGGCCGTGCCGAGCAGGCCGCGGGCGCCACCCGCCGGGACGACGGTGGTCTGCTGGACGGTCCAGCCGGGGGCGAGCGCGCCGTTCGCGGTGCCGGTCAGGGCGGGCACGGAGCCGCCGTCGAGCTGCTCGGCGACCGGGGTGCCGGGCTTGGTGACGGTCGGCGGGGCCTTTGGCTCCTTGGCCTTCTTCTCCTGCTTCCCGGTGGCGTTCTCGCCGGGGATCGCGGCCTTGGCGGCGGGCTTCAGGACGGCCTCGGCGGCACCCTTGCCGCCGGCGCCCGAGCCGGTGCCGGAGCCGGAGCCGCCCTCGCCGCCCTGTCCGTCCTGGGGCTGCCCGGCGGCGTTCCTCGCCGGCGGGGTGAACGAGGTGTACGTCGTCTCCGCCACCTCCGAGGTACTCGGCGCCGGGCAGAGCAGCCCGGTCCGCTCCACCGGGAGGCGGGCCGCCTTCGGGGCGGCGACGGGTGCGGCGCTGTCCGGACCGGGGGCGGTCACGGCGGCCACGCCGGTGACGGCGGCCAGGGCGGTGGCGACCGCGATCAGGGAGAGGGTGGTGCGCTTCACTGGTTGCTGCTCCCGTCGGAACGCTGCTGCTGCCCGTAGCCGTACGGGTCGTAGACGTCGTAGCCCTGTTGCTCGTCGTACCCGGGGTGCGCCTGACCCTGGCCCTGGTTCTGGCCCTGGTTCTGGCCCTGCGCCTGGCCCTGGCCCTGGCCCTGGCCCTGCTCGTGGGGCTGGTCGGGGGACTGCTGCGGCGCGTACGGGTCGTACGACTGCTGCTCGCCGTAGTACTGCTGGTCGTACGACTGCTGGTACGGCTGCTGTTCGTACGGCTGCTGCTGGGCGTACGGGTCGTACCCGTAGCCCTGCTGGTCGTACTGCTGGTCGTACGACTGCTCGTACCGCTCGTCGTACGGGGCGGCCTGCTGCGGGACGGCGGCGTACTGGCCGTTCCACTCCTGCTGGCCCTCGGATTCCTGCCCGGCCTCAGGCCCGGACTCCTGCTCGTACACCGGCTGGTGCGGGACGGGCACGGGCTCGGGCATGCCGGGCGCGGGCGCCTCGGCCTGGTCGCCGGCGGCAGCGGTGGCCGCGGCGGCCTCCGCTTCGGCGGCAGCGCGCAGTCGGCGGGCGCGGCGGCCCTCGCCCTCGACGCTCCGGGCCTCGGCGGCCTCCTGGACCGGCAGGCCGGCGTCCTCGTCGGGCAGGTCGTCGTCGATGTCATGGCGGCGGCCGGGCAGCGCGAGGACGATCAGGACGAGGGCGAGGAACGCCTGGGCCCAGATCCACACGGTGTGGGTGACCGGCGCGTCGTGGGCGAGGTCGAGGCGGCCGCCCTCGGCGGGCAGTTCGAAGCCCTGCGCCCAGTCGTCGACGGTGACCGGCTTGAGCGCCTTGCCCGCGAGGGTGGCGGTCCAGCCGGCGTCGGCGCGGTCGGCGATCCGCAGGACGCGGCCGACGGGACCGGCCGGGATGTCCGTGTGGGCCTCGACGGGACCTGCGGCGACGGCCACCATGCCCTCACCGGCGGCCGAACCAGCGGCTGAACCGGCGCCGGAAGCGGCACCGGAACCGGCGGCCTTCGCGGCGGCCGGGGGCACGATCATCACGCGGGCGACCTTGCGGTCGACCCGCCACAGGGCGCTGCCGTCGAGCTGGCTGAGCCGGGTCAGGCCGGGCGTGGAGTCGAGGACGCGGCTCATGGCGCGCGGGGCGCCGTCGCGGACCAGGACGTAGCGGATCGCGAAGCCGCCGAGCTCGGCGGTCTGGTCGGCGCCGGAACCGGCGACGAGGTGGGAGACGACCTGGTCGAGGCGGGTGTCGGCGCCGCCGGAGGCGGTAGCGGCGGCGGCGGTGAGTTCGGCGTCGCCGAGCCGGCTGCCGGAGCCGCGGACCAGGCTGTACGCGACCTCGCCAGGCGCGCCCGCGCCGAGGACGAGGGTGCGGGCCTGGTCGCGGGTGCCGCTCTCCTCGGCGACGAACGCGGGCACCTGGACCGGGTCGCGGCGAGTGAGCGGGCCGTCGGCGCCGCCGATCATCCAGCCGGCCGCGGCGACGACCGGGCCGATGGCGCAGGCGAACGCGATGAGCGCGGCGAGCGGCTGGCGCCAGCCGAAGCCGTGGGCGGCGACGCGGGTACGGCCGCCTTCGGCGCCGACCATGGCGGCGGCCAGCAGGGCGGCGCCGTAGACGAGGGTGGCGGGGCCGGCCCAGCCGGTGGCGCCGTCGCCGGAGCCGTTGGTGAGGACGGCGAGGAGCAGGCCCGCGAGGGCGGCGGTCCAGGCGGCGCGCACGGCGAGGGTCCGCTCGTCGCGCAGCAGGGCGCCGAGCGCGGCGAGCACGAGGCCGGCGAAGACGAGCCCGCCGAAGGTGCCGGGGCCGCCGGGGCCGGCGCCGAGCAGGTCGAACGCCGAGGCCGTGCCCGTACGGATGTCGAGTCCGGCCTCGCGCAGGAACCCGGAGGGACTGGTCAGCAGGGTCAGCGACCAGGGCGCGAGGAGGAGCAGCGGGGTGCCGGCGAGGGCGAGGAAGCGCAGCCCGTACGCGGTGATGTCGCCTCGGCGCAGGACGAGCGCGCCGAGTCCGAGGACGACGGCGAGCGGCCAGACGACCGGGGTGAAGGCGGTCGCGAAGGTGAGCAGGAAGGTGTACGCCCAGGTGGCGCGCCAGCTGCCGCGCTCGCCGTCGGCGCGGTTCAGCCCGTACGAGGCGACGGCGGCGCGGGCCATGAGCGGGAGCAGGATCGCGAGGACGGCGGTGCCGAGCCGGCCGGTGGCGAGGGCGCCGGTGGCGGCGGGCAGGAAGGCGTAGGCGATGGCGGCCCAGGCGCGCAGCAGCCGGGATTCGACGATGCCCCGGGAGGCGAAGTACGCGGTGAAGCCGGCAAGCGGGACCGAGCAGACGAGCAGCAGGGTCAGCGCGAGGGACGTCGAGCCGAACAGCAGCCCGGACAGCACGGCGAGGACGGCCAGGTAGGGCGGGGCGGTCTGGGTGCCGCCGGTGCCGAGCGCGTGCCAGCCGTCGGCGTAGCGCGACCAGAGTGCGGAGACGGTGTCGGGGGCGGGCAGCAGGGTGCCGCCGGCGAGCGAGCCGCCGCCGAAGAGGTTGCGGCAGGCGACCAGGGAGACGACGAGGAGGAGCGCGAAGAGGACCGGGCCCGGCCTGCGGGCGATCTTCTTCAGCCGGGCGAACTGCTCGATCTCCAGGAAGTCGGCGTCGTCGCCGCCGGGGCCGGATTCGACGGCGCCGTGGCGGGAGCCGCCGGACTCGGCGTCGTCGGCGCCGAAGTGGGAGGCGAGCTGTTCGGCGGTGGCGCGCAGGGTGGCGCCGGGCGGCGGGAAGAGGGGGCGGAGCTCGGACGGCGGGACGGCCGGGGTGCCGCGCCGCTTGCGCGCCGCGAGCACCTTCTCGGGGCGCAGCAGGGTGCCGAGCAGGCCCATGATCTCGTCGACGGCCTGGCCGGGCGCCTTGCCGACGAGATAGCCGAGGGTGCGCACCAGGGTGCCGAGGACGAGCCGGAGCAGGACGTACGGCAGGGCGCGGCCGCGGGTGTTGGCGAGCAGCGTGTAGACGGCGCCGGCCTTGTCGACGCGGTGCGGGTTGGTGGCCGAGCGGCCGGCGCAGTCGACGGTGCGGCGTTCGCGGGCGGAGGCCTCGGCGTGCCGGAGGACGGCGCCGGGGGCGACGAGGACGCGGTGGCCGGCGGCGTGGGCGCGCCAGCACAGGTCGACGTCGTCGCGCATGAGGGGCAGCCGGCGGTCGAAGCCGCCGAGTTCCTCGAAGACGTCGCGGCGGATGAGCATGCCGGCGCTGGAGACGGCGAGGACGGTGCGGACCTGGTCGTGCTGGCCCTGGTCCTGTTCGCGGCGGTCGAGTCCGGTCCAGCGGCGGCCGCTGCGGGCGATGCTGACGCCGGCTTCGAGCAGCTGCTTGCGGTCGTACCAGCCGCGCAGCTTGGGGCCGACGACGGCGGCGGTCTCGTCGGAGTCGGCGACGCGCAGGAGTTCGGCGAGCGCGCCGGGCTCGGGGGCGCAGTCGTCGTGCAGCAGCCAGAGCCACTGGACGGGTTCGCCGTGCGGCAGTTCGGGCAGGTCGTAGTTCTCGTCCTGCCAGGTCCGTGTGACGGGGTCCCAACTGCTGGGCCGCTTCAGATAGGTGAGGTCGTCGGGGCCGAGGACGGGCGCGGCGCGCACGGCCTCCTCGACGGCGGCGCCGAACCCGGTGCGGCGGGCCAGGTGGAGGACGCGGTCGTCGCCGAGCGCGTCGGAGAGGAGCCGCGCGGAGTCGTCGGCGCTGCCGGTGTCGGCGGCGACGGCGTTCTGGACGGGGCGTTCCTGGGCGAGCAGCCCGGCAAGGGCGTCCGGCAGCCAGCGGGCGCCGTCGTGGGCGACGAGCACGGCGGTGACGACGTGTCGTGGGAACTCAGGAGTTGAGGACATCGAGCTACGGGCCCTCCGGCCGGGGGTCGCCCGCGAGGGGGCGTGGGTGCGTCTCGGACGGAGCCCCACACTAACGGCTGGTACGGCGACGGTCCGCCGCCTGTGGATGGAGCACAGGGGGCGGACCGTTCGTTGTATGCGTCTTTGGGTGCGTCTTCGGTGGGTCCGGGGTGGGGCCCGGGCCTTGTACCTGTGGGTGGCGCCGGTGGTGCGAGGACGGCGGCGCCGAACCCGGTGCGGCGGTCGCCGTCACCGGGGGCGGCCGGTCGGCTCGTACGCGCCGGCCCGTACGAGCCGGTGCGCGCGAGGCGGTACGTACGCACCGCGGGTGCGAGCCGGGCGTACGAGCCGGGTGTGGCCGAAATCGAACGGTGCCGGTCTCAGACCGCGGCCTTCTTCAGGCGGCGGCGCTCACGTTCGGACAGGCCGCCCCAGATACCGAAGCGCTCGTCGTTCTGGAGCGCGTACTCCAGGCATTCGGAACGGACTTCGCAGGCGAGACAGACCTTCTTGGCCTCGCGGGTCGAGCCGCCCTTCTCGGGGAAGAAGGACTCGGGGTCGGTCTGCGCGCACAGGGCGCGTTCCTGCCAGCCGAGCTCCTCGGCCGCGTCCTCGACCAGCAGTTCCTGGAACAACTCGGTCATCTACGCCCCTCGTCTGTCTGTGCGTCCCCGTGGGGTTGCCGTTTCCGGTCGGCCGAACGACACGAGTGAAATTACAAGTTCGTCGCTCAGTACGAGTCAAGCCGGGATCTGCTATTAGGCCCCGTATTCACTCTGCGGAACCAACCCTATGCGGAAAGTACTCGAATCGGCAAAAACCATGACACAAGCCACTAACCCCTGTCGCGCCGTCACGTCCTACTGAGAGGGACGTCCGGGAGGCGGATCATGTTGCGATCCAGCCACGGAAGCGATCCGGATCACAGTCCGATCACGAGACCCCCGTCATGTTTACGGCACCGGATGTTGCGCCATCTCTCCTGGCCGCAACACGAACAAACCTTTCTCCGTGCACAGTAACCGGATGAGGTGAAACATTACCCCCAAATCGGTCATTGAGTTGACAGTCGGGTATCGATCCCGCCACGTTGGTGGCATGCCAGCGACCGCAGCGTCCACCGCGACCCACCGCCATGGGGTCCATCGGGCTGCTCTCGTTCGCTGTCGCTGTCGCTGCTGTCCCAGCTGTTGAGCGCGCCCTTCTCCGGCGCCTCCGGCTTCCCTGCGGTCCGCCCCCGACCGCTGCCTTGCGTACAGCTCCCCTTGCCCGACCTCTGTTCGACCCCCGCGTGATCCCCGCTTGAGCTCCGTTCCCCGACGGGTCTCTGGCTGATTCCCCTCGCTCCACCCCTCCCCCGCATCACCCGTTCGGCTCGTTTACCTGCGTTTTCTGCGTTTCTGCGTTTCCCCGTTCTGCGACACCCCGACTTCTGCCGAGGAACACCCGCATCCCATGAACATGGACAGCGACCTTCAGATCGCCGGCGACATCCTTGAGGTCCCGCACCTCCTCCAGCCCCCGCGCGCGCACCCGGCCACGGTGGCCGAGTTCGCCGGCCTCGCCCGGGAGATCGCCGCCGACCGCGACCAGTGGGCCCCCTACGTCCAGTACGACGCCACCACCCGCTGGTACCACCGGCTGCGCACCGGCCCCGGATACGAGGTGTGGCTGCTGTCCTGGCTGCCCGGCCAGGGCAGCGGACGCCACGACCACGGCCCGTCCTCCGGTCTCCTCACCGTCCTCGCGGGCGAACTCACCGAGCGCTCGCGGCGCGGACCGCGCGCCTTCGCGCCCGGCTCCCAGTACGTCTTCGCCCCGGGATACGTCCACGAGGTCGTCAACGACTCCCTCGAACCCGCCGTCAGCCTGCACGTCTACTACCCCGGCCTCACCGAGATGCCGATGCACACGGCCGGACACGTGCAGGGTGCGGTGGCGCGCGTCGCGCACACCGCGCGGACGGCGGAACCCGCGCTGCCCGGTGTGACCGGTCAGGGAGGCGTACCGGCCTGACGGTCCGGGCCGTTGTCCGGGCTGTCGCCCGAGCCCTGTCCGAGCCGTCGCCCGAGCCGCCGCCCGAGCCGTGGTGCGGGCTGTCGTGCGGGCCGTCGTCAGGGCCCGCACGACGGCGTGTCACCACCCCCCGGATGGCGGTGGGGCGCTGCTGACAGACTGTCCGCATGCGCATTGTGGTTCTGGCCGGTGGCATCGGTGGTGCCCGCTTCCTTCGCGGCCTCAAGCAGGCCGCGCCCGACGCGGAGATCACGGTCGTCGGCAACACCGGTGACGACATCCATCTCTTCGGCCTCAAGGTCTGCCCCGACCTCGACACCGTGATGTACACCCTCGGTGGTGGCATCGACGAGGAACAGGGCTGGGGCCGCGAGGACGAGTCCTTCACCGTCAAGGAGGAACTCGCGGCGTACGGGGTCGGGCCCGAGTGGTTCGGCCTCGGCGACCGCGACTTCGCCACCCACATCGTCCGTACCCAGATGCTGGGCGCCGGCTATCCGCTCAGCGCCGTCACCGAGGCGCTGTGCGCCCGCTGGCGGCCCGGCGTCCGGCTGCTGCCGATGTCCGACGACCGGGTCGAGACGCATGTGGCGATCGAGGTCGACGGCGAGCAGCGGGCCGTCCACTTCCAGGAGTACTGGGTGAAGCTGCGCGCCTCCGTGCCCGCGCTGGCCGTCGTGCCCGTCGGCACCGAGCAGGCCAAGCCCGCGCCCGGTGTCCTGGAGGCGATCGCCGAGGCCGACGTCATCCTCTTCCCGCCGTCGAACCCGGTCGTGTCCGTCGGCACGATCCTCGCCGTGCCCGGCATCCGCGAGGCCGTCGCCGCCGCGTCCGCGCCGGTCGTCGGCCTCTCCCCGATCGTCGGCGACGCGCCCGTGCGGGGCATGGCCGACAAGGTCCTCGCGGCGGTCGGGGTGGAGTCCACGGCGGCGGCCGTCGCCCGGCACTACGGCTCCGGGCTGGTCGACGGCTGGCTCGTCGACACCGTCGACGCGGACGCCGTCGCCGACGTCGAGGCGGCGGGCATCCGCTGCCGCGCCGTGCCGCTGATGATGACCGACCTCGACGCCACGGCCACGATGGCGCGCGAGGCGCTGACGCTCGCGGCGGAGGCCGCTGCGGCCAAGGCCGGGGCTGGTGCTGGTGCTGGTGCCGAGGCTGGTGCGGGCGCCGGGGCCGAGGAGGGCGACGCGTGAGACCAGGGGCTCCGGAGGCCCGGTTCGAGGTGTGGGCGCTCGACGGGATACCCGAGGTGGCGCCCGGCGACGACCTCGCCAAGCTGATCACCTCCGCCGTCGCGCCTGTGCCCGGTGAGGCGTCCGCCTCCGGACTGGCCGACGGGGACATCCTGCTCGTCACCTCGAAGATAGTGAGCAAGGCCGAGGGCCGGTCGCTCGTCGCCGCCGACCGCGAGGCGGCGATCGACGCCGAGACCGTACGGGTGGTGGCCCGGCGCGGGCCGCTGCGGATCGTCGAGAACCGGCAGGGCCTGGTCATGGCCGCCGCCGGTGTCGACGCCTCCAACACCCCGGCCGGCACCGTGCTGTTGCTGCCCGAGGACCCCGACGCCTCGGCCCGCCGGATCCGGGAGGGCCTGCGCGAGGCGCTCGGCGGCATCGACGTCGGCGTCCTCGTCACCGACACCTTCGGGCGGCCCTGGCGCAACGGGCTCACCGATGTGGCGATCGGCGCGGCCGGCGTCCGGGTCCTCGACGACCTGCGCGGCGGCACCGACCCCCACGGCAACCCGCTGAACGCCACCATCACCGCCACCGCCGACGAACTCGCCGCCGCCGGCGACCTCGTGAAGGGCAAGCTCGGCGGGCGGCCCGTCGCCGTCGTCCGCGGGCTCTCCCACCTGGTGGGGGACGCTGAACCTGGTGCGGGTGCTGGTGCTGGTGCTGGTGCGGGCGCGGGTGCTGGTGCGGGTGCCGGTACGGACTCGGGTGCGCGGGCGCTGGTGCGGGACGCCTCCGAGGACATGTTCCGGCTCGGCACCTCCGAGGCCGTACGCGAAGCGGTGACCCTGCGCCGTACCGTACGGGACTTCACGGACGAACCCGTCGACCCCGGCGCGGTACGCCGGGCCGTCGCCGCCGCCGTCACGGCGCCCGCCCCGCACCACACCACCCCCTGGCGGTTCGTGCTCCTGGAGACAAAGGCCGCGCGGACCCGGCTGCTCGACGCGATGCGGGACGCCTGGATCGCGGACCTGCGGGCGGACGGCAAGTCCGAGGACTCCATCGCCAAGCGCGTCCGGCGCGGCGACGTGCTGCGCCGGGCGCCGTACCTCGTCGTCCCCTGCCTCGTCACGGACGGCGCGCACCACTACGGCGACGCGCGCCGCGACGCCGCCGAACGCGAGATGTTCGTGGTCGCGGCCGGCGCCGGCGTACAGAACCTGCTGGTGGCGCTCGCCGGGGAACAGCTCGGATCGGCGTGGGTGTCGTCCACGATGTTCTGCCGCGACGTCGTCCGCGACGTCCTCGCCCTGCCGGCCGACTGGGACCCGATGGGCGCGGTCGCCGTCGGCCGGCCCGCCTCGGCGCCGAAGGAACGGCCGGCGCGGCACGCCGCCTCGTTCATCGAGGTGCGCTGAGGCATTCCCGCCAGGGTTCCTCTCCCTAGAGGGCCCTGATGTCGCCGGGCGCCATCCTCGGCGCCCGGCGCGGCGGCACCCGGCCGCTCAGCAGGATCAGCCGGGCCGCCCGGTGCCGCTGGCCCTCGTACGGGGCCAGCAGCTCCAGCATCGCCGCGTCGTCGGCCGACCGGTCGCCCGCCAGCGCCCAGCCGACGATGCCCGGGAGGTGCAGGTCACCCGTCGTGACCTCGTCCGGAGCGCCATTGCTGCGCTGGACCGTCTCCGCCGACGTCCACGGGCCGATCCCCGGGATCAGTTCGAGACGCTTCCTCGCCTCCGCCGGCGGCATGTGCGCGGCCTCCTCCAGCCGGGCCGCGACCCGTGCCGCCCGGACGATCGTCGCCGCCCGCTTCCCGTCCACGTTCGCCCGGTGCCACTCCCACGACGGGATCGCCGCCCAGCCCCGGGCGTCCGGCATCACGTACATCCCCTCCGGCACCGGGCCCGGTGCCGGCTCCCCGAACGTCCGCACCAGCTGCCGCCAGGAGCGGTACGCCTCCGTGCTCGTCACCTTCTGCTCCAGGACCGTCGGAATCAGCGACTCCAGGACGAGCCCCGTCCGGGTCAGGCGCAGGCCCGCGCGGGCGCGGGCCGTCGCCGCGACGATCTTGTGGCGCGGGACGAAGGCGGTCGGGTCGTCCTCCGCGCCGAGCAGGGCGGGCAGGGCGTCGAGCAGCCAGGCGGCGCCGGGGCCGTAGGCTTCCGCGCCGTTTTCCTGAATGCGGAGGGTGCCCGGGCCGGCGGGGGTGCGGCTGGCGCGCCAGATGGAGCCGTCGGGGGTGGTCTGGAAGGTGGGGTCGGCGGGGCCGCGGCGGAGGGGGGCGAGGGTGAGCGAGGTGTTCGCGTTGTTCGCGTTGTTCGCGTTGCGGGGGAGGGGGGTGAAGCGGGCGGCCATGTCTTTGACGGTAACGCGGTTGGGGGTGGGCGCGGGGAAAGCGACAAGGGTGAGCGCGCCACGAGGCGGGGCGCGCGGCGGGGGGCTTCAAGGGCGAGCGCGCCGCCCAGGGCGCCGTTCCGTGTGCCCACCCGTCCCTCCCCCTAGGGCTTCGCCGCTGGGGGACCCCCAAGCGGAACGATTGCCCACACGTCGGTGGGACCTGCGGGGCCGCACAGGCGGGGGTCGTGGGTGGTGCGCGGGGTCCGGTCAGGGGCCGTGTTCTTCACTGCATGATTTACGGCGCGGGGGCCTTACTGGTGCGTTGAACGTTCTTCTTCCGCGCCACAAATCACGCTTTACGTTCCGAACACGACCCCTCCCCTCCCCCCGCTCCCCTCACCACACCCCCTCGCGCCGCCCCTCGTCCCGAGGAGGGGGAGGTCGACCTTGGCCGGCGCTGTCTTGTCTCTGCGGGCTGCCTCACCCCGAGGCTCCGCCTACGGAGCCATGGTCAGGGGAGGTGAGTAGGGGGACGGGGTGCCGTCCCACGGGCCGCCGTTCCAGGATCGGGGAGCTACGAGGCTCTCCGGCCCCCTACTGATCCGACGAGAAGCGGATCGATCCGCCCGGCAGCACCGTGTCGCACCACACCCGCGCGCCCCCGCGCAGTTCGTTGTCCGGGCCGATGTGGGCGCCGTCGCCGATGACCGCGTCCGTGAGGATCGTGCGGGCACCGATGCGGGCTCCCGCGCCGATGAGGGAGTCGGTGAGGACCGCGCCGGGTTCGACGATCGCGCCCGCGAGGACCGCGGAGCCGTGGACGCGGGCGCCCGCGCCGACGGTCGCGCCGGGGCCTATGACGGTGCCGCCGGTGAGCTTGGCGTCGGGGGCGACCTCGGCGGTGTCGAGGACGAGGCGGTCGCCGCAGCGGCCGGGGACCGCCGGGGACGGGGCGCGGCCGAGGACGAGGTCGGCGGAGCCGCGGACGAAGGCCTGCGGGGTGCCGAGGTCGAGCCAGTAGGTGGAGTCGACCATGCCCTGGAGGTGGGCTCCGGCGGCCAGGAGGTCGGGGAAGGTCTCGCGCTCGACGGAGACCGGCCGGCCGGTGGGTATGGAGTCGATGACGGAGCGGCGGAAGACGTACGCGCCCGCGTTGATCTGGTCGGTGACGATCTCCTCGGGCGTCTGCGGCTTCTCCAGGAAGGCCGTGACGCGCCCGGTGTCGTCCGTCGGCACGAGGCCGAAGGCGCGCGGATCCGCGACCCGGGTGAGGTGGAGGGAGACGTCCGCGCCGGAGTCGCGGTGGGTGGCGACGAGGGCCTGGATATCGAGGCCGGTGAGGATGTCGCCGTTGAAGATGAGGACCGGGTCCTCGGGGCCGGAGTGGAGGCGCGAGGCGACGTTGCGGATCGCGCCGCCGGTACCGAGGGGTTCCTCCTCCGTGACGTACTCGATGCTGAGGCCGAGGTCCGAGCCGTCGCCGAAGTGCGGTTCGAAGACCTCGGCGAGGTACGAGGTGGCGAGCACGATGTGTTCCACACCGGCGGCGCGGGCGCGGGCCAGTTGGTGGGTGAGGAAGGGGACGCCGGCGGCCGGGACCATCGGCTTGGGGGTATTGACGGTCAGGGGACGCAGCCGGGTGCCTTTGCCACCGACCAGGAGAATCGCTTCGGTCACCTGTCGTCTCTGCTTCCTGTTCGGGTCCGGTCGTCGCCGGGTGGTTCTCGTACGGACGGCAGCCTGCCCCCGTCCGTACGATATGACCGGTCAGTCTATGCAGAGGGTTGCTCAGCTCCTGCCCTGGTACTTGGCGGAGGCCGACCGCGCGGTGCCCAGCTTTCCGTAGAGACGTTTGCCCGGGCACTCGGTGGAGAAGCCGTCGCGATGTCCCGAGATGACGTTCAGTTTGACCTTGCTGCCCTTCTTGAAGCGGTTCCCGCCGCCGGAGGTCAGGGTCGTCTTGCCCTTCGGGTTCGCCTCGAACAGGCCCAGCTTCCAGGCCGTCAGGCGGGCGATCGCGGTGACGGCCGCGGCCGGCGGGTTGGTGCTGCCGTAGCTGCCGAGGACCGCGATGCCCATGCTGTCGCTGTTGAAGCCCATCGTGTGGGCGCCCTGGACGGCCTTGGCGACGCCGCCCGCGCGGCCCTCGTAGATGGTGCCGCACTTGTCGACGGCGAAGTTGTAGCCGATGTCGCGCCAGTGCATGCTCTTCACGTGGTAGCGGTAGATCCCGCGCAACACGGACGCCGCCTCGCCGCACTTGTAGGAGTTGCCGGTGGCGCTGTGGTGGACGAAGGCCGCCTTGACCGTCTTGGTGTAGGAGAAACCGCCCTCTCGCAGCCCCTCGTCGGCGCCCCAGCCCTTACGGGTGACGATCTTCGGCCGGGCCCCGATGTACGGCTTCGCCCCGGGGGCCTTGTGGAGGGACGCCACCGTCTGCGCGTGGGTCTGGGCGGGGATCGAGGAGACGCCGTACGGAGCGAGTTCGGCGTTCGCGCCCGCGCTCTCGGCGGCCGCGGTGGCCTTCCGCACCGCCTGCTCCGCCTTCTCGGACTCCCCGGCCGGTCCCGACTGCCCCGACTGGCTCGGCCGGCTTGGCTTCCCCGGCTTCCCGGATTGCCCCTGCTTCCCCGGCTTCCCGGACTGGCTCGACTTCCCGGGCTGTCCGGGCTGTCCGGAGCCTGAGGACGTGTGGCCGCCCACCGGGTACGGGCGGGTGAACTGGCCGGTGTAGCCGGGATAACCGGGGTAACCGGTGTAGTGCGTGTACGGCGCCGCCACACCGCCACCGCCGCCGTCGGCCGGGGCGCCCATCGCCCGGGTGCTCGTGGTGCGTTCCGGTTCCCGGCCCGGGTCGACGAGTTCGAGGCGCAGTCCGCGCGGCAGCTCCCCGGCCCGCTCGTGGCGGTCGTGCCGGTCGTCTTGTCCGGGCCGTACGCGGACCTCGACGCCGTCGGAGGCGCCGACCCACAGCGGCGCGGTGCCGCCGCGCGGGGCCGCGCCGCGGTCCTCCACGGTGCCGGGGTCGGCGCCGTGCTCCTCGTTGTGGGTCTCGACGTCCCGCCAGCGCGACCACGTACCGTCCGCCGTGGACCGGGAACGGACCTGCACCGTGCCGTCCAGCGGCGCGCGGGCGTCGTCCCAGACCACCCCCACGAGCGAGAACGGCCGGACCTCACTACGGGTCAGCCCCCGCTCCCCCGCCGCCGTCCGGCCGCCGGCGCGGTTGCGCGGTCCGTCGGGGGCGAGCGGTTCGAGCGGCAAGGACTGGGTGGAGCCCGCGACATCGGCGTCGGGCGCGTCGGGCGCGGTGGGTGCGAGGGCGGGCGCGAGCCGGGGCCCCGGGGCCGCGGCGGCCGCCGGGGTCGGGGCCGTGAGGGAGAGCGGCAGCGCGAGCGCGGTGGCGCAGCCGACGGCGAGCGAGGAGACGAGGGAGGCACGCATGGGGTGATCGTGAGGGTGCGACCGGGTTTCCGCGCGCGATGACCCGCGCGGCGGACAGGTGACAGTGCGGGCCGCCCGGTGGACGCTGTCACCGGAACGGGGGATCCGGGGCGGGGTCCGCGCGTACGCTTGCCCGCGTGAACGCCAGCGACCGCACCCCCGCCGACCTGCTGCGATCCGCGCTCGCCGCGGACCCGGCCCGCCCCTTGGTCACCTTCTACGACGACTCCACGGGTGAACGGGTGGAATTGTCCGTGGCCACCTTCGCCAATTGGGTGGCGAAGACGGCCAATCTGCTCCAGGGCGAGCTGTCCGCCTCCCCCGGCGACCGGCTCGCGCTGCTGCTGCCCGCGCACTGGCAGACCGCCGTGTGGCTGCTCGCTTGCTCGTCGGTGGGCGTGACGGCCGAGATCGGCGGCGATCCGGCCGGCGCGGACTACGTCGTCGCCGGGCCCGACGCCCTGGAGGCGGGCCTGGCCTGCTCCGGGGACCGGATCGCGCTCTCCCTCGCGCCGCTCGGCCGCCGTTTCCCCCAGCCGCCCGCCGGATACGCGGACTACGCGGTCGAGGTGCCGGGTCAGGGCGACCGCTTCGCGCCGTTCGTTCCCGTCGGCCCGGACGAGCCGGCCCTCGTCGTCGACGGCATGGAGCTGACGGGCGCGCAGCTCGTGGACCGGGCCCGCGCGGACGCGGCGGAGCTCGCGGCCACGGCGGGTGACGGCGCCGGTCTGCGGGTGCTGTCGGACCGCGCGTACGACAGCTGGGCCGGGCTCTCGGCCGGGCTGTACGCGCCGCTCGCGGCGGGCGGGTCGGTCGTGCTGTGCCGGAACCTGGACCAGCTGGCGCCGGAGAGCCTGGCGAAGCGCGTGGAGAGCGAGCGGGTCACCGTCCGGCCGGCAAGCTGAGGGGCCGGAGGGCTGACCTTGTTCCCGGGGCCGTCTTGAGGCTGCCCCGGGGGCCGTTCCCGATGTCGCGGTCCCCACGCGCGCGTGCGCTCGTACTCCCGCCATTCCTGTCATTCCTGTCATATGCCTGACGGCCGGGGCCGTCCCCGGTTGCGCCACCCCCACGCGCGCGTCCGCGCCGTACCCCCCTCGCACCGCTGTCATATGCCCGTCCGCCCTTCCCTCCACCCGTACGGCCCATCGACGCGCCGCGTACCCGCGTAACCGGCGGGCGGGCGGGTCATGATCGGCCGGGAGCGGAGTGCAGTGCTCCGCACAACCAAGCCCGGGAACCGGCCGTCTACACCTGCATGACAACGGACTCCCGGCGCGCAGCGGACGCCAGCGAGGACGGACTCAGACGTGACGGACAGCGCGGACACGCCCACGGGGACGGGCGGCGGACGCAAGCCGCGGCACTGGCTGCGCTGGACGGCGCTGGGGACGGCCCTCGTGGTGCTGGTCGCGGCCGGCGTGGGCTGGTGGGTCTACCGGAAGCTGAACGCCAACATCACGGCGGACGCGGCCGCCGAGGCCGAGCTGCGCGCGTACGAGAAGGAGCGGCCGGCCGCGGAGGTCCGCGGGGCCCGCAACATCCTGCTGATCGGCTCGGACTCCCGGGCCGGCGCCGGGAACTCGGAGTACGGGCGGGTCAAGGGCCAGCGGTCCGACACCACGATCCTGCTGCACATCGCCGCGCACGGGTCGAGCGCCACGGCGGTGTCCGTGCCGCGCGATCTGATGGTGCGGGTCCCGAGCTGCGCGCGGCCGGACCGGACGCGTACGGCGGCGCGGTACGCCCAGTTCAACTGGGCCTTCGCGGTCGGCGGGCCGGCCTGCACGATCCGCACCCTGGAGAAGCTGACCGGCATCCGGATCGATCACTTCGTGGTCGTCGACTTCCAGGGCTTCAAGGAGATGGTCGACGCCGTCGACGGGGTGACGGTCTGCCTGAAGGAGCCGATCGACGACCGCGACGCGCGGCTCAAGCTGCCGGCGGGCCGGCAGCTCCTGCGCGGCGAGCAGGCGCTCGGCTTCGTACGGGCCCGCAAGACGCTGGGCGACGGCAGCGACACCGAGCGGATGGACCGCCAGCAGCAGTTCCTCGGCGCCCTGGTCGACAAGGTGCAGAGCGACGGTGTGCTGCTCAATCCCGCCAAGCTGTATCCGGTGCTGGACGCGGCCACCCGGTCGCTCACCACCGATCCGGGGCTGGCCTCGCTGCGCGATCTGTACGGGCTCTCGCGTTCGATGCGGTCCGTGCCGACCGACCGGGTGCAGTTCCTGACGGTGCCGCGAGAGCCGTATGTGAACGACCCCAACCGCGACCAGCTGGTGCAGCCCGCGGCGGACCGGCTCTTCGCCCGGCTGCGTTCCGATCTGCCCGTGACCGTCCACCCGTCCCCCACCGGGGACGCACCCGGGAACGGCTCCGGCGGCAGCTCCGGGGGCGGTTCCGGGGGCGAACCTGGGGACGACGCCGGGAACGGACCCGGGGACGACTCCCGGGGCAAGACCGCGACCGGGAACGTGACCGGAAACCGCGCGGGAAACGAGGCCGGATTGGGTGCCTCAGCCGCCCCGGGTCCCCTCGCCGCCCCCTCCCCGACGCCCTCTTTCGCGGGCCGGAACGCCGCCCAGAGCTGCTGACTGTGCAAAGAAGCGACCAAGGGGAGGGCAGTGGCGGATGAGGTATGGGCAGATTGCCCAGGTGTAAGGGACGTGGAATTTGTCACGCACGTCGCCCCGCGCTGAACTGGCCGGATAGTGTGACGCGATCCGGTGCTACCGGCCGCATGGTCGCGCACTCGATGGACCAGACCGAGCGCCCGAGGGGGAGGCGCCTCGCGTGGCACCGACGGAGGACCGAGGAACCGTGGACGCGCACAGCCGTGGAGGGGCGGACGAGATCGACCCCGCCGACCAGTGGGTCCTCAACCCGCAGACCGGTAACTACGAACTGCGACTGGACCACTCCGCTGAGCAGCAGCCCGGCCCGGCGGGCCCGCCCCGGCCGCGTCGTTCGGCACCGCGCGGCACCACCCCGCCCGGACAGCGGTCACACCCGCACGCGCCCGGGCAACTCTCCGACCAGGGGTACGAGCAGAGCTACGAGCAGAGCCAGGCGCCGGGCTACACCCAGGGTTACGCGCAGGATTACGCCCAGGGGCAGGGGCAGGCGTACGAGCGCGTCCCCGGCCCCTCCGTCCCCGGTGCCATCCCCGGTGCCGTCCCCGGCCCCTCCGGCCCTGTCCCCGGTGCCGGCGCCGGTGCCGGCGCCTGGCGCGGCAGGGGCGGCGAACGGGGCCCCGGCGGCAGCTCCGAGTTCGGCCCCGAGACCGACTCTGGCCTCGTCTCCGGCCCCGGCCTCGTCTCCGGCCCCGGCTTCGACTCCGGCTTCGGTCCCGAGGCCGGCTCCGAGCGCGCCTCCGGACGTACCGCCGGCCGTACCGCCCGTGAGCGGACCCGCGAGACCGACCCGGCCGCCTCCCCCGCCGCCGCTCCGACCGTCCCCGGGCAGCGCCGCCGCCGCGCGCCCGAGCCCGCCGGCGGTGGCGGCCGGCAGACCGCCGCGAGCCGCCGCAAGCGCCGGCCGGGCAAGAAGTCCACGAAGAAGAAGGTCCTGCTGTGGACCGGCGGCACGATGGCCTTCGTCCTGGTGGGCGGCGCCGCCGGCGCGTACGCGCTGTACAACCACTTCAACAACAACATCAACACCATCGAGGTGGCGGGCGGCACGGCGGAGGGCTTCCAGGACGGCCGGCCGTTCAACATCCTGCTCATCGGCACCGACAAGCGGACCGGCAAGGGCAACGCGGGCTACGGCGACAAGGACAGCCCGGGCCACGCGGACACCACGATCCTCTTCCATGTGTCCGAGGACCGGACGAACGCCACCGCGATGTCCATCCCCCGGGACCTGGTCACCGACATCCCCGAGTGCCAGACGAAGATGCCCGACAACACCCTGAAGACGATTCCGGGGACGAACGCGGTCCGCTTCAACACCAGCCTCGGCCAGGACGAGCGCGACCCGGGCTGCACCATGCGGACGGTCAAGGCGCTCACCGGGCTGACCGTGAACCACTTCATGATGGCCGACTTCAACGCCGTCAAGGAGATGACCACGGCCGTCGGCGGTGTGAAGGTCTGTCTGGCCAAGCCGGTGAACGACCCGAAGTCGCATCTCAAGCTGCCGGTCGGCGAGTCCACGATCGAGGGCGAGCAGGCCCTCGCCTTCGTCCGTACCCGTCACAGCTTCGGCAACGAGAGCGACCTGGACCGCATCAAAGTCCAGCAGCAGTTCCTGAGTTCGATGATCCGCGAGATGAAGTCGAACGACACGCTGACGTCGCCGACCAAGCTGTACGACCTCGCCGACGCGGCCACCAACGCCCTCACCGTCGACAGCGGGATAGGCACGATCGGCAAGCTGAAGTCCCTCGCGGGCGAGCTGGCCAAGATCGACCCGAAGAACATCACGTTCACCACGCTGCCGGTCATCGACAACCCGGCGGAGCCGAGTCCGGTCACGGTCGTACCCGACCCGGTCAAGGCGCCCCGGCTGTTCTCGATGCTCAAGTCCGACACCTCGCTCACCGAGGTGAAGAAGAAGGAGAAGGACGCCAAGAACGCGCAGGTCAAGGCCCAGGCCAAGCTTCTGGAGGGGGAGCGCGCCACCGAGCGCGAGGTCCGGGTCGACGTCTTCAACGGCAGTGGTATCCAGGGCGCGGCCCAGTCCACGGTCAACTGGCTCCAGAACGAACACGGCGTGACGCGGTCCACCAACAAGTCCAACGCCCCCGAGAAGGCAGCGAAGACCACGCTCACGTACGCACCGAACCAGGCCGCCCAGGCCCGCAAGCTCGCGGATCTGATGGGCCTGCCCGCCTCGGCGCTCAAGCCGGGCACACAGGACGCGGGGGAACTCGAGCCCATGACGCTCGTCCTCGGTTCCGATTTCAAGGGCGCGGGGGTGCCCCTCACCGGATCGGCGAAGGCGCCGGACGGTGCTCAGACAGCAGACAAACAGGTGTGCGCCAAGTAGCCAAGTGGCAATCCCGGGACGCCCGTTGGCGACCCCCGGGCCTTGGGGCGCGGCATCTGCAGTGACGAGGGAGACCTGGGGTGGGACGCAGTAGCGTGCGCAGGGAGGGGGCGCGGGAACGCGCCCCGCACGCCCGCAGTACGGAGTGGGACGACCGCACGTACGAGGAGGGGGGTGATGACACCGGCCCGGGCGGACGCCCGGACGGTGGCGTGCCCCGATCCCGTCGTGCCAAGGACGGCGGTGCGCGTGACCGCGGAGGCAAGGGCACGAGCCGCTCGGCGCACCGCCACGGCGGCGGTGGCGGTGGCGGTGGCGGTGGCGGCAGGGCGCGGCGACGGGCGAAGACGAAGAAAAAGTCCGGAAAGCGCAGGATATTCCGCTGGGTGGCCATCACCCTGTCGGTGCTGATACTCGGTACGGCCGGCGCCGGATACCTGTACTACCAGCACCTCAACAACAACCTTCGCGGCGGCAGTCGCGCGGGCGGCGAGAGCGGTGTGAAGAAGGCCGCGCCGGACGCGCTCGGCAATACGCCGCTGAACATCCTGCTGCTCGGTTCCGACGACCGGTCGAAGAGCGCGAACGTGGCGCTGGGCGGCGGCAAGAACGAGCGGGACCGCAAGCCGCTCGCGGACGTGCAGATGCTGCTGCACGTCTCGGCGGACCGGCAGCACGCTTCGATCGTCTCCATTCCGCGTGACACGGTCGTCCCGATCCCGGCGTGCACGGACACCACCGACGGCAAGGTGTACGCGGCGACGAACAACCGGCCCATCAACGAGACGCTCAGCCGGGGCGGCCCCGGCTGCACCCTCACGACGTGGGAGAAGCTCACCGGGGTCTACATCGACCACTGGATGATGGTCGACTTCGCCGGCGTCGTGTCCATGGCCGATGAGGTGGGCGGTGTCCCGGTCTGTGTCAAGACCGGCGTGTACGACAAGTCCACCGCCCAGCAGCACGGCGGCTCGGGGCTGAAGCTCCCCGAGGGCACGACCGACGTGAAGGGCGAGCAGGCGCTCCAGTGGCTGCGGACCCGGCACGCGTTCGGCAGTGACCAGAACCGGGCCAAGGCCCAGCACATGTACCTGAACGGCATGATGAAGAAGCTCCAGGAGCAGAACGCCTGGACCGACACCGGCCGGCTCACGGGGCTCGCGGAGACCGCCACCACGGCCCTCCAGGTCTCCGACGAGATCAAGTCCGTGTCGAAGCTCTTCAATCTGTCGATGCAGCTGAAGAACGTGAAGCTGGACCGTCTCACCACGACCACCGTCCCGACCGACCCCTACCCGGGCAACCCGGACGCGTGGCTCTCGCTGCGCTCCTCGGCGGCCGACAAGATGTTCGCGATGGTCCGCGAGGACGTGGCCTTCGACAAAAACGGCGGGCCGAAGAAGCCGAAGGGCGACGGGGGCACCTCCGACAAGCCGAAGACCGAGCCCGAGGCGCCCGACGCCTTCTCCGTCACCGTCGTCAACGGCACCAGCGGCGACGGGCAGCCGGCCGCCCCGGGCCGCGCCTCCGCGCTGGCGACGACCCTCCAGGGCAAGGGCTTCACCCGGGCCGAGGCCACCCGGGAGGGAGAGGGCAGCAAGGACACCGCGGTCCTCTACCCGAAGTCGGCCGGCGACCAGGCCAAGGCGAACGCCGAGTCCGTGGCGAAGGCCCTCGGTCTGCCGGGTTCGGCCGTCCACGGCGACGCGAAGGCCGTGACCATCACGCTCGTCGTCGGCTCCGACTGGCGCACGGGCTCCGTCTACAAGAAGCCGCAGATCAACGACGGTGACCTGCCGGAGGGCGCGGACGACAAGACGGAGTGCATGGACGTCTACTCCATCTATAAGTGGGACGGGAAGAGCTGACGGTCCCGCTCACTTGGCGCGCGTGTACGGCACAAGGCCGGGCCCCCTCGATGGGAGGGGGCCCGGCCTTGTGCCGTACGAAGGGGGTGGGGTGCGCGGGACGGAGGTCAGACCGTCTCGGTCTTCACCGCCGGGCGCTTGCTCGCGATGACCTTCCGGGCCAGCGCGCGCGGGCTGGTCAGGAAGCCGAAGCCCCAGGACATGTGCATGGTCGCCAGCGCCACCGGAATCTGGAGCCGGGCCTTCAGGGACAGGCCCTTGCCCGCCGGTATCGAGCCCGCGACGATCGCCGCGAGGTAGCCCGCCGGGACGACGAAGCCGACCGGGGTGAGCGTCGCGCCGACGAGGAGACCGGCGGCGATCGCGACGACGGCGGCCGGCGGGGCCAGGTAGCGCAGGTTGATGGAGCCCTCGTGGTAGCGGGCCACCACGTGCCGCCAGCGGCCGTAGTCCTTGTACTGCTTGGCCAGCGCGCGCACCGACGGCCTCGGCCGGTACTGCACCCGCAGCTCCGGCGAGAACCAGATCAGGCCGCCGGCCTCGCGGATGCGGAAGTTCAGCTCCCAGTCCTGGGCGCGGATGAACTCCACGTTGTAGCCGCCCTGCTGCTCCAGCGCCTCGCGCCGGAAGACACCCAGGTAGACCGTCTCCGCCGGGCCCGCCTTGCCGCCGGTGTGGAAGGCGGCGTTGCCGACGCCGATCTTCGAGGTCATCGCGGCGGCGACCGCGTCCTCCCAGGCGTTCTCGCCCTCGGCGTGCATGATGCCGCCGACGTTCATCGCGCCCGTCTCCTCCAGGAGGCGGACGGCGGTGGCGATGTAGTTGGGCGACAGCATGCCGTGGCCGTCGACCCGGACCACGATCGGGTGGCGGGAGGCCTTGATGGCGGCGTTGAGCGCGGCGGGGGTACGGCCCGTGGGGTTCGGCACGGTGTGGACGCGGGGGTCCTCCCGTACGAGCTCGGCGGCGATCTCGTCGGTGCGGTCCGAAGACGGGCCGAGCGCGATCACCACCTCCATCTCGCCGTCGTACTCCTGCGCCAGGATGTGACGGACCGAGTTGCGCAGATGCCGCTCCTCATCGAGGACCGGCATGATCACGGAAACAGGCGGATTGGCGTTCATCGCCCGCCACGTTACCGCGAATGGGGGATACGTTCGCGCGCCCCCGGGTCGCTGCGGGGCGGCGCTGATCTCGGGGCCTACGGTGCTCGGGATCCGCTTGTCGTACCAACGGAGGTGTCCCTCGTGCCCACTCCGCCCCGTCCGACCCGGTCCACCGCCCGCCCCGCACCGGCCTCCCGGCCGGGGACACAGCCAGGGACGCGATCAGGGACACGGTCAGGGGGGCGGCAGCCGGGGTGGGACGAGCGGACAGGAGGGTGGACGGGGCAAACAGAGAGGTCAGGGCGGACTGGGCGGGGTCGGGTTCGGGGGCCGGGGCGGGGGCGGGGGCGGGCCAGGCGTCCGGGGCAGCCGGCCTGGGGGACGCGGGTGGCGACCACCCTCTCGGTGGTGGTGCTGGCCGCCGGGGGGTTCGGGCACGCGCTGTTCACCGGCCTGGACACCGGTCTCACCCGGGTCGACCCCTTCAAGGACATGAAGAACCGGCCGCAGGGCGGGCACGGGCTGAACTTCCTGCTCGTCGGCACCGACGAACGCGCCCGGATCACCCCCGAGGAGCGCCGGGCGTACCGGCTCGGCGGCGAGTCCTGCCACTGCACCGACACCGTGATGCTCGTCCACCTCTCCGAGGACCGGGACCGGGCGAGCGTCGTGTCCCTGCCGCGCGACTCGTACGCCGAGATGCCCGAGCACACCGACCTCACCACCGGCAAGCTCCACCACGCGCACCCGGTGAAGCTGAACGCCGCGTACGCGGAGGGCGGGCCCGGACTGACCGTACGGACCGTGGAGGCGATGACCGGTGTGAAGATCGACCACTATCTGGAGGTCGACTTCACCAGCTTCATGCGGACCGTCGACGCGGTCGGCGGTGTCCGGATCTGCACGACCTCGCCGATGAAGGACCCGTACAGCGGCCTCGACCTGCCGGCCGGGACGCACGAGCTGGACGGCGGGCAGGCGCTCCAGTACGTACGGTCCCGCCATGTCGACGGGGCCGCCGACCTCGGGCGGATGCAGCGCCAGCAGAAGTTCGTGGCGGCGCTCGTCGACCGCGTGACCAGCGGCGGGGTGCTGCTGAACCCGGTGCGGTTCCGGGAGGTCGCCACGACGATGCTGAGCTCCGTACGGGCGGACCAGGGCTTCGGTACGGAGCAGCTGCTGTCGCTCGCGAAGGCGATGCGCGGCTTCACCCCGGCGTCGTCGGAGTTCGCGTCCGTGCCGATCGGTGACGCCGGTTTCCAGGTGAAGGGGATCGGGTCGACGGTGAAGTGGGACGCGGCGAAGGCACAGAAGCTCTTCCAGTCGCTGCGCGAGGACCATCCGCTGGCGACCGCGGGCGCCACACCGGCCTCCCCGCCGGCTCCCTCTGCCTCCTCTGCCGCGCCGGCCGAGGGGGCGCGGCCCGGGGCGGTGGCCGTGGAGGTCGCGCCGTCCACCGTCCGGGTCCAGGTCTACAACGGCACCCACACGGCCGGCCTCGGCGCCCGCGCCGACGCGGCCTTGCGCGCCACCGGCTTCGACACGACCCGCGACCCGCAGACCCGGCAGAGCACCCACAACCAGGCGGGCACGGTCATCGCCTACGACCCGCACTGGGACCGCTCCGCCCGCACCCTCGCCGCCGCCCTCCCCGGCGCCACCCTGCAACCCGTCGCGGGCCAGGGCGCCACGCTCCAGGTGACGGTCGGCGCGGATTATCGGGGCGTGACTCCGGTGCGGGTCCGGGAGGCGGGGGCGGGGGCGGGGGCGGGGGCTGGATCGTCGGGTGCGGGGACGGGGTCGGAGGCGGTGCGCGGGGATCAGGTGGTGTGTCCGTAGGAACGCGACGCGCCCCCGAGTGGCCCGGAGGCCGCTCGGGGGCGCGTGCGCACGGGCTTACAGCCCGTCGTGGGCCACGCCGTCGATGAAGGCGCGCCAGCCATCGAGCGCACAGGTCACGACGGGCCCGGCCTCGACCTTGCTGTCCCGCATGGCGACAGCGCTGCCGAAGCGCGCCACCTCGACGCACTGACCGTTTCCGTTGCTGTGGCTCGACTTGAACCACTCAGCGTTCTCAACCTTTTCCATAACTCCCAGCCACCTCCGAGATCAGGCGCAGCGACGCCTACAGGCCGCGCTCAACCACGCTTCCGATGAATGCGCGCCATCCTTCAACCCCACAGGTCACGACGGGCCCAGACTCCACCTTGCTGTCCCGCATGGCAACAGCGCCGCCGAGGTGCGCCACCTCGACACAGGAGCCGTTCCCGTTGCTGTGGCTCGACTTGAACCACTCAGCGTTCTCAACCTTTTCCATAACTCCCAGCCACTTCAGAGATCAGGCGCAGCGACGCCTGCTCGTCGAGCGATCCTTCCCAGATGTCGGTGAAGGCCGCGTCGTACTGTTGCACCTCCCGGTCCTTGTCCAGGTACAGGCCGCCGGTGTACCCGTCCGCGTAGACCGTCGGCGGCTCAGTGGCCGTCCCGTCACCGGTCAACGGGAACCGAAGGATCACGAAGGAGCCCGTGACGACTCCCGAGTGCAGACCGGCAGCAAGCGGCGTGACTCGAATCGAGATGTTCGGCAGCCCTGCGACGTAGGCCAGGTGGGCGAGCTGCCGCATCATCACCTCGGGACCGCCGACGGGACGCCGTAGCACCGCCTCGCCCAGCGCGACCCGCAGCACCGTCGGGTCGGTGGCTCGGGTCAGAAGTGCCTGCCGCTCGATGCGCAGCCGTACACGCCCATCGAGTTCCGCTTCACTGATCCCACGGATATGCGTACGGATGACCTCGCGCGCATACCCCTCCGTCTGCAGCAGCCCGTGAACGAGGTCGCTCTCGTACAACGACAGAGATTCGGCGGCTTCTTCGAGTCCCACGTAGACATCGAATCCGTCCGGGATCACGTCGCCGTAGGCGTGCCACCAGCCCCGCGCCTTGGTCTCCTTCGCGAGCCCCATCAGGGCCTCGGTGAGATCCGCCGGCGCGCCGTACACCAGGCACATCGCCTGGACGTCCAGGCTCCGCAAGGGAGTCTGGCCCGTCTCGATGCGCCACATCTTCGCCTCGGACCACTCCAGTTTCTTCGCCGCCGCGCGCACGGTCAGGCGCGCTCGGTTGCGTAGATCGCGGAGATTCCGCCCCAGCTGACGACGCGGAACTGTCGATCCGGTCGGGCCCTCAGCCATCCCAACTCCTTTGCCGTGTCCTCAGTATGAAGGACTTTTGCCCCTCACGATGAAAGCCGTCCGGCACTCGCCGCGCAGTGCAGGACATCCGTTCGACACCTTCTGAGCGGTACAACGCCATGAAGTCTTGCACAGCTCTCGTCACGCCGTGCACTGTGGACATGCACTCTCCGTGAGCGATCATTCTGCCCGCGTTTGCCGCGCCCCCCTTACCCAAGTCGTCGGCAACGCGGGGCACTTGCCCGTGAGGAATCCGCATGATCGACCTTCCGCCAGCCGTTCCCGTGGCCCTCTGCCCGCCTCCTGACGGCCCTCCATCCACCTTGCTGCTGGCGAGCGACCCTCAAGTCGCAGCGCATGCCCGCGTGTTCGCTCGCGAATTCATTGGCTACAACTCGCCAGAAGCCCCGGCGCCGCACCTCGACGACGTCGTTCTCGTGACGAGCGAGCTGGTCACCAACGCGTACCGGTACGGCACGGAGCCGGGCGACCAGATCCAGGTCGTCCTCCACAGCGACCACAGGCGAACGCGCGTCGAGGTGCACGACCCCGTGCGTCGACGCCCTTCGCCCCGGCCCGCGTCGGACGAAAGCACGCGCGGGCGCGGCCTGTTCATCCTCGACGCGCTGTGCATGGGGATGTGGGGCTGCGAGGACCGACCGTTCGGAAAGTTCGTGTGGGCGGAGATCCTGCGGATCGACTGACCCTTCGGCCAGAGCCCGGCATCCGCTCTTCCCCGCAGCGCCCCGGACCCGGCCCCGGACCCGGCCGGGCCGAAGGGGACGGCGCCCGAAGCGCTCTGGCCGGTCCGCCTCCTGCGGGACATCAGCGGTGGGCGATCACCAGAAGTTCGCCGTCTCCGTCACCGACCGATTCCCGGTTCCAGCCGCCGTAGACGTCCTTGACTTGGAAACCCGCGGTACGCAGTGCCGCACGCACTTCCCTCTCGGTCCGAAAGCGCAGGGTCGCGGTGCTCTGCAGTTGCTGGTGGTCGGGGAAGGCGTAGTGGTGAGTGAAGGAGACCGCGCCGTCGATGACGGCCGTGACCTCGGTCCAAGCCGTGACCACGGTTCCGTCCGCCAGCTCGACCTGCCGGTGGGAGTCGACCGGGTTCCACGCCTCCCAGCGCCGGGCCGCGGGGTCCCGGGTGTCGAAGACCAGGCGCCCGCCTGGCACGAGTGCACGCCTCAGATCGGCGAGCGCGCGGCCGAACTCCTCATCCGTGACGAAGAACTGCGCGACATGACTGGTCATGACCGCGACGTCGAACGCGGCGTCGGGCAGGTCCGCCGAGGTTCCCTCAACCCAGGTCACCCGTTCGGAGCCGGGTTTGGCGCGGGCTGCCTGGAGCGAGGCGCGGGCCGGATCGACTCCGGTGACCACGTGGCCGAGTGCGGCCAGGCCCAGAGCCAGCCGCCCCGTCCCACAGCCGAGGTCGAGCACCCTCCATCTCCGGGTCTCGCCGACCACTCCAAGGAAGAAGTCGTCCTCACGTGTCCACGGGCACTCGGCATCGTAGACAGTCACCAACAAGGGATCACGGAACTCGGCATGCAACATCAGCGGAGGCTAACCAGAACGACGAGAGATCAACTACCCATGACAAGGCCCGACTCGCTGTGCCACGGCGATCCGAAAGGCACCTTCGCCTGCCGTTTGCCGAGGACCCCGCCGGGATAGGTCCGCTCGAATTCTCGGATGGCTTCGATGAGCCGTTGCCGCGGGCTCGCTGACGCGCTCGCCCTCCCGGATCCGCTCGGCGGTTCCCCTCGTTCCGGGCGGCCGGGGTCTTGGCTGCCTCGCCCCAGTGAACGCGGAGCCAGTGCCCGCCCACAGTCCGACCGCCGATGGTGCGGCCCAGCCATCCCCAGACCGGAGCCCCTGCCGTCCTGGTGGGCAGCCGGGCGGCGGTGTGGGCCAGGGCTTCCTCCATGCGTGCCCTGGTGGTCTCATCCTTGAGCACGTCCATCGGTGGCCTTCCCGAGATGGCCTGGAACGGGAAACGGGGTCAGCCGAGATAGGGCCGCTCGCGCCCTTCCAGGAAGTGGCGGAGCCGGAGCAGTTGCGTGTGGTGCATCGGCAGCCCGTCCAGCTCATCCGGCGCGACGAACCGGAGTTCCGTCGACTCGTCCGAGATCACCAGTTCTCCGCCGGTGATCCGCGCGGTGAAGCAGACGTTGAACTGCCGGCGCACCTCGCCGTCCGTGTAGGCGATGACGTGCCTCGGGTCCGTATACGTACCGACCAGGCCCGTGATCTCCACGTCCAGGCCGGTCTCCTCCTTGACCTCGCGAACGGCCGTGCCGGGAAGCGAGTCGGTGAGATCCATGCCCCCGCCGGGAAGCGCCCACAGGTCGTTGTCGCGCCGCCGCTGGAGCAGGATGCGCCCCCGCTCGTCGGTGACGACGGCGGAAGCCGCGACAACCATGCTGTTCGGCCGGGGCGCGTTCGGGTCGTCGTAGTACTCGGTCCGTGCCATGGTCACCTCTCGTGCGGTACGGGCGTCGCAGTGGACCACACCGCGTCGAAGCTCTCGGCGTAGGTGTCGAACATGCCGCCGTCGCCGCTTCGCCGAAGATGCCACACCGGAGCCCCGTACGCGGTGACCCCCCATACATGGGCATTGACCAGCATGTGGTCATCGGCCCGGTAGAGCGAGTTGTAGAGAGTCGTCCCGTGGGTCCGGATGTCGATGCCGGGCACGCCGATCAGGGGTCGGTAATGCATGAGTGCCAGCCGACAGCGGGACTCGATGCCGTGGCCGAACTTCTCCTCCTGGCCGCGCGCCCGGACGTTCTCGCTCCCGGCGTCACCCACCGCGATCCGGATCGCACAGCCCTCCGCGGCGCGCTTGTTCAAGAGATCGTTGAGCCGGGGGTACGTCTCGTGCAGGAAGAGGGCGGCGTACACCAGCACATCGATCCGCTCACGCGCTTGGTCCAGCACGTCGACGAACGCCGACACGGGGGTGTCCGCCCTCTGCGCGTAGAGCGCCACGAGTTCCGTACTGCCCGCTCGTTCGGCACGCACCCGTCGCAGTCCCGGCCAGAGTGCGTGCATGTCCTCCCCCAGTGTCTCTGCCACCCGCATGGCTGTGCCGCGGCGTGGCGTACGGCCGAGATTGACCCATCGTTCAACGGACTTGGGGTCCACATCGACCTTCTCCGCGAGGCCGGAGTACGTCCAGCCTCCATCCGCCATCACGGCACGCAGTCTCTCGTTCGGCACGCGTCTCCCCCTGCTCCTCGGGACGGCCCCAGGGGACGTTCTACCGGACAGGGGACGTCCCGAAGTGGGGTTTGGAGGAGGTTCCTCCGTCCTTACGACAGACGTGATGATCGCGAAGCGCATCGGTCATGAGGACTGGTCGCACCACCTTCGTTGACAACGGCAACCACAAGGGAGCACCCATGGGATGGGGAACAGGCAAGGGTGGCAGCGGCGGCGACGGGAAGCACGCCGGGGACAAGGATCCGGGGACCGCCAAGCCTTCGTCGGACACGAAGATGCCCCAACCCGAGCCGAAGCACAAGAAGAGCAAGTGAGGACGAGGTGACGGACCGCGAGGTGGTGGCCGAGCAGACCGCGATGCGTGGTCTGCTCGGCGCAGTGACAGCGGATCTCGGGGAGCCGTTGGCCCCCGCCTGGGAGGAAGCCTTCTGGGCGGTGCCCCGGCACCGGTTCCTGCCGGACCGGGTGTGGCTCGGCGCCGCGCTGGACGTGTGCGACCGGAACACCGACCCCGGTGGGTGGCTGAGCGCCGCCTACGCGGATGGCTCGGTGGTGACGCAGGTCAACGACGGGCGCGACCCCGGCGAGGGTGATCCGTGGCCTTCGTCGTCGGCGTCGGCGCCCTCGATCGTGTTCCGCATGCTCGGCATGCTGGACGTACGGACCGGGCACCGGGTGCTCGAAGTGGGCACCGGAACCGGATGGAACGCCGGTCTCCTCGCCCACCGCGTGGGCGCCGGGAACGTGACGACGATCGAGGTGGATCCCGCTCTCGCCGCACAGGCCGCGCTGAACCTGAAGAACACGGGTCTGGAGCCGAGGGTGATCGACGGGGACGGCGCGGCCGGCCACCCGGCGTCCGCCCCGTACGACCGGATCATCGCCACCTGCTCCGTACGCGAAGTGCCCCGCGCCTGGCTGGAGCAGACCCGGCCGGGCGGGGTGATCCTCACGCCGTGGGAGACCCCGTGGGCCTGCTACGGGCTGGTGCGCCTGGTCGTGGAACCCGAAGGTCCGGCCTCGGGCCGGTTCCACCCGCACTCGGCGTTCATGCTGATGCGCAATCAGCGCACCGACCTGCGGATCTTCCGGGACGTGGTGCGGGACGAACACGTCCCCGACGAGTCCACGACCGACCTCTCCCCGTGGGCGGTCGCGGGGGACGACTGGGCGGCCCGGTTCGCCGTCGGGCTCCGGACGCGGGACGTGTGGCACGCCTGGCACGACGACCCCGATGTGGACGGTGTCGCCGCAAGGCTCTGGCTGGCCACCACGGACGCCACGTCCTGGGCGGCGGTCGACTGGGACGGCCGGACCCGCGAACGGTTCACCGTGTGGGAACACGGCCCGCGCCGGCTCTGGAACGAGGTGGAGACGGCGTACGCCTGGTGGCGGGAAGTGGACCGGCCGGGACCGGAACGCTTCGGGCTGACGGTCGCCACCGACGGAACGCACACGCCCTGGCTCGACCGACCCGACCATCCGGTGCCCGCACCTGTCCGACCTGAGGCATAGCGAAGACCGGACCGCTCCTTGGCCTTTCGGCCCATGCGGGGTGGTCCGATCGCTCCCCTGGTCAGTCACCGGCCAGACCCCGGCGCGGGGCGAACACCTGCCGTTGCGCCCGGGTGCGGGCCGCCCCCTACGGCCGAGTGAGCCGAAGGGGTGCGTCGGGGGAACAGTGCCGAGCACGATCGGTGCTGTGAGTCCGACTCCAGCACCCCGTGGGGGTCCCCCCGCCGAAGGCAGGGGGAGAACCGAGGCACAAAAAAAAGGGGGGCCGGGCCTCAGTCCTCCAGGCCGTCGGCCGCGCGCTGCTCGCGGAGGTCCTTGATGGCGCGGCGGCGGGCCAGGCGGTGGGTGCGGCGGATCTGGGCTTCCTGGTAGCGGCGCTTGTCGCGCTCGGTCTCCGGGATCACCGGCGGGACCGGGCGGGGCTTGCCGTCGCCGTCGACGGCGGCGAACACGAGGTAGGCGGTGCCGACCTGGGTGGCGGGCGTGGACTCGTTCCAGCGCTCGGCCATGACCCGGACGCCGACCTCCATCGAGGACCGGCCGGTCCAGTTGACCTGGGCCTTCACATGCAGCAGGTCGCCGACCCGGACCGGCTCCAGGAAAGCCATCTCGTCCATGGAGGCGGTGACGGCCGGACCGCCCGAGTGCCGGCCCGCGACCGCTCCCGCCGCGTCGTCCACCAGCTTCATGATCACGCCGCCGTGCACCGTGCCCAGGAGGTTGGTGTCGTGCGCCGTCATGATGTGGCTGAGAGTGGTACGGGAAGCCGACGTCGGCTTGCCGGGGATGTCGCCCTGATCTGTCATGCCCTCTACCTTATGCCCCGCCGCGACACACCCCTGTTTTGCATCAGCTTGGCAACAGCGGGTTCCCGATCCCGCACCCGCCCTGTCGGGGCGGGCCGGGCAGACGGCAGACTTACCGTATGAATGACTGGCCCGACGGGCGGAGCGAAGACCGCGGATACGGACGCGGCGGCGCGAGCGGACAGCCCGAGGAGGCCCGCCGGATGCGCCATGTCCAGCGTTCCCAGGTCCCGCCGCGGCAGCAGGGCGGCCGAGGGCAGGGCCCGGCGTACGGCCAGGGGCACCAGCAGGGCTACGACCAGGCCTACGGCCAGGGTTACGACCAAGGTCGCCCGCAGAGCTACACCGACGCGCGCGGCACCGGATACGACTCCGGTTACAACAGCGGACAGGTCTACGGCGGCGGCCCTGGCGGCCCGCAGGCCGGTGGCGGCCACGGCGGCGGCCGCGGAACCATCCCGCCGCAGTACGACCCGCGTCCGGCGGGCGCGGGCGGCGGCCGGCCGGGCCCCGCGCCGGACTGGCGCAAGCGGATCAAGGTCGGCTCGATCGTGGCGCTCGTCGTGATCGTCGGCTGGAGCGCCGGCACGTACGCCTGGGCCAGTTCGCGGATGCGCAACGAGGTCGATCTGGCCAAGGTCATCGAGCGCCCGGCGGAGGGCGACTGCACGACGTATCTGATCGTCGGCTCCGACAGCCGCGAGGGCATGACGGCCGAGGACAAGAAGAAGCTGCACACCGGCTCCGCCGAGGGCAAGCGGACCGACTCGATGATGATCCTCGCGTCCTGCTCCAGCGGGAACACGATGGTCTCGCTGCCCCGTGACTCGTGGGTGACGATCCCGTCGTTCGTGGGCTCGGAGTCCGGCAAGAAGTACGGCGAGCGCGGCGGCTCCAAGCTGAACGCGGCGTACGCGATGGACGGCCCCGAACTGCTCGTCCGCACGGTCGAGTTCAACACCGGTCTGCGCATCGACCACTACGCGGAGATCGGCTTCGCCGGCTTCGCGAACATCGTGGACGCGCTCGGCGGTGTCGAGCTGAACATCGAGAAGGGCTTCAAGGACAAGAAGTCCGGCGCCGACTTCCAGTCCGGCACCCAGACCCTCAACGGCGAGCAGGCCCTGGCCTTCGTCCGGACCCGTTACGCGTTCGCCCAGTCCGACCTCCAGCGGACGAAGAACCAGCAGAAGTTCCTGTCCGCGCTCGCCAACCAGGCGGCGACTCCGGGCACGATCATCAACCCGTTCAAGCTGTACCCGACGCTGGGCGCGGGCCTGGACACCCTCATCGTCGACAAGGACATGTCCCTGTACGACCTGGGCAAGATGTTCTTCGCCATGAAGGGCATCAACGGCGGCGACGGCAAGTCGATGAACATGCCGCTGAGCGGCACCGCCCCGCAGAACTCCCTGCGCTGGGACATGCCCAAGGTGAAGCAGCTGGTCAAGGAGATCCAGAACGACGAGCCGGTGACGGTCACCGCCGACCGCTGACCCCTCTGACACCCCTCTGACACATGGAGAAGCCCCGGTGCCGTACGGCGCCGGGGCTTCTCCATGACCGCGTATCCGCGTGCGTCCCCGCTTACGGGAGGTTGCGGGCCATGACGATGCGCTGGACCTGGTTGGTGCCCTCGTAGATCTGGGTGATCTTGGCATCGCGCATCATGCGCTCGACGGG
>NZ_JBICVG010000031.1:0-14826 GCF_043198875.1 Streptomyces sp. NPDC048718
GGTACTGCAGGGGGGACCCTGTGGGAGAGTAGGACGCCGCCGAACAATCATTGTGGGGAAGCCCCGCACCTTATGGTGCGGGGCTTTTCTGCGTTCAATCGACCCCTGTGCACCCGGCCGTCGTGGCTGAGGGTAAGGTCATGGGGCCATCATCAGCAGCTCATTCCCACAGGAGGCCCCCGGGTGGAGGTCCAGGAGACTCGGGTTCAGACGAACCGGGTGCTCACCATCCCCAATATCCTCAGCATGGCTCGCCTTGTCGGCGTGCCCGTGTTCCTGTGGTTGATCCTCCGTCCCGAGTTCGGCGGACCCAAGAGCGATGGCTGGGCACTGCTCGTGCTCGCGTTCAGCGGAGTCAGCGACTACCTGGACGGCAAGCTCGCCCGGCGCTGGAACCAGATCAGCAGCCTCGGCCGGCTGCTCGACCCGGCCGCCGACCGGCTGTACATTCTCTCCACGCTCGTCGGCCTCACCTGGCGGGAGATCCTTCCGCTCTGGCTGACCACCGTGCTGCTGGCCCGCGAGCTGATGCTGCTGGTCGCGGTGGGAATCCTCCGCCGGCACGGCTATCCGCCGCCGCAGGTGAACTTCCTCGGGAAAGCTGCGACTTTCAACTTGATGTACGCCTTCCCGCTGCTCCTGCTCAGTGACGGAAACGGGTGGCTCGCGTCACTCGCCGAAGTTTTCGGGTGGGCTTTCGCCGGATGGGGTACAAGTCTGTATTGGTGGGCAGGGATCCTCTACGTGATCCAGGTCCGTCGACTCGTGAAGGCGGATACCGCGGCCGATTGAGCCCGTCCGTCCTTCTGCCGAGCAACGGCGCCGGCAGGATCGAGGACGCCCGAGGGCCATCGAGTGGACAGGTGAAGTCGGCAGGACCGTCATCTCTTCAAGGAGGACGCTTCCGACATGAAGGCCGTCGTGATGGCCGGTGGCGAAGGCACCCGCCTTCGCCCCATGACCTCGAGCATGCCCAAGCCTCTCCTGCCGGTGGTCAACCGGCCGATCATGGAGCATGTCCTGCGACTGCTCAAAAGACACGGGCTCACCGAGACCGTCGTCACCGTGCAGTTCCTCGCCTCGCTCGTCCGCAACTACTTCGGCGACGGCGAAGAGCTCGGCATGGAGCTCACCTACGCGAACGAGGAGAAGCCGCTCGGCACCGCGGGCAGCGTGAAGAACGCCGAGGAAGCACTGAGGGACGACGCGTTCCTCGTGATCTCCGGCGACGCGCTGACCGACTTCGACCTCTCCGACCTGATCGCCTTCCACAAGGAGAAGGGCGCTCTCGTCACCGTCTGCCTCACCCGGGTCCCCAACCCGCTGGAATTCGGCATCACGATCGTCGACGAGCAGGGCCGGGTCGAACGGTTCCTGGAGAAACCGACCTGGGGCCAGGTCTTCTCGGACACCGTGAACACGGGCATCTACGTCATGGAGCCCGAGGTCTTCGACTACGTCGAGGCGGACGTCTCCGTGGACTGGTCGGGTGATGTCTTCCCCAAGCTGATGAAGGACGGCAAGCCGATCTACGGCTATGTCGCCGAGGGCTACTGGGAGGACGTCGGCACCCACGAGAGCTACGTCAAGGCCCAGGCCGACGTCCTCGAGGGCAAGGTGCAGGTCGACGTCGACGGCTTCGAGATCTCCCCGGGCGTCTGGGTCGCCGAAGGAGCCGACGTCCACCCCGACGCCGTGCTGCGCGGACCGCTCTACGTCGGCGACTACGCCAAGGTGGAGGCCGGCGCCGAGATCCGGGAGCACACCGTCATCGGCTCCAACGTGGTCGTCAAGACGGGCGCCTTCCTGCACAAGGCCGTCGTCCACGACAACGTCTACATCGGGCAGCAGTGCAATCTGCGTGGCTGCGTCATCGGCAAGAACACCGATGTGATGCGGGCCGCCCGGATCGAGGACGGCGCGGTGATCGGGGACGAGTGCCTCGTCGGTGAAGAATCGATCGTGCAGGGCAATGTGCGGGTCTACCCGTTCAAGACGATCGAGGCCGGCGCCTTCGTCAACACCTCCGTCATCTGGGAGTCCCGGGGCCAGGCCCATCTGTTCGGGGCCCGTGGCGTGTCCGGCGTCATCAATGTGGAGATCACCCCCGAGCTGGCCGTCCGGCTGGCCGGCGCGTACGCCACGACCCTGAAGAAGGGCTCGACCGTCACCACCGCGCGCGACCACTCCCGGGGTGCCCGGGCGCTCAAACGCGCGGTGATCTCGGCGCTGCAGGCCAGCGCCATCGACGTACGCGACCTGGAGAACGTACCCCTGCCGGTGGCCCGTCAGCAGACGGCCCGCGGCAGTTCCGGCGGGATCATGATCAGGACCTCGCCCGGTGTGCCCGACTCCGTCGACATCATGTTCTTCGACGGGCGCGGTGCCGATCTGTCGCAGGCCGGGCAGCGCAAACTGGACCGGGTCTTCGCCCGTCAGGAGTACCGGCGGGCGTTCCCCGGCGAGATCGGCGACCTGTCCTTCCCGGCCAGCGTCTTCGACTCGTACACCGGCTCGCTGCTGCGGAACGTGGACACCACGGGGGTCGCCGAGGCGGGCCTCAAGGTCGTCGTGGACGCCTCCAACGGCAGTGCCGGGCTCGTTCTGCCCAGTCTGCTCGGGCGGCTCCAGGTCGACTCGCTGACGATCAACCCGGGGCTCGACGAGTCCCGGCCGACCGAGTCCGCCGAGAGCCGGCGGGCCGGGCTCGTACGGCTCGGTGAGATCGTGGCGTCGGCCCGCGCCGCCTTCGGGGTGCGCTTCGACCCCGTGGGCGAGCGGCTCTCGCTCGTCGACGAGCGGGGCCGGATCATCGAGGACGACCGGGCGCTGCTGGTCATGCTGGACCTGGTGGCGGCCGAGCGGCGGTCCGGCCGGGTCGCGCTGCCGGTGACGACGACCCGGATCGCCGAACAGGTCGCGGCGTACCACGGCACCCAGGTGGAGTGGACGACGACCTCGCCCGACGATCTGACCCGGGTCGGCCGTGAGGAGTCCACGATCTTCGGCGGCGACGGCCGCGGTGGATTCATCGTGCCCGAGTTCAGCAGCGTCTTCGACGGTGCCGCGGCCTTCGTCCGGCTGATCGGTCTGGTGGCACGGAGCAGGCTCACGCTGAGCCGGATCGACGCCCGGATCCCGCGGGCCCATGTCCTCAAACGGGACATCCCGACACCCTGGGCGGTCAAGGGGCTCGTGATGCGCCGGGTGGTGGAGGCGGCCGGGGACCGCAGCGTCGACACCACCGACGGCGTCCGGGTCGTCGAAGCCGACGGACGGTGGGTGATGGTGTTGCCCGACCCGGCGGAGGCCGTCACTCATCTGTGGGCCGAAGGACCCGACGACGCCTCGGCCCAGACGCTCCTCGACGAGTGGTCGGCCGTGGTCGAGAGCGCAGGTCACTGAGGAATCGCGGCCCGCTCGGGGCCGCGCGGCCGGGAGACGGGCGCCGCCGTCTCCCGGCTCGCCGGTGGGGCCATTCGGCGGTACGGCCGACGACGTGCGACGATGTGCGGCATGTCGCAGCAGCACCCCGTTCGGAGCACAGGTACCTCACCGCCGCGTCCGGACGCTTCCATGTCGCTGCTGAACAATGTGATCGACCACGCCCTGGACGACGGCTACGCCGAGGCGTCCGCCCGGCGCGCCGCCGAGGGCGGGGGAGTGCCCCGCACCATCAAGGCCAAGCTGAGCCTCGCGGCCGGCCTGGTCCTCGCCGCGGCGGTGGTGACGCTCGGCGCCGCCGAGGCCCGGGTCTCCGCACCCGTCGTCGCCAAGGAACGCCAGGATCTGATCGACCGGATCGAGTCCGAGACCTCGGCGGCCGACGAGCTGGAGCAGGACGTCGAGGGCCTGCGGACCGAGGTCGGCGCACGGCAGCGCAAGGCACTGAGCCGGCACGGCGGTGACCAGACGGAACTGGTGGCGCTGCTGTCCGGCGCGACGCCCGTGCGGGGACCCGGTCTGAAACTCGTCGTGGACGACGCCAAGGAGGCCGCCACCGGAGGCGGCGGCGGTCCCCGGGAGAGCGCCGGCTTCTCGGACACCGGGCGGGTACGCGACCGCGACATGCAACGGATCGTCAACGGCCTGTGGGAGTCGGGCGCCGAAGCCGTGGCGATCAACGGACAGCGGCTGACCGCCCTGTCCGCGATCCGTGCCGCGGGCGACGCCATACTGGTCGACAACAAACCGCTGGTGCCGCCGTACACCGTGCTCGCCGTGGGCGACGGGAAACGGCTGAGCACGGCGTTCCAGGACAGCGCCGACGGGCAGTACCTGCACGCGCTGCGGGAGAACTTCGGGATCCGTACCAGCATCTCGGCGGAGGGCGACGTGCGCCTGCCGGCCGCGCCGAGCTTGATCGTACGTACAGCAGAGCCGAGGGGAGCCGGGGCGGCCAAGGCCACCGGGCGGGCCGCGGCCGACACAGGGAAGGGCACATCTTGATCGCCGTACTGGGCCTGATCGTGGGAGTCGTGGTCGGACTGTTGGTCCGGCCCGAGATTCCGGCGGTGGTCGAGCCCTATCTTCCGATCGCCGTGGTCGCCGCCCTCGACGCGGTCTTCGGTGGTCTGCGGGCCATGCTCGACGGGATCTTCGTCGACAAGGTCTTCGTGGTGTCGTTCCTGTCGAACGTGGTGGTGGCGGCGCTGATCGTCTTCCTGGGCGACAAGCTGGGCGTGGGCGCGCAGCTGTCCACCGGTGTGGTGGTCGTGCTCGGTATCCGGATCTTCTCCAACGCGGCCGCCATCCGGCGCCATGTCTTCCGGGCGTGACGGCGATGAGCGAGTCCAACAAGCCCGACAAGGCCAACGAGCCCGAGAAGGCCAACGAGCCCGACGAGGCCGGCAAGGCGAACGAGCCCGGCATGGCCGACGCGTCGTCCGCCCCGCTGGGCGGCCCGTCCGACGACGCCGGCGAGCCCCGCGAGAGCGGCGAGAGCGGCCGCAACCGTGTGAGCGGTGAGAAGGCCGCAGGTCAGGGCGGGAGTGCCGACGGCGGCCCGCGCGACGGCGCCACCGACGGATCGGGGGCGCCCGAGCCGGCCCCGCTGCCCAAGGAGAGCCCGGCGCCGAGGAGCACCCCGCCCCACCTGGTGCGACGGGCCCAGCCCCTGCCCGAGCCGCAGCCTCCGCAAGCGTCCCCGCGAGTCCCGCCGCCGCCCCTGCCCGACCCGGGCGTGACCGGCCGGCAGCGACTGGTGGCCGCGCTGTGGCCGCCGCGGGTCACCCGGGCCCAACTCGTCGTCGCGCTGCTGCTGTTCGTGCTCGGTCTCGGCCTCGCCATTCAGGTCAGGTCGACCAGCGACAACAGCGCGCTGCGCGGCGCCCGCCAGGAGGACCTGGTGCGGATCCTCGACGAGCTCGACGACCGCACCCAGCGCCTGGAGGACGAGAAGACCCGCCTGGAGAAGCAGCGCTCCGAGCTGGAGTCCAGTTCGGACCAGGCCGAAGAGGCGCGCAAGCAGACCCGGGAGAAGGAGCGTCAGCTCGGCATCCTGGCGGGTACAGTCGCCGCCGAGGGGCCCGGGATCACGCTGACGATCACGGACGCCTCCGGAGCCGTGGAGTCGGACATGCTCCTCGACGCGATCCAGGAGCTGCGGGCGGCCGGCGCGGAAGCGATCCAGGTCAACGAGGTGCGTGTGGTGGCCGACAGCTATTTCTCGGGCAGTGGACGCGATATGCGGATCGATGGAACGCCGACGGCCGCTCCGTACGTCTTCAAGGTCATCGGCAAGCCGGAGGATCTCGAGCCCGCGCTCAACATCCCCGGCGGCATTGTCCAGACACTGGAGAAGGAGCAGGCCACGGCCACGGTGGAGCGTTCCGAGAAGATCGTCGTCGACGCCTTGCGACCTGCGAAGCAGCCTGACTACGCTCAGTCGTCCTCGCAGTGAGGCGGGGGGTGATGACGGTGGCACGGCAAGGTCACGGCCTTGCGGGGGGTCGCCGCACCACACTGGTGGTGCGTGATGGAAACTGTCGAGTGGATACGGACGTTGTCCAGATGTCCGGGTCGGCAGGTGTATTGAGTCAGGGTTCGTCCTGCCCCACGGGCGGGTCTGTTTCGGTCAAGGGGAATCGCCCGTGAAGTTGTTTGCGAAGTTGTTCGGCAAGAGCGGACGCGAGGACGGCGGCAACGCCAGGCACCGCGCGTCGCGACACGCCCAGAACGAGGAACAGGGTGCGGAGCGCCCTCTCTTCCGTGACGAGGTCGCCGGTCAGGGTGGCGACATTTCGGGCACTCAGGGCGCGTCTTCTGTTGACCCTGCCGGTGCCGCGCGCATAGGTTTCGGGGAAGCATCAGCCTCGGGTACGGGTGGACAGTCCACCGCCGACCCGTACGCGACCCAGACCTCCGCGGGTCAGCCGCGGCCGGAGGACGGCTCCATGCCGGTGTGTACGAGGTGCGGCCACCGCAATACGGTGGACAGCCGCTTCTGTTCCCACTGCGGTGCGCCGCTGCGGGCCGGAGCGGTCGCGGAGCGCGCGTCCGAGACGACCTCGACGATCTCCATCTCGGGTCTCGAGGCGTACGACTCCGAGGTGACCGGCCAGATTCCGGCGCTGTCGCCGGAGGCCCTGGCGGCCGTCGAGGCACTGCCCACCGGTGCGGCGCTGCTCATCGTGCGCCGAGGCCCGAACTCGGGCAGCCGCTTCCTGCTGGACGGCGAGCTGACCACGGCCGGCCGCCACCCGCAGAGCGACATCTTCCTCGACGACGTGACGGTGTCGCGTCGGCACGTGGAGTTCCGGCGTCAGCCTGACGGCACGTTCAAGGTGAGCGATGTCGGCAGTCTCAACGGCACCTACGTCAACCGTGAGCCGATCGACTCGGTCGTGCTCTCCAACGGGGACGAGGTGCAGATCGGCAAGTACCGGCTCGTGTTCTTCGCGAGCCAGCGGGGCGTGTGACACGCCCCGGAGAACCTTCAGGGAAGGTCCATGGTGCGTACAGCGTCGGGCGGTGCCGGCTCCGGCACCGCCGCGGGCGACGGTCTCGTCAGCATCGGCACGGTGCTGGCGAGGCTGCGCGACGAGTTTCCCGAAGTGACCGTTTCCAAGATCCGGTTCCTGGAGGCCGAGGGGCTCGTGGAGCCCCGGCGGACGGCCTCCGGCTACCGCAAGTTCAGCGCGCAGGACGTGGAGCGGCTCGCCCAGATCCTGCGGATGCAGCGGGACCACTATCTCCCGCTGAGGGTGATCCGCGAGCATCTCGACGCCCTGGCCCGGGGTGAACAGGTCGTCCTGCCCGCGCCGGGCCAGCCCCGGGATCCGCTCGACGGGTCCGGGGAGCCGGACGGTGAGCGCCCGACCGCGGCGCGACTGGGCCGGACCGAGCTGCTCGCCGCCGCCGAGGTGACGGAGCCGGAACTCGCCGCGTGGGAGTCGTACGGCCTGATCGCCCAGGCCGCGGGCGGCGGATACGACGCCGAGACCGTCACCGTCGCCAAACTCCTCGCGGATCTGGGGCGATTCGGCCTGGAGCCGCGTCATCTGCGGGCTGTGAAGGCCGGCGCCGACCGTGAGGCCGGGCTGATCGAGCAGATGGTGGCGCCGCTGCGGCGGCACCGCAACCCCCAGACCCGGGCCCACGCCGAGGCCACGGCCAAGGAACTCGCCGGACTCTCGGTCCGGCTGCACGCGGCGCTGGTCCAGACCGCACTCGGTATTCGGCCACAGTGACCCCCGCGGCGGCCCCGGATTCGTCCCGACTACCCAAACCGGTCGGGCACGGCCTAGGGTTGCTGTGTGAACGAGCTCGACGTTGTGGGTGTCCGGGTGGAAATGCCCTCCAACCAGCCGATCGTGCTCCTGCGTGAAGTGGGAGGCGACCGGTACCTCCCCATCTGGATCGGACCGGGCGAGGCGACCGCGATCGCCTTCGCCCAGCAGGGCATGGCCCCGGCCAGGCCGCTGACGCACGACCTTTTCAAGGATGTGCTGGAGGCCGTGGGGCAGGAGCTCACCGAAGTCCGCATCACGGATCTGCGGGACGGGGTCTTCTACGCCGAGCTGGTCTTCGCCAGCGGTGTGGAGGTCAGCGCCCGGCCTTCCGACGCGATAGCGCTGGCGCTGCGCACCGGCACGCCGATCTACGGCAGCGACGGTGTGCTGGACGACGCGGGGATCGCGATTCCGGACGAGCAGGAGGACGAGGTGGAGAAGTTCCGCGAGTTCCTCGACCAGATCTCGCCGGAGGACTTCGGGAGCGGCAACCAGTAGGCGGCCCGCCGGACCTGCCCATACGGGACGGAGGGACGGCCGGGAGCCGGCCCCGTCCCCAGGGGCCCGGACCCGGGAGCCCGCCCCTCTCCCCGTACGCCGGGGCTTCGAGCCTGGGCTCCGGGCAGGCTCCGGACCGTGGGTGTGGCGGGGATGCCGCCGGAGTCACGGGAGCCGCTCGCCGGGGTCGCCGGCGCCGCCGACGGAGGCGTCCCGAGGGCATTCGAGTAGCCTTTCCCCGCGGAGCGGTACGCAAAACCACTCTCAGGGTGATTATCACTCGGCGTGCCGAGTGTGGCGATCGTTGACGCACCCCGAGTGACTGCCTACCTTCGTGTGGGCAGGTCAAGGACGGAGGGTCGGCGTGATGAGCAGCGGCGACGGTACGGCAGAGGGCTTCCGGGGGCATGTGCTCGGGGAGCCGGGGCCGTATCCGCTTCACAGCAGGGTGGGCGGCCTCGGAACCGACCCGGGCACGCGCACGACGGTCGACTCCGAGGCCGTCGGCTATCGCGGCCCCACGGCCTGCGCGGCGGCCGGGATCACCTATCGGCAGCTGGACTACTGGGCGCGCACCGGGCTCGTCGAGCCGAGCGTGCGGCCCGCGTACGGATCCGGCACACAGCGGCTCTACAGCTTCCGGGACGTCGTCGTCCTCAAGATCGTCAAGCGTTTCCTGGACACCGGGGTCGCGCTCCAGAACATCCGGGCGGCGGTGCAGCATCTGCGGGCCCGCGGTTTTCGCGATCTGGAGCGGATGACGCTGATGAGCGACGGCGCGACCGTCTACGAGTGCTCCTCCCCGGACGAGGTCGTCGACCTGCTCCAGGGTGGCCAGGGCGTCTTCGGTATCGCGGTGGGCGTGGTGTGGCGGGACGTCGAGGCGGCGCTCGCGCAGCTGCACGGCGAGCGGGTCGACACCGGCGAGACGCTGGTCGGGCACAACCCCGCCGACGAGCTGGCGCGCCGGCGCCGCGACAAGGCCGTCTGACCCGTCCGGCCCCGTCTGCCCGTCGCGTGCCGCGCCTCGTACCCGGCGTACCGCGTATCCGGCGGGACCCACACAGGGCGGGTGAACGGGTGTGCGAGTCGATTGTCAGTGGCGTAGGGCAGCATCGGAACCGTGAGAGCCGCGCCCACGATCCTGCATCTCGACATGGATGCCTTCTTCGCCGCCGCCGAGCAGGCGTCGAAGCCGAGCCTGCGCGGGAAACCCGTGGTCGTGGGCGGGCTCGGACCGCGCGGGGTGGTCGCCACCGCCTCGTACGAGGCACGGCGCTTCGGCATCCATTCGGCGATGCCCATGGGGCAGGCCCGGCGGCTCGCGCCGAACGCCGCGTACCTGGTGCCCCGCTTCACCTTCTACCGGGCGATCAGCGGGCAGGTCATGGAACTGCTCGGGCGGCTCTCCCCGCTCGTGGAACCGCTGAGCCTGGACGAGGCCTTCGTCGACCTGGAGGCCGGGGGCGTGGCCGACGACAGCGCGGGCGCGCGGGCGGCGGGGGAGCGGCTGCGGCGGGACATCCTGGCGACGACCGGGCTCAGCGGCTCGGTCGGTCTGGCCGGGTCCAAGATGCTCGCGAAGATCGCCTCCGAGGAGGCCAAGCCGGACGGCCTGCTGCTGATCGAGCCGGGCACGGAACGCGAGCTGATCGGGCCGCGGTCGGTGCGGATCATCCCCGGGGTCGGCCCGGCCACCGGCGAGCACCTGCGGCGGGCCGGGATCGTCACCGTCGACGAGGTGGTGGAGGCGGGGCAGGACGAGCTGGTACGGCTCCTGGGACGGGCGCACGGGACCTCGCTGTACGCGATGGCCCTCGGTCGCGACGACCGGCCCGTGGTGGCCGAGCGGGACGCCAAGTCGGTGTCGGTGGAGGACACCTTCGACGTGGACCTGCACGACCGGCTGCGGATCCGGCTGGAGGTGGAGCGGCTGGCCGAGCGGTGCGTGGGGCGGCTGCGGGGGTCGGGGCACTCCGGGCGGACGATCGTCCTGAAGGTGCGGCGGTACGACTTCTCGACGCTGACCCGCTCCGAGACGCTGCGCGGGCCCACGGACGACCCGGTGGTGGTGCGGGAGGCGGCGGCGCGGCTGCTCGACCTGGTGGACACCACCGGCGGCGTACGGCTGCTGGGAGTCGGGGTGAGCGGACTCGCGGACTACACACAGGAGGACCTGTTCGCACAGGCCGAGGCGCAGGCCGGAGCCTTGGCGGGAGGGGCGGTCGGAACCCTGACGGGAGTGCCGGCCGGAGCGCGGGCCGAGGCCCAGGCGGAGGCGGAGGCGGACACCGGCGCGCGGCCGTCGGAGGAGCCGGCCGCCGTGCTGCCCGAGGCCGCCTCCAGGCCCGCCGAGCGGCGCTGGGCGCCCGGCAACGACGTCCGGCACACCGTGTACGGGCCCGGCTGGGTGCAGGGCAGCGGCGTCGGGCGGGTCACCGTCCGTTTCGAGGAGCCGGGCTCCGCGCCGGGCCGGGTGCGCACCTTCGCCGTCGACGACCCGGAACTGGAACCCGCGGATCCGCTGCCGCTGGTCCCGGGCGGCGCGACGGGCGCGGCCTCCCAGGGACGGTATCCGGCCCCTTAGGGACGGCGTTCGAACCTTCCCGGAAGCATGCGGGGTCCGCCCGTTCTGAACGTCCTACCTGACGGACGTCTCCGGACTTGGTACACCAGCTGACGGACTCTGGACCGAACGGGTGTCCGGCGTCCGCATGCCGCCTCCTGGCCCGCTCACCCCTCCTCCTGGCCCGCCAGGCGGCCGAAGTCGTGTTCCACCACGGCCGGGGGCGCGGGCGGCAGGGTCAGGTTGTAGTGGCGGTAGAGCTGAAGTTCCTGTTCCGGGGAGAGATGCCGGCCGACCCCGAAGTCCGGGGCGTCCTTGATCAGGGTGCGTTCGTAGGGGATGTGGAGGCCGTCCGCCACCAGCTCGCTGGGCTCCAGCGGGACGAAGGCGTCCCGGCTGAACAGTCCGGTGCGTACGGCGGCCCATTCGGGGACTCCCGTCGCGTCGTCCAGGTACACCTCGTCCACAGTGCCGATCTTGTGCCCGTTCCGGTCGAACGCCTTGCGGCCGATCAGGCTGCGCGGATCGATGTCGGTCTGCACGGTCCCTCCAGCGGGTCGCGACTGCTCTGCACCACTACGAAAAGGCACATCCGCGATGTCGGCCACTTGAGCGATGGGAGAAGCATCCTCGCTGGTAGGCTGGTTATGGCTGTCGACCCCGCGCGGGAGAGTCCTCCGGAAGACCATTTTCGGAGGCGCCGAAGGAGCAAATCCTCCCCGGAATCTCTCAGGCCCCCGTACCGCGCGGACGAGGTCACTCTGGAAAGCAGGGCGGACGTCGTACGGCATCCGTCCTCACCGACGGTGAAAGCCGGCCTGCCGCGAGGCGTGCCGGTGAAGCTCTCAGGTCGAGATGACAGAGGGGGAGGTCGTCCGGGCAACCGCGCCGCGGTGCCCCTCGCAGGTCGTGACGACCAGGAGGCCCCCGTACATGACCGCCAACCGCACTTCGCTCTCCGAGCTCGAGCAGGGTATTCCGTTCGAGCAGCGGCACATCGGACCCGACACCGAGGCGCGGGCCAAGATGCTCGCCCAGGTCGGTTACGGATCGCTCGACGAGCTCACGGCCGCCGCCGTGCCGGACGTGATCAAGAACGCCGAGGCGCTGGCCCTCCCGGCCGCCCGAACCGAGGCCGAGGTGCTGGCCGAGCTGCGCGTCCTCGCCGGCCGCAACCAGGTCCTCGCCCCGATGATCGGCCTCGGCTACTACGGCACCTTCACCCCGCCGGTGATCCTCCGCAACGTGATGGAGAACCCGGCCTGGTACACCGCCTACACGCCGTACCAGCCGGAGATCTCGCAGGGCCGCCTGGAGGCGCTGCTCAACTTCCAGACGATGGTCGCCGACCTGACCGGGCTGCCCACCTCCGGCGCCTCGCTGCTCGACGAGGGCACCGCCGCCGCAGAGGCCATGGCGCTGTCCCGCCGCGTCGGCAAGGTCAAGAACGGCGTCTTCCTGGTCGACGCCGACGCCCTGCCGCAGACCATCGCCGTCATCGAGACCCGCGCCGAGCCCACCGGGGTCGAGGTCGTCGTCGCCGACCTGTCCGCCGGCATCCCGGCCGAGATCGCCGAGCGCGGTGTCTTCGGCGTGCTCCTGCAGTACCCGGGCGCCTCCGGTGCCATCCGGGACATCAAGCCGGTCGTCGACCAGGCCCACGAGCTCGGCGCGATCGTCACCGTCGCCGCCGACCTGCTCGCGCTCACCCTGCTGGCCTCGCCGGGCTCCCTCGGCGCCGACATCGCCGTCGGCACCACCCAGCGCTTCGGCGTCCCGATGGGCTTCGGCGGTCCGCACGCCGGTTACATGGCCGTCCAGGAGAAGCACGCCCGCTCGCTGCCCGGCCGCCTCGTCGGTGTCTCCGTCGACGCCGACGGCAACAAGGCGTACCGCCTGGCGCTGCAGACCCGCGAGCAGCACATCCGCCGCGAGAAGGCCACCAGCAACATCTGCACCGCTCAGGTGCTGCTCGCCGTCATGGCCGGCATGTACGCCGTCTACCACGGCCCCGACGGCCTGCGGCAGATCGCCGAGCGGACCCACCGCTACGCCGCGATCCTCGCCGCCGGTCTGCGCGACGGCGGCGTCCAGCTGGCCCAGGGCGCCTTCTTCGACACCCTCACCGCCAAGGTGCCCGGCCGCGCCGACCGGATCGTCGCCGCCGCCCTCGCCGGCGGCGTCAACCTGTACCGCGTCGACGCCGACCACGTCTCCGTCTCCTGCGACGAGACGACCACGCGCGAGCACCTCGCCGCCGTCTGGGCCGCCTTCGGCGTCACGGGCGACATCGAGGCCCTGGACGCGGTCACCGAGGACGCGCTCCCGGCCGACGCGCTGCGCACCGACGCGTACCTGACCCACCCGGTCTTCCACGCGCACCGCTCCGAGACCGCGATGCTGCGCTACCTGCGTAAGCTCTCCGACCGCGACTACGCGCTCGACCGCGGCATGATCCCGCTCGGTTCCTGCACCATGAAGCTGAACGCGACCACCGAGATGGAGCCGGTGACCTGGCCCGAGTTCGGCCAGATCCACCCCTTCGTGCCGATCGAGCAGGCCCAGGGCTACGTCACGCTCATCACCGAGCTGGAGGAGCGCCTGGCCGAGGTCACCGGCTACGACAAGGTGTCGATCCAGCCGAACGCCGGCTCCCAGGGCGAGCTGGCCGGTCTGCTGGCCGTCCGCGCCTACCACCGCGCCAACGGCGACACCGAGCGCACGGTCTGCCTCATCCCGTCCTCCGCGCACGGCACGAACGCCGCCTCCGCCGCGATGGCCGGCATGAAGGTCGTCGTCGTCAAGACCGCCGACGACGGCGAGGTCGACGTCGAGGACCTGCGCGCCAAGATCGAGAAGCACCGCGACGAGCTCGCCGTGCTGATGATCACCTACCCGTCCACCCACGGTGTGTTCGAGGAGCACGTCTCCGAGATCTGCGGCATGGTGCACGACGCCGGCGGTCAGGTGTACGTCGACGGCGCCAACCTCAACGCCCTGGTCGGCCTCGCGAAGCCGGGCCACTTCGGCGGCGACGTCTCGCACCTCAACCTGCACAAGACCTTCTGCATCCCGCACGGCGGCGGCGGCCCGGGCGTCGGCCCGGTCGGAGTGCGCGCGCACCTCGCCCCGTACCTGCCCAACCACCCGCTCCAGGCCACCGCGGGCCCTCAGACCGGCGTCGGCCCGATCTCGGCCGCTCCGTGGGGCTCGGCCGGCATCCTGCCGATCTCGTGGTCGTACGTCCGGCTGATGGGCGGCGAGGGCCTCAAGCGCGCCACCCAGGTCGCCGTCCTCGCGGCGAACTACATCGCCAAGCGCCTGGAGCCGCACTTCCCGGTGCTCTACACCGGCCCGGCCGGTCTGGTCGCCCACGAGTGCATCGTCGACCTGCGCCCGCTGTCGAAGGAGACCGGGGTCAGCGTCGACGACATCGCCAAGCGTCTGATCGACTACGGCTTCCACGCGCCGACCATGTCGTTCCCGGTCGCCGGCACGCTGATGATCGAGCCCACCGAGTCCGAGGACCTGACCGAGCTGGACCGGTTCTGTGACACCATGATCGCGATCCGTGCCGAGATCGAGAAGGTCGGCTCGGGCGTCTGGCCGGCCGACGACAACCCGCTGCGCAACGCCCCGCACACCGCGGCCGCGCTGGGCGGCGAGTGGAACCACGCGTACACGCGCGAGGAGGCGGTCTTCCCGGCCGGCGTCTCGACGGCGGACAAGTACTGGCCGCCGGTGCGCCGGATCGACGGTGCCTTCGGCGACCGCAACCTGGTCTGCTCCTGCCCGCCGCTGGACGCGTACGACAACTGACGTCCGCTACGGCGACCGACGTCTGTGGCCGGCCGCCTCGGCGGCCGGTTGTCGGTGGTCCGCCGGTTATCGGTGGTCCGGCCTTCCGCCGGGGGGGGCCCCCGGGGGCCCCCGCGGGGGGGGGGCGGCCCCGGGGCACCCGGGACCTAAAAAAAAAGGGCCGGGGCGCCGTAAAAACGGGCCCGGCCCCCGCGGCGTGCCCCAGCCCCC
>NZ_JBICVG010000032.1:0-8731 GCF_043198875.1 Streptomyces sp. NPDC048718
TTACGTTCCGAACACGACCCCCTCCCCGGCCCCCGCTCCCGTCCGCGTCGTGGCGCACCGCCCCGCACCCCTCCCGCTTGGGTGGGGTGGGAGGTAGGTGGGGGTGGAGCGTGGGGCCTTGCCGTCCGCCGGTGGGAGATGAGGGTGGGGCGGAAGGGGAGAAAAATGGGATGGGGCAGGCCCGGGGGCCGTACCTGAGAGACTAGGGCGCGATGAACCAGACACCGCTGACCCGCCGCGCCCGTGCCGAGATCGATCTGGGAGCGCTGCGCACGAACGTACGTGCGCTTCGTGCCCGTGTCGCGCCCCACGTCCAGCTGATGGCCGTGGTCAAGGCCGACGCGTACGGCCACGGTGCCGTGCGCTGTGCCGAGGCGGCGCTCGACGCGGGGGCGACCTGGCTGGGGACGGCCACGCCGCACGAGGCGCTGGCGCTGCGGGCGGCCGGGCTGACCGGGCCGCGGATCATGTGCTGGCTGTGGACGCCGGGCGACCCGTGGGCCGAGGGCATCGAGGCCGGGCTCGACATGTCGGTGAGCGGGCTGTGGGCGCTGGCCGAGGTCACCGCGGCCGCGCGGGAGACCGGGCAGCGGGCGCGGATCCAGCTCAAGGCCGACACCGGGCTCGGCCGCAACGGCTGCCAGCCCGCCGACTGGCCCGAACTCGTCACCGAGGCGCTCAAGGCCGAGGCCGAGGGCCTCGTCAAGGTCACCGGGCTGTGGTCGCACTTCGCGTGCGCGGACGAGCCCGGGCACCCGTCGATCGTCGCGCAGCTGGACGCGTTCCGCTCGATGATCGCCCACGCCGAACAGGCCGGTGTCCGGCCCGAGGTACGGCACATCGCCAACTCCCCGGCCACGCTCACCCTGCCCGAGGCCCACTTCGACCTCGTCCGTACCGGCATCGCGATGTACGGCGTCTCGCCCGACCCGGCGATCGGCACCTCCGCCGGCTTCGGCCTGCGGCCGGTGATGTCGCTGAAGGCGAGCGTCGCGCTGGTGAAGCAGGTACCGGGCGGCCACGGCGTGTCGTACGGGCACCACTACGTCACCCCCGGCCCGACCACCCTCGGACTCGTCCCGCTCGGCTACGCGGACGGCATCCCCCGGCACGCCTCCGAGCGCGGCCCCGTGCTCGTCGGCGACCGGGTACGGACGGTCGCGGGGCGGGTCGCCATGGACCAGTTCGTCGTGGATCTCACCGGCGACACCCTCGAACCGGGCGCGGAAGCGGTGCTGTTCGGCCCCGGCGACCAGGGCGAGCCGACCGCGCAGGACTGGGCCGACGCCGCCGGCACCATCGCGTACGAGATCGTCACCCGGATCGGCACGCGCGTGCCGCGGGTCTACGTGGGGGAGTGACGGGCCGGCCGTGGGCGACGACACCTGGCGGCGCGCCGGCTGGGCCGGAGCCGCGATAGGCGTGCTCGCCGCCGGTGCGGCGGCCGGGGTCGCGATCGAGCGGCTCGCCCTGGGACGTTCCGTACGGGAGAAGGCACGGCTCGCGCTCGACTCCGAAGGCCCGTACGGCACCCTGCGCGGCACCCCGGGGCGGGTGTTCGCCGACGACGGCACCGAACTCTTCTACGAGGTCGATGAGGCTGACGAGGCTGAAGGGGTTGGAGGGGCCGCAGGGGTTGGCGCGGGGGAGCGGGCGCGGCGTCTCTTCGGCGGCGAGCCGCCGGCGGCCCTCACCGTCGTCTTCTGTCACGGCTACTGCCTCGCCGCCGACTCCTGGCACTTCCAGCGCGCCGCCCTGCGCGGCGCGGTCCGTGCCGTGTACTGGGACCAGCGCAGCCACGGCCGTTCGGGGCGCGGGGCGGCCCAGACCGGGCCCGACGGGGTGCCGGTCTCCATCGACCAGCTGGGCCGCGATCTGAAGGCCGTCCTCGACGCCGCCGCGCCCGAGGGACCGCTGGTCCTGGTCGGGCACTCCATGGGCGGGATGACGGTCATGGCGCTGGCCGACCGGTTCCCGGAGCTGGTGCGGGAGCGGGTCGTGGGTGTCGCCCTCGTCGGGACGTCGGCGGGGCAGCTCGACGACGTCAGCTACGGCCTGCCGCCGGCCGGGGTCAAGGCGGTGCGCCGGGTGCTGCCCGGGGTGCTGCGGGCCCTCGGTACGCGCGTGGAACTGGTGGAACGCGGGCGGCGGGCCACCACCGATCTGTTCGCCGGACTGGTCAAGAAGTACTCGTTCGCGACGAAGGACATCGATCCGGCCGTCGCCCGCTTCGCCGAGCGGATGATCGAATCGACGCCGATCGATGTCGTCGCCGAGTTCTACCCGGCGTTCGCCGAGCACGAGAAGACCGCCTCCCTGGCCGCTTTCCGGGGCCTGCCGGTGCTCGCCCTAGCGGGGGACCAGGACCTCGTCACGCCGCCCTCCCACACCGAGGCCATCGCCCGCGCGCTGCCCGACGCCGAGCTGGTGGTCCTGCCGGACGCCGGGCATCTGGTGATGCTGGAACGGCCCGAGGAGGTCACCGGCCGGCTCGCCGACCTGCTCGTACGGGCGGGGGAGACGGTCCGGGCCAGGGGAAGGAAGTAGCGCCACCCCAGGTCTAGGCGCCGGAGCCTGCCCGGGTACGGGGCGGGGCCCGGGCGGCGAACGCGGGACGCGGCAGCGGTTAAGTTGGCGGGCATGGAGACTCCGCACGCCCCCGCACCCGCAGGCCCGCTCAACCAGGCCACCCTCGCCGTCGACTCGCCCGAACTCATGCGGGAACTGGGCCGCCGGCTCGCCAAGCTGCTGCGCCCCGGCGACCTCGTCATGCTCACCGGCGAGCTGGGCGCCGGCAAGACCACCATGACCCGCGGGCTCGGCGAGGGCCTCGGGGTGCGGGGCGCGGTCACCTCCCCGACGTTCGTCATCGCGCGCGTCCACCCCTCGCTGACCGGCGGCCCGGCCCTGGTGCACGTCGACGCGTACCGGCTCGGCGGCGGTCTCGACGAGATGGAGGACCTGGACCTCGACGTCTCGCTGCCCGAGTCCGTCGTGGTGGTGGAGTGGGGCGACGGCAAGGTCGAGGAGCTGACCGACGACCGGCTGCACGTACTGATCCACCGTGTCGTCGGCGACACCGACGACGACCGGCGCACGGTCATGCTGCACGGCATCGGCGCGCGCTGGGCCGAGGAGGACCTCCAGCTGTTGTGATCCCCCTCACCGGAGGTGGGCTCAGGGGCCTTCCTGGAGCGCGGCCGGGGAACTCGTCCGGGGAACTCGTTCAGGGAACTCCCGGGGGTCTCACGGGGGTCTCCCGGAGAAATCCCGGGGACCCTCAGGGTGAGGTCCGCGGGTCGCGGCCACTCGTTCCGACAACATGTCGGGAAAATGTTGCGCGGGTGCTCCCCGCCGTGATGACATGGAGGAACGAGCCGAGTTAGGTGTACCTAACCTACGGGAGGCAGCATGGCGACGCCCGAGCGTGACGGAACCGTGCGCGGTACGGAGAAGGTCTCGATGCGAGAGCTGCTGGCCGCCTGCGCGGCGGCCGAGGCCGTGTCGACGCCGCCCGGCGAGCGTGAGATCCCGCGCATTCCCCCGGCCTCGACGAGCGACGAGCCGGAGGACCGGACCGGGTCCGAGGACGGGATGATGCGGGACGAGGCCGCCTGAGCGGCCCGCCCCTGGTTCCCGTACGAGTAGACGGTGTCCCGCTGTCCCTTAAGGGTGCGGGTTTCTGTGCTCTCTTACGGGTACGCGGCCCCTACGGGACCACGACCACCTTCACGCCGATCGACGCGAACGCCCACATCGCGTCCGCGTCCGCGCGTTTCATCCGTACGCCGCCGGTCTTCTTCGACGGGTCGGGGCTCGGCATCGAGCCGTCCACCGCCGCGCTGAAGCCGATCACCGCTTCCTGCGTGATCGCGAACCGCACGACGTGCTCGATCTGCACGCCGTCGGAGCCGCGCACCGTGGCGGCGCGCGAGGTCACCGCGTAATTGCCGGGCAGCGGCGAGACCGTGCTCGGCGTCACCGTGAAGGTCTTCGTGATCTTGTTCTTGGCGTCGACCAGCCACACCCGGCGGTCGTCCAGCGCGTAGACGACCCGCTCGCCCGTGCCCGAGCCCTCCGGCAGCGCTATCGGATCCTTGTGCGGCTGCTTCGGCTTCCCGGTCGCCGTGGCCGTGGGCGCCACGCTCGGGGTGCGGGAGTCCGCCGCGAGTTCACTGGGAGCCGGCGCGGACGCCGATGCCTGATACGCGAGGAATGCGACCGCGGCGACGGCCACCGCGGTGAGCCCGGCCACGAATCCCGAGCTGCTCCGTGCCACCGTGCGCCTACCTTCTCTCGTACGTACGTATCGGTGTCTGACGCCTGACCGTAGCAGCCGTCGTACCGCGGGGGCGGGGCGCCGCACCTCCGCGTCCGGCGCCGTAGGCTGTTCGCGTGCTCTTGCTCGCCATGGATACCGCCACACCCGCCGTCACCGTCGCCCTGCACGACGGGGACTCCGTCGTCGCCGAGGACACCCAGGTCGACGCCCGCCGTCACGGGGAGCTGCTGCTGCCCGCCGTCGACCGGGTGCTCAAGACGGCCGGGCTGAAGCTCGACGCGGTGACCGGACTGGTGGTCGGCGTCGGCCCCGGCCCGTACACCGGACTGCGCGTCGGCCTCGTCACGGCCGCCGCCTTCGCCTCCGCGCTCGGCGTACCCGTGCACGGTCTGTGCACGCTCGACGGCCTCGCCTACGCCGCCGGGCTCGACGAGCCCTTCGCCGTCGCCACCGACGCGCGGCGCAAGGAGGTCTACTGGGCGCGGTACGACGACTCCCGTACGCGCGTGACGGAGGCCGCCGTCGACCGGCCCGCCGACATCGCCGAGCAGCTCGCGGGCCTGCCCGTGGTCGGCGCCGGGGCCCGGATCTACCCCGAGGCCTTCCCCGACGCCCGCGACCCCGAGCACCAGTCCGCCGCGGCGCTCGCCGCCCTCGCGGCCGAGAAGCTGGCGGCCGGGGGCGAGGGCTTCCTCGACCCGCAGCCGATGTATCTGCGCCGGCCCGACGCGCAGGTGCCCAAGAACTACAAGGTGGTCACGCCCAAGTGACCGATGTGACCGGTGGGGCGGACGCGACCGGCGGGACGGACACGGCCGGTGCGCTCCGCGGGACGGACACGGCCGGTGCGGTCGGTGGGGCGGACGCGGTGAGTGCGGTCGGCGGGGCCGGTGTGACCGGAACGGCCGACGGCGGCGCGGGCGCGGGCACGGGGGCGGCCGAGCGTCGCTCGGCGGCGGTCCTGCGCGAGATGCGCTGGTGGGACCTGGCCCCGGTGCTCGCCCTCGAAGCCGACCTGTTCCCCGAGGACGCCTGGTCCGAGGGCATGTTCTGGTCGGAGCTGGCGCACGCCCGCGGCCCGCGCGCGACCCGCCACTACGTCGTCGCCGAGGACCCGGCCGACGGACGGCTCGTCGGCTACGCGGGTCTCGCCGCGGCCGGCGGACTCGGCGACGTGCAGACGATCGCCGTCGCCCGCGACCAGTGGGGCACCGGCCTCGGCGCCCGGCTGCTCACCGACCTCATCCAGGCCGCCACCTCCTTCGAGTGCGACGAAGTCCTGCTCGAAGTGCGGGTGGACAACACCCGGGCTCAGAAGCTCTACGAGCGCTTCGGCTTCGAGCCCCTCGGGTTCCGGCGCGGCTACTACCAGCCGGGCAACGTCGACGCGCTCGTGATGCGACTGATCGTTCAAGGAACTGGGACCGATATCTGATGGCTGCTGACGAACCCCTGGTACTCGGCATCGAGACCTCGTGCGACGAGACCGGCGTCGGCATCGTGCACGGCACCACCCTTCTCGCCGACGCCGTCGCCTCCAGCGTCGACACGCACGCCCGCTTCGGCGGTGTCGTGCCCGAGATCGCTTCCCGCGCCCACCTGGAGGCGATGGTCCCGACCATCGAGCGCGCCCTGAAGCAGGCCGGTGTCTCCGCGCGGGACCTGGACGGCATCTCCGTCACCGCCGGGCCGGGCCTCGCGGGTGCGCTGCTCGTCGGTGTGTCGGCGGCCAAGGCGTACGCGTACGCCCTCGGCAAGCCGCTCTACGGCGTCAACCACCTCGCCTCGCACATCTGCGTCGACCAGCTGGAGCACGGCCGGCTGCCCGAGCCGACCATGGCGCTGCTGGTCTCCGGCGGACACTCCTCGCTGCTGCTGTCCAGCGACATCACCTCCGACGTCCGGCCCCTGGGCGCCACCATCGACGACGCGGCGGGCGAGGCGTTCGACAAGATCGCCCGGGTGCTCGACCTCGGCTTCCCCGGCGGCCCGGTGATCGACCGGCTCGCGCGGGAGGGCGACCCGAAGGCGATCGCGTTCCCGCGTGGTCTGTCCGGTTCCAAGGACCCCGCGTACGACTTCTCCTTCTCCGGTCTGAAGACCGCCGTGGCCCGCTGGATCGAGGCCAAGCGGAACGCGGGCGAGGAGGTGCCCGTACGGGATGTCGCCGCGTCCTTCCAGGAGGCGGTCGTCGACGTGCTCACCCGCAAGGCCGTCCGGGCCTGCAAGGACGAGGGTGTCGACCATCTGATGATCGGCGGCGGTGTGGCCGCCAACTCGCGGCTGCGGGCGCTCGCCGAGGAGCGCTGCTCACGGGCCGGGATCCGGCTGCGGGTGCCCCGGCCGGGGCTGTGCACCGACAACGGCGCGATGGTCGCGGCGCTCGGCGCGGAGATGGTCGCCCGAGGGCGGGCCGCCTCCGACTGGGAGCTGTCGGCGGACTCCTCGCTGCCGGTGACCGAGTCGCACGTGCCCGGCGCCCATGCCCACGGCTCTGACCATGTGCACGACCACGATCACGTGCACGAGGTCAGCAAGGACAACCTGTACTCGTGAGCACCGTCACCGTCACGCTGATGTGGGAGGCGCGCGCGGCCGAGGGGCGCGGCGCCGAACTCCTGGAGTGGGCGCGCGCCCAGGTCCTGCCGGGGACGCCGGCGCGCCGGGAGACCTTCCGTGCGCCGCAGGACCGGGTGCTGGTCCTGACCTGGTGGGAGACGGCGGACGGGCTGGGCGCGGAGCTGCCCGAGCTGCCGGACCCGGACGCGGGTCTGGTCACCCGGCCGGTGCACCGCTGGCGCTTCGAGTCGGTGGGGCCGGTGGAGACGGCGTAGTACGCGGCGTCGCCCTGATGTAGTGCGAATGAATATTCGTAGATAGAGCAACCATTCGATAATTTCGGGCATCCCACAGCGCGTGAAGAAGACGATCGCGCTGTGGGCGGCGCTGACCGCCGTGGCTCTGTTCGCGACCGGCTGTACGGCCGCCAGCGCCGACACCGAGACGCCGGGAAGCCCGGCCGCGACCCCATCGGGTGCGGCCCCGTCGGCGGGTGCCAAGAGCCCGGAGGACCCGGCCGCCGCACGCGCCGCCGCGTACCGGAAATGGGGGCTCAAGCCCCTCGCGGCCCCGCCCGCGCCGCCCGCGACGAAGCCGGTGACGCGCCCGGCCGGCGGCCCCGTCCCCGTCGTCAGCGACATCCCCACCACCGAGAAGATCGTCTTCATCACGATCGACGACGGCGCGGAGAAGGATCCCGAGTTCGTCGCGATGATGCGCGACCTCAAGGTGCCGGTGACGATGTTCCTCACCGACAGCGCGATACGGAACGACCGGGGCTACTTCGCCCCGCTCATCGCCCAGGGCCACGGTCTCGCCAACCACACCCTCACCCACCCGAACCTGCGCACCCTCAGCCAGGAGGCCCAGCGCCGGGAGATCTGCGGGCAGCAGGACAAACTGGCGGCGGAGTACGGCAAGCGCCCCCGGCTGTTCCGTCCGCCCTACGGCAACTGGAACGAGGGCACCCGCGCCGCAGCGGCGGAGTGCGGCCTGGACGCGATCGTGCTGTGGCGCGAGTCGATGCAGATCAAGGACATGCAGTACCAGCGCCCGGACCGGAAGCTGCGGCCCGGCGACATCATCCTGGCCCACTTCCGAGGCCCGTCCGAACTCAAGGGCCGCACGATGACCCAGATGACCGCCAACCTGCTGCGTCACATCGAGGAGCAGGGGTTCACGGTGGCCCGTCTGGAGGACTATCTCTGAGCCGTTCGGGGGCGGCGGGGGGAACAGCCCGGCGGCGCTGTCGATGCGGGCGGTTCCCGTCCGGCGTATGAGTGGAAGGCGGGGAACGGCCCCGCCACCGCCAGCCGAGGAGGCGTCATGCCCCGCTATCTGTCCCTGGTCCGCATCCAGGAGAACACCATCGACATCGAGGACGCCGATGCCGGCTTCCAGGAGCGCATGGGCGCGCTCTTCGAGGAGATCACCAAGGCCGGCGTCATGCTGGACACCGCCGGGCTCAAGCCGACCGCCGAGGCGACCCGGCTGACCTGGTCGGACGGGAAGGTGGGCTCCACGGACGGCCCCTTCACGGAGACCAAGGAGGTCGTCGGTGGCTACGCGCTGATGCGGTGCAAGGACAAGGCCGAGGCGCTGGAGTGGTCCCGGCGCTTCCTGGAGGTCCACCCGAAGCACTGGACGGTGGGGGTGGAGCTGAGGGAGATCGAGGAGATGCCGGAGCGGGAGGGGGAGGGGTGAGGTGGGGGTGGGGGCTTCTGAGGGTGCGGGTCAGGGCGGGTCCTAGGGGTGGGCGTTTGCGGTGGGTTCGGGTGGTGGCCCGCCCTCTTTCCGAGTGTGGCCCCCTTCGCCGGGCCCTCAAGGGCGCTCCCTTCGGTCGCGTCGCTTGCGCGATGGCCTTCGGCCACCCTTGACCGCCCGGCTACG
>NZ_JBICVG010000033.1:0-4736 GCF_043198875.1 Streptomyces sp. NPDC048718
TTTTTGTCAGTGTTTGTTGGGCTGAGCCCTATCGTGGATTTTTGAGTGCTTGCCACCGCCCCCCCCGGTGGTACAAAAAACCTGGGCGGCGCCCCCCCCCCCGCGCCCCCCCGGCGGTGAAACGGCAGGGGGATGAGGAGGGTGACGGACGATGACCGGCAGCGAGGAGAAGGCCGTACTGGCGGGCGGCTGTTTCTGGGGCATGCAGGAACTCATCCGTGAACAGCCGGGAGTCCTGGCGACGCGGGTGGGATACAGCGGCGGCGAGACGAGCCACCCGACGTACCGCCATCACCAGGGGCACGCCGAGGCCGTCGAGATCGTCTTCGACGGGACGGTTACCGACTACCGGACGCTTCTGGAGTTCTTCTTCCAGATCCACGACCCGAGCACGCGCGACCGCCAGGGCAACGACATCGGGGACAGCTATCGCTCGGCCGTGTTCTACCTGGACGACGAACAGCGACGCGTCGCCGAGGACACCATCGCCGACGTGGACGCGTCGGGTCTGTGGCCCGGCCCCGTGGTCACCGAGGTCGCCCCGGCCGGCCCGTTCTGGGAGGCGGAGCCCGAGCACCAGGACTACCTGCGGCGCTACCCGGACGGCTACACCTGCCACTTCCCGCGCCCGGGCTGGCGACTGCCCCGGCGGGGCGAGTCCTGAACCGGGTCGGGTGACGGACACCGGGGGAGGAGTCGATGCCGAAGCGCCGGGGCGACGAGCCCGCGCCACGCGAACGTGAACAACCCGGAGCGCGGGCGGGCCGGGCGGACAGGGTGTACCGGGCGGGCCGGACGGGCAGGGCGGAGGAAGGGAAGCCGCCGACTCTTCGGCTCGGCGTCCGCCGGGTCCTCGGCGGCGTACCCGCCCAGCCCGTCCGGGCGGAGTTCCGGTTCGATCCGGCGTCGCCGATGGTGGTGTCGGTGACGTTCACCCCGGACCACGGGCAGGCCGTGACCTGGCGGATCGGCCGCGGACTGCTGTACCGGGGGCTGTACGGGGAGAGCGGCGAGGGCGCCGTACGGGTGTGGCCCGTGCGGGGCGGGGCGATCCAGGCGGTGTGGCTGCTGCTGACCTCACCGCGGAGCAGCGCGGTGTTCGAGATGTCCGCCCCGGAGATCGAGGCGTGGCTGGACGCCACGTATCGGCTCGTACCGGAGGGGGCGGAGCCGGACACCTTGGACTGGGACACCTTTCTCGGCGGTCTGCTCGACGCCCCCGAACGGCCGGGCGACTGACCGCACCGCCCCGGAGGTCCAGCGGCCCACCGCCCGGCAGCCCGCAGTCTCGTCGCCCCCTGCTCGCCCCTGCTCGGCCTCTGGCCCGGGAAGGGGGCGTCCTCCCGTGCGGATCGGTCGCGGCGCGCGGCCGGCGGAGTCGCACGACTCGCCGAGGCGAAGGGAGCCCACCGCGAGGACGGTGTGAACCGTGTGGTGCCGGGTACCGGTGGACAACGTGGCTCATCGCAGGGCCTCGCGCGCTTCCCGACGCGCTCCCCTCGACGAAGTGAGGAATTCCCGTGGCGGTTCTCGCGGACGCGGTCGAATCGATGGAACAACTGTCCGTGGGATGGCGGACCTTGGTGCTCGACCGCGACGCCGACGCGGACGTCCGTGACCTTCCCGGGGTCGCCGTCCGCTGGGCCGACTCCCGGTTCGCCTTCTGGAACTGCGTGACCCTGACCGACCCGGACACCGGCGCCGCACAGCTGGAACAGCGCCTGAGCCAGGCGGCGGAGATCATGCGCACGAAGAAACACCCCGGATTCCTCTGGGTCTTCGAGGACCTGATCGCCGACGGGGCGCGCGGAAGCCTGAGCGCCGCGGCCGAACAGGCGGGCCTCGCACACGCCTTCCCCGGCACCGGCATGGCCGGCGACCTGCTGCCCCTGCCGGAACCCGGCCACCCGGACCTGACGTTCGTCCGGGTCTCGACCGACGAACAGCTCCAGGCGTACGCGGACATCAACTCCCGCGCGTACGGCTTCCCGCTGGAGGACGGCCGGGACGGCCTGGTCGGCTCCGCGCTGTGGAAGAACGGGGTGTACGCCTATCTGGGCCTGCGCGACGGCGTCCCGGTGACCTGCGCCGCGACGGTGGAGGCACAGGGCCGGCTCTTCGTGGTGCTCGTCGCCACGGACCCGGCATGGGAGCGCCACGGCTACGGCGAGGCGGTGACCCGTAAGGCACTGTACGAGGGAGGCCGGGCGACCGGGCTGACCCGTGCGACCCTGCACGCGACCGAAGCCGGCGCGCCCGTCTACCCGCGTATCGGATTCCAGCCGAACTCGCCGATCCACTTCTTCTCGTTGAAGGAATGACCGGCCGGACACACCCGGAGGGCCGCCCTCGCATGGCGGGCGGTCCTCACTCGGTTCCGGGTCCGCCGGCCGGCCTCGACGGTTCCGTCACGCCTCCCAGGCCACGGGCAGCTCGATCGGGAAGCGACGGATCGTCTCCGTGTCCCAGCGCACTTCCTCCGGCGGCACGGCCAGCCGAAGCCCGGGGAAGCGTTCGAGCAACCGGCCGATGGCCACTTCGAGTTCCGCCATGGCCAGCGGAACGGCGATGCAGCGGTGTCCGCCCCAGCCGAAGGTCATGTGCGGCTCGGAGGGCCGGTCCGGATCGATGGCGTCCGGGTCCGGGTAGCGCTCCGGATCACGGTTCGCCGTGAGGTAGGAGACATGGACGAAGTCGCCCGCCCGGATCCGCGCCCCGTCCATCTCCACGTCCTCCTTCGCGACCCGGGGGATCCCGACGCCCTTACGGAAGGGGATGTAGCGGAGCAGCTCGTTCAGGATCTGCGGAAGGCTCTCGGGCCGGCTCCTGGTGTGGGCCATCAACTCGGGCCGGGTCAGGAGGAGATAGGCGATGTTGCTGATCTGGCAGGTGGCCGTGTCCTGACCGCTGAGCGTCAGCGTCAGTGCCATGACCGCCAACTCCTGGTCGTCGAACGCGTCGTCGCCCACCTTGGCGGCGGCCAGCGCGCTGATCAGGTCCTGCCCGGGAGAGCGCCGCCGCTGCTCGACCAGGCCGCCGAAGTACTCCCGCAGCTTCGCCTTGGCGTTCTCGGCGGCGCGGCGGGTGTCCGGGCCCGTGGCGAGCAGCTGGTGCACGTACTCCTGCATCCGGGGCCAGTCGTCCTCGGGGATGCTGAGCAGACGGAAGATGGTCTGCCGGGGGAACGGGTCGGACAAGTGCCGTACCAGATCCGCCGGCTGCCCTCCCTCGGCCATCTCGTCGAGCAGGGTGTCCGCGAGCCGGGCGATGGTCGGCCGCACCCGTTCCACGGTCTTGGGGGTGAAGGCCTGCGACGCCAGATGCCTCAGCCGGCTGCTGTGCGGAGGGTCCATCACATTGATCGACTCCGGGGAGACGATGGGCTCCGGCGTCAGCCGCGGATAGTCGGAGCCGATGATCCCCGCCCGGCTGAACCGCTGGTCGGTGGTCACCTGCCGCACCCCGTCGAAGTCGGTGACCAGCCAGGCGTCCGCGTCGCCGTACGGCAGACGGATCCGGGTGGGGGAGTCGCGGGCCATGAGTTCCGCGAGCGACGGATCGAAGTCCAGCGCCTCGCTGTAGTCGAACGGGCACCGGATCGCTTCGTTGCCAGAGGTCATCGGGTGGGTCTCCTCTTCCATCCGTCGTCACGGCACCATGCCCAGCCCCCCGGCGAGACATGTAAGCACGTCGCCCGACGACGCCGCCCCAGGCTGCGGCCAGGTGGGCTAGCGGGGGAGTGGGATCGGGTGAGAGGGAGTGGCCCGGTGCCGGAGCGAGGAGCGCGCGCTCAGCCCGGTCGCCGGGGCGCCCGGGCCCTTCGCGGCGGCCGAGGAGGTGGTGGGGTCAGTCGGAGCCGCGCCACACATTGTCGAAGGCGGCGCGCTCGACGGCACGCCGTTGCCGTTCGCCCTCCAGTTCCAGCAGCGCGTCGCCGACGGCGGCCAGGACCAGGCTCTCCGGATCGCCGAGTGCCTCGGCGGGGTCCGGCACCGGCTCGTTGCGCGGCCCCAGCTCCCGTACCAGGGTCGTGAGGACCGGGTCGCCGGAGGCGAGCCGCTCGGCGGCCCGGCGGGCGTCCGGCGAGCCCTCCGCGACCACCGGGACACCGCCGGCGAAGGGGCGTCCGCGCCGCCGCCTGCGGGTGAGCGAACCCTCCGTCACCAGCGCCGCGACATACGCCTCCGTCAGCCCCTCGCCCCTGCGCCACAGCCAGTCGCCGACCGGCTCGTACGGCTCGGCCCCGCGCAGCGTGGCGAACGCCCGCGCCAGGAGGATGTCGGCCGGGCCGGCCCCGGTGCCGGGGACGATGCGGTCCTCGCGCAGGGTGACGGCGCCGGAGTCGAGCAGATCGACGAGTTCCGCCCCGGCCAGCGCGAGCGACAGATCGCCGGAATGCACGGCCTGGCCGCGTGCCTCGTCGAGGGCGGCCACGAGAAGGGTGCGTGCGGTGCTCATGAGGGGCCTCACCTCCTCCTGTGCCTGCCTGGCCGGACTTGGAGCGAACCCATACGTGTCCCGGATTCCCAGGGTACGGCCTTCCGCCCCCGGCCGTTGGCTGTCCGGAGGGGAGGCCCGCCCGGCAGCGGGGCTCCCCGGTCGGCGGCGGGGCTCCCCGGTCGGTCCGGGACGTGCGCGGTGGTGTGCCGGGTGTGTGGGTGGTGTCAGGTGAGGGTGTACATCACCGAGCGGTCGTGCTTGTGGCGTTGGATGCGGCCCTTGGCGACGAGTGATTC
>NZ_JBICVG010000034.1:1704-4225 GCF_043198875.1 Streptomyces sp. NPDC048718
ATGCAGCTTGCTGTATCTCGTGACTGCGTGCCTTTTGAAGAATGAGCCTGCGAGTTTGCGGTGTGTTGCGAGGTTAACCCGTGTGGGGAAGCCGTAGCGAAAGCGAGTCCGAATAGGGCGTTTCAGTAGCACGCTCAAGACCCGAAGCGGAGTGATCTAGCCATGGGCAGGTTGAAGCGGAGGTAAGACTTCGTGGAGGACCGAACCCACCAGGGTTGAAAACCTGGGGGATGACCTGTGGTTAGGGGTGAAAGGCCAATCAAACTCCGTGATAGCTGGTTCTCCCCGAAATGCATTTAGGTGCAGCGTCGTGTGTTTCTTGCCGGAGGTAGAGCACTGGATAGGCGATGGGCCCTACCGGGTTACTGACCTTAGCCAAACTCCGAATGCCGGTAAGTGAGAGCACGGCAGTGAGACTGTGGGGGATAAGCTCCATGGTCGAGAGGGAAACAGCCCAGAGCATCGACTAAGGCCCCTAAGCGTACGCTAAGTGGGAAAGGATGTGGAGTCGCAGAGACAACCAGGAGGTTGGCTTAGAAGCAGCCACCCTTGAAAGAGTGCGTAATAGCTCACTGGTCAAGTGATTCCGCGCCGACAATGTAGCGGGGCTCAAGCGTACCGCCGAAGTCGTGTCATTGCAGCGTATAGCCCCAACGGGTGTTGTGATGGGTAGGGGAGCGTCGTGTGCCGGGTGAAGCAGCCGCGGAAGCGAGTTGTGGACGGTTCACGAGTGAGAATGCAGGCATGAGTAGCGATACACACGTGAGAAACGTGTGCGCCGATTGACTAAGGGTTCCTGGGTCAAGCTGATCTGCCCAGGGTAAGTCGGGACCTAAGGCGAGGCCGACAGGCGTAGTCGATGGACAACCGGTTGATATTCCGGTACCCGCTTTGAAACGCCCAATATCGAGCCCATTAATGCTAAGGCCGTGAAGCCGTTCCGGACCCTTCGGGGAATGGAAAGTGGTGGAGCCGCCGGCCCAAGGTGGTAGTAGGTAAGCGATGGGGTGACGCAGGAAGGTAGTCCAGCCCGGGCGGTGGTTGTCCCGGGGTAAGGGTGTAGGCCGTGTGGTAGGCAAATCCGTCACACGTTAAGGCTGAGACCTGATGCCGAGCCGATTGTGGTGAAGTGGATGATCCTATGCTGTCGAGAAAAGCCTCTAGCGAGTTTCATGGCGGCCCGTACCCTAAACCGACTCAGGTGGTCAGGTAGAGAATACCGAGGCGTTCGGGTGAACTATGGTTAAGGAACTCGGCAAAATGCCCCCGTAACTTCGGGAGAAGGGGGGCCACGTCTGGTGATGAGTCTTGCACTCTGAGCTGGGGGTGGCCGCAGAGACCAGCGAGAAGCGACTGTTTACTAAAAACACAGGTCCGTGCGAAGCCGTAAGGCGATGTATACGGACTGACGCCTGCCCGGTGCTGGAACGTTAAGGGGACCGGTTAGCTCTGTTTCGACAGGGCGAAGCTGAGAACTTAAGCGCCAGTAAACGGCGGTGGTAACTATAACCATCCTAAGGTAGCGAAATTCCTTGTCGGGTAAGTTCCGACCTGCACGAATGGCGTAACGACTTCTCGACTGTCTCAACCATAGGCCCGGTGAAATTGCACTACGAGTAAAGATGCTCGTTTCGCGCAGCAGGACGGAAAGACCCCGGGACCTTTACTACAGTTTGATATTGGTGTTCGGTTCGGCTTGTGTAGGATAGGTGGGAGACTTTGAAGCAGCCACGCCAGTGGTTGTGGAGTCGCCGTTGAAATACCACTCTGGTCGTGCTGGATGTCTAACCTCGGTCCGTGATCCGGATCAGGGACAGTGTCTGATGGGTAGTTTAACTGGGGCGGTTGCCTCCCAAAGGGTAACGGAGGCGCCCAAAGGTTCCCTCAGCCTGGTTGGCAATCAGGTGTTGAGTGTAAGTGCACAAGGGAGCTTGACTGTGAGACCGACGGGTCGAGCAGGGACGAAAGTCGGGACTAGTGATCCGGCGGTGGCTTGTGGAAGCGCCGTCGCTCAACGGATAAAAGGTACCCCGGGGATAACAGGCTGATCTTCCCCAAGAGTCCATATCGACGGGATGGTTTGGCACCTCGATGTCGGCTCGTCGCATCCTGGGGCTGGAGTCGGTCCCAAGGGTTGGGCTGTTCGCCCATTAAAGCGGTACGCGAGCTGGGTTTAGAACGTCGTGAGACAGTTCGGTCCCTATCCGCTGTGCGCGTAGGAATATTGAGAAGGGCTGTCCCTAGTACGAGAGGACCGGGACGGACGAACCTCTGGTGTGCCAGTTGTCCTGCCAAGGGCATGGCTGGTTGGCTACGTTCGGGAGGGATAACCGCTGAAAGCATCTAAGCGGGAAGCCTGCTTCGAGATGAGTATTCCCACCTCCTTGAGAGGGTAAGGCTCCCAGTAGACGACTGGGTTGATAGGCCGGATGTGGAAGCCCAGTAATGGGTGGAGCTGACCGGTACTAATAGGCCGAGGGCTTGTCCTCAGTTGCTCGCGTCCACTGTGTTAGTTCTGAAG
>NZ_JBICVG010000035.1:0-1719 GCF_043198875.1 Streptomyces sp. NPDC048718
CCTAGAAGGTTCATGAAGATCTTGGGGTTCTGGCCCCGCCGCGTGAGCGGTGGGGCCAGACTTTTGGTGTGGCGATGGGGGAATGGGCCGGGGAAACGGTCGGGCCGGATGTGTGGGAGACCTGCCGGGAGTTGATCCCGGCGGGGAGTGTGTTCGCGTTCCTGGCCGAGCACCGCGGTGCGCTGTTTCCAGCGGAGATGTTCGTGGACATGTATCCGTCGGCGAACGGGCGGCCGAGCATGCCGCCGCAGATCCTGGCCTCGGCGATCACGCTTCAGGCCCTGTACGGGCTGTCGGACTTCGAGACGGTCCAGGAACTACGGTGTGACCTGCGGTGGAAGGCCGCTTGCGGGCTCGGTCTCAACGATATGGCGTTCGATCCGTCGCTGCTGGCCTACTTCCGCCGCCGCCTTTCCCGTTCTGCCCGGCCGAATCGGGTCTTCGACGCGGTGCGGGAGGTCGTGAAGGCCACTGGCGTCCTCAAGGGCAAGAACCGGCGGGCGCTGGATTCCACCGTTCTGGACGACGCGGTCGCCACCCAGGACACCGTCACCCAGCTCATCGCCGCCATCCGTGCCGTGATCCGCGAGGTCCCCGACGCCGGCCAGGTCGCGTCCGAGCAGTGCACCGCCCACGACTACACCGACCCCGGCAAACCAAGGATCGCCTGGAACGACCAACAGGCCCGCGCCGATCTCGTTGACGCCCTGGTCGGTGACGCGCTCCGGCTGCTGGGACACCTGACGGAACAGCAACTCGGCGAGAAGGCCGCGAACGCGGTCGGCCTGCTGGCCCTGGTCGCCGGACAGGACGTCGAGCCGGCCGAGGACTCCGACGGCCGTGACGGCCGCTGGCGCATCACCCAGGGCACCGCGCCAGACCGGATGGTCTCCACCACCGATCCCGAATCCCGCCATGTCCACAAGACCCGCACCCGGCGGCAGGACGGATACAAAGCCCACCTCGCCATCGAGCCGGAGACCGCGTTATACACCGCTGTGGCCCTCACCCCTGGCGCCGGGCCCGAACATCACGAGGCCACCGTCGGTGTGGACCTGCTCGCCGGGGAAGACGGACCCGTGGACGCCTTCGGCGACACCGCCTACTCCACCGGCGACGCCCGTCAAGCCCTCAAAAACGCAGGTCACCGACTGTTCTTCAAGCCCGCCCCGCTCAGAGCCGCCGTCCCTGAAGGCTTCACCCTGGACGACTTCGCCATCGACACCACCACCGCCACCGTGACCTGCCCCGCCGGACACACCGTCCCTCTTTCCGACCCCGGCGGACACCACCAGCAGCGCACCGCCTCCTTCAAGAGCCTGTGCACCGGATGTCCCCTGCGCGAGCGGTGCACCAAGGCCAAAGCCGGCCGCGTCCTGACCATCCGCCCACACCACGACCTGCTCACAGCCGCCCGGCACCAGGCCGCCACCGACCCCGACTGGCAAGCGGAATACCGCCGCTGGAGACCACCGGTCGAACGCGCCGTCGCCTGGCTCGTCCACCACGGCAACCGCAAACTCCGCTACCGCGGCACCATCGCCAACGACACCTGGCTCCACACCCGAGCAGCCGCCCTCAACCTCCGCCGACTGATCAACCTCGGACTCACCCGCACAGGCGACACCTGGACGCTCGCCCCGACCACCGCATAAACCAAGGGGCCGTCCGGCCCACAGCCGGACAACCCCTCAGCAAGATCTTCATCAGACTTCTAGG